>JAYNHH010000024.1:0-40178 GCA_038107835.1 Alphaproteobacteria bacterium
CTGCGGCGGAAAGCCCATTTCAGCTCATGCCGGCCCAGAGTCCGGATTTCGCTGATGGGCGCGCGCAAGACAATCTGCTGACAGGAATGGCGGATGCCGGCATCAAAATAGACCGAATTATCCAGACCAACCTTGCCGCCAGCTGCCTTGAACAGCCAACCGGTTTTGTTACCCTTGATTTTCATCAATACCTGACCATTGCCAAGCATTGCGGCGCTGACACGGTTATGCAGATGAAATCTGAGGATTGCGTAGCGTGGAATCTCCCCCGGTGCGCCGGTATATTCCAGCTCGTCCGAACCCCGCAGATTGCCGCCGCCAGCGGCAAGATAGAGTTTGCGATGATGCAGGATGCCATGTGAACTCTCATAGCCATCATGCGACGCCGTCGCCAGAATGCCGCCAGTTGCCGGCCCCACCTCAACATTGGAAATCTTCGCCATCCTGCCAGAATCCGGGTCTGATGAATTCTGATCATCGATGCTGACGGTTGAGTGCGCTGACGTTGAACAGAGCAGGTGCCGCAAATTCGGGTCTGCGGCCGTCTGCCCGGCATTGACGATAAGCGGGGTGTTGCCAATGCTCATCTCAAAGGACAGGGTGCCGTGGCCGACGGTGAATTCTGCGTTCATGTCGCGTGATGCTGGTGTGCCGGTGTCTAGGATCAACGTCGTGCGTCCACTGGCAAAACGCATGAAGCCGGACTGTGGCGCCTGCTGCAATATCTTGCTGGACGTTCCGGTTCGGTTCAAAATCTCCTCAACATGCGCCGCATTGATCATGCCAGCGCCGTTGAAATTCGCCATTTTTCCATCGCCATGGCGCCACATGCGGCCAACTGATCCCATTTTCTGAATGATCCCATCCAGCCGTTCCTCAATGCCAACCCCGGCATAGGCAGCCGCGCTCCGTAGCTCAATGAGCTGGCGCAACAGCAACATATGCCTGTCCGGCATGCGGCTGACATGGCCTCCATCCTCATTGACGAGGGTTCTGACAAGGGGCATGGCCAGATCGAGCAGTGACAGCAGATCACCGCGGGAGGCACCTAGAGCGGCCTCGGCAACGGCAAGACCACGCAGGCCGCTGAACCTGTCATCCAGCGCCCGCATGCGCCGCCAGTCAAGTGCCAGACAGCGTGCCTGAACAGCCACTGACCGCGCCAGCAGGGTCTGAAATTCCTCGCTTGCCGATTCGCCGTACCAGCCATAATTCTGCGCAAGATTGGCCAGCCTCTCGCCCATCATATCGGGGCGCCAGCGCTGCATATGCCAGGATGAGTTGTTGTCCAGCCAGCTGCTGATCAGAGATCTTGTCTGCTGGCGGGCTTTGCCGCCGCCATGCGCCCGCAGATGCCTGATCCACGAAAAATCATTGCCATCGACGGCTTCATTGTTCCAGTCGATGCCGTTGGCCAGAATGATCGCACCGGCGGCGGCGTTACCGCGCCATGGGTCCTGCAGGCCGGAACGGACCATCGGGCTTTCATGGCGTTTGAGGGGCCAGCGAAACAGGCCGCTGCGCCGGAAAAACCTTTCCAGCGAACCGACATGCCATTTTGGCGTCGCCTCTCCAGCTTGTGCCTGCCCTGTGCTCATCGCCTGATTGTTCTCCTCGGCACTGCGGTTGGCGGGTTATTTTGCTGATATTAACCGCGCAATATAGAACCCGTCTACACCGCCGATCGCGGCATAGTCACTTGGCACAATCCTGATCGTCCCCCCGTCAGCTATCGAGGGGGCGAATGTACCAGCCTGTTCGGGAGTAATCGGGTCCAGTACAAAGCTCCCCTCGGCTCTGGCCAGGATTGCTGCGATCATCTCCTCGCCTTCTTCCGGCTGCAGCGAGCATGTCGCATAGATCATGGTGCCGCCCGGTTTCAGCCAGCCAAGCGCTGTTGTTGCCAGATCCCACTGCATTTCCTGCAAGGTGCTGATATCCTCGGCAGTCCGGCGTCCCAGAATGTCCGGTCGGCGGCGCAGCGTGCCGGTCGCCGAGCAGGGCGCGTCAAGCAGGATATGGTCAACCGGCGCATCTGGCTGATAGGTGCGACCGTCACCATAGACGATGTTCGCATCAAGTTTCAGCCGCTTCAGGTTGCGGCGCAACCGGTCGATGCGTTTGCGTCCATTGTCGATCGCCGTGACCTGCGCACCAGCGGCAACCAGCTGTGCGGTCTTGCCACCAGGTGCCGCGCACAGATCGATGACATGCTTTCCGGCAATTTCGCCAAACAGCGTCGCTGGGAGGGCGGCGGCGGCATCCTGAACCCACCAGTTGCCATCGGCAAAACCGTCAAGCTGGGTCAGGTCGCCATCGAATTCGCGGCGGATTGACACATTGTTGATCATCTTGCCCTGCAACCGTTCTGCCCAGATCTCAGGCGTTGTCTTTGGCGTGATATCAAGGGGCGGAACCTCCATCGACAGGCGCGTCAGTGATGCGGTTGCATCCGGCCCATATGTGGCGTGCCAACTTGTTTTCAGCCATTCAGGCAGATTGTCGGTGGGTTTGGTGGTGCCAAATCGGGCCTCACCCTCGCGGGTCAGGCGCCGCATGACGGCATTGGCCATGCCCGTCAGCCTGTCAAAACCGGCCTGCCGCATCAATTCAACAGTGCTGTCGACGGCAGCATGCGCCTCGGTTTTCAGAATCAGCAGCTGCGCCGCGCCCATCACCAGAATGATGTTGGCATTTTCCTGTGCGCCAAAGGGGCGGCGCGCCATCAAGGGGGCGATGGTTTTTTCCAGCTGTCCCCGACGCCGCAGGCAGGTCGCCGCCAGCAGCTGCACAAAGCGGCGATCCCTGTCATCCAGATTGCCGAGGTCGGTGTTGACGTTCATCGCCGCATCGAGCTGCGCACCCTCGGCAACGGCGACGAGAATCTCAAAACAGACCTGACGGGGGGCAACGATGCGCTTCTTCCCCGGCTTGCTGGATCTTCTTGCTGGCTGTCGTGATTTTGGTCCTGTCGCAGGCGTTGGTCGTGCCTGGCCTGTTCCGTGAGGTCTTTTCTGGTTGTCGCGGTGTGGCCCGGTGCCGGTTTTGCCCGCCGGCTTTGCCCTTGCTTTGGGGCGCTGGCTGTCTGTTCCGGGCGCAAGCAATAATTTTGGCCGATTGGTTAGCTGTGTGCGTTTGCTCTTTGGTGTGGTGCTGTCGGCTGGCATTCCGTCCCCGCTTGTTTTTGCTGGTATCAGCGGGCATATAGATAAACATGAAAGCTGACAAGACAAAGTCCGACAAATCAGAGGCCGAGGACGCTGCCGCCACGACAGGGGGGGTGGACGGCAACATTCCGTCACCCAGAGAAACGAACGGGCCAAAGGGACCGGAGCCAACGCGGTATGGCGACTGGGAACAAAAGGGCCGCTGCACTGACTTTTAGGCGTCCTGCGGAATGACGAGGCTGAAATCTGAAATGCTGGTCAGCGCTGCCATGCGCTATGCTGCGGCAGAGCTGATTGACTGTGTTATGGTTCGGCGCGGCGATGCCGATGCTGGCACCATCTTCATCCATATGGACGCGCTGGATGGCCGCCATAAATTGCTGGCCCAGAGTCTTGATTTTGATGGTGTTTACAGTTGGCGCGCCATAACCGGTGATGGCGCTGATGGCGCCGGCTGGGTCGATGCGCAGACGGCGGCCAGCCGGCTGGATCGCGAATTGGCCATGGACCCCGACGCTTTTGTCATTGCGGTTGCCGACACAAGGGCGCGGAACCCATTCCTTGGCTCTTCTGGGTGATATGTTGCGTGATTGGTGGTGTTTTGCGGGGGCTTGCTCTATAACGGACAAATGACGAAAATTCAGCCAAGCAATGCGATTGACCGCCGCCTTTCGGTGGCGCCGATGATGGATTGGACAAACCGGCATTGTCGGTTTTTCCATCGTCTGCTTGCGCCTGACGCGCTGCTGTTCACCGAGATGGTAACGGCTGAGGCTGTTTTGCATGGTGATGCCGAGAGGTTGCTTGGTCATGACCCTGCGGAATATCCGCTTGCCCTGCAGCTTGGCGGCAGCAAACCAGACCGGCTGGCACAGGCAACGCGGGTCGCAGCCGCCCATGGCTTTCAGGAAATCAATCTCAATGTCGGCTGCCCGTCAGACCGCGTGCAATCTGGTCGTTTCGGTGCCTGCCTGATGGCTGAGCCCGCTCTGGTCGCCGATTGTGTCATCGCCATGCAGGCGGAGACTGATCTGCCGGTTACGATCAAATGTCGGATTGGCATTGATGATATGGATGAGGAGGTCGGCCTTGATATGTTTGTCGACACGCTCAGCGCGGCTGGTGTCCAGATTTTCTACCTCCATGCCCGCAAAGCCTGGCTGAAAGGACTCAGCCCCAAGGAAAACCGTGATATCCCGCCATTGAACTATGCGCGGGCGCGCCGGCTTGCCGTGCGCCGCCCCGATTTGATGATCCATCTCAATGGTGGCCTTGCTGATGCTGCAACCATCATGACCGAACTGCCCGACTTTGCCGGGGTGATGCTGGGCCGGGCTGCCTACAGGACACCAATGCTGCTTGCTGACCTTAATGAGTCCATTTTTGGCCGTGCTGGCAAAACCCGCCTCGAGGCGGCCATGGCGATGGCTGATTACGCCGATGCGATGGAGGAAATCCCGTTGCATGCGGTGACCCGGCATATGCTGGGGCTGTATGCCTCGCAGAGGGGCGCGAGATATTGGCGCCGCACGCTTGGCGAGGAGGCAAGACAAGACAGGCGTGGTGGGACACTGATCCGTGAAACTGCACGTGCCTGTGAGGAAATGGCGACATCTTGGGCCGCCTGATATCAACAGTTATCAGCCCACCTTGAATTGGCAGTACAGGAAGAACAGCACTGCCAGAGAGCAACAAGAGACCAACAAGACACCGAGGAAGGCAATAGCGTGCCAGATAAACAGACACACGATCATTCAGTTGCACCAGCGGAAAATAGCGAGCGCCCCGGTCGCCGATTGCTGCTCGACCTTGGCCCTCTGGTGCTGTTTTTTGGCACCAATTATGTGACACGGGATTTCATGCTCAGCATCAAGGTGCTTATCTGTGCGACCATCATTGCACTGATCATTGGCTGGCTGACCGAGCGCCGCATATCGCTGATGGCGGCTGTCGGCTGTATTGCCGTTGCCTTTTTTGGCGGCTTGTCTGTCTATTTTGACAATGAGATCTTCATCAAGGTCAAGCCCACAATCCTAACCGGACTTTTGGCATTTCTCATCGCCGGTGGTCGGTTGATCGGACGCAACCCACTCCGGGCCATTATGGGAAGCCAGATCAATCTGACCGAGACTGGCTGGCGGCAGATGAGCTGGCTGTGGGTTGCCATGTTTACGACAACGGCGATCGCCAATGAAGTTGCCTGGCGTGCGCTGTCCACCGATGATTGGGTAACATTTAAAGCCTTTGGAATTACTGGTATTTCCCTGATTTTCATGGTGGCCAGCTTTCCGGTACTGAGCAAGCAGCAGATTGAAAAATAAGGCCTGCTTCGATGATTCCGCGGTGCATTGTCGCGCCCAGCACAGATTCAGTCGGGCGCGCTTCACATTCCGCGTTGCGGATGCCGCAAGACTAAAAAACAGTCCGGGTACATAGTGCCTGCCCCCCACGAGCTAATGCGGAGTATGCGTAGATGGCTGATGAAGACGAAATTATCCTCACCGATCTGGACGATGACGAACTCGTGCAGCAAATGCATGACGACCTGTATGACGGTCTCCAGGAAGAGATAGTCGAGGGCGTTGAAATCCTGCTCAATCGTGGCTGGACACCCTATGAGGTTCTGACCAAGGCTCTGGTTGAGGGCATGACCATTGTCGGCATTGATTTCCGCGATGGCATCCTGTTTGTGCCGGAGGTGTTGATGGCGGCCAACGCAATGAAGGCGGGAATGACCATTCTGCGTCCATTGCTTGCCGAAACCGGTGCGCCCCGTGTTGGCAGCATGGTAATCGGAACGGTCAAGGGCGACATCCATGACATCGGCAAGAATCTGGTGTCGATGATGCTTGAGGGTGCCGGCTTTGATGTTGTCGATATCGGTATCAACAATCCGGTGGAAAATTATCTCGAAGCGCTTGAGGAGCACAAGCCGGACATCCTCGGCATGTCGGCGCTGCTGACGACAACCATGCCCTACATGAAAGTGGTCGTTGATGCGCTTGTCGAAAAGGGCATCCGTGATGACTACATCGTGCTTGTCGGTGGTGCGCCCCTGAATGAGGCATTTGCCGACTCGGTCGGTGCCGATGCCTATTGCCGCGACGCAGCCGTTGCTGTTGAGACAGCCAAGGAAATGATTGCGGCAAAGCGTGAAAAGGCGCAGGCCGCTGGCTAGGCAGGAGACCGAGGCGCATTTTGCCGGACCGTCCGGACAGGGCGGCCTGTTGCTTGTGGCGTGCGGTGCGCTGGCCCGCGAACTGGTCGATATCCAGCGCCAACTCCCGGATGGGGTGGTTGAAATTACCTGTCTTCCTGCCTCCTGGCACAATTATCCGGAAAAAATTGTTCCCGGCGTTAGACGCAAGGTGGATGCTGCGTTGCGCACCGGGCGTAATGTCGCGGTTGTCTATGGTGATTGCGGGACTGGCGGCGAATTGGATGCCTATCTGGAACAAGTCGGTGTTCCCCGCATTCCGGGGCCGCACTGCTATGAGATGTTTCTCGGCAAGCCTGTCTTTGACGATGAAATGGACAACGCGCTCGGGACCTTTTTCCTGACTGATTACATGGTCCGGCATTTTGAACGGATCGTCATGCAGGGGATGGGGCTGCGCAGGCACCCGCAGCTTCGGGATATGTATTTTGGCAATTACACACGTGTTCTGTACATCGCCCAGACAGAGGATGCGGCATTGCGGGTCAGGGCCGAGCAGGCGGCGCAGGAATTGGGGCTGGCCTTTGAGTACCGACTGGCCGGATATGGAGGCTTTCCGGGCTTTGTCGAAAAGGCCCTTGCCAAAACGCAGGCAACCGCCAACCCACCTGCTTCATAGGCGGTCGGATCACGGGTAACTCAGCAACAGGACCACAGAAACATGGCTCAGTTAATTACATTATATTGGCGTGATATTCCGGCGCAGGTCATTGCCGAACGCGGCCGTGGCCGCAAGCGCGAACAGGCAAAGATCGAGCTTTCACGACGCTTTGCCATCGCCATTGATGAGGCGGCGATGCGCGATGGTGCCGACAAGACGGATGACTATCTGGCCGAGTGGCGCCGGGGTGAGCCAGTCGAATGCGGGGATGATCTTGATGCTGTAGCCGCTGAGCGTGCCGCCGCGCTGGAGGTGGAATATCCTGCAGACCGCGTTCGCACGCTGGTGGAAAATGGTGGCAGGTCGCCAGCTTAGGCGACGCCCGCCCAGTAGTTTTCAGGCCGATGTCGCAATCGGGAGATAGTGAGGCGTCGGCAAACTATCCGACGGTGGGCAGACTCGTCATTCTGCGGCGACTGAGGTAGCGGGGCCAGATGCTGCAAAGCTGAAGCGCCGCCCCGATTCCATTTTTGAACGAGGTTATCATGGCAGCGACCATTGAGCAGATTCGGCAGGCAGCAGAAGATTGGTCGATTGAGGTGACACCGACAGGTGCCACCAAGATTGAGAGTTTCCGCGATTGCCTTGCTCCGGGAACAACGGTGAACGTTACCTTTCTGCCAGGCAGTGATCCGATGGATACGATTGCGGTGGCGCAACGCCTGCATGATGATGGCATGAAGCCAGTGCCGCACCTTGCCGCCAGGTCATTGCGTGATGCGGATCAGCTTGATGAACTCTTGGCAGCTTTCACCGCCAAAGCAGGCGTCAGTGAGGTTCTCGTGATTGGTGGCGGCGTCGACAATCCGGTCGGCCAATTTTCCGATTCCATGCAGGTACTCGATACGGGATTGATCCAGAAACATGGCATCCGCTCCATCGGTGTTGCCGGCCATCCCGAGGGAAGTCCCGATATCAGCGATGACGAGATTGCCGAGGCTCTGGCGGCGAAGAATGCACTCGCCGTTCGTGAAGGGCTGGATCTTTATATCGAAACCCAATTCTGTTTCGAGGCGGATATCGTTTTGGACTGGGAGAGGGCGATACGTGCTGCCGGCAACAAATTGCCCATCCGCATCGGCATTCCGGGGCCAGCCACGATCAAAACACTGTTCCGCTTCGCCCAGATTTCGGGGATTGGTCCATCAATGCGCTTCATCTCGAAACAGGCCCGCAATGTTGCCAAATTGATGACGGTACAATCACCACACCTGCTGCTCGATGGCCTTGCACAGGGAATGGCAGGGGATCCAGACTGTCTGATCCGTCATTTCCATTTCTACCCCTTCGGTGGCTTTGCCAAAACCGCGGCTTACGCCCAGGCAATCGCCGACGGAAAAATTGAAACATTGCCGAAAGGCGGCTTTGAGGTTATCGCCGCCTAGAGGGGCAGCGTAAACGGAGACATAAAACATGACCAAGACACTGATTTCATCAGACAAAAAAGAAATCACCATCGGCTTTGACTCACCGTTTTGCGTGATTGGTGAGCGGATCAACCCCACCGGCAGAAAGCTGCTTGCTGCCGAAATGGCCGCAGGTGATTACAGCCGGGTGATCTCTGATGCCGTCGCCCAGGTGGAAGCTGGCGCGACTATGCTCGATGTCAACGCCGGTATTCCGATGGCCGATGAACCTGCCATTCTGGCTGAGGCGATCAGGCTCGTACAGGATGTGGTCGATGTGCCGCTTGCCATCGACAGTTCAATTGTTGCCGCACTGGAATCCGGCCTGTCCGTCTATAAGGGCAAGCCGCTGGTCAATTCGGTCACCGGCGAGGAGGAACGCCTCGAGGTTGTTTTGCCGCTTGTGAAGAAATACAACGCTGCCGTTGTTGCCATTTCGAATGACGAGACGGGAATTTCAGAAGATCCGAATGTCCGCTATGATGTTGCCAGGAAAATTGTTGAGCGTGCCGAGGATTATGGCATTCCCCGCGAGGATGTGGTGGTTGATCCACTGATCATGCCGGTTGGCGCGATCAACCTTGCTGGCCGTTCGGCCCTTGATTTGATCATTCGCCTGCGCAACGAGTTGAAGGTGAACACCACCTGTGGGGCATCAAACATTTCCTTCGGGCTGCCAAATCGGCATGGACTCAACGCTGCCTTCCTGTCGATGGCTGCAGGAGCTGGCATGACCTCGGCTATCATGAATCCGCTTCACGCCGAGGAAATGACAGGTATCATGGGTGCCAATGTAATGAATGGCAATGATCCGGAATGCCGGAGATGGATCGAGAAATTCCGCGAACCTGCAGCGCAGGGTGAGGGCGGTCGTGAGCGACGGCAGACACGCCGCCGGCGCAGCGCCTGAACCATTAAGACAGACCTTTTATAGTTGGAACAATGACCGACGACAGCAGCGCAAGATCTGGGAAATCGCCGGATGAGGTGAAAGTCATTTTCACCCCATCAGGCAGACAGGGCCATGTTCCCGCTGGGACGACTGTGCTGCAGGCAGCGCGTACCCTCGGTGTTGACATCGACTCCGTTTGCGGTGGGCGCGCCTTGTGTGGGCGTTGTCAGATTACGGTTGGCAGTGGTGAGTTTGCCAAACATGGCATCACCTCGGGTGCTGACAGCCTTGGAGATGTGACCGCTGTTGAGACCCGCTATGCAGATAAAAAGGGGCTTGGCGATGGTCGGCGCCTGTCCTGTCAGTCGCTGCTTTGTGGTGATGTGGTGATTGATGTCCCACCTGAAAGTCAGGTCCATAACCAGCTTGTGCGCAAGGCGGCAGATGATCGGCAGATCGAGATGGATCCGATTGTCCGCCTGTGCCTCGTTGAGGTGCGCGAACCGGACATGCACGAACCCTCGGGTGATTTTCGCCGTCTGGTGGAGGCGGTGGAGGCGCAATGGCCGGATCGTGTCACCGGCAGCATCAGCTGTGATCTGAATATTCTGCAATCCCTGCAACCGGTGTTGCGTGCCGGCAAATGGCAGGTGACGGTGGCACTTCGTGATGGGCATCACATTGTCGGCATCTGGCCCGGCCTGAAGGACCGCATTGCCGGCGTTGCCATTGATGTGGGATCGACGACCATGTCGGCGCATCTGTGCGACATGGTCACTGGCGAGGTTCTGGCCTCAACCGGTGCGATGAACCCACAGATCCGCTTTGGCGAGGATCTGATGAGCCGTGTTTCCTATGGGATCATGAACCCCGGCGGTGACAGAGAGATGACAGCTGCGGTCATTGAAGGTTTACAGAGCCTGATATCGGGCGCTGCGGAACAGGCCGGCCTGACCCCTGAGGATGTTCTGGAAATTGTGCTTGTCGGCAATCCGGTGATGCACCATCTGCTGCTTGGAATCGATCCGGTTGAACTTGGTGGTGCGCCTTTCGCCCTTGCGGTTGATACCGCCGTTGAAATTCGTGCGAGCGAGCTTGGCCTTGACGTTCATCCGGGCGCGCGTGTTTATGTTCTGCCCTGCATCGCCGGTCATGTCGGCGCTGATGCTGCGGGGGTGGTTCTGGCCGAGGCCCCACAGAAACATGATGAATATACGCTTGTAGTTGATGTCGGCACCAATGCCGAAATTGTCGTTGGCAATTCGCAGCGGATGCTTGCTGCCTCGTCACCCACAGGTCCGGCTTTCGAGGGGGCGCAGATTTCCTCTGGCCAGCGCGCCGCGCCCGGTGCGATTGAGCGCATTCGCATCGACAGGGACACGCTTGAACCCCGGTTTCGGGTGATTGGCGTTGACCAATGGTCTGATCAGGCGGGCTTTGACGAGGCGGTGAAGGCGACCGGCATAACTGGGATTTGTGGTTCGGGGATCATTGAGGTGTTGGGGGAGATGTATCTTGCCGGAATCATTTCGATGGACGGCGTTGTCGATGGTCAAAAGGCCGATCAATCGGCCCGTATCGAAGCTGATGGCCGCACGTTCTGCTACCGCATTTCAGAGAATGTAACTGTCACGCAGAATGATGTGCGTGCGATCCAGCTTGCCAAGGCCGCTCTTTATGCTGGTTTCCGGCTGCTGATGGACAAGATGCAGATCAAAGCCATCGACAGGGTTGTTCTGGCGGGTGCCTTCGGCACACATATCGACCCGAAATATGCGATGGTGCTTGGGATGATCCCCGATTGTCAGCTGGGAAATGTCCGCGCTGCTGGCAATTCGGCTGGGGCCGGGGCGCGGATGGCGCTGCTCAATCGTGGTGCCCGCCGCGAGATCGAGGCTGTTGTCCGTGACATTGAAAAGATCGAAACGGCCATCGAACCATCGTTTCAGGACCATTTTGTCAAGGCGATGGCGATCCCGCATAAAAGCGATCCCTATGCAAGGCTCGCTGCCGAGGTTGAGCTGCCTGAGCGCATTCTGACGGCTGAGGACGCCCCGGCCATCGAGGGTGGCCGCCGCCGTGGTGGCCGCCGCCGTGCCTAGGCGGTTAGTGTCGCTGATCCTGATCGCTGAGCGAAGCGAGTATTTCGGCGCTTCTTTTGGCCTTTTTCCAGCTGGTATAGCCAATCCAGGCCATCGCCACCGCCGTAAGCAGATAGCAGGGCCAGACAAAGGCGGCATAGCCACCCATTGAGAAAAACGCGCTCATTGCCCGGCCTCGCTGGCGGCCGCCGGCTGGCGGCTGCGCCGAAGCTGCAGGCTGGTGATGCGTCGCTCGATCAGCAATGTTTTCATCCGCAGAATGACCACTGCGGCAAAATAAAGATGAAAGCCTCCAAGCATCAGCAACAACGGCGTCAGCATCGCCGGATCAACCGAGACACCACCACTGCGGATCAGGCTTGCCGGCTGATGCAGTGTGTTCCACCAATCAACCGAAAATTTCACGATCGGCACATTCAGCACCCCGACAAGTGCCAGCAATGCAGCTGGCCGGCTGCCGCGCTCCACCCTGTCAAAGCCGTTCGCCAGCGCAATCACGGCAACATAGAAAAAGAACAGGATCAACATTGACGTCAGCCGCGCGTCCCAGACCCACCAGGCACCCCACATCGGCTTCCCCCACAGCGACCCCGTGACAAGCGTCAGCATGGCAAAGACAGCCCCCACCGGCGCCATCGCCCGCAGCGCAACATCAGCCAGCGGATGCCGCCAGACGATATAGAACAGCGCGCAGATGCCCATCGCCACATATCCCAATGTTGCCAACCAGGCAGCTGGAACATGCACATACATGATGCGCACCGTGTCTCCCTGCTGGTAATCAGCTGGCGAGGCGATTAGCCCGTAATAAAGTCCAGCCATCAACAGCCCGGATGCCACGACGACAAGTGGCCAGAACAGCGCGTCGGCAATTCTGACAAAGCGTGTGGGGTTGGCGAAATAATCAAACATCATGTTCCCCCATCATCGTCCGCCTCGCCAAGCGCTGCCGCAGCCACGGGCGGAGCGATGGCCAGCAGGACAGCCATGATGGCTCCCAGCAATTTCAGATGTGGTGTCAGTAGCAGGCCGGTCTCAGGCGCCGATGCCAGCACCCCGAAGATCAACACTGGAACCGCCAGCGGCAGGACCAGCAACGCCATCAGGCCGCCCCCATGGCGCGCGCCGGTGGCAAGGCTGGCACCAATCACCCCAAGCAGGGTCAATGACGCTGTGCCA
Source organism: Alphaproteobacteria bacterium (assembly GCA_038107835.1). GTDB lineage: Bacteria > Pseudomonadota > Alphaproteobacteria > Puniceispirillales > Puniceispirillaceae > MED-G116. The sequence continues at coordinate 12,625 of JAYNHH010000024.1, forward strand.
ATGGCAAGCGCGATCAACAGGCTTGGCAGCACCCAGGGGTCGATCTGCAGCAACAGGCCGATGAGCGGCGCCGCCAGCAAAATCGGCAGGCCGCTGACCAGCCAGTGCGAGATTGCCTTGGCAATCACATAGGCAAAAAGTGGCAGCTTCGAGAGCGCTACCTGATCCAGCCAGCCATCGCGCAAATCAGCCGCAAACAGCCGGTCAAAACCGGCAAGGATCGACAGAAAGGCGGCGATCCACAGCAACGGCACGGCAAGCGGTTGCAAAATTTCCGGCTGTGGGCCGATGGCCAGTGGAAACATGGTCACGATGATTACGAAGAACAGCAGGATCACGCCGATATCCAGCCGGCTTGCCCAGGCAATCGACAAATCGCGTCTGATCTGATGGATGAAACCGTTCATTTCTCCGGTGCCTCTTCGGCAGAAGACTCAGATGCGGTGGGTTCACCAACTCTCCGCGACGCCAGCATCACATTCACGCCCTCGTCGGCGCTGTCACTCAGCGCCAGCACCTCAGGCTGGGCATAGGGAGCCAGCGGCAGATGCGTTGCTGCCATCACCAGACCATTGCGGCCAAGATGGTGGCTGATCATACTGTCGAGAACCTGCATCGTATCAATATCCAACCCGACACTTGGTTCATCCAGTAACCAGAGTGCGCCCGGTGGCCCCAGCAGCAGACGGGCAAGGGCGAAACGCCGACGCTGCCCACGCGACAGCACGCGTGTTGGCAGATTGGCGAAGGGAACCGCGTTCAGCTGACCGATGGCATCCTCGATCCTGCTCTCGGCATCAGCAACATCATTCATCTCGGCCCAGCTGGTAAGATTCTGCCGCCCGGACAACACCCCTGAAACACCATCCTGATGCCCGACATACAAAATCGGTACGGTGCAGCTGATGCTGCCACGCACCGTTGTCAGACGTCTTGAAATGGCGCGGAGAAGCGAGGATTTTCCCGAACCGTTCGGACCGGTCAGCAGGGTCATCTGTCCCGGCCTCATTTCATGGTTTATATTCTGCTGGATGAGCCGCTCACCCCGCATAATGGCGACATCATGGAGACGCAGCGCTGGTGCCATCTGGACATTGCGCTCTGGCTTCTTGGCGTTGGCGGGGCTTGCCTTTGCGGCCTTTTCTGCTGGCTTTCTGGCAGCTTTGCTGTCAGCCATCTTCGCCGTTTTTGTGGCTGTCGCCCTGCGCGCCTTTTTGGCGGTGGCGGCGGTTGGCCGGTCACGGCTTGCGGCACCACGCGATGCGGCTTTCCTGCGGATGCTGTCGGCTTTGCTCTCCATAAGCCCTGTTTAGCGAAAACCGAGCCTAGCGGCTAGAGGCAAACACGCCGCAGGGATGCTGATTTAGCTGTAAACTTTAATGGTGGAGGGTGAAATGGCTGAATGATGGTATCTGTCCATGGCTATCGACAACCGATCCAAAGCGGATAAATGGGCTGGAAAATCTACTGGTTTGGTTCTATAATGCGCCGCACGTCTGGTCCGTCTTTTTTCAGGGTTTGTCTGCCGGGAAATGCCCGGTTATCGCCGCGGCCTGACATCTTCTTAGGCCTGAAATCTGCTTAGGCCTGGCATCCGCTTTGGGGTGTCCCTAATATAATCATTTGTGCGTCAGTGCCGCTGATTCGTTCCTGGCGGGTTCCGGGTCTGGCTGCGAGGCACCTACAAACAGTCAGCAAGGAACGTCATGAGTTTATACCACACCTATCTCGAAGAGGTTGAAAACCGCAGGAAACAGGGATTGGCACCAAAGCCAATTGATGACGGGGCGCTGCTTCACGAGATCATCCTGCAGATAAAGGATCAGGCAAATCCGCATCGGGACAACTCGCTGGAGATGCTGATCTACAATACGGTACCCGGCACCACGAGCGCTGCAGGTGAAAAGGCCGATTTCCTGAGGGAAATCATCACCGGTGATGTGGTGGTAAATGAAATTTCGCCGGCATTCGCGTTTGAATTGCTGGCGCACATGAAGGGCGGTCCCTCTGTCGGGGTTCTGCTCGATCTGGCCCTTGGCGATGATCTGGCACTGGCTGAGCCTGCTGCGGCTGTCCTGAAAACGCAGGTCTTCCTGTATGACGCCGACACTGACCGTCTGAAAGCCGCTTTTGAGGCAGGAAACGAAATTGCCCGCGACATTCTCGAGAGTTTTTCCAGGGCCGAGTTTTTCACCAACCTGCCGGATATCGACGAGGAAATAAAAGTCGTCACCTATATCGCGGCCGAGGGTGATATTTCCACCGATCTGCTCTCGCCGGGAAACCAGGCGCATTCACGTTCAGACCGCGAGCTGCATGGCCGCTGTATGATCTCCGAGACCGCGCAGCAGGAAATCAGGGAACTCCAGCGACAGCATCCGGACAAACGTGTGATGCTGGTTGCCGAGAAGGGCACCATGGGTGTTGGCTCTTCGCGCATGTCCGGCGTCAACAATGTTGCGCTGTGGACCGGCAAGCAGGCCAGCCCCTATTTGCCCTTCGTCAATATTTCGCCAATCGTCGCCGGCACGAACGGCATCTCACCGATTTTCCTGACGACTGTTGGTGTCACTGGCGGCATTGGCATTGATCTGAAAAACTGGGTCAAGAAGCTGGGGCCCGACGGCAAGCCAATTCTCAACAATGATGACAACCCTGTTCTTGAGCAGAAATATTCAGTCGAGACGGGAACCGTGCTGACGATCAACACGAGGGACAAAAAGCTGTTCACCGACGATGGCGGGGAGGAGCTGGTTGACGTTGCCGCGTCATTCACGCCCCAGAAAGTTGAGTTCATCAAGGCTGGTGGCTCCTACGCCGTCGTCTTTGGCAAGAAACTACAGAGCTTTGCCTGCGAGACGCTGAACATCCCCCTGCAATCGGCCTTTGCGCCGTCGACGGAAATTTTCCATGAAAATCAGGGACTGACTGCCGTTGAGAAGATTTTCAACGCCAATGCCATCGGTGTGGAACCAGGCACGGTTCTGCATGCTGGATCGGATGTCAGGGTCAGGGTCAATATTGTCGGCTCGCAGGACACCACCGGCCTGATGACATCACAGGAGCTGGAGTCGATGGCCGCAACGGTCATTTCGCCGACTGTTGACGGCGCATATCAATCCGGGTGCCACACTGCGTCAGTATGGGATTTCAAGGCGCAGGAAAACACCCCCCGGTTGATGAAATTCATGAATGAGTTCGGGCTGATCACGGCGCGTGATCCCGAGGATGGCTATCATGCCATGACGGATGTGATCCATAAGGTGTTGAACGACATCACGGTTGATGACTGGGCGATCATCATCGGCGGTGACTCGCATACGCGGATGTCAAAAGGGGTGGCCTTTGGCGCTGACTCCGGAACAGTTGCGCTTGCTCTTGCCACGGGCGAGGCAACGATGCCCATTCCCGAATCCGTCAAGGTGACTTTCAGGGGCAGCATGGCAGCGCATATGGATTTTCGCGATGTCGTTCATGCCACCCAGGCGCAGATGCTCAAAGAGTTTGGTGACAACGTCTTTCAGGGACGGATCATCGAGGTTCATATCGGAACCCTGCTGGCTGACCAGGCGTTCACCTTCACTGACTGGACGGCGGAAATGAAGGCCAAGGCGGCAATCTGCATTTCCGAGGATGAGACGCTGGTGAAATCGCTGGAGATCGCGCGGGATCGCATTCAGACGATGATTGACAGGGGCATGGAAAATGATGCGGGAATGCTCCAGCGGCTGATTGGCATCGCGGAAAAACGCATCGCCGAGATCAGGTCTGGCGAGAAGCCGGCCCTGACTCCCGATGACAATGCCAGCTATGCCGCCGAGGTCGTCGTTGATCTGGACCAGATTGACGAGCCGATGATTGCTGACCCTGATGTCAACAATGCCGACGTCTCGAAGCGCTACACCCATGATACCATTCGACCCATTTCCTTCTATCAGGCTGAAAAGAAGGTCGATCTTGGTTTCGTTGGCTCCTGCATGGTGCATAAGGGCGATGTGAAGATTGTCGCGCAGATGCTGCGCAATCTCGAAAAGGCCTCCGGTAGTGTCGAGTTCAAGGCGCCGCTGGTTGTGGCCGCCCCGACCTACAACATCATCGATGAACTGAAGGAAGAGGGTGACTGGGGCATTCTGCAGAAATATTCCGGGTTCGAGTTCGATGATTCCGCGCCAAAGAGCACGGCGCGCGAGAATTATGAGAATATTCTCTATCTTGAGCGGCCCGGCTGTAACCTGTGCATGGGCAATCAGGAAAAGGCGGAAAAGGGCGATACCGTTCTTGCCACCTCAACCCGATTGTTCAAGGGGCGCGTGGTCGAGGATTCCACTGACAAGAAGGGTGAGTCCCTGCTGGCATCAACGCCGGTTGTCGTTCTGTCTGCCATTTTGGGCCGGACGCCAACGATTGATGAATACAAGACCGCTGTCGAGGGCATCGACCTGACAAGGTTTGCACCGCCGCTGAACAGGCCAATGACGACGGCATCAGCCCATTTCTAGGGTTTTTCCACCCTCGCGCAATGACTAGGCGGGGATCAACAGACCACAAAACCCCACTCCGGTAACCCCGGGTGGGGATTTTTGGTGATTTCAACTCAGAAATCCGGTGCGCCGCGCGGTAAATACCGCTAGGCTTGTGGCTCGCCCTGTTTGTTTCCCCGCCCTGCGGTTTTTCGCTGATGTCAGTCACCAGATCTCCCGCCACCCCGTCCCGTGCGTCTGCATCGCGGCCCTCTGCCGCGGTGACTGTTGTTCTGGGTCCGACCAACACCGGCAAGACGTATCTGGCGATTGACCGGATGACTGGTTATGCCTCAGGCCTGATCGGGTTTCCCCTGCGGCTTCTGGCGCGCGAGAATTATGACCGTCTGGTCGCGCGTCTTGGTCCATCAAAGGTTGGCCTTGTTACCGGTGAGGAGCGCATTCTGCCGCCATCGGCACGCTATATCTGCGCCACCGTTGAATCGATGCCGCTGGAGCGCAACGACACTGGCACAAAGGCGGATTTTCTGGGCGATCAATGGGTCAATCGCGGCTTTGAATTTGTTGCCGTTGATGAGGTGCAGCTTGCCGGAGACCGCGAGCGCGGCCATGTCTTTACTGACCGCATCCTGCATGCGCGTGGTCAGTTCGAGACCATGCTGATGGGCGCTGAAACAGCTGGCCCACTCTTGCGGCAGCTGCTTCCCGAGGCCCGGTTCGAAACACGCCAGCGCATGTCACAACTGTCCTATTCCGGCCCGCGCAAGCTGACGCGCCTGCCGCGGCGCAGCGCGATCGTTGCCTTTGGCGTCGCCGATGTCTACCAGATCGCTGATCTCGTGCGCCGCCAGCGGGGTGGGGCGGCCGTTGTCATGGGCCGGCTCAGCCCGCGTACCCGCAATGCGCAGGTTGATCTCTACCAGAATGGCGATGTTGATTTCCTGATTGCGACCGATGCGATCGGTATGGGACTCAATCTGGATCTCAGCCATGTCGCGCTGGCGTCTGATGTCAAATATGATGGACGGCGGATGCGCAGACTGGCGCCGGCGGAGATGGCGCAGATTGCCGGCCGGGCTGGCCGACATGTCAATGATGGTACCTTTGGTGTCACTGATGGCTGCCGCGCGCTTGACCCGGAAATGATCGAGGCCATTGAACAGCATCGATTCCAGCCGCTGCGTGCTTTCTACTGGCGCAGCCGTGATCTGGATTTTTCCACGGTGGACACGCTGCTGGCCTCGCTTGAGATGCCACCGCCTCTGCCTTTCCTGTTTCGAAAGGGCGATGCGCTGGATCATCAGGCATTGGCGGCGCTGGCCAGCCGCCCTGAAATTCTGGCAGCTGCCACCAACAGCTATGCCGTGCGTCTGCTCTGGGATGTCGCCTGTATTCCCGATTTTCGACAGAGCCTGAATGAAAATCACTATGACATGCTGGCTGGCATCTACGCTGCGCTGGCGGCACAAGGGGTTCTTGGCTCGGATATGGTGGCAAAAGCGATGGGCCAGCTCGACCGGCTGGATGGCGACCTTGATACATTGATGACCCGCCTTGCCTATATTCGAACATGGACCTACATCACGCACCGTTCTGACTGGACAGACAGCCCCACCCAATGGCAGGATCGTGCGCGTCAAATTGAGGACCGGCTCTCGGATTGTCTGCACAGCCGGTTGTCAGAGCGGTTTGTTGATCGACGGGCCGCGCATTTAAGTCGAAGATTGAAGGAAAAGAAGAATTTGATGGCTTCGGTAAAGACGGACGGTACGGTTCTGGTTGAAGGTGAGGAAGTGGGCGTGCTGGACGGATTTGTGTTCCAACCGACGCTTGCGGATGGTGAGGAAAAATCGACCATTCTCGCAGCGGCGCGGCGTGGCCTTCCCGATGAGATCGAGACCCGTGTGCGGGCCTTTGCGGCGTCGGCAACCCCTGCCTTCCAGCTTGATGAGGCTGGCGTGATCAGCTGGCGCGAGGCCAGGGTCGCACGGCTTGTCAAAGGTGATGGCCTCTATTCCCCCCGTCCGGAAGTGATTGACAGTGATCTGCTGTCGATTGATCAGACACAACGCCTGCATGCGCGGCTCAATGACTTCGTCGCTGAGCATGTGCGTGATGTACTGTCTCGGTTGTTGGCGCTGGAATCCCCGGAAGCCATTGAAATGCCGGCCCCCGGCAAAGCGGCCCCCGGCAAAGCTGTGCCAGATACCATAACGGTACCAGCTGACGATGCCGGCGGACCGACCAGGGATGAAATCCCGGCAAACCCACCGGTTGAACAGCCTGATATCCTCGAGGAACCCGTCACCAAACCGATAACCCTGTCAGGGGCTGCCAAGGGCATTGCCTTTACGCTGTTTGAGGGGCTTGGCGCAGTTCGCAGTGTCGAGATTGCGCATCTGACGAAAGCGCTTGAGGACTCCGACCGCCCGGCGATGGCGCGTCTTGGCCTGCGCTTTGGCGTTGAGGCGGTTTATCTGCCGGATATGTTGAAGCCGGCGCAGATCGAATTGCGGGCGCTGCTGTGGAATCTGTATCTCAATGACAGCGGTACCTTTCACGCGCCGCCACCTGCTGGTCGTGTCACAATCGACTCGGTTGAAAATGTCCCCGATGAATTCTGGCTTGCTGTTGGCTATCGCCGCCTTGGCGGACGCGTGATGCGCGTTGATATGGTCGAGCGGGTGGCGCTGCTGGTGCGCACTGCCGCAAGAGAGGGCCAGTTCAAGATCACCGAGGATATGCTCTCGCTTGCCGGGGCAACACGTGAACAGATGGGCGCGATGCTGCTGGACATGCAGTGCAGGATCGTTGGTGAGGAACCATCCGAGGATCCTGAAAAGCCGGCGCTGCAGATTTTTGAGCGTGTCCGCCGCGCCCGCCCGAATGCGGGCAAACCGCGCGGTGACCGGCCGACTGACCAGAATGCAAAAAAGGGTGGTGGGCGCTCCAGGGCTGACGGCAGGCGACGCGCGGCTGGCAAGGGACATTCCCGTCCGGCCAAGCCTGCCCAGAAACAGCCTGATCCCAATTCCCCCTTTGCCGTTCTGGCGGGGCTGAAGCTGAAGGAATAGGGCAGACTTGAGCGGATCAGACACAGCGCTGCGCCTTGATAAATGGCTGTGGTATGCACGTTTTTTCAAAACCAGGGCGATGGCAACAAGGGCCATCGCCGGTGGCCGTTTCCGACTCGACGGGGAGGTGATGAGCAAGCCGCATCGTGCCGCCATCATTGGCCAGACGCTGACTTTTGCACAGGGTGCCAATATCCGTGTGATTCGCATCGTGGCGCTTGGCAGCCGGCGGGGACCGGCATCAAAGGCCATGTTGCTTTATGAGGATCTGGCACCGCTGCAACCCAAACTGGCAAAGACAACGGCACATGATCCCGATTTTGAGGCACGGGAAAAAGGAGCCGGTCGGCCGACAAAACGCGAACGCCGCCTGACCGACAGGCTCAAACCAGGGCTGTAAGATACCACAAACTGATGACAGGACGACATTATGCTTGAGAAACTTGAAGGCTGGATAAAGACATTTTCTACCGATGAGACTGTTGCCCCGAAGGGCGATCATGAATGGGCGGAAACGCTTGCCGGTCTGCTGATTGAGGCGGCGATGGCCGACGGGGTGCTTGATCAGGATGAACGGGCCAGCATTTCGCACGCGCTGACCAGCCAGCTGGACCTCAGCGACGAGGAGGTTGCCAGCATCATTGACAAGGCGGTTGTCGCCCATGAGGACCGTATCGAGATTCACTCGCTGGTGCGGGCCATCAGGTCAGAAACTGACGCCGAGGACCGGATTGCGATCATGGAGATGGCGTGGATGGTTGTGCTTGCTGATGGCCAGATGCATGAATATGAGGCACAGCTGATGCGCCGTTTGGCGGGTCTGCTCTTTGTTGAGGATGTGGATTCCGGGCGCGCCGCCAAACGCGCAAGAGCCCGGTTGGACCGTGGCGTGTAGGCCTTGCCCATCCGGTGATTCTGCGATAGAACTCGCGGCTCAGATCCCAACCCCATGGAACCACGATCATGACCTATATCGTCAATGAAAACTGCATCAATTGTAAATACACCGACTGCGTCGAGGTATGCCCTGTAGATTGCTTCTATGAGGGTGAGAACATGCTGGTGATCCATCCTGATGAATGTATTGATTGCGGCGTGTGTGAACCCGAATGTCCGCCCGAAGCCATACTCCCGGACTCGGAGCCGGGTGCAGAGGCATGGCTTGAGGTCAATCGTGAGATGTCGGAAATCTGGCCCAACATCGGACAGCGGATCGACCCGATGCCAAATGCCGAGGCCAGTCAGGGTGAAACGGGGAAATATGAAAAATATTTCACCAAGGCACCGGGTGCGGGCAACTAGCGCCCGTTGCGCGATGCGGCTGGTCGACCTGTTGACTTTTCAACGAGTTGTTTTTTGCGGAAAATTGGAGTATAATAAGGGCTTAGCGCAGCAATTGACGTTGCGCTGAGGTGTTTTGCGGCCATGTGGACCAGTTTTGGTGATCGGGTGCCTGCGAAACATGGTCATTTGGTTGATGCCAGAGCAAACCATGCCGGCCCGCCCTGCAGGGCGGCTTCATTATTGGATGGCAGGCATGGCACGAGGAAAAGGAAACTATGGCACAGAAGTCAGAAACCACTTTTGCAGAAGGTGATTTTGTCGTTTACCCGACGCATGGCGTTGGCCGCATTCTTGGTACCGAGGAACGCGATGTCGGTGGTGCTGTCATGGAAATGCTTGTGGTTCGGTTCGAACAGGACCGCATGACGTTGCGCGTGCCAATGGAAAAGGCAAAGTCGCTTGGCCTGCGCACATTGAGTTCGCGCAAGCAGATGGATCAGGCTATCACCACCCTGCAGGGCAAGGCACGTGTGCGGCGCACGATGTGGTCTCGCCGCGCGCAGGAATATGAAACAAAAATCAAATCTGGTGATCCGGTGTCGATCGCCGAGGTTGTGCGCGACCTGCATCGCCGGACCAACCAGGCCGAGCAATCCTATTCCGAGCGGCAGATGTATCAAGCCGCGCTTGAGCGTCTGGCGCGTGAGTTCGCGGCGATTGAAAAGATCGATCAGGATGCGGCCGCGATGAAACTTGAGGATATGATGGACGTCGCCTGACCGGTGGCGTTTTCATTCCGGGATCGCTGGGGTCGCCGGCGCCATCATTGCTCTTTGATGCACAGCCCTGCGGGGATTGAAAGGTGTGCGCCGTCTCGGTTATGATGGCGCATGGCACACGCATTCATTCAGGAAAAAGAACTATTTCCGCCGGTCGTTCCGTTCAATCAGGGCTATCTGGCCCGCGGTATCCATCGCATACATTATGAGCAATGCGGAAATCCCGATGGTGTCCCTGTGCTGTTTCTGCATGGGGGGCCGGGTGCAGGCATTGCGCCGGCACATCGCCGCCTGTTCAACCCGGACCGTTTCCATTGTGTGCTGTTCGACCAGCGCGGTTGTGGCCAGTCACAGCCCCATGGTGAGATTGCCGACAACACGACCCAGCATCTGATCGACGATATCGAGGCGCTGCGCACCGCCCTTGGCATCGACCGGTTTGTGCTGTTTGGCGGCTCCTGGGGGAGTACGCTGGCACTGGCCTATGCGATCGCCCATCCCGAAAATGTGTCACGCCTGATCCTGCGCGGTATTTTCCTTGGAACGGATGCCGAGGTGAATTGGTTTCTCAATGATATGGGGCGGTTTTTCCCCGAGGCCCATGAAAGTTTTGTCGAATTTCTGCCGCTTCAGGAACGGTCTGATCTGCTGACCAGTTATCACCGTCGCCTGATTGACTCTGATCGTCATACGCATCAGGCAGCCGCTGAACGCTGGGCCTCATATGAGACAAGCTGCTCGACGCTGCGCTCCGGGGTTCGTCATGTGGGCGGCAAATCGGCGCTCGGCATGGCGCGTCTCGAGGCACATTACTTTGTCAATCACTGTTTTCTGGCGCCTGACCATATTCTTGAGAATCTTGATCGCATAAAGCATTTGCCAGCCGAGATCATTCAGGGTCGTCATGACGTCATCTGCCCTCCGGTCACGGCGAGAATGTTGGCAAAAAGCTGGGGATCCAGAGCCAGACTCAGGCTCATCGACGAGGCAGGACACTCGACATTTGAAGCCGGAATCGCGCATGCGCTTCTCGCCGCCCTCGAAGAATGTCGCTAATCGGCCTGTCCGGTTACTCACCTGATCCATGATATTTGTTTTTATCTGCAGGCCCAAAAGGTAAACGCGAGTAAAATAATGCTACTCACAGGAATTTGAACATTCTTGGGTGCAACCTTTGGTAATATGGCCGCGTAAAGCAAAAGGATGAAATCATGGCTGAGAATGATCAGATTGAGCGAAATTTCCGGATTACCAACAACAATGCCGTCGATATGCATGTCGGGAAACGGATCCGTCTGCGCCGAACATTGTTGGCAATGAGTCAGGAACAGTTGGGTGGTGAATTGAACATCACCCTCCAGCAGGTTTAGAAATATGAGCGTGGTGCCAACCGTGTGAGCGCGTCGCGCCTGTGGGACATAGGCCAGATTCTTGATGTTCCAATCAATTACTTTTTTGACGATATGTCGGAGGTCACCATGCGTGCTTCGCCGCGCCGGGTCAGCCGGGGCATTGATGCCGTCGATCTTGGCGAGGAGCAGGTAAGAGATCCGATGGCACGGCGGGAAACGCTTGAGCTTGTGCGCACTTACTATAGTATCAAGACACCGTTGGTTCGTAAGCGTGTGGCGGATATGGTTAAATCCATCGCAACCACGCTTGCTGGTGATTGAGTGTGGTAATACCCGCACTGCCATGATCCGCAGTCATGCGTCCGGCGGAAGGTAACGCGCAACTGGACCGGACAGTTTCATGAATAGTGTTGGTGACGATAAGAATTTGGCGGCAATCAGCTTTGAGGATGCGTTGCGTGAGCTTGAGGCGATCGTGACGTCTCTTGAGCGTGGGGATGTATCACTTGATGATGCGATTGCCGCATTTGAGCGGGGGACCGCACTCAAGGCACATTGTCAGAGGCGGCTTGAAGAGGCGCGGATGAAGGTTGAGCAGATCAAACTGCCGGCAGATGGCACCTCACCCGTCGAAGCCGACAGTTTCTCGCCTGAAAACTAGTGCGCCATGGAGTTTTCTGAGCAACTCGCAAGCGATGCCGGGGCAACGGCTGTCTTCATTGATGACATCCTCCGCACGGATCAATCCTCGGCACAGCGACTGCGCGAGGCGATGATCCATGCCGCGATGAGCGGTGGCAAGCGCCTGCGGGCCGCGCTGGTACTTGGTGCGGCGCGGCTGTCCGATGAGGGCAGCCAGCAGCCAGGGGCGCTGCGTGTGGCGGCAGCACTGGAAATGCTGCATGCCTATTCGCTGGTGCATGACGATCTGCCGGCGATGGATGACGCTGCAACGCGGCGTGGCAAGCCCAGCTGTCATGTAGCGTTTGATGAAGCGACGGCCATTCTGGCTGGGGATGCGTTACAGACCATGGCTTTTGGCATTCTTGCTGATGCCCGCACGCATTCTGATCCAGCCGTTCAGGTCCGGCTCGTTGCAGCGCTTGCCAGCGCCTCCGGTCTTGCAGGCATGGCGGGGGGGCAGATGCTGGACCTGCAGGCCGAGACGCGCCAGCTTGATCTTGCTGAAGTCACTGAAATGCAGTCGATGAAGACTGGTGCGCTGATCCAGTGTGCTGCCATTTGTGGTGGCATCGTGGGTGGTGCTGATGACCGGCTGCTGGATGCGCTGGGGGCATTTTCACGTGACCTCGGTCTGGCGTTTCAGATTGCCGATGACCTGCTTGATTATGATGGTGATGCGGCGACACTTGGCAAACCGGCTGGACAGGACGCCGACCGTGGCAAGGGCAGCTTTGTTGCCCTGATGGGCGCAGACCAGGCACGCGCCACCGCACACCGTCTTATTGGGGATGCGCTGGCTGTTTTGGCACCGTGGCCACAGGCTGGGTATCTGGGGTATCTGGCGACATTCGCTATTGCACGCAAATCGTGATAGCCTATATGGAAGTGTAAAGTCCGGCGTGTGTTATGAGCCGAAGTTGGGCTGATAATAGTGGAGTTGAAATGGCGCCGACCCCCTTGCTTGATAAGATTGGCCGGATGGAAGATCTGCGGCGGCTGCCGGAGGCAGAACTGCCGCGTCTTGCGCGCGAGCTGCGCGATGCAACAATTTCCGCTGTTTCGAAAACCGGTGGGCATCTTGGTGCCGGGCTCGGCGTCGTCGAATTGACCCTCGCATTGCATTATGTTTTCCAGACACCTGACGACAGGCTGATCTGGGACGTTGGGCATCAGGCCTATCCGCACAAGATTCTTACCGGTCGCCGTGACCGGATTGAGACCCTGCGTCAAAAGGATGGCCTGTCGGGCTTTACCAAGCGTGACGAATCCGTTTTTGATCCTTTCGGTGCCGGCCATTCCTCCACCTCGATCTCGGCAGGTCTCGGAATGGCGGTGGCCAGCGATCTACGGAACAGTAAACGCAATGTGATTGCTGTGATTGGCGATGGATCGATGAGTGCCGGCATGGCCTATGAGGCGATGAACAATGCGGGCGCTTCCGACACCCGGTTGATTGTCATTCTGAATGACAATGATATGTCGATCGCCCAGCCGGTCGGCGCGATGAGCAGCTATCTCTCGCGTCTGATCACCTCGGAGCCGTTCCATTCCATTCGCGATCTGGTGCGCGAGGTGACCAGCAAATTTCCCGCCGAGATCGAGCGCACAGCCCGCCGTGCCAAGGATATGGCGCGTGATCTGATCAGCGGCAATTCAGTTTTCAGTCAGCTGGGCTTTCTGCATATCGGTCCGATTGATGGCCATGAGATGGGGCATCTTCTGCCGGTTCTGAAAAATCTGCGTGATGGCGATGTAGCCGGGCCGGTGCTGGTACATGTCGTCACTGAAAAGGGCAGGGGGCATCCCTTTGCCGGCCCATCTGCCGAAAAATACCATGCCGTGCCGAAATTTGACGTGATCACCGGCACCCAGCAGAAGGCCGCAGCAAATGTTCCCAGCTACACCTCGGTCTTTGCCAAGGCGCTGATCGACGCTGCACAGCAGGATGACAGCATTGTTGCCATCACCGCTGCGATGCCGTCCGGAACTGGTTTGGACAAGGTCAAGGAACGTTTCCCGACGCGCGTTTTTGATGTTGGCATTGCCGAACAGCATGCGGTGACCTTCGCCGCCGGTCTCGCCAGTGAGGGTATGAAACCATTTTGTGCGCTCTACTCGACCTTCCTGCAGCGCGGTTATGATCAGCTGGTTCATGACGTCGCGATCCAGAAACTTCCTGTGCGATTCGCTATCGACCGGGCCGGTCTTGTCGGTGCCGACGGGGCCACACATGCCGGGATTTTTGATGTGGCCTATCTGTCCTGTCTGCCCGGCATGGTGATCATGTGTCCGTCGGATGAGGCGGAGCTGACGCATATGGTGGCAACCGCTGCCAGCTATGATGACGGGCCATCGGCCGTCCGCTATCCGCGTGGCGAGGGGGTCGGCTGTGAGCTTCCCGAACGTGGCGAGATATTGCCGATTGGCAGGGGCCGGATCATTCGCCGGGGTGACGATGTGGCCATTCTCTCGCTGGGCACCCGCCTTGCCGATTGTCTGGCTGCCGCTGATATAATGGCCGATGTCGGAGTTGCCGCGACCGTGGCCGATGCGCGGTTTGCCAAGCCGCTGGATAGCGTGCTGCTTGATGAATTGGCAGCTGGGCATGACAGGCTGTTGATCGTCGAGGAAAACAGCCCGGGGGGTTTTTCAGCCCATGTTCTGCAATATATGGCGAATGCGGGCCATCTTGATGCCGGTCTCGCCGTTCGCGCTCTGTCGCTTCCTGATGAATTCATCGAACATGACAGCCAGGCAGGCCAGCTTGCTGACTGTGGACTTGATCGTGATGGCATTGTTGTCGCGCTTTCCGCCCTTGTCGGGGCAGCCGAAGCTCTGGATAGCAGCGCAAAGCGGAAAAAATAGAGGTTTCGGTCACCCGGCCCCATGCTGGTGATTGTGAAGTGATTTTGGGTGATGTTTTGGTGATCATGTCCACCGCATGACACTGGTGTTTTATGGTTTTGGTGTGGCCGGTTCGCGTAGAAAATCTCAACAAAAACCTGTGCCGTCCGAAACGCTGGATCGGATTCGGGCCGATGCGTTGCTGGTGGCACGCGGTCTGGCTGCCTCGCGGGACAGGGCGCGGGCGCTGATCGCATCATCGGCTGTTCTGCTTGCGGGAAAACCCCTGACAAAATCATCGCGGCTGCTTGCCCCTGATGCCGAGCTGGAGCTGACGGCCAGTGATTTTCCCTGGGTCAGCCGAGGTGCGCTGAAATTGATCGGCGGGCTTGACGCCTTTACCCAGATTGATCCGGCGGGCCGCACCTGTCTTGACATTGGGGCCAGCACGGGTGGCTTTACCGAGGTATTGCTCACCCGTGGTGCAATGCGCGTCTTCGCGCTTGATGTCGGGCGTGATCAGCTTCATCCCAGCCTGGCCAGTGATCCGCGTGTGGTGGTACTGGATGGGGTGAACGCCCGTGATCTGACGCCGGACATGCTTGGTATGACGCCTGATCTCATTGTCTGTGATGCGTCCTTCATCAGCCTTGCCAAACTGTTGCCGGTGGCGCTGGCGCTGGCGGCCCCCGGGGCCGCTCTCCTGGCACTGATCAAGCCCCAGTTCGAGGTTGGTAGGGGTAATGTCGGCAAGGGTGGTGTGGTGCGCGATGCCGCGCTTCACGTCCAGACAACGGCACGGATTGAGCGATGGCTGACGGACGAAATGGGCTGGACCCATATCGGCACCGTACCCTCACCAATTGATGGACCGGATGGCAACCGCGAATTTCTGATCGCGGCCAGCAAGCCGCAGCACTAACCCACTCAGTCGCCGGACAGAATCCCACATTGCGCGTGATGCCGCATCAAGTGATCAGCCAGCGTAATCGCTATCATTGCCTCGGCAACGGGAACGCCACGAATGCCAACGCAGGGATCATGCCGCCCCTTGGTCAGCAGTTCAACCTCCTTGCCATCCTCGTCGATTGAGCGTCGTTTCGTCAGAATCGATGAGGTGGGTTTGATCGCAATGCGAACGACGATCTGCTCACCCGTCGAGATGCCACCCAGAATGCCGCCAGCATGGTTGCTCAGGAAGGCTGGCCCCTTGCGCATTTCATCACCTGCCTCGCGGCCATCCATTGCCGCTGCCGCAAAGCCGCTGCCGATCTCAACACCCTTGACGGCATTGATGCTCATCATCGCTGCAGACAGTTCGGTATCCAGCTTGCCATAGATCGGCTGGCCAAGGCCGGCAGGAATGCCATCGGCAACGATTTCCAGAATGGCCCCAGCTGATGATCCCTGCTTGCGCACGTCATCCAGATACCCTTCCCACGCGGCGGCCGCCTCGGCGTCAGGGCAGAAAAACGGGTTGCTGTCGCAATTGTCCCAATCGAGATTGTCCCGGTTGATCCTGTGCGGTCCGATCTGCACAACGCCACCGCGTACCCGATAGCTGGTGCCAAGCGCCTGTTTGAGAAACAGATCGGCGATGGCGCCAGCGGCGACACGCACCGCAGTCTCGCGCGCCGAGGACCGCCCGCCCCCCCGATAATCGCGGATGCCATATTTTTTCTGATAGGTGTAATCGGCGTGGCCGGGTCGGAATTGCCTTGCGATATCGCCATAATCCTTTGACCGCTGATCCTTGTTGCGGATCAGCAGGCCGATCGGTGTTCCCGTTGTCTGCCCCTCGAAAACGCCGGACAGGATTTCAACCCTGTCCTCTTCCTGGCGCTGTGTGACAAAGCGGTTCTGGCCGGGCCGGCGGCGGTCCAGATAGGGCTGGATCATGTCCTCGGACAGCGCCATGCGCGGCGGTGCGCCATCGACCACACAGCCAATGCCGGGCCCATGACTTTCTCCAAAGCTGGTAAAGGAGAACAGTTTTCCAAAGCTGTTATCAGACATGTCAGACAGTCGAAATGTCAGGCGCGTCAACCGCCTTCATGCCGACGACGTGATAGCCGCAATCGACATGATGTGTCTCGCCGGTAACCCCCGATGACAGGTCGGAGAGCAGGTACAGCCCGGCGCCACCGACATCCTCAAGCGTTACATTGCGTTTGAGTGGCGAGTTGTACTCGTTCCATTTCAGGATATAGCGGAAATCGCCAATGCCAGATGCAGCCAGTGTTTTCATCGGGCCGGCCGACAGGCTGTTGACCCGGATGTTGCGGCCACCAAGATCAACCGCCAGATAGCGGATTGATGCCTCGAGAGCTGCCTTTGCGACGCCCATAACATTGTAATGCGGCATCACCCTCTCTGCGCCGTAATAGGTCAGCGTCAGCAATGAGCCACCATCATTCATCATCGCCGTGGCCTTTTGCGCGATATGGGTGAAGGAATAGACCGAGATATCCATCGTCCGCTGGAAATTCTCGCGGCTGGTATCGACATATTGGCCTTTCAGCTCTTCCTTGTCGGAATAGGCGATGGCATGCAGCACGAAATCGAGCTTGCCCCATTTCTCGGCAAGCGTCGAGAACACGGCGTCAACGCTTTGCTCATCGGTGACGTCACAGGGCAGAACAAGGTCACTATCGACCGATGCGGCCAGCGGCCTGACACGCTTTTCCAGCGCCTCACCCTGAAAGGTGAAAGCCAGCTCGGCACCCTGTTCAGCCAGCTTGGCAGCGATTCCCCAGGCGATCGAACGGTCATTTGCCACGCCCATGATAAGTCCGCGCTTGCCAGCCATTACGCCGCCAGCATTTTCAGGCTTGTTCTGTGGTGTGGTCTGCTCGCTCATGGCTCTGGTCTTTCCCGTATTTGCGTGGCCCGCACAGGCTGCGCGCCCACCGACAACTAAACTGTCGCCATTCTACAGGCTCCAGCGTTCAGGGCAAGCAGAAGCAGGCGCAAAACCTGCCAGTGGCAGGCGGCAAAGCCCGCCGTCTGGCCGCTGGCGGTCTAGCGAAGCGAGTAGGTGACCTGACGGGTAATCTCGACACGCTCATTGGGGGCCAGTGGGCGCGCCGATTCAAGCGTGATGATCTTGTTGTCGATCTCGATCGTATTTCTGTAACCGGTGATCTCCTCGATCGTCTGTTCGGTCATGATCGTTCGCGTCTCACAGATATTCTGCTGGCGATAGCCGACAACTTCGCCCTGTCCGGTGGTGTTCTTTGCATGTTCACGTCCGAGAATAGCACCGGCAACCGTTCCTGCGGCTCCCGCGCCCTCATTGTCGGACAGCTTGTTGCCGATGGCCGAGCCGATAAGGCCGCCAACAATCATCGCCCCCAGATCGGATTGGCCGCTCTTGGACTCGCCATAGATCGGCACATCCTCGGTCCGGCAAACACGCTCGTCCTTGGGCGTCTTGCGCACATAGCTGCTGCGGATCGGGTCGGATTTCGTCACTGTTCCCAGAACCGTCTCGACGCGCGTCTCGGCGGTGGCGGTGCCAAGCATGGCGACACACAGGATCGCCGCTGACAATATAGTCGTTCCGACAGCGGCACGGTTAGCAGATGGGGTAGTCTGATGTGGATGCTTCATCGTTGAATACCTTTGATTTCTATCAAATTTTCTGTGTGGTGTGCGGGTTATTAACCTATCACGAGAAACAATATTGCGGAAAAATAAGGCAATAATTTGTTTTTGCCAACAAACTCTCGCCGCTTTTCAGCATTGCACCATTGCAGCCGCAATGGTGAATGCCCATCTCGGCACTAACGGACAGGAGATTCCCGGCATGGAACTTGAACAGAATACCGATCCCTTCGCACTTTTCGGTCAATGGTTTGAAGAGGCCGTTGCCTCGGAAATCAATGATCCTGATGCCATTGCGCTGGCCAGTGTGGACAGGAATGGCATGCCCTCTGTTCGGATGGTCCTGCTCAAGCAATGGTCGCCAGATGGCTTTGTCTTCTACACCAATTACGAAAGCCGCAAATCGGACGAATTGCTGGCAACGGAAAAGGCCGCCTTTTGCATGCACTGGAAAAGCCTGCGCCGCCAGGTGCGTGTCGTCGGCCCGGTCTCGCAGGTATCGCCGGCGCAATCCGACGCCTATTTTGACTCCCGTGGGCGTGGCAGCCAGATCGGTGCCTGGTCCTCAGCGCAGTCCCAGCCGCTTGCCAGCCGTGCCGAATTGGCGGAGGCGGTGGCCGTGAGCGAAGCCCGTTTTCCCGATGCCGTGCCGCGACCACCGCATTGGGGTGGTTATTGCATTGTACCGCAGGAAATCGAATTCTGGGCTGATGGTGAACACCGCCTGCATGATCGCTTTCGCTTCAATGGCAACGGTGCGGGCGGTTGGAATGTGCAGCGTCTGAACCCCTGATTCCTGGCATTACCTGACACGCCGCGCCGTCGCCTGTGATCCAGATGCCGGGGCGCTGGCACCGTTGTCTGAATTCGGCCGGCTGTCACCATTGTCTGTTCTGGTTACCTATTCTGGGCAAAAAAAGTCGGATGGAAGACGCTGTTTTTGCGCTCTTTCAATATGCTTGCGCCGATGAATGAATGGCGGTCGGCGATTTGTTGATATCGGCGTCGAACCTGCTTTGAAAGGGAGTTTGGAACATGAAAACGCACGCACGCGTTGTTGTCATTGGGGGCGGTGTTGTTGGTGTCAGCACCTTGTACCATCTGGCGAAAAAAGGCTGGTCTGACGTTGTTCTTGTGGAACGCAGGGAACTGACCTCGGGTTCGACCTGGCATGCCGCCGGCCTGCTGCCGCTGTTCAACATGTCCTATTCCGTTGGCCAGGTGCATAAATATTCGGTCAAATTCTATCAGGAACTGCAGGAAGAGACCGGTATGGATGTCGGTTTCCGCAATGTCTCGAACATCCGTCTTGCCTCAAAGCCTGACCGCATGGATGAATATCGGCAATATGCCGGCGTTGCCAGCACCATTGGCGTCGATGTCCAGATTCTGACCCCTGAGGAGGTCAAGCATTACTGGCCAATGTGCAACACCGATGGCCTGATCGGTGCGATCCGGCACCCGGGTGACGGCTATATCCAGCCTGCCGACCTGACACAGGCACTGGCACGCGGCGCGCGTGACCGCGGTGCCGAAATCTATCGTAATACCACCGTGACCGCGATCAGCCGGACCACCGACGGCGAGTGGAAGGTGACAACCGACAAGGGCGAGATCACCTGCGAGCATGTGGTCAGCTGTTCGGGTAATTTTGCCCGCAAGACAGGTCAGATGGTTGGCTTGAACGTGCCGGTGATCCCGGTTGAGCATCAATATATCGTCACCGAGGCGCATCAGGACATCAAGGACCGCCATGCGCGGGGCGAGCCAGAGATGGGCGTCCTGCGGGATTCCGATGGTCAATGGTACATGCGCGAGGAGGCGGGCGGCCTGATCCTTGGCCCCTATGAAAAGGGCGCGCCAGCCTGCTATGTCGATGGACCGGGCGATGATTCTGAATATGAATTGTTCCAGGAAGACCTTGAACGTCTGGAACCGCATATCGAGTCGGCGATGGAACGTGTTCCGGCCTTTGGCGAGGTTGGTGTGAAAAAGGTCTATAATGGTGCCATTGCCTACACGCCGGATGGCAATCCGATTATCGGTCCGGCATGGGACGTACCGAATTTCTGGCTGAATGAGGGGCATAGCTTTGGCATCACCGCCGCTGGCGGTGCTGGCTGGCAGCTTGCCGAATGGATCGTCGAGGGCGAGCCAACCATTGATATGCTGGGCGTCGACCCACGGCGTTATGGCAGCTACACGACGCAATCCTATCTCAAGGTCAAAAATGAAGAAGCCTATGAGAATGTGTTCACCACCCATTACCCGGATGAGGAACGGGCTGCCGCGCGGCCGCTGCGCACCGCGCCCTGCTATGACCGGCTGAAGGCCCTTGGTGCCGTGTTTGGCCAGAAGTTCGGCTGGGAGCGGGCCAACTGGTTTGCGCCGGAGGGAACACCGCAGGAGGATCACTGGTCCTTCCGCCGGTCGAACTGGTTTGAACATGTCGGCAATGAAGTCCGCAACGTTCAGGCAAATGCCGGTTTGCTGGATATGTCGGCCTTTTCCAAATGCCGTATTTCCGGCCCGGGTGCCGAGGCTTTCCTCGATCATCTTGTTGCCAACAGGCTGCCACGCAAGGTGGGGCGGGTTGCGCTGTGCCATGCGCTGACTGAACGCGGCGGGGTGCATTCTGAATTTACCATCCAGCGTGAATCTGATGACAGTTTCTATCTTGTCGCCGCCGGCGCGGCACAGCGGCTGGATCATGACTGGATCAGGAAACATATGCCGGATGATGGCTCTGTCCGTTTCGACAACATTACCAATTCCATCGGTGTGCTGGTTCTGGCCGGACCAAAGGCACGTGACATTCTGCAGAAAATCACCCGCGCCGATCTCAGCAATGCGGCCTTTCCGTGGCTGTCCAGCCGCCTGATCGAGGTAAATCTCGCACCGGCCATGGCGTTCCGGATGAATTTCGTCGGCGAGCTTGGCTGGGAACTGCATCACCCGATCGAGTTTCAGAACCATATCTTTGATGCGCTGATGGATGCCGGTGCCGAGTTTGGCCTGAAGCCCTTTGGCATCCGGGCCATGGACGCCATGCGGCTGGAGAAATCCTACCGCCTTGTTGGCACCGAATTGTCGATCGAATATGCGGCGCTTGAGAGTGGCCTCGACAGGTTTGTTCATCTGAACAAGGGTGATTTCAAGGGACGCCAGAAACTCAGCCAGTGGCAGGAAGCCGGCTTTGCGAACACCATGGTCACGCTCGAGGTGCATGACACCACCGATGCCGATGCCATTGGCGGTAACCCGATCATGCGTCCCGATGGCGAGGTCATTGGCCGCGCGACCAGCGGTGGCTATGGTTTCCGCCTTGAAAAATCCCTTGCCCTGGCGATGGTGCGGCCAGATCTTGCCGCCGTCGGCACGGAGCTGATGATCGACATTCTTGACCAGCGCCTGCGAGCCACGGTTGTCACCGAATCCCCCTATGACCCGGATAATGAAAAACTGCGCGCCTGAGCCGCTTGGCCAGTGACAACAGCTTCGCAGGAGAGGAAAAAAGCAAATGTCTGAACCTCAGGTAACAGAGCGGCGCTCGCGTCGCGGCGGCGGGCGTGATGCGCGGCGTCAATTGCGGACCGGTGGCGGTGGCGGTGCCAGCGCGCCATTCGTTACGCGCAACATTCCGCCTGTCGATATTCTCAGCGATGAGGCGACAGAGATCATCGAGGCCAATGCCGAGACCATCCTTGAGGAAATCGGCATTGATTTCCGTGATGATACGGAGGCGCTCGATATCCTGCGCAATGTCGGCTGCGACGTAAAAGGTGAACGGGTGCATTTTCCCCGCGGGCTGGCGCGCCAGCTTTGCGCCACGGCCCCTGCCAGCTTCACCCAGCATGCGCGCAATTCTGCCCGCTCTGTAGAGATTGGCGGTAACAGGACGGTGTTTGCACCTGTCTATGGCCCGCCATTTGTTCGTGATCTTGAGGGTGAGCGCCGTTATGCCACGATGGATGATTTCTGCAATTTCGTGAAACTCGTCTATATGCATCCCGGTTTTCACCATTCCGGCGGTACCGTCTGCGAGCCTGTCGATCTGCCGGTGACAAAGCGTCACCTCGAGATGATCTATGCGCATCAGCGCCTGTCCGACAAGCCCTATATGGGTTCGGTCACGGCCCCCAGCCGGGCGCAGGACACGGTTGATATGTCAAAAATCCTGTTTGGTGATGAGTTTGTCGCCAACAACACGGTCTGTGTCAGTCTGATCAATGCCAATTCGCCGATGACCTGGGATGACACCATGCTGGGCGCGCTCAAGGTCTATGCACGGAACAATCAGGCGGTGATCACCGCGCCGTTCATTCTGGCCGGGGCAATGTCGCCGGTCTCGGTTGCTGGCACACTTGCCCAGACCCTTGCCGAAGCGATGAGTGGCATCGCCTTCACCCAGGCGGTCAATCCTGGCGCGCCGGTGATTTTTGGTAGTTTTGCCAGCTCGATGTCGATGCAGACAGGCGCCCCGACCTTCGGCACGCCGGAACCTGCCAAGGTGCTTTATGGCTGCGCCAAACTGGCCCGCCGTCTTGGGGTGCCGTTCCGTTCTGGCGGATCGCTTACCGGGGCCAAGACCCCTGATGCGCAGGCCGCCTATGAATCCACCCATACCATTTTGCCAACGGTGATGGGCGGCGTTAATTTCGTCCTGCATGCTGGCGGCTGGATGGAGGGCGGTCTGGTCGCCGACTACGCCAAGCTGCTGCTTGATGCCGATCAATTGACGATGATGCAGAATCTGGTCGACGGCATTGATGTGTCGGAAAACGGCCAGGCGATGAATGCGCTTCGCGAAACCGGCCCGGGCCAGCATTTCCTTGGCTCATCCCACACCCAGGCGAATTTTGAGACGGCTTTCTGGCGCTCGGAAATGGCCGACAACAACACCTTTGAACAATGGTCATCCGAAGGCTGCATCGAGAGCAATGCCAGAGCCCGCGTTCGCGTTCGCGAGATGCTGGATTCATATCAGGAACCGGCGCTCGATCCGGCGATTGATGAGGCACTGCGCGCCTTTATTGCCCGCCGGATGGAGGAGTTGCCGGACGCCGACTACTAGGTCAGCAGACATTCATGCCTCGGAAATCACAAAAGCCCCGGTCATCTGGCCGGGGCTTTTTGCTCGTGAGGCTACCGCTTCACCTAACCCTGAAAGACAAAGCCGAACTCAAGTGCCGCATCCTGCAGCCAGTCGAGCGTATAGGCGGCAAAGCTCGTCCGGCAGATCAGCAGGAAGCAATTTTCATCGGTGGCGATCATCGTCACACCGGCATGCGCCAGCATCGTCTGCGCACATTGGCCGGGGATGAATTTTTTGGGATGCAGATCAAGCGCACAGCCCTTGGCGAGTACCGCCCGCACGTCCGGTCCCTCAACCTGCAGAACGCAGAGCGCGTCGGTGACATTTGTCGCGGCGAAATGCTGGCCAGCAAGATCGTCACTGATCTTGCGCCGCAGATCGCGCTCCATGCCGGCCTCGCACAGCAGCAGCGCCTCATCCGGGCCAAGCCAGACAATGTGCCGGGCTCCGGCTGAACTGACCATATTGTTGGCCGGGGGAAACTCACAGCCTGTATGGTTCCAGATCACCTTGGCGAAGGCCTTGGTGCCGCGGATGTTGATCTTGCCAATATGCGCCACCTCCTGAACGCGCAGGCCGGCGCTGCCACCATCTGGGGCGGCGGTACTCATACCGGCGCGCCCGGCAAGGGCGCTGCGGCCCGGAAGCATTGCATCACCTGTCATGATATCAGCCATTGATCCGCTCTCCTTTCGCGTCAAAGAACGTCGGCTCGACAATTTCCGCCTCGATCACATCGCCATCGAGCATCGGAAAATACACCGTCGAACCCAGCATGCTATGGCCGCCCTTGAGCATCGCCATGGCAATCGACGAGCCGACATTCGGCGAATAATAGGACGATGTCACCTGGCCAAGCATTTCCATTGGCATCGGCTGGTCCGGGTCAATCACCGCATGCGCTCCCTCGGGGATCACCCGCTGGCTGTCGGTTGTCAGGAGGCCGACAAGCTGTTTGCGGTCGTCAAAGCCCATCGAGGCTCTGGCCAGCGCCCGCTTGCCGATGAAATCGGGTTTCACATCAGACACGATCCAGTCCATTTTCAGGTCCTGCGGCGTGACCGAACCATCGGTTTCCTGGCCAACGATGATGAAGCCCTTCTCGGCGCGCAGCACATGCATCGCCTCGGTGCCATAGGGGGTAATGCCGAACTCAGCACCGGCCTCCATCAACAAGGTCCAGAGCGCCAGCCCGTGGCGTGCCTTGACATTGATCTCGTAGGACAGCTCGCCGGTAAAGGAAATCCGGAAAAGCCGTACCGGCAATCCACCAAGATGCGCTTCCTGCATCGACATGAACGGAAATGAGGAGGCGCTGAGATCGATATCAACACCAGCTGCCTCAAGGATTTTTGCGGCATTCGGCCCGGACAGGGCGGCAACGGACCATTCCTCGGTCACCGAGGTCAGATATACCTTGAGTTCCGGCCATTCCGTCTGCAGCCATTCCTCCATCCAGTCAAGGACACCAGCGGCTCCGCCGGTTGTCGTTGTCATGTGGAAATGATCTTCGGCGAGGCGCGTCGTCACACCATCATCCATGACCATCCCGTCATCCTTGAGCATCAGCCCATAGCGGCATTTGCCAACGCCGAGCTTCAGCCAGCTGTTGGTATAGATGCGGTTGAGAAACTCGGCGGCATCCGGCCCGCGAATGTCGATCTTGCCAAGCGTTGAGGCGTCCAGAAGACCAGCCGTTGTCCGCGCTGCCAGCACCTCGCGGTTGACCGCCTCGGTCATGGTCTCACCCTCCTTGGGGTAGTACCAGGCGCGCATCCACTGGCCGACATGCTCAAAACTGGCACCGTTGGCGCGGTGCCAGTCATCCATGCGTGTCAGCCGCGTGGGATCGAACAGATGGCCGATATCGCGCGCGGCAATTGCGCCGATATTTGCCGGTGTGTAGGGCATGCGGAACGTCGTTGTGCCAACTTTGGGGATCTCACTGCCAAGCGCGTCGGCGAGAATGGCCAGCGCGTTGATGTTCGATGTCTTGCCCTGATCGGTTGCCATTCCCATCGTGGTGTAGCGTTTGAGATGCTCGACTGACTGAAAGCCCTCGCGCGCGGCAAGCGCAACGTCAGATGCTGTTACATCATTCTGGAAATCGACAAACGCCTTTGGCCCTCTGCCCGGACCCTCACCATTGGTGATTTTCCATGCGGCGAGTGGACGCCAACTCTGTTTTGGCGTGTCCAGAGCGGGGGCCTCGATGGTGGCAGACGTCTTGAACCCGGCGGCGCTGGCGGCCTTGGCACCAGCCCGTGCGCCTTCGCGCAGTGCCGCGCCAAGATCGAAACTGCCATTGCACGCCCCGGCGTTGAATGAGGCTTCATGCGTTGCCGACGGTTTGAAACACAGGGTCCGGTCATCCCATTCCAGCTTGCCGCGTGCCTGCGAATGCAGATGCACCGCGGGGGACAGGCCGCCCGACATGGCGATCAGGTCACAATCCATATGAACGGCATCACCAATGATCTGGGTGGCCCCCTCATTGACAGGGCAGATCTCGACGCGGGCCACACGCTGGCCGCCATGGGCAAGCGTGACCGCATGCCCGGCCATGATCATGATCCCTGCATCCCTGGCGGCAGTGATCAATGGCCCAGCCGCACCGATCCGCAGATCGACCACGACCACATTCGCGCCGGCCTCATCAAGGCTGAGCGCGGTTCGGTAGGCATCATCATTATTTGTCACCACAATCGCGCGGTTGCCAGGCAGAACGCCATAGCGGTTGACGAAATTGCGCACCGCGCCTGCCAGCATCACACCAGGCAGATCATTGCCGGAAAACACCAGGGGCCGTTCATGCGCGCCCTGCGCCAGCACGGTCTGGCCGGCCCGCACTTTCCACAGCCGCTGGCGCGGCAGATGCGCCGGCCGCTCAGCCAGATGGTCGGTGACGCGCTCCACAAGCGTCAGGTAATTATGGTCCATATAGCCAAACACCGTCGTGCGTGGCAGCAGCGTCACCTCGGGCATCGCTTCAAGTTCGGCAACCATCCCGGCGATCCAGATGCTTGCATCCACACCTTCAATTCGGGTGTCATTCTCAGCCAGCAGCCAGCCGCCAAACTCATTCTGCTCATCGGCGAGAATCACCCGGGCACCGCTGCGTCCGGCATGAAGCGCCGCCATCAGGCCTGCGGCGCCGCCTCCGGCAACCAATACATCACAATGCGCATGCGTCTTTTCGTACCGGTCCGGGTCGTTATGGTCGTCCGCCACCCTGCCAAGGCCGGCGGCATGGCGAATGACATGTTCATAGCTCATCCACATCGAGGCCGGCCACATGAAGGTCTTGTAATAGAAGCCAGCCGGAAAGAAGCGCGCCAGCAGCGAATTCACCGCGCCGATATCGAATTTCAGCGAGGGTGTGCGGTTCTGGCTCTGGGCATACAGCCCCTCAAACAGCTCAATCTGCGTGGCGCGCAGATTGGGTTCGGCATAGGCACCCCGGCCAAGCCGTATCAGCGCGTTCGGTTCCTCAGACCCACTCCCAAGAATTCCGCGCGGGCGGTGATATTTGAATGACCTGCCAAGCAGATGCACATTGTTGGCCAGCAGCGCCGAGGCCAGCGTATCACCCTCATAGCCCTGATAGCGCTTACCATCAAAGGTAAAGGTGACAGGCTTTGTCCGGTCAATACGGCCACCGCTGCTGCGCCGGCTTATCTGACGGGCGGCTGGTTTTGCTTTCATCAGTCCCATTATCTGCCTCCCCGCTTGCTGGCCGTGCCACCCGCTTTCCTCGCGGCCGCCTTCTGCCGGGCGGGTTTCTGCGCTGCCTTTTCCGCAGCCGTGTCCCGCCGCCAGCTTGCCGCATGTGTTTCCAGCGCCTCAGCTTTGCGAGGCAATGCGCCCATTGGATACACTTCGATGATCTCGTGGGTCACCGTGTCACGCGCGACATTGAACCAGCGCCTGCAGCCGGCGGTGTGCCGCCATCTTTCCAGAAACAGGCCTTTCGGATTGTCGCGCAGGAACAGGTAATCAGCGAACTCGGCATCGCTGATGCTGTTTTCAGCAAGCGGACGCGCGATGTGCGCCTCGCCGCCGCAGGCAAATTCGCTTTCCTCGCGCGGGCCACAATATGGGCAGTTGATAATCAGCATTTTCCTGTCTCCCAGACCTGCCTAATGCGCCACGCCGGCGGCGCCATGCTCATCGATCAACAGGCCCGTCTGGAACCGGTCGAGCGTATAGGGCGCGGCAATCCTGTTTGGCCTGTCATTGGCAATCAGATCGGCGAAAACATGGCCGGAACCGGGCGTTGCCTTGAAACCGCCTGTTCCCCAGCCACAGTTGAAATACAGCCCCTCGACATCGGTCTTCGAGATGATCGGCGAGGC
>JAYNHH010000025.1:0-33082 GCA_038107835.1 Alphaproteobacteria bacterium
ACGCCGATGCCGGCGAACAGGCGCTTGCCAGAACCGGCTGGTCGCTGAGCCAGATCTGGATCACCCATCATCATGGTGATCACACTGCGGGACTGGCGGCGCTGAAAGCGGCACACAATGCGCATGTGATTGGTCCGGCGACAGGGGGAAAGCCGGTGGCCGGCGTCGATCAACAGGTCGATGATGGCGGGCATTTCGCCTTTGCCTCACGCGAAGTGCGGGTGCTGACAACGCCCGGGCATACGCTTGATATGACCAATTTCTACCTACCAAGCGAGAAGCTTCTGTTCACTGGCGACACGCTGTTTGCGATGGGATGTGGCCGTCTTTTCGAGGGGGATGCCCCGATGATGTGGGCCAGCCTGAACAAGCTGATGGCGTTGCCCGATGACACGACCATCTATTGCAGCCATGAATATACAGTCGGCAACGCTGCCTTCGCGCTGTCAGTTGACCCGGACAATCAGACATTGATCGACCGGGCGCAGCAGGTGACCGGTCTACGTATCGCCGGTGAGCCGACAGTGCCGACGATCATGTCTCTGGAAAAGGCAACGAACCCCTTTCTGCGGGCGGGCGATCCCGGCATAAGGTCAATTTTGAACATGCCGGATGACAGCGATGCCGCAGTCTTTGCCGAGATCAGGCACCGCAAGGATAATTTCTAGCCACCCGCGGCAATCCTGCCACCAACCCCGCGAAACTGCGGGATATCAGGCGCACCGGTAAGAAACAACGCCAACGCCATCTGCGCCTTGATATCGGCAAGTGTTCGGCTCGCCGCCACCCGATCAGGTGGGCCATTCTCCGGCCCGACAAGCGCCTTCAGCACCGGTCCGGCGAGCGACACCGCCGTGGCGCCAAGCCAGATCGCCTTGGCCGCATCAAGGCCGTGTCGCACCCCGCCAGATGCCAGAAGCGTTTTCTCCGGCATTGCTATGCTGATCTCGTGCAGGCAGGTCACCGTTGGCGTTCCCCAATCAAGAAACGGCGCAAAAAGATCTGGATCTTCGCGGCGCGCCGCCTCAATCCGTGTCCAGTTGGTACCCCCAAGACCCGCCACATCGACTGCCCAGACACCCACATCGAACAGGCGGCGTGCAACCGCCACACCAATACCGGCGCCAACCTCCTTGACGATTACCCTGCAGGGCAGAGCGACAACAGCCTGTTCAATGGCCGCCAGCACATGACGCCAGTCACGCTCGCCCTCGGGCTGGACAGCTTCCTGCAGGGGGTTGAGATGAATGGCGATGGCATCGGCCTGCAAATCATCAACGGCGCGTCTGGCGAGATCGAGACCATCTGCCTGTGCCAGCTGAATGCCACCCAGATTGCCGATCAGGGGAATTGACGGCGCAAGGGCGCGCAGATCAGCCTGCGAACTGCCAGCCTCAAGACTCGCACGTTGTGAGCCGACAGCAAGGCCGATCCCAGCAGTCTCAGCAACCTCTGCGAGGGCGTGGTTGATGCTGGTCGCCCGCGCTGTGCCACCGGTCATTGCGCCGATAAAAAGCGGGGCTGAGAGATGATGATCCAGAAATTCGATCCCAAGGTCTATGTCCTCAAGACTGCATTCGGGGATCGCACAATGATCGAGACGGACATTATCAAAGCCAGCATCAATTGCCGCCATGGCAAGCGGGTCGAGTGCCAGCGCAATATGGGCATCCTTGCGATCAGCGCTGTTCGTCTGTTCAGCCATGATGATTAACCTCGCTGGGAGTTGCCCACGTTAGCGCGAAAAAAGCCGTCAACCAATATCATATGCGGTACGGTAAGTGCAGCAAGCCCGATAAAGACAACCCTCAGCAATGCCGATTCCACTATCATGAAGCTGGCGCACCACCAGAACGCAGCCGCACCAGCACCCCAGCTTGCGAGGGTAAAGGCCATGGCCCCGGTGAACAGCATGTGGCGCGGAAACTCCGCTTTCACGGCTGTCCAGACAGACCAGAGATGCCGGGCAGAATGAACGCAGCAGAAATAAAGGGCAAAACCAACAAGCGGCGGCACCGCGGCGAACAGCAGGATCAGCAGGCCGGCCTCAAGAAACCCGAAGCGCCAGCGGGCATCCCAGAAGGCCCGCCATGCGTAGATGGCCAGGGCCACCGCAATCATCACCGATGCCACATCAATTGCCATCCACACCGGCGCGGCATCACCCCCGATGAGATAGCCGAAAATGACATCAACCTCCAGCCGGTGGCTCTGGCTGATGCCAGCAACAACAACGCCGCCATGGGCTACCGCCTGAACATACCGGAACCATCCCGTCCCTGCGCGGGCATCACCAAGACCAAAATGGACAATGCTGATGCCCAGAAACCCGATCAGCGAAGCCACAGGAAAGACCAGCCACAATCCGACAACAAGGCCAGCCAGCGCCACATAGAGAATGATGAAACGAATCATGGCGACAGGCCGGTTCGCCTGTCCAAGACAGGCGGCAATGGCACCATCAAACGCCCCATGTGGAAGGCCGATCAGCACCACCCCACCCAGTGCCAGCAGATTGACCAGGCCAAAGCTGGCGATCAGCGCTTCGATCGTCATTGCGCCCCCTCACCCCTGCTGGAAGGGGAAATCACCCCAGCTGCGTTTGGGCTTGAAGACCCCATGATCAGGCGACAGACCGCCTTGATGAAAATCCATTTCGGCATTGCCAGAATGACCTTGAATCGGAGCGCCCATCCCGCCTCGCCACTCAAAAACAGGGCAAATTCGTCACCATCAAGCGCCCGTGCCATTCGCAGAAACAAAGCCGGAGCGCGCGCCGGCCAATGGCGCAGGACAGCAACAAAAACCTCGTCCATCCACAAATCAACCGGTTTGTGAGGGCTGCGAACGGCCAGCGGGCTACCCCTGTCAGTCGTCGCTGCGGTCTGGCCAGCTCTGGCGATAGTGTCGGCGATCTGCTTCTGAATGAAAGCAAAGGCATAACCGCTTGAGGGTCTGATGGCCCCACCATTGCTCCCAAGCCCTATCATGGCAGATGAGGAGCGCGGCAGGCGTCCCAGCGGTATCGCGCCAGCCTCCGTTCGTTCGGTGGTAAATTTGGCAACGCCGCAATGCGCCGCAAGATACTGGGTGATTGCCGTCTCAAAAAAAGCATCAGGTTCACGCTCGGGAGCGAACATGGTCGATTCAACAAGGGCTGTCCTGTCGTCAAAGGGCAGCAAATAGATGAAATGGATACCGCGCGACTGATCGCAACGAAAATCCATCAGAATCGCCTGGGTCGAATCAAAGCTGCCCTTCGGCGCGGCAACCTCCCACCCGATGAAATGCTGGATCATCTGGCCTGCCGGGACTGCGGGTGGACGACTGTCAAGAATCTGCGCGGCGGCAACATCCTTCAATTTCTTCTGGCTGACAAAACCCACCCCATGGCCACGGGCCAGATCAGTGCAATGTGACTCCCACCGGTTGCGATGAAGGGCGTGATAGGCGTGTTTCTGCGACGCCAGCAGAGCCTCGCCCTCAGCCGTTGCAACGCGCCAGCAGGTCCATCTGTGACGGGCAAGCTCTGCCGCCGCTTCCAACCCGGGAACTTGCCAAAATCCCCAGATATGATCCTGCCGTGGCGGTGCCCCATCAGGATGCGCCAGCGTCAGCCAGTGGCTCGGCATCTCATCAGCCCGCGCCGCAAGAGACAGGGCTGCACATCCATCGCCAATGACATGGACAATTTGCCGGGCAGGTCTGGATTGTGCGCTAGCTGACATGAGGCAGACCTCGCAGGGCATGATGAAGCGACCTGTCATGCCCCATGTTATGCGACGACAGCGCACGGGTGAACAGACTGCCCAATGCGAGCCCAGAACACCATAATTTTGTTGGCCTGCTGGTTACCTGTCGGCCACGATGCCAGGCAAAACCGGTGGCGGCAAGCTGCACACCGATCTGCCGATAGACGCGGGCCGCAACAGCAATGCCGAGATGCGCACGCCACGGCAGAAAGGGATAGCCAATTGCACCGCTTTTATAGAATTGATCTGCCAGCAACAGGAGCCGCTCAACCGCCCTGGCAATCTTCTGGCTGTCAGCACCATTGGGGTCATCCGCCGCGGCACGGATCGCCGCTGGTGACATATCATTGACCCACGCGCCAGGCAGATAGCGCCGACCCATCCGGGCATCTTCCAGAACATCGCGGGCGATGTTGGTCAGCTGCATACCGATGCCAAGATCTATAGCATGGGCCTTGGCGTTGGCATCCCGGCAATCCAGAACGTCACACATCAGCAATCCAACCGTTCCGGCAACACGATAGGCGTAACGCAGCAGCGCAGCCTCGTCGTCAAGACAGACCTCATCGGCCTGATCCTGCAACAGCCCCTCAATCAGCGCGGTCAGAACAGCCGGTGAAAATTCCATCTCAATCATGAAAGGGCGAAAGGCGGCAAAGGCCGGATCATCACCCGTCCCACCTGCTGCCAGATCTGCCTCGATGCGGGCGAGGCGAGCAGGGCCATCTGGAATGTCGTCATCCGCCATATCATCGAGAAGCCGGCAGAACGCATAGAGCCGGGCGGCATTTCTGCCCATTCTCGCACCAAGAAAACGGCTCGCCCAATGGAAACTGCGCCCATTGGCAGCAAGCGAGTCCTGTGGTGTGAGAGTTTCGTTGCGGATCATTCCCCTGTCAGCCACACCTGGCCATCACCTCCCGTTGCCAGAAGCCATCAGCCAGCTTTGCGCGCCTGATCCTCCTCATCTATCAATGCCTCGACCACCTTAGCAGAACAAAGCACGCCTGGCATCCCAGCACCCGGATGCGCGCCAGCAGCAGAAAAATAGAGGTTTGGGATATGTGGATCCCGGTTGTGATAGCGGAACCATGCTGACTGGGCGAAAATCGGCGCAATCGAGAAACCAGCACCATGCATCGACCGGTAATCTGTCTTGAAATCCTCTGGCGTCATCCAGAAATCCTCGGTGATAACATCCTTGAGTCCTGGCATGATGGTATCGTCAAGAGCCGCGACAATCCGATCGCGCAGTATCGGACCAGTTTCCTGCCAATCAATCTTGCCGAGCAGGTTTGGCACCGGACAGAGAACATAGAAACTGTCACAGCCTTCGGGCGCAAAGCTGGAATCGGTTGCCGTCGGCCGGTGCAGATACAGCGAAAAATCATCGGCAAGGATCTTCCTGTCAAAGATATCGGCAAGCAGTTCCTTGTAGCGGGGGCCCATCCAGATCGTGTGATGGGCAACGTCAGCATAGCTTTTACGGGTGCCGAAAAACAGTACATACAGCCCCATCGAATATTGCGTCACCGCCTCTGGCAAGGCCCGTTTGCGCCGCCTTTCAGCAGACGGCAGCATCTGCGCATACACCGTTGGCGGATCGCCATTGCAAATCACCCGACCAGCGGAAAACACCCGCCCATCGACCGCCCTCGCTCCGGTTGCGCGACCACCCTTCGTCGTTATTTCCTCGATATCGGTATCCAGAACCACCTGCACGCCGGCTCGTTCCAGCAGCCGGTGCAACTGTTCGACAAGCCGCCCCGTGCCACCCATGCAGAAGAACACGCCCCACCGGCGCTCCAGGTAATGGATCAGACTGTAGATCGAGGTTGTGGTGAAGGGATTGCCCCCAACCAGCAAAGGATGGATTGAGAATGCCTGACGCAGCAAAGGGTGTCTGATGTGACTGTTGACGATTCCAGCGACCGTCCTGTAGCTGCGCAACCGCAGAAGTGATGGCACCTGTGCCATCATTGTCCAGAACCGGGTAAAGGGCCGGTCAGCCAGCTTTTCAAAGCCTATCTCGAAAATCTGCCTGGAGGTTTTCAGCAACCCCGCATAGCCGTCAACATCATCAGCATTGAATCGCCGGATTTCTGCATTGGTATCCTCGATGGACGGCCGATAGTCGAACTGCTGTCCATCGTGGAATCGAAAGCGGTACCAGGGATCAAGAGGACGAAATTCGAGATGGTCCTCGCGGCGCTCGCCAAACAGCGCGAACAGCTCGTCAAACAGAAAGGGTGCCGTGATCACAGTGGGGCCGGCATCATGGCGAAAGCCACCCCGCTCAAACACCTGTGCGCGGCCACCGATGGCATGCAACCGGTCAACCAGTGTCACCGAATAGCCTTTGGCACGCATCCGCAGGGCAGCGGCAATACCGCCAAATCCTGCACCGATAACAAGAACATCACTATCGTTGGGTGCATCCGCTCCGTCATTGACGGCGAGAACGCGGGAAGGTTTTTTCATCACAATCGATCTTTAGAAGACGCTGTTCTGCGGTGTCAGCGCGCGGACCGACTTCTGGCAGACCTGTTCCAGCATCTGCTGGACAGGCGTGATCACCTCCATCAGCTCTTCAGGCAGGGATGCAGCCAGCCGCTCGCTTTCATCAAGCATACCATGCATCCTGACAGCGGCAACTTTCATCGCTGCCGATTCCGTAATCGCGTCCTGCCACTGTGCCAGCTGTTCACTGCTGCCTGACGCGTACCAGCCATCGAATACGCTCCGCTTCTCGGCTGTCAGGCTGTCCCTGAACAGTACAACAACAGCATTCGGCGCGCGTCTGCCAAGATCAGAGCCAATCGTTGCGGCACCATCATCACCCTGAAAGTTCAAAATGTCATTGGCGATCTGGTAGGCGTTGCCAAGGCAGCGGAAATAGGCGCCGATGGTCGCAGATGCCCCACCATGAAGCGCCATGGCGGCGACGCCTTCGAGTGGCGCAGTCAACAGCGGCGCTGTCTTGTCAGCTGCAATTTCAACATAGCTCTGCCAATTGCAGCTTCGCTGAATATCAAACTCGCGAGCCTCACCCATGGTTGTTGTTTTCATGTGATCGGCAAGAATTTTCACCAGCATTGGCGTCTGCGAGCGCTGCGCCGCCTCTGCGGCCAGTTCGAAAGACAGGGCAACCAGCCAGTCACCGAGTGTCAGCGCAACGTCACGGCCATATTTTGACCAGACCGCAGGGCGTCCACGTCGCAGCTGGTCCCCGTCACAGATGTCATCATGGATCAGCGAGGCATTGTGCAGCACTTCGATGGCAACTGCCCAATGAAGTGCGGCAGCACGATCGACATTCAACAGATGTGAGGCGCGCAATGCCATCTTTGCCCGCAGCATCTTCCCGGGTTTGGCGAAATGATGGCTCGCTGCCTCAGCCAGAGGCTGGCCTGTTTTTGGCAGGCGGGCGGTGATGAATTCAGCCAGACGGTCCGTGGTGGATTGGCGCCCCGGCAAGGTTGCTGCCTCATCCGCAGCGTAAGAGCTCATCAATGGTGACAGTTCTGTCATCGCGTCGCCTCCTACCTTCGCTATGTGCCGTCATTTTGCGCGGCTCTGGCTGGATTGGCTCCAGTCCAGATAAAGTCATAAAGAAGTTAAAGAAGGGCGGCCCGCTGGACCGCCCCACTCAAAATTTACTTCGCTTCACTTTCAGTGACAGCAACGTTCCAGATGATCACACCGAACGCAATTTTGTTCAGCACGTCAGCCAGGTTGTAGATCACGTTAAGTGAGTTCGCAGCCGAAGCCGGGTCGCCTGAAGCCAGGTAACCATAGAAGTAACCAAGCGGGTAGATGGCCCAACCGATTGTCACAATCCAGCGCATTGTCGAGAATGCAGACTTGACGGACTCCGGAGCCTGATCTGCTGACATCTTGCCAGCTTCACCAGCAAAGATCTCATACAGAATGTAGGCCCAACCGGCCATTCCGATGATGAAACCAAGCCATACGTTGATATAGCCGATTTCACCGGCATATCCGCCGACAAGCATGACCAGTGTACCGATCATCAGACGCCAGAAGATACCACCGGACACGTTGCCGATAGCCCGCAGGATGAGATAGAACTCAACCATCAGCAATGGCACTGTGATCAGCCAATCAATGTAGCGATAGACTGTCGGTGTATCACCGGTCTCAACCCACACATCACGCATGTAGAAATAGTGAACAGCGGCAACGAGAGTTACCAGACCTGACACTGTTAGTGATGTCTTCCATTTTGCAGACACACGCTGTGTCTCCAGGAAGAAGAACGCTGTTGAAGCAACGAGCGCCATTGAGATGAGCCAGAACGAAATGCCGACATAATCATCCGATGCAAGATTGCTACCTGCCGCGAATGCGATTGATGGCGAGATGACCATGGCCGCTGTTGCCAGCGCCGTCAGGGCCTTACCCGTACTGATTTTCATAATTTACCTCCGTTAACGAAACAGCCGTAATGTGACACGCTTCGTCGCGCGACATTATGTCTCACATACAGCAAAGCTAATCTAAAGGGGGTTTTGTCCACGTGGCAAATGATAAGCGACAAATTTCGATTGATTAACTACAGAACTGATAATTTATATTTATTTACAGATTGTTAGATAGGAAAAAACAGTTTTGTTAAAATCGCAACATTCACCAA
Organism: Alphaproteobacteria bacterium; assembly: GCA_038107835.1. GTDB lineage: Bacteria > Pseudomonadota > Alphaproteobacteria > Puniceispirillales > Puniceispirillaceae > MED-G116. The sequence goes on from JAYNHH010000025.1 coordinate 8,410, forward strand.
ACATCAGTCAAAAATATGTATATTTTTATTATTTTTCAATTGTTTAAATAATTTCAAATAAAACACGTAAAAATAGCATTATTCTGATTTATGCTAGAATTTCATGAAAAATTTGGGAGGTTTTGACTCAAAACCGCCACTGGACTCTCCTTTTCCAAGTGATCTGCGAGCGTTGCGGCAGCTTCGCCAAAAAAGCGCCAGCGCTGATCAGTTGCTGGACGCCCGCCACTGGGACAGCGCCCGATAGAGGGAATTTATGTCGGCATACCCAACGCGAAAGGCAATCTCCGCCTTCGCAAGTTTTCCCTCGACAAGCCAAGTCTGCACAAGAGTTTGGCGTTCCTCATCAAACACGCGGGAGAAAGTCGTTCCAGCCGCATTCAAGCGACGTTGCAGGGTTCGCGTGCCAACACCCAGCGATCTTGCCATTTTACCAATCGTCACATTGCCCGAAGAGAGTTCTTCGCGAATGGCAAGGCGGAGCTCATCAACAAAATCACGGCGCCCTCTGATCTTGGCGAGCCTCCGCTCAAACTGGGGAAGCAACCCGGCAAACATTTGTCTGTCTGCTGTCAGGAATGGTATTTCAGCCACCGCCAAAGGAAAGGTCATGGCATTAACCGGCCCTGTCCTTGTCGCAACATCAGGCAGGAAATTAGTGAAATCAGGGTCATCCTGCGGCGCAAAGGCAAGTGTCATATCCGACGGGTTTATGTCTATCTGCGTCGCCATTCGTGCGATCCGCAACAAGAACATCAGATTGACAAAAGCAATCGATGTGAAATCACTGTTCTCCTCAAGGGGGTGCTGAATTATCTCAACCGTCGTTGCCGACAGTTTGATCTCGACCTCGACCACCGAAAGCACCCGGGCATAGGTTGCGTAGGCCTTTAACACATCCAGCATATTCCGGCTGAATCTGAATAGGATGAGACCATGTCCGGCGCCAAGATTCCAAATCATGTCGAACAATCTGCCCGGCGTTCTCTCAACACCGATTTTCCGGACAACGCAGGACGCGAAGGCGGTGTATTGCGCCACCGTAATCAACCCGTCCTGTCTCTCAAAATCCTCATTCGACAAACCAGCAAGCGCGAGGCAACTGGCAATATCAACGCCCTGCTCTATTGCGAGCAGCCGAAAGGACGCCGGGGTGTATGAGTAATTGCTAGCAGACATTCCGAACACCCATTCCTAACGCCGGCGCCATTTTTGAAACAGGGCTACCAAGTCCTTCATCTGTTCTTGCGGCCTGTTCATTTGTGTGGGGTGCGTGGAGGATTGTCCCTGCTGTTCAGGCAGAGGCAATTCGTTACAGACATCCGTGGCAAGGCTATCGCAGGTGAGAGCTCCCTCATTGGCATCAGCCAGGGTTCGGCGCTGCTCTTCAATCATGTTCCGATAGAAGATGCTATGTCCCGAAGTATCGGTAAGGACCCGATCAATTGCATCAAAACATTCAGCATCAAGCTGCGTTTCTTTGAGCGCGACTCGCACCTCTGTCTCGGCAAATTCATCTTTCAACGCCCGCATAACTTCCATCTGCGCCGCGTTGCAGGCCCGCATCCACCCGGTAATGGCGGTAAAGGCAGACGAAAATTTGCGGCCAACAAAGATGAAACTGCCTCGCTGGTTGCTTCTGACAACAGGTAGAAATGATTGCAGGAGCATAGATGTCATCAGAATGTGACGGGCAAACAGCGCCCGAACATCGGCAGCACCAGCTTCCTCTATGCTGCCATAGACCCCCTGCTCGGGCATGAAGATGACGCCGTCAAGAGGGTCCGAATGGCGCAGCACCCTCGTTGCCATCACCCCCACAGTGTCTGGATCATCGGGATCAAACTCATGAAAAGCGATCTTGGAAAAGCCCTTGGCTGCAGCCTTGCCTGATTTTGTGACACCACAATGTACCGAATAACCCCTGGCCAACAGCTCGGTAGCTATTGCCTGTGCGCAAACCGTCTCGATGTTGGTCACAAAAACGCTAGCCACTTCTAACAAACCAATCGGCTAATGTTGATACAACTACTCATGTACGAGGATAACAAGCCAATCGAGGAGGAAAGAGTGACCCAAGGCGCCAAACCAATGCAGATCACGTCAAAAAATTCACATCTCATTTAGTGTTATTTTGATATTTAGGGCCTTATCAACTTGACACCTATGTGGCAACGCAAATCATGCCTGCGGACATCATTGCGACCAAATGCCACAAAAATTGATGCTGTTGTCGCATTCCTGCTGTATTTCTGCGATATTGTCATCGTTGGATAACTAGCAGAGACCAGACGTGCAACAGACGACGCAGCCATCGCATCCCATTTTTTCGTTCGCCGATGCCGAGATGGGGCCAATTGCGAGCCACATCATCAGATCAGTCGAGAAAATCAGCGGCCAACCAAAAATCCGCAAATTATATTTCGACTATGTCGACGCTGACCTGCCGGCTGCAAATTTCTGGTCCGACGCGCTCGACAGGCTCGGCATCACCATTGATCTGTCGAGAGAGGAAGGGGCGTTCATTCCGGCACATGGTCCGGTGGTTGCTGTGGCCAATCACCCTTATGGCGTGATTGACGGCCTTGTTCTGTGTTCACTCATGTCACAGGTACGCTCCGACTACAAAATCATCACGCATCGTGTGCTACGCCAGGCACCGGCCACCAGAGACATGATCCTGCCCATTGATTTTGATGAGACCGAGGCGGCACTGGCGACAAATCTTGAAACACGGATCGCCGCCACCCAGCATCTGAAAAATGACGGTGCGGTGATCATCTTCCCAGCCGGCTCGATCTCGCTGGCACCAAAACTGGTAGGCGATGCCTATGATATCGAGTGGAAATCATTTGCAGCCAAACTGGCCACGCACCGGAACACGGTCACCGTCCCGTTTCTGTTCGATGGTCGCAATTCCGTTCTGTTTCAGGCGGCGCGGCGACTGAGCCAGACGCTGGGATACTCACTGATGTTCCGTGAAATCTGCAAATTGATGGGGACGACGGTATCGCTGACAATGCGCAAGCCGGTCAACAGCGAAGAGTTGCGCGAAATTGGCAACCGCAGGGAAGTAGCCCGCTATCTGCGTGACATCACCTATGATTTTCCGCGGCACCAGCACCAGCGGACGTGATCATCGACAAGACCGACACCCTGCATGAATGCGTAGGTGATTGTCGAGCCAACAAAACGGAAACCACGTTTCTTCAGATCCGCTGATATCTGGTCACTGAGCGGTGTGGAGGCAGGCACGTCCTCACTGGTGGCGAAATCATTGATCACCGGCCTGCCATCGACATAGCGCCAGATATAATCTGAAAAACTGCCAAATTCACGCTGGATTGCCAGAACGCCCCGTGCATTCGAGCGGGTACTGTAGATCTTCAGTCGGTTGCGGATAACTCCCGGCTCGTCACGCAATGCCTCAAGCGCCGCATCGCTCATCGCCGCAACACCAGCTACGTCAAAATCGAGAAATGCCAGCCTGTACCCCTGACGCTTCCTCAGGACAGTATCCCAGCTCAGCCCAGCCTGCGCCCCCTCAAGCGTCAGCATCTCAAAAAGCAGCCTGTCATCATGCACGGGAACGCCCCATTCAGTGTCATGATAGGCAGCAAGCAAATCCTGTCCCGGCCGGTTGCCAAAACAGCGTTTTTTGCCATCTTCCACGCCCATTTGCCCTGCCCCCATCGTTGCTGCTGCCGTGCCGCGTCTTTTATCGACTGACGTCAACAAGCAGGTTGCATCAGGTTTATTTTCTATGCAACATCAGACGCTTAGATCATGGGAATTGAGGGTGTCATGGAGTTCGAGCAAACCGTTGATTATGTCATAATTGGCGGAGGGTCCGCGGGGTGTGTTCTCGCAGCACGCCTGTCCGAAGACCCGAAAACAAGCGTTGTTCTACTTGAGGCCGGTGGCGAGGACAGCCATCCTCTGATCCATGTCCCCGCTGGCTATGTCAAAACCATGGTAAATCCAGCTGTCAACTGGATGTTTGAAACCGAGCCCGAGTCCGGCACTGCCAACCGTGTGCTGACAATGCCCCGGGGCAAGGTGCTTGGAGGGTCATCGGCAATCAATGCCATGCTTTATGTGCGTGGCCAGCCCGCCGATTATGACGGCTGGTCACAACGCGGCAATCATGGCTGGAGTTATGATGATGTACTGCCCTTTTTCCGCAAGGCGGAGACTTGTGAATTTGCATCGGCAGAGACGACAACACGCGGTGCCAGCGGACCGCTGAATGTCGCCAATGTCCGCAATACCTATTTTGCCCTCGACAAGGTGATTGAAGCTGCAAAAAGCTTTGGCTACCCGCATAACGCTGATTACAACAGCGGTGATCAGGATGGTTTCGGCTATTATCAGGTCACACAGAAAAATGGCCTGCGGTTCTCAGCAAAGAAAGCCTATCTGCAACCTGTCCGCAGCCGCAAGAATTTGCAGGTAATCACAAGGGCGCATGTTACCGGCCTGATTTTTGCCGATCCCGACGCACAGGACAAACGTATCATCGGCGTGCGGTTCAACTCCGGAGCAAATAGCCGTCAGATCAGGACACACAGATCTGTCATCCTGAGTGCGGGCACCTTCCAGTCACCACAGATACTTGAGCTTTCAGGTATCGGCAGGGCAGAGCATCTGCGCGATCTTGGCATCCGGGTGATGACCGACTTGCAGGGTGTTGGCGAAAATCTGGCCGATCATTATATCTCACGCCTTTCCTGGCGGTTAGGCGAGGACATCTCAATCAACAGAACAGCGCATGGAATGCGATTGCTTCAGGAAATAATCCGCTTTGGCCTGACACGGCGTGGAAGTCTGTCATTGCCGGCAGGAATTCTGGCCGGCTTCGTGCGCAGCCGTGAGGGCCTCGTGGGGCCAGATATTCAATATCACATCGCCAATGCGAGTTTTGCCAACCCGGCCAAGCGTGTTTTTGACAAGTTTCCCGGCATGACCTTCGGCCCCTGTCAATTGCGGCCAGAAAGCCGCGGGACCGTTCACATCAAATCTGCCGATCCTTTCGCCGCGCCGGCGATCCGCCCGAACTATCTGGCAACCGCCGAGGATGCACGGGTGCATGTCGCCGGCATGCGCATTGCCCGTGATATCATGCAAAGCGAGATCATGGCACCCTTCGTCGACCATGAAATGAAGCCTGGCGCCGAACTTAACAGTGATGATGAATTGCTGGCCTATGCACGTGAGACGGGCGTCACACTCTATCATCCGGTATCAACCTGCCGAATGGGACCATCACCGGAACAGGGTGATGTGGTCGATGCGCGCCTGCGCGTTCACGGCATTACCGGTCTGCGCGTTGTCGATGCCTCGATCATGCCGGAACTTGTTTCGGGTAACACCAACGCACCCACCATCATGATCGCAGAAAAGGCTGCAGTCATGATCCGCGAGGATGCCGCCGACACAAGAAGGACAGCCTGATGAAATGTGATGCGCTAAAGGCAGAGATGACCGCATGGCGGCATGATTTTCACCGCCATCCCGAACTTGGCTTTCAAGAGGAGCGAACAGCAGGGATTGTTGCCACGCTGCTCACATCCTTTGGCCTCGAGGTACATGAGAAAATTGGCGGCACCGGCGTCGTTGGCGTTCTGCAGCGTGGCAATGGCACCGGCAGTGTTGCCTTCAGGGCTGATATGGATGCCCTGCCCCTCGGTGAAACAGGCGATTGTGACCATAAATCCACACATGATGGCGTGATGCACGCCTGTGGCCATGACGGGCATACAAGCATGCTGCTCGGTGCGGCCAAATATCTGGCTGAGGCCGGTGATTTCAACGGTCGCGCAATCTTCATCTTTCAGCCCAATGAAGAGAACGGCTTTGGCGCAAAGGCAATGATTGATGAGGGGCTATTCACCCGGTTCAGCGCCGACGCTGTGTTCGCCATGCACAACATCCCCGGTATGGAGGCCGGTCATTTTGCCACCCGCATTGGCGCAATGACGGCCAGTGAGGCGTTGTTCGAGATCGCCATCACCGCGCGTGGCGGCCACGCAGCGTTGCCACATATGGGTGTTGATGCCATTCTTGTTGGCGCCGAACTGGTGACAGCGCTACAGAGCATCGTTGCCCGCAAGCTGGACCCGGCCCAGCATGGCGTTGTCTCAGTGACCGAATTCATCACCGATGGACGACGCAATGTCCTGCCCGGCACCGCCACTTTGAAAGGCGATGCCCGTGCCCTGACGCCCGCCACCAACGCCGCCATCGAGGCCCATATGCGGCAGATTGCAAACGGCATTGCCGCAGCGCATGATGTCAACATCACCGTTTCGTATGAAACGGTGTTTCCCGCCATTCAAAATCATCAGGATGCCGTTGCCGCCGCAACGCATGCCGCCCGGTCATCTGCCGGTGCCAGCAAGGTGAATGCGGATTGCGATCCCAAGTTATTCTCGGAGGATTTTGCCCATATGAGCAATGCCGCCCCCGGCTGTTTCATGCTCATCGGCAACGGCACTTCAGGCGCCAATGCGCGCCCGCTGCACGCCACAGATTATGATTTCAATGACGATATCCTTGTTCCCGGCGCAAGCTATGTCGCAACGCTGATCGAGGAAATGCTGGCTGACGACCACACCGGATAGCAACGAGGCCGGCTAGCTCTGATCTGCCAGATCAAGTGACAGGATCAAATCATCAACATTCAAATTGTCGCCCTCGGCAACATGCACCTTGCCTACAGAACCCCTGGCTTCCGACTTCAGCACATTTTCCATCTTCATTGCCTCGATGATCGCAACATCCTGTCCGGGCAGAACATCATCGCCTGCCGCCACCAGCAATCTTGTCAATTGTCCGGGCATCGGAGCGCAGATTTCGTCAGCACCGGTGCCGTTGCTTGCCACCGGCATATGATCAAGCATCGCGGCAAAACGTTTTGGCAGAATTGACAGTGACAGACGTGCCGCGCCGATTGACAGGCTGACATGATGCCCGGAATGACGCACCTGAATGGCAAGCGGCACTTCGTTGATGGTGCCGTCAAATAGACTGATGGGCGCTATCACCCTGCCAAAAATATTCTGTTTCCTGCCATCAACCACAACCGATATCTGGCCATTTGCATCCTGCTGCCAGCTTGTTTCAGCCCGATTGCCCGCTTGGTCGATGGTAACGAAATCGCGGTCCGGATTGGCGTGACTGCGCTCAGCCATCTGGCCAGCGACAATCGCCGTGCCAAGCGCCAGCAGCTGCGCACGTGTTTTCCCCTCAGGCAGCGCGGCCACAAAACCACCATCGAATTCGGCGTCGATAAAGCCGGTGGTGATGGTGCCGGCCTGGAAAGAGTCATTTTCCAGAACCGCCGACAGGAACTGCCGATTGCTGGCAATACCATCAATTTCGTAATGATCAAGCGCCAGATGCAGACGGGCAATCGCCTCAGCCCTGGTTGGTGCAAAGGCAATGAGTTTTGAAATCATCGGGTCATAGAACATCGAAATGGCACCGCCCTCAGCGACACCCGAGTCAACGCGCACACCATCACCAACCGGCTCGCGATAGCGCGTCAACTGGCCGATCGATGGCAGGAACCCACGTTCCGGGTCCTCGGCATATAGGCGGGCCTCAACAGCCCAGCCCGTTGGCACGACATCGGCCTGTTTGATGGCAAGTGTCTCGCCAGCGGCAATGCGGATCATCCATTCGACCAGATCCAGCCCATAAACCATTTCAGTCACCGGATGTTCGACCTGCAACCGCGTGTTCATCTCAAGAAAATAGAAATCCTGATCGGCACCGACAATGAATTCGACCGTTCCTGCAGACCGGTAATCGACAGCCCGCGCCAGCTCCACGGCCTGTGCCCCCATTGCGGCCCGTGTCTCTGGCGAGATGAAGGGGCTTGGTGCCTCCTCGATGACCTTTTGATGGCGGCGCTGGATCGAGCATTCGCGCTCACCAAGAAAAATAACATTGCCATGCTGGTCGGCAAGAACCTGAATTTCGATATGACGTGGCTGGACGACAAATTTCTCGACAAACACCCGGCTGTCACCAAACGCATTCTGCGCCTCGGTCATCGCCGCACGCATCCCCTCGGCCAGTGCCTCAGGCGTTTCAACGACGCGCATGCCCTTGCCACCGCCGCCTGCCGACGCCTTGACCATGACCGGAAAGCCGATGGAATTGGCCGCAACCAGAGCCTCTTCGGCATCACTGACGGCACCATCGGTTCCAGGCACGGTTGAAACGCCGGCGCTGCTGGCAAGGGCTTTTGACTCGATCTTGTCTCCCATCACCTGAATGGCGCGCGTTCCCGGACCGATAAACACCAGACCGGCAGCCTCAACCGCCTCGACAAAATCAGCGTTTTCAGAGAGAAACCCAAAGCCCGGATGAATTGCCTCGGCACCCGTATCCTGCGCCGCCTTGATAATCCGCTTACCGCGCAGATAGGAATCCGCCGACGCAGCGCCACCAATGTTCACCGCCTCGTCAGCCATCATCATATGCGGCGTTCCTGCATCGGCATCCGAATAGACGGCAACGGTTGCAATGCCCATTGATTTTGCCGTGCGCATGATCCGACAGGCAATTTCACCGCGGTTGGCAATCAGGATTTTAGAGAACATCAACGAGACCTCAGGCAATTTCCACGACCAGACCAATGGTCATTAAAGTGGTAGATTATCATGTTTGCGCGGTGGATTTTCGAGCTGTTTATCCGCCAGCATGACAAGCGCGCGGGCAATCCGCCGCCTCGTATTGCGCGGCATGATTATGTCATCAAGATAGCCCCTGCCAGCAGCGACAAATGGATTGGCAAATTTTTCCCGATATTCATCAGTCTTGGCGGTGAGCTGGCCTGGATCGGCCGCCGCATCACGGAAAATGATCCGCGCCGCGCCTTCCGGCCCCATCACGGCAATCTCGGCGCTCGGCCAGGCATAGTTGACATCGCCGCGCAGATGTTTCGAGGCCATCACATCATAGGCACCGCCATAGGCCTTGCGCGTGATTACCGTGACTTTTGGCACCGTCGCCTCGGCATAGGCATAAAGCAGCTTTGCGCCCTGTGAGATGATACCACCTGTTTCCTGGGCCAGACCCGGCATGAAACCGGGAACATCGACCAGCGTCAGGATCGGAATGTTGAAGGCATCGCAGAAGCGGACAAACCGCGCCGCCTTGCGCGACGCATTGATATCAAGGCACCCAGCCAGAACCATCGGCTGATTGGCAACGACACCAACGCTCTGGCCATCAATACGGGCAAAACCGACGATGATGTTGGCGGCAAAATCACGGTGAATTTCAAAGAATTCAGCATTATCCGCAATCTGTAGAATGACCTGACGCATATCATAGGGCGTATTTGGATTGTCCGGAATGATCTGGTCCAGAACCGCCGACGGCCTGTCGATCGGATCATGGCACGGCACGCTGGGCGCGTCCTCGCGGTTGGACAACGGCAGATAGGACATCAACGCCCGTGTCTGCATCAGCATTTCGACATCATTGGCAAAAGCGCCATGCGCCACGCCCGAGGTGCGGCTGTGCATTTTTGCCCCACCCAGCTCCTCGGCCGTCAGATCCTCATGCGTGACCGTCTTTACCACATCCGGCCCGGTGACAAACATATAGCTCGACCCCTCAACCATGAAAATGAAATCAGTGATCGCCGGCGAATAGACAGCACCGCCAGCACATGGTCCCATGACCAGCGAAATCTGCGGCACCACACCGGATGCCAGAACATTGCGCTGGAATACCTCGGCATAGCCACCGAGCGAGGCGACACCCTCCTGAATGCGTGCACCGCCAGAATCATTCAGGCCAATGAGCGGGATACCGGTCTTGATCGCCTGATCCATAATCTTGCAGATTTTTGCCGCATGCGTCTCTGACAGCGAACCACCAAGAACGGTGAAATCCTGACTGTAGACGAAGGCCGGTCGGCCAGCAATTGTGCCATAGCCGGTAACGACACCATCGCCTGGCACTCTGGCCTCCTCCATGCCGAAATCATGGCAGCGATGTTCGACAAACATATCCCATTCCTCGAAGGAATTTTCATCAAGGAGCAGATGAATGCGCTCGCGCGCCGTCAATTTGCCTTTGCTGTGTTGGGTATCAATTCGTTTCTGACCACCACCCATCCGGGCGAGATCGCGCTTGGCTTCAAGCTGCGCAAGAATATCAGTCATAAAGAGCCTGGCACCTGTTCAATGAAGTGGTGACTTTATCGGAAAGCAGGCCGCAACCGCAATGATTTTTGCAGAAACCAGAGCCAGCCGCCTACACACCGCCCCTGCGCAGCGCCTGTTTTCGGGCCTTGTTCCAATAGCGGAAGAACCGGCCAAGGTCAGGCGTTGCCGCAAGCTGAACAAAAGGCCGATCGGACACCAGCTCCACCGCAATGCCGGCAAGCGCGGCCGTGACCTTCGATAGCTCTTGCCGGATCAAAGGGTTCGGCGTGTCCGGAACATAGAGCTGCGTGGCCTGATCGCGCCGCGCCACCAGCGGCAGCACCTGTGAGGCGGCACCCCGAATGATCGTCACATCGAGCTCAAGCAGGGATTCATAGATGAAGATCTGTCGCCGCAACCCGATATCAGCCGCCGCCATATAGTCGACATCCCAACAAAACAGAGCCGTTGCCCCGGGAACAGCGGCAAAAACCGGATGGTCAGCGCGCAGCGCCTCTTCATGCAGCCAGACCAGCCCCGCCATCACGATGCCGCCGCGCTGGGAAGGTTTGGAAACAGCAATTCCGCCAGCCGCTCATAGGAATGGGCAAGCGGCAGATTGTCAGCTGCAGACACATTGATATCCGGTCCCGCATAACGCGCCACATTTTCCAGATTGAAGAAATAGGGTTTGTTGGCAAAGGTGCTGGCAATCCATTGCCATGACAGATTATTGCTTGCCGGATCGCCATCAATGAGGTTCTGCAGAAACCATCTGGCACCGGTCTGCCATTTGATCTGCCGCCAGTGCACAACATAGGCGGCAACATACATGCGCGCATGATTGTGCAGATAGCCGGTTTCCAGCAATGTCGTGATAAAGGCGTCGATGCAGGCAACACCAGTTGCACCCCGCGCAATGTCGGCTGGCAGATCATCGGCGTAGTCACTGGCGACAAAGCCGGTTTTATAGGCCTCGACATCGACCCAGATGGCATCAGGGCTGGCGGTGTAAAGCCGCTGCCAATAGTCACGCCAGGCCAGTTCCTGAATGAATTTTTCCGCCTGCTTCGGCGTTGCCACAGCGTCAAGCGCGTGATTACGCACTTCATCCAATGTCAGCACCCCATGCCGGATATAGGCGGACAGCCGGGTAACAGCGCCGTCAAGATGGTTGCGGGTGGCGGAATATTGCGCTGGATTGATCGCCGCAAGAAGAGACAGCGCTGCCGCCCGGCCACCAATGATCGGGCTTGGCTCAGCCGGTGGCGTGAGGTTTGAGAGGCTGGCAACATGTTCTGCCAGCGCCGCACGGTCATCAAACCGCGTAGCAAGTGGGATCAAATCCGGTATCTCATCTGCGACATAATCCTGCATGCCTGGTGAAATAGGTGCTTCGCCCACAAACCACCAGATGCTGTTCGATTTTTTTGATCAGCCGGCAAATTGCGCGTAGTCAATCGGCCGGTCCTTATCCAGCGTCCCGGCGACAGACGGCATCGGATACTTCAGCCCAGTTGCACAATTGAACAGAATTGCAGTCTCATCAGCTGAGACCAGCCCCTGTTCCATGGCCAGCTGATAGGCAGCGGCTGTCGCCGCACCCTCCGGGCAAAGCAGAATGCCGTCCTCGCGGGCGATATCGTTGCGGATCTGCATGATATGATCATCCTCGACGGCAATCGCGGTGCCGCCAGATTCGCGTACAGCCCGCAGGATCAGGAAATCACCAACGGCAATCGGCACCCGAATGCCAGCGGCGACCGTGCGCGCATCCTGCCACAGGGGCGCATGCTCCTCGCCATCATCAAAGGCTTTGACAATTGGTGCACAACCTGTTGCCTGAACCGCGATCATGCGGGGCAAGTTTCCGCTGATCCAGCCAAGCGCCTGCAATTCGGCAAAGGCTTTCCACATGCCAATGAGGCCGGTACCCCCACCGGTTGGGTAGAAAATGACATCGGGAAGCGACCAGCCCATCTGTTCGGCGAGTTCGAGACCCATCGTTTTCTTGCCCTCAATTCTGTAGGGTTCCTTCAGCGTCGAAATGTCGAACCAGCCGACCTTTTCCTTGCCGTCGCCGACGATCTTGCCACAGTCATTGATCAGGCCGTTGACCATATAGGTATCACCGCCCTGCAGCTGAATCTCGCGGATGTTGATGTCGGGCGTATCGGACGGGCAGAGCACGGTGGCTCTCATGCCGGCCTGCCGCGCATAGGCGGCCATCGCCGCGCCGGCATTGCCATTCGTTGGAATTGCCAGATGATCAAGCCCGAATTCGTGCGCCATCGAGACAGCAAGGGCAAGGCCGCGCGCCTTGAAAGACCCGGTCGGCAACCGTCCCTCATCCTTGACGATGATGTTGCCGGAGACACCGCCGAGCATGGGCGCACTGGAGGTCAGTGGCATCAGGGGTGTGACCACCTCGCCAAGGCTGATCCGGCTTTCCGGCTTTGTCACCGGCAGCATCGGCGCATAGCGCCAGAAACCATTGGCGGTCGAGGCGGCAATATCCTGCTTGCTGACCTCATTCCCCATCCGGTCAAGATCATAGCGGACAAGAAGGGGCCGACCAGCCTTGGACAGGCCATGGATCTGGCCGGCAGGATAATGTTCACCGGAGATCGAGCATTCAAGATGCGTGACATAATTCAACATTTGGAAGTTCCTGTAATTGATGCGCGCTGGCAAAGAGTATCAAAGACACACCATCATGCCTGTGCTGTCAGTCACGGCAATGGTGGTTCAGGGTTTGGCCGATGACGCGTCGGGCTGACCCCCTTTACGTCTGGCATGGAGTGACCGGGCATGTTCCAACGCCCTTACCGCCAACACAGAAATCAGATACCACCCGGCAAACTGTTCGAGCAGATGTTCGGTCAGGGGAGCATCTTCTTCATCGCTGTGCATGCGCTGTTGTTTCACATTCTGCCTGCTGGAGCGTCCTGTTATCCGAGGAATCCGAATTCAAACAGCCCAACAACGACAAAAGTTATCAATAACATGCTGATCAGGATCTTGATGACGGTGTACACGGACTCTGTTCCTCATTGACTAAACTTCACCACAGAACGGGCTGGCGCGCCTTGTCTGTCATCCGGATGACACAACCGCATCATCTTGCAGGCCATCCGCATTCGCGCCAAACAAAAAATGCCAGACCGGTCACAAGTCAAAACGCAGTTTGCAAAACCAACCCCGGAAGTCAATGGATCAGACACCGATGATACAGGGTTTTACGGGTGCAGGCCTTGCCAAAATGGGCCTGCCCGACTACACCTTGGCACCATAAATGATCATCCTGTGCTGATGTGCGAATTGACCGGCGTCGCGCTGTGCGATTTTTGCACCGGCTTGCTGTAGGCACAGCACTTTACAAAACCCAGTAGACAAGGGCATCTAACCACAGCGATGTGCTTCACCCCAGCAATCGCGTTAACTTGCAAGGCAATGGAAGAACCCCGGGCAGAGCTTTATGACTGAACTGAGAGAAAACTGGCTTTCCCATCTGATTGATTTCCGCGAGCAGGGAATGCGGATCAGCGATATAAATCCGGTGGCTGCATTGGCAGACATCATCTGCGAGCAGCTCTATGGTGGCGAGATCAACCGAAATGACCTTGATGCCTCCCTGGAGCAGATCAGCCACGATCTATGGACCCGTCAACGCCAGCATCTGCGCCAGCAAACAGGCATTGCCAACACGCCAACGCCACTGCCGGACCTGGGCGATCACGACATTACCCAGCCGGTCTACCGTGCGGTCTTTACCGCGCATCCGGTTTTTGCCCTGCGCCATGATGTGTCGATGGCCCTGTGCAGCGATGCTGAAGCCAACAGGGCGCAGATGCCGGACCAGCCCTATGCCCAGCGAAGCGTGGTTACACTGCAGGATGAGCATGCAGAGGCGATGGGGGCGATCTGCAATGCAAGACGTGCCATTTGCGATTTGAACGCCGCAATCCTGCAGCAGCGTCAGGAACACCAGCCGGATGATTGGCGCACCAGCCTGCCGCAGATGCTGGGGGTTTCGACTTGGGTTGGCTATGACCTTGATGGCCGATCCGATATCAGCTGGGCGGACAGCTTCCGGCTGCGGCTGACAGAAAAGGCACAGGCGCTGGATATCTACCTTGCTGCGCTGCGAACAACTGGAATTGCTGCCGCCATGCCTGTTAGCGAAAAACTCGATGCCGAACTGTCAGCGACCAGAGATGACATCACCCGTTTTGAGCGACTTGGCGCGGATACGGATGATTTTGCCACAACTGTCAACGCGCTCACCGAGCGCGAGAACAAACTGACCTCCAGCTTTGCGATTGCTGATGAAATCCATGCCATTGCCAACAGCCTTGACGATGATGCTGAAGCGCGGCAGCTGATGGTGATCGCCGCCGATGTCAGGACACATGGTTTTGGCATGGCCGAGGTGCATTTGCGGATCAACGCGGTGCAGTTGCGTAATGCCATGCGGCCAGTTGACGGGCGTGGCATCTCCGTCAGTGACGGGATGGTATCGTCACGCAGCCTGATTGACCGCCTGTCATCACGCATTGCAAGCGAGTCCCCTTGGCAGATCAACTTCAAAAATCTGGATAATGAGAGCGCAACGGCACGGCGGCAGCTGATGCTGGCGGCTCAGTTCCTCAAACATATTGATTGCGATCAGCCGATCCGCCTGCTGATTGCCGAATGCGAGAAGCCGCTGACGCTGATGTCGGCGCTCTATCTCGCACACAAGCTGGGAATTGCCAACAAGCTCGACATTTCACCGCTGTTCGAGACAAGCTATGGTTTGGAGCATGGTGAACAGGTGATTGACCAGCTTTTGACGCATCAACCCTATGTCGATTATGTGCGGCGGCGCGGCAGGCTTGCCATCCAGACAGGATTTTCCGACGCCGGACGCTTCATTGGACAGATCGCCGCCAATATGGCGATCGAGAGATTGCAGATTAAAATCGCACAATGTCTGAAAAGCCGAATCGGAGATGAGATTGCCCTGCTGTTTTTCAATACCCATGGTGAGTCGCTTGGCCGCGGTGGTGCCCAGTCGACAATGGCGGACAGGCAGAATTTCATCATGACACCCTTCGTGCGCGCCCGGGCGGCGGAAATGGGTGTGCCTCTCTATCACCAGTCCAGCTTTCAGGGCGGTGATGGCTATCGCCTGTTTGGCACACCAGCGCTGGCGCAAGCAACGATCAGCGGTATTTTCGCCGCGGAAATGGCACCTGCCTCGCCAGCATGGCTGGCCGACCCGTTCTATCAGCAGACTGACTTTTCATTGGATTTATTCCTTTCGCTCAAGAACTGGCATGAAACCCTTTTCGCCGATGCCTCCTATTCCGATCTTTTGGACGTGTTTTCCAACAACCTACTGCCAAAAACCGGATCACGCCCAACCAAGCGCGTTGTTCAGGCCGGAAATGAGCGCCGAGACCCGTCGAAAATGCGGGCGATCCCGCATAATGCGATTTTGCAACAGCTCGGATTTCTGGCGAATGTCATCTCGGGCATGGGCAGCGCTGCCTACATCAACAGCGAGCAGTTCCTCGAAATCTATCAGGACTCGCCCCGCCTGCAGCAATGTCTTGGCCATGTCCGCACGGCAAAATCGCTGGGCTCGCTCAATACTGTGCTGGCCTATTGCCGGATGATTGACGCCGGTTTCTGGGTCAATCGCGCCTATCACGGCAAGCAATATAAAAACCAGCGGGCTTTCCGCAAGCTCGGCCAGCATCTGCAAAATGATACGCAGGCGACGGGGATCAGGCACACAGTCTGGCGGCTGCGAGATGACCTTGTCGATCTCTACCGGCTGGTTGACCGGATCGGCGATGGCAGCATCCGCATTACCGGCGATGACCGCAGCACGCTCGATCTGCTGCATGCCATCCGCATCGCGGTTATTATCGACAGCCTGACCTTGATCTGCCAGACGCCCAATCTGGGTGAGAGCAACCAATATAGCAATGCCGACATCCTTGCACTCGGGCTGCGCCTTGATTTTGAAACAGCCATGGAAATCATCCAGTCAGCCTTTACCGCCGGTTATGCGGCGTCAGCCAAGGACGGATTGGCCGAGGCCGAGGATTATTCGCAGTCAAACACCGGAAATTACAGTGTGATTGACGAGCAGATCCTGCAACCGCTTGCTGCCAACCAGCGAATCATCCGCACCATCACCCAGATGATCTCGGCGCATTACGGGGCGCATGGCTGAGACTGGCGAAAAGCCCCGGCACCAGGGCGCGAAGGCCTTGTGACTCAGGTTTCGAGTTGGTTGACAGACGTGATGCACTGGTATCATGCTTGGCGGCACCGTGAGCGTTTACGCTTAGCGCAGATTGATCACACAGCCGGAGTAACCAGAGATGTCAGCATGGATTTCCATGATTTCAGACGAGGATGCTAGCCCTGATTTACGGGCGGCGCTGGAGGTGGCGCGCACCCCGCATGGTACTGTTGATAATGTGATGCGCGTACACTCACATAGGCCAAATACCATGCATGGACATTGCGTTCTCTACCGCGCAGCGCTGCACGACCCGGCAAACACCCTGCCGACCTGGCTGCAGGAGGTAATCAGTTCCTACGTGTCGGTCCTGAATGAGTGCGATTATTCCTATGCCAATCACTGGAAAAATGCGGCGCATCTGATTAATGATGCTGGGCGCGCCAGTGAGATTGAAACTGCGCTCGTGACAAAATGTCCCGAAGCGGCGTTTCAAGGTGCAGAGCTGGCATTATTGCGTTACGCAGAAAAGCTGACCGTTACACCGGGGCAAATGGAAGAAAATGACGTTGCCGTGCTACGTAAAGAGGGGCTGGATGACGGCCAGATTCTCGAAGCTAACCAGATCATTTGTTATTTTAACTATGTGAACCGCAGCTTGAATGGTCTTGGTGTCTCAACGGTAGGGGACATCGTCGGTTTTTACGCTGATTGACCCTGTGCTCATTATCAGTGGTTTAACAAAAACACTGCACATAGCTGGCCAGTTCTTCAAATTGCAGACCAAAGATTACCAACTGCAAAAATTACCCCTCGATATATCATTAATGACGCTTTCGTTCTCCTCGTGGAGCAGATGATTGTTTCATAGCAATTCTCAGGTTTGCCCTCGTAATAAAGATATAAATTCATTTAGTTAATCATTGCTGGTCTTTAGATTAAAATCCTAAGGGTGCACCGTAGCTTGATGGACGCACTTGCCCGAAAGTAACGCGTCTGAGCCATCAGCATGCTGCTGAAAACTCTGCCACACATGCCGCACTAACGCGTCAAAATGTCTATTGACAAATCATAATGAACAGAAGATTTTTTGATATGTATTACTTATGTTTTGTTATGGTTAAGAAACTAGGAAAAGTTTGAAAGGGTAACCAATTTATGAAGCAATAACACTGAACGCTGCAGCCTATTCAACATCGTTTACACGATTTGACACCGATTTTAATCTCTGGTGAGCGGCAGCGAGACAGGAAAGTATCAGGTATTATTCAGCATAGGGGGAGAATAATCATGATCAAATCACAAGCAAAGAACTGGGGGCCTGCTGAGTCGGGCACGCTTGTAAACGATGATCTGCTAAAATTAGGAGCACTAAATCTGATTGAGGGCTGCCTTGGAGATGTCGTTGGCAAAGAAATCCTCATCGTAGCGGAAGACCCACAACTTGGCTGGTACGATGCCGCTGCTCCGACGAGTGTGGCGAGCTTGCTCAGAGAAATGGGGGCAATAGTCAAAACGTTGATGGTTGGTGCTCCTGAAAACGACGCTCTTCCTGTTGTGCAAAGAGCTATTGACACTGTAGACGAAGTGATATTCTTCGCGCGTATTGGAGACCAAGGCCGTTTTAAGTCACAGTATAACTTTGTGTCACAGAGTGATCGGTCTAACGCAATCATGTGTTATGCTAGAAACGCTTCCATGCTCGCAGGCGGATATGGTCTGCTCACACATAGTGCCATGGTTGCACTGAAAGACGCTGTTGATGAAATTTCACTTGGCGCACATCACATCCAAATCACCTGCCCGCTTGGCACAAATATTGAGGGATCGCCCGGAGAAAGCCTAACCGACGGTAATGAGGTGGTTGTAAGTCGCTATCCGATGGGCGTGCCAAAGCCCGTGCTTGTCAATGGATTCAATGGTGTGGTCAAACTCTCACGTTTTTTGACCTCTGCAGGGTCAAAAGTATACGAGCCAGCCTATCTGGAGCTGCCTGAAATTGTAACTGTGCAGATTGACGGCACCCGCATGGTCGACATTACCGGATCAGCCGATCTTGTTGCGGCCTTCAAAGGGCATTACGAGCAGGTCGCTGCCCAATTCGGATTGGACGCTTTCAACATTGACTCATGGCATGCGGGCATTCACCCATTAATGGGGTACGACATGTCTGCGTCCGCAGATCCCGAACGATGGTCACAGACAGTATTCTCTAATCCAAGGGTCCTTCATTTTCATACCTGCGGGTTGGGACCACCAGGCGAAATCTGCTGGATGATCATTGATCCGACCATTGTCATCGATGGTGTCGCTCTATGGGAAAATGGACAATTGCACCCCGAACGCTTCGCCCAAACTATGGATGTTCTTCGCAATTATCCCGAGCTTGCCATTGCATTTGCTGCGCCGATTGGCGAGATCGGCCTCGGGGATGCGTTTTAGCGATAAACGAAGTAAAACGTTTGTAGTGTTCAAGGATGTCGGGAGTATTGTTTGATGGGTAGGTTTTCTGCGTTTAGCCTTGCCTGGAATGCCCTTAGCCATCACCGCAACTGGACGCGCTATTGGCAGAACCCATCACTTGCCAAGAAATATGATGTGCTGATTATTGGCGCTGGCGGACATGGGCTTGCATGCGCCCATTACCTTGCCAAAAACCATGGCATTAGCAATGTTGCTGTTCTGGAAAAAGGGTGGCTTGGAGGCGGCAATATAGCCCGTAACACAGTAACCATCCGTTCCAATTACCTGCGCGATGAAAGCATTCCATTTTTCGTCAAAAGCGTATCTCTGTTTGAGGGGCTGGCGAAAGAGCTGAACTTCAATCTGATGTATTCTAAACGGAGTATGATTGACGTCGTGCAAACCTATCCCAAAATGCGGGAAATTCGCCGCCGCATGATGAATGGCTATCTTCATGGATCAAGCTATGCACCGATTGACGTCGGCGAGTTGCGTCGCCGTGTGCCAGCACTGACCGGCGGTGGCCCAGATTCACGACTGCCAATCATTGGAGCGATGGTACATGAGGAGGCAGCTGTGTGCCGGCATGATGGTGTCGCTTGGGGCTATGCGCGCTCAGCTAGTGCACGCGGTGTTGAAATTCACCAGCAAACCGAGGTGAAAAGCTTACTCCGGGACAAGGATGGACAGATTAAGGGCGTTGAGACAAACCGCGGGACCGTGTTAGCGGATAAGGTAGCCGTAGTGGTTTCTGGCCATACAACGACAATCACAGAGACCGCTGGCCTGTCCTTGCCAGTCAAATCCTTCAATCTGGCGGCTTTTGTTTCAGAGCCTGTGAAGCCGTTAATTGACGTGATTGTGAACTGCCCTGATCTCGGCGTCTACCTCAATCAATCTGATAAAGGCGAACTAGTCATTGGCGGTGCGCCCGATGCCGGTCAATCATTCCGCCGCGACATGAAACAGAGTGTCTTTGAAGATGCAGTCGTCACTATGCTGGAATTGTTTCCGGCATTCAGACGTTTGAAGCTGCTGCGGCAATGGGGAGGTGTTCTAGACATTGCGCATGACGCCTCGCCCATCATTTCTGCAACTGACATTTCTGGGTTGTTTGTGTCCTGCGGATGGTGGGGAGGTTTTAAGGCTGTGCCAGCTGGGGGCTATACGCTTGCTCATCTGATAGCCACGGGGGAACCGCATAAAGTTGCAGCACCTTTCACTCTTGATCGATTCCGCCACCTCGATTTTATCGTGGAATCCGGAACAACAACCGCCAGATAGGAAGGGCCAGATCATGTTAACCTTACCTTGCCCCTTTTGTGGACAGCGCGATGAGACTGAGTTCTTTAATGCTGGCCCCACTAAGCCAGCACGTCCCGGCTCGGATGCGACCGACAGCGAATGGATCAATTGGTTGACCGTGCCGGTAAATCCGGTCGGCTATGTCGAAGAAAAATGGTGGCACGCCAAGGGTTGCGGCAAATATTTCACGATCAAACGCCATACAGTTACTCACGAGATCATAATGCCAGATGAGGACTGCGCATGACACACAATCCCTTTCGGCAGAAGACAGGCGGCCGGATCGACCGCAACAGCCCTGTTGAATTTGAATTCAACGGCAAGCGCTATTCCGGATATAGAGGAGATACGCTTGCCTCGGCCCTTTTGGCGAATGGCGTCTTCCTGAACGCTCGCTCATTCAAATACCATCGCCCACGCGGCATTATGGGCGCTAGTGTTGAGGAGCCTTCATGCCTTGTTGAACTGCTTGGCGCGGATGCAGGTGGAAACCATGCGGCAACGACGGTGCAACTGCGGCCGGGCCTAAAGGCGAAATCGGTCAATTGCTGGCCTTCGCCCAATTTTGACTTGATGAGTATCAACCAGCTTTTCGCACGACTTTTGCCAGCGGGATTTTATTACAAGACTTTCATGTGGCCAAACTGGCATTTTTTTGAACCGTCAATCCGGCGAGCGGCTGGTCTTGCGGCAGCACCTGACAACCAAATTCCAGATCAGCATTTTGAAACCCGCTATTGGCATGGTGATGTTCTTGTTGTGGGAGGCGGCTCAACAGGATTACTGGCAGCGCTGATTGCCAGCCGCAGCGGTGCGCGTGTGATGATCGTCGATAACCACCCCCACCATGGGGGGTGGCTGCGGTCAAACCAGAACAAAATTGACGACAGGCCAGCAATAGAGTGGGCTGAGGAAGCATGTGAAGAGCTTGACGCCAATCCGGAAGTTACCCGCCTGCAAGATGCAACCGCATGGGGCTATCGTGAGAATAACCTGCTAATGGTGACAGAACGCAGTCCTGCCGAAGCGCATGTCTTTCAAAGGGGTTGGAAAGCCCGTGCTGGAAGGGTCATCCTTGCAACGGGCGCGATCGAGCGCCATCTCGTTTTCGCCAATAATGACCTGCCCGGCGTCATGCTGGCATCGGCCGTGCAAACCTATCACCATGAATTTGGTGTGGTGCTCGGCCGTCAGGCCATGATCTTCACCAATAACAGCAGTGCCTATGCGCTGGCCCATGATTTACAGGCCGCTGGCACAATAATCGCTGGCATCGTCGACAGCCGCCCATCCGATGCAATTGGTGCGGAAAAGGACGGGTTGGAAATCCCACTCTATGCCGCAAGTCAGATAACAGCAGCACATGGTGGCAAACATTTGTGCGCGGTTAGCATTCGCGCTGCAGATGGCAGCACGAAACGCGTGGGTTGTGATCTTCTTGCGGTATCTGGCGGGTGGAATCCAGCTGTGCATCTATTCTCACAATCACGCGGCACCCTTGCCTATGATGACGCACTGGCAAGTTTTGTTCCTGATAAGTCAATGCAGAGGCTAGCATGTGTTGGTGGGGCAGCAGGCAAAATGAATTTGGCATCGGCAATGGCAGACACAATCAACACAGTTACCACCTGCCTCATTGAAGATGGCTTCAACCCCTCCGCCTTTTCCTTGCCCCGATTTGCCGCCTCACCAAATTACCATCTGCAACCGCTCTGGCATGCTGATGGCATGAAGCCAGGCGACAAAGCGTTTGTCGATATTCAGAATGATGTCACACTTGATGATATTGGCCTTGCCATGCGTGAGGGCTTTGACACTGTTGAACATGTAAAGCGCTACACGACTGCTGGTATGGGCATTGATCAGGGCAAAACCGGCAATATCAATGTGATAGGCAATATCGCCAAGGCCAGCAACAAAAAGCCTGATGAAATTGGCACAACAACTTTTCGTTCGCCCTTCACCCCGGTTGATTTCGGATCGATTGCTGGGCAGCGAAATGGCGCTACAGTGCTGCCATTTCGGCATACACCAATAACCCAATGGAACAAGGACCACGGCGCGATTATGTATGAGGCTGGAGCGCGCTGGCAACGCCCAGGCTATTTCCCAATTGATGGCGGCACCATGCAGTGCTCTATCAACGCCGAAGCTGAGGCTGTGCGTTATGGAGTGGGCGTTTATGATGGCTCCCCACTCGGCAAGTTTGACATAAGCGGGCGCGACGCAGCGGCGTTTATTGATCTACTTTACACGAATGACTTTGCCGATCTCGAAATTGGTATGGGGCGTTATGGCATCATGCTGAGTGACGATGGCATGATCCTTGATGATGGCGTTACCTTCAAGCTTGCCGAAAATCATTACCTAATGTCGACCTCGACTGGTTTTGCCGATCTTGTCTTTCGTCACATGGAATATTTGTTACAGGTCGAATGTCAGAGCTGGCAAGTCTGGATCACACCTGTCACCTCGCAATGGTGCAATGCCACTATTTGCGGACCTAAGGCGCGTGACGTCTTGGAAGCGCTTGGCACTTCAATTGATATAAGCAATGATGCATTCCCATTCATGGCCATGCGCGAAGCACTTGTTGCCGGCTTGCCAGCACGCATCTGCCGCGTCAGCTTTACCGGCGAGGTCAGCTTTGAGATCAATGTCTGGCCTCGCCATGCCGAGACGATGTGGCAGCGTATCATGGAAATTGGCGGTCCTTTTGGGATTGTGCCGGTTGGCTCTGAAACCAGCCATGTGCTCCGCGTTGAAAAAGGGTTCCTGTCGCTTGGACATGAAGTTGATGCCACCGCCGATCCCTTTGATTTGGGGATGGGCTGGATAATGTCCCGCACTAAGGCGCATGCAATTGGTCGCCGGTCGGTTGATATTCGCAGATCCTCGGGCAAGCCGCGCCGTGAGCTTGTTGGTCTGATTCCCGAGTCAGCCGGTGAGCTTGTTCCCGAAGGCGCTCCCATCACCCCGAATGGTGATCGTGTGGCAAGCGAGGGATTTGTGTCCGCATGCGTCTGGAGTGTGGTCAATAAACAGATCATCGCACTTGGGCTTTTGACTGATGGCAGGGCACGAATTGGCGAGACAATCATCATCCGTGATCGGGAGAGAGTGATAGAGGCCGTTGTCACAAAACCTTGTTTCTATGATCCAAAGGGTGAGAGGTTGCGGGGATAGATATGGGGTATCAAGCAACCATCAAGAAACAGGCTATGTGGGCGATCTTCGACATCAAAGGCAACGCCAGCGCAGTGGCAAAACGTTTAGCTGATATTGGCCTATCATTGCCCTCCAGCGCAAACACAGCATATGCAAAGAACGGTCAACATCTCTGTTGGATTGGCGAAGACCATTGGCTCTTACTGGCCCCCGCTGAGATGGAATTTCAGCTGCTTGAAAGGCTCGATCCGCAAAATTCATCGCTTAATTGTCGCATTGTCCATGTCAGCGATGCCTACACATTATTTACGGTCACTGGCAACCATGCCGATGACATTTTAGCTATTGCAAGTCCGCTGAACACACGGCAGCAAAATTTCCCAATTGACGGAGCCACTTATACCGAATTTTTTGGCATTCGAGGCCTGGTATTGCGCTGGCCTGACGGTTACCTCACCGCAGTTGAGCGAAGCTATGCCGACATGATCAACGCGTATTTCGACAAGATAATGACGGGCAGTCGCTAAGCCCCTTTTCCGACGGTCGCAATTCGTTTCTCAATCAGCTTGCGAAAACGCATTGAGCCAGCATCAATACCAAGATTAATATTCCGGCTGCGCTTATATTTCATACCCTTGTGCACTTCGACAAGAATGTCACGATCCTCAATGAAGGCAATTTTGGCAGCTTCAAACATCTGCTCCGAAAGTGCCTCGTTGTCTGGGTCTCCATTTCTATGCTGAAACCAGAAATAACGGGTGTTATCGGCATCCACGGGGGTCATGAAATTGTAGGAGATATTGACAAAGCTGTTGTCTGGCAGGGCTGTGTCATCACCACCTTTTCCGACCGGCGTAAAGATCGATTTATTGATAGCAATCGATGGCACCCGGCATTCATAGTGCTGTTTGCGATCACAATTTCCTTTGAATTTGAGCATTGGCGCATAGTAGGGCGGTGGCTCGCGATTCTGCATCCAGCGCGACACCACTACTCCATCTTCTAATTTGTCAACTTTCAAAGGAACATCTTCTGTCCCAGCGCCAGCAAAAGAGGATACATGCACCCAAGCAACATGCGATGGATCAAGCAAATTATCGGTGACATATAAATAATGACAAGCGATATCCATGCTCCCACTCGCCGTTTTACCCCAAGTAGGATCATCATAATTTTCAATATGAAAGATATTGTCTGGGTTGGCGACGCTAGCGTCACCCATCCAGATCCACAATAAGCCATAACGATCGACAACCGGATATGATTTTACCCCAACGTTCGGCACTGCCTCTGGTTGAGTGGGCGCGTAAATGCATCTCCCACTTTT
>JAYNHH010000025.1:33182-35736 GCA_038107835.1 Alphaproteobacteria bacterium
AACAATCCAGCCACAGGTGCATAGATGTTATCGGCGATAGACCGCGTTTCAACAAAGATGGACCGCGCTGGTTCTGGTAGATTTTGGCTGAGGATACCCGCATAAACAAGACTGCGTTTCACCCCCATAACGGCGTCTGCAACCTCAATTGGATCGGTTCCCCCACCGCCGCCAAGTTCAGCCGCGATCATTGGCACGCCAGCATTGAGCGCCGCTGAATTCAACGAGCGCGTATCATTGAAACCACCAAGAACCCAGATAAACGGCGCACCAAAAGCCGCGGCAAGATCTAGATTGGCCTTCATAAGCTGTTTGTTATCACTACGGGTGGCAAGGGCCGATGTGGCAAATACCGCCGCCTTGCCGCCAGAATGCAAGTCAATCACGAAATCAGCCTCCGGTAGCAAAACAGACACCAGAAAATCGGCCAGCATGTCGGTTGGCCCGCCATCAGGATCACCAGGAAATGCTCGGTTCATATTGCGACCATCAAGCGGCGATATGCGTTGGGACGCAATCACAGCCGGATTATTAAAAGAAGGAAGGATGATTAACCGGCCCGTAATCTGATCGGGAGTGATCCCCTCAATCAACTGGCTTAACGCAACCGGCCCCTCAAATTCATCACCATGAATACCGGCAACCAACAAGGCTGTTGGCCCCGGCTTTCCCACAATACAAGCAATAGGCACCGGATAAACACCAAGGGGATTGGCATTGTCGGACCAACGCATCAGAGCATCACCGGCCCTTTTGCCTGGTGATTGAAGGCATATATCTACCTCAATACGCGATTTTGCCATGATTGTAATCCGGGTAAAAGGTCCCTGTCATTTTTTTGAAATTTTGGCTAGACAAGAGAGGGCGCGATTAGGTTTTCGTTGAGGCGTTTGATTACTTGAGTCATAAACATCCTGTAAAAACAGTCTGGGTTCACCATAACGTTTTTTGAAACTGCTTTCAATTGACATACCCTGATGTAATAGATGATCGTGACTCCGCGAGGTCCAGTTGATGACAGTAAAGGCAACAAATTTAATACCTGAGGCCAAATCCGGTATCTCATTGATTAAACCTCACATGGTGGTGGGAGCAGCGGATGCCGCCACCGATATCTCTGTAGCGCTTGACTCGAATGAGAACGCATTCGGCCCATCGCCAAAGGCTCACGCCGCTGCCCTTGCCGCGACTGCCAGTCTTGAACGCTATCTGGAAAATCCAGCCCATATCCTCGCACCAGCGTTGGCATCATGCTACGGACTTGAAGAAGATCGAATTGCCATCGGTTTCGGCTCGGATGATATACTGGCCCGAATTGCGCGTGCATATTTGCAGCCCGGCACGGCGTTGTTGCGGAGTCAGAACAGCTATCTGAAAGTGCCAAATTACGCCTATGGCAATGATGCCGAAGCAGTGGCCGCGCCGGACAGGAATTTTTGCACCGATGTTGATGCCATGCTGTCCTGCCTGACGGCGGAGACACGGATTGTCTACCTGGCCAATCCAGACAATCCATCGGGCGCAATGTTGCCGGGAACGGAGTTGCGCCGTCTGCATGCGGGCCTCCCCCGTGATGTGCTTTTGGTGATCGATGGTGCCTATTCGGAATATGTAACCGATCCTGCGTATGAGAATGGTGAGGCGCTTGTCAGAGAGCATGACAATGTGGTCTTGACGCGCAGTTTTTCGAAAATATATGGTCTTGCTGGGGCGCGTGTTGGCTGGGCCTATGGGCCGCCACATGTAATCGACACAATAACCCGAATCGGCTTGACCTTTCCGCTTGCCACACCCTCATTGCATGCGGCTATCGCCGCACTAAAGGATCGGGAACATCGCGATTATGTTCGAAGTGAGACGGCATTGTTGCGCGATGAAGCGACGCAGAAACTGAGCGAAGCCGGCATTCATGTTTTTCCCGGGCATGGCAATTTTATCCTGATGGAAATGGCCAGTCCCAAAAGTCTTGCGCGCGAGATGGATACGGCTTTGCGGGCAGAGGGTATCTCACTGCGGCGTTTTGCATCGCCCGCATTTGACAGGTGTCTGAGGATGACGCTTGGCCGACATTCAGAAACACGCACCGCCGCCGATACGATCGTGAAGCTATACTCAGACATGCGCGGAGAGGGTTGATGAGCGCATCATTAGAACCTGCCGATCTATCCCCGCCCAATGGGGAGGCCATCATCGCCCAGCTTAAACAAGCTGGTGTCGGGGTCATTGTCTCCGTGCCGGATATCGTCACAAGCGACGGGCTATTGTGGCCAATCAGCAAAGACCCAGACTTTCAATTGATCCGCGTGTGTAAGGAAGATGAAGGCGTGTCCATTTGTGCCGCCCTAGCCTATACCGATACGCGAGCTTTGTTGTTGATGCAGCAGACCGGATTGATGGATTCGTTGAATGCGGTCCGCGCCATCGCCATGGATTACCATCAACCGGTGTGCATGATGGTCGGCTTACAGGGAAAAGCACCAGGTGAGACAGTTTTGGGATCTGCAAGCTATGGTGTGCGGATCATTCCACCCATCCTCGATGCCATGGCATTGAC
>JAYNHH010000025.1:35836-36975 GCA_038107835.1 Alphaproteobacteria bacterium
TCCCATGCGCTTGGGCTAGCTATTGGAAGCCCGGATAGGCAAGTGATTGTGCTCGACGGTGATGGCAGTCTGTTGATGAACCTTGGCAGCTTGGTCACCATTGCCACTGTGCGTCCACAGCATTTTCTTCACCTTGTGTTTGAAAACGGCGTTTATGAGGTAAATGGGGAACATCCGACACCGGGAGCAGGACACTTGGATTTTGCCGCTATGGCAAGGGCTGCGGGCTATCAAAAGGCGGCTTGCTTTTCCGAATTGGAGGCATTTAAGGCAGCATTGCCCGAGTTACTGGAAACGGACGGGCCGGTGATGGCAGTGCTGAAGATCATCCCCGGAGAGGCCTATCCGCGCGATTATGCCTATATCCATAGCAAGGCAACACGAGAAAAATTCCGTGCTGCGCTTAACCGTAGCGACAGGTGAGCGGCCTAGCTGGCAGAATTGGGGAATTCATCCCGGACCATTTCTAGAAACTCGTTTTGGATGGCCGAGAGGCCACGCTGCGTTGACCATAAAAGCTCGGCTGTATAGGGGATAGAGGGAGTGAAGGGCACGGCTGTGCATCTTTGGTCAAAAGATCCCGAACCAAACCCCGAGTCAATAATGGAAACGCCAAGCCCCGCCCCAACCATACCAATAATGGCACCCGTTGTTTTGCCCTCATAGCGGTTTATGCGTTTAACCTTTGCCTTGTTGAAGGCCTTGTCAATATCGGCCTTGAAAATTGATCCCTCTAAATATGACACGAAATTTTCACCAGCAAGATCCTCAGGCGAAATGCATTTCCTACCAGCAAGAATATGCGATGCAGGCAAAAGACACACAGCTTCGGTACTGATCAGGTTATGCGTGGCAATGTTGCGATTACTCCCTGTCGAGACAGCAAGGCCAAAACTCTGATTTTCTAGCACCATCCACTCAATCCGCTCGTCATCCGATTGAACATCAAGGCAGACATTGACATTTGGATGTCTTTTGGAAAATTTTTTAATCAATAATGGCGCGAGGGTAGGTGCAAAAGATGGAGTGCTGACCAATCGAAGCTGCACATGATTGAAGTCGCGGATATTTTGCGCCGCCTGTTCGATCCGCTGTAATCCGGACATGGATTGCGCCACTTCCTCAAAAAAAAGGCGCGC
>JAYNHH010000026.1:0-34020 GCA_038107835.1 Alphaproteobacteria bacterium
CGAACCCCCAATTAATCATTACGAATGACCCGTTATACCATTTAACTAAGCGGGCAAGGCACCGGACCTGGCTGGTTATATCCTCTTTCAGCATTGGGTTCAATCATCGGTGGCGGCGCGTTGTGGCAAATTGTCAGCTGCCCTGTCATTAACCGGACCCAGTGGTGTCAGATGGTCTGGCCGCTGCCATTCCAGCGTTGCAAAACCGTCACAGCTCTGGCAGTGGCTGTGCCATTCTGCGCTCATCACATGACACGTCTGACATTGCCAGCCACGCGGCCGCATGGCACCACCAGCGGCACGCAAAGCCGTCGCTGCGGCACTGCTGTCCCCGCCAATTTCAGCAAGGCGTGCAATGAGCTGCCAGGTCATGACATCGCGCTTTACCTCGACAATGCCATCGAGAAGCCGGCGGGCTTCTCCTTCCAGACCTGCCGCCAGCGCCGCTTCAGCGGCCAGCGTCTCAGCTTCTGTGGCATGGGCATGGCTGGCGTTGCCCGCAAGTTTGATCAGTTTTGCGACAAACGCCCCCTCATTGACATTCCAGGCCTGTTTCAGCCGATCGCTCAAAAGCGCATGCGGCACCGCGCAAAATCCAGTTTCAAGTGCCTTTGCCGCCTTTCGTCCCTGGCCTGACTGCAAATGATAATCCGCCAGCAGAACCGTCGCTGGCCAGAAGCCGGGATCGGTTGCGAGCGCCAGCCGCAACTGGCGGACAGCTTCCTTTTCAGATATGCGGCCCAGCGTCTGTTCTTCATGATCTCCATCAAAAAATGGCCTTGCCTGAAGATAGGCTAGCGCCACCTTCTGGCGGCGGCGGGCATGCGGCGTGTCATTCTCCAGGTCTGCGTGATCTTTGGCAGCGATCATCACCTCCAAGGCCGGTGCGGCAGCTGACCAATTGCCACGCGCAGCCTCGAGATGAAGAACCTGGGCAGCAGCCATTGCTGATTTTGGTTTCAGTGAAAGGGCCTGCCGGGCGGCTCTCAGAGCCTCATCCGGACTGTTCTTCTCATGGGCGAGGCGGGCAAGACCAATATGGCCGAGAAAGGCTGTGTCCTGCGCCTGTGTGAGCGACCGGAAATAGCGCTCAGCGGCACGAAGATCACCAGCCAGATGCGCTGCCTGTGCCGAGAGCAGATCCGTCAATTGTGGGGCATCCAGCAAACGCTGGGCCCGCGTTGCCTGCCGCCTTGCCTCGCCTGCCTCACCTGCAGAGACCGCCATCAGGCCTAGGGTCAACGCCTTGTGTCCGGCGGCGCCACGGCGCTGCTTCATATTGCGTCCAAGCCAGCCAGGCAAGGTCACCAGACGCCGCCACAGGCGGTCAGCAAAAACCAGCAGGACACACAGCACAACCAACAGAAACACGGCAAGGCTGGTGCGGATTTCGATGCGCCAATCAAGCCATTCAAGCTGCATCTGGCCAGGCTGACCCATCAGCCAGTTGGCACTTGTCGCCGCCAGAATCAAAAAAACAACAAGCCAGATGAGGCGAAACAGCATCAGCCAACCATCCCGACGATGGCTGCTGCAAGATCAGCCAGCGCCTTATCCAGCGCAAAGCGTGAAAGGGCGCTTTGGTGCCAGATTTCAAGGCCCTCTACCGCCGGCCCATTCCACCTTCCGGCAATATCGGCCGCCGCCGCAAGATCACGGCGTGACAGGGCAAGGTCGAAGCGGGCAAGCTGACTTCGCGGATCATCTCCTGTCATTCTTGTCGAGCGGAGCCGCAGCATTTGGCCGAGGCTGGCCCTCGCCCGATCAAACAGCGATGCATCGTCACCCGCCTCATTCACGCCAATCGCCATCGCCGCCGCCAGCTCCACACCCTCGGCAAGCAGACTGTCAGCTTGCGGTGGGGAGGCATTGATGGAAGTGATCGCAGCTTTCACCGCATGATCCACCCGCGCTGGCACGGCATCAGATTTAGCATAGGAGGACAGCGCGGGTATCCAGCGGGCAAGTGATCGGCCGGCGGCATCATCAGACAGCAGCCCCATGACGATGAGAACAGCAAGCTGGTCGGGCATCGTCTGATTGGGAGGAAGGTTTTCTGCCAGATCGTCTGTAGAGGCGGTATTGTCCTGAACATCCGCATCCGAAACCAGTGGTCTGGCGGCCAGCAAATCGGCAAGCTGCGCCTCAACATCACCGAGACGTGCGGTCATCGCTGACTGCACAGCCGTGAAGTCATCCGCACTGGCATTCGCGGTTTCACGTATTTTTGCCTCAATCTGATCAGCCTCCTGCCGCAGATTCCTGGCCGTGGTCTCGAGGGTGGCAAGGCGTGTCTCAACGCCGCCCAGGCGATCGCCCAGCACGTCATGAAGCCTCACCAGCGCCTCGTCGCGCGCGCTGACGGCCTGCTGGGTGTCGGTGTCAATTTTGTAATGGAGGAAGGCCACACCTGCCACGGCCAAAATCGACAGGGCAAGCGGCAGCAGTGTCATGACCGAAAAGCCAGCTGGTGATGATGGCCGCGCCTGACCATCCTGCCCACCTGTTTGGCCCGCCTGATCAACAGGCTCCCTCTCAACCGCGGTTCCCTCGACAATTTCATCAGGTGGCGTCTTTTTGCCACCACGATTCGCCTTCACGTCTTCTGCCTGCTTTGATCTAGCCATCATCCGTCACCATGCGTGCAGTCCACCCTTCATGCTGACGATGATAGAACAAAGTCGCGATTGCCAAAAGCCGTGAACGGCGCGGTTTCCGTGCAACGTGAATCTGCCGCCAGCCGGGGCCTGCCGCATCGGCTATTGATTGGCTGCCAACAATCAGCGTGATCTGGGTCCGGCGCGAGTCCAGACCCTGTTCCTTGAGCAGTTTGCAAAAGAGCTGCACGCTGCGCGACGACATGGCGATGACACCACTCACAGCACCTTCACGAAGCGGGCGCATCTCATTCGTGGTAAAATTCACCCGCGGCTGAGCGACATAGATGTCGAGCGTCTGGACATCATATCCATGAAGAGTGAGCGCTGATGCCATATCAAAACTCTTGTCGACAGCTGCAGGCCAGAGAATGCGCTCCTGACGCACTGGAACATGTTGCAGAATCGCTGGCACAAGCCCGGCACCACCACCCAATCCATTGAAAATGCTGACAAATCCCGCCTCACGCGCTGCGGCCGACGTCGCCTGACCGACAGCAAAGACCGGGATCCTCCACCAATCAGCAGTGTCCATAGCATCAACAAAGGCCGAAACGGCATGGCGGCTGGTGAAAACAACACCTGCTATTTCCCGGGCATTTGGCAGCTGCGGGACCAGTGTCACGATCTCCATCACGGGCAGGCAGGCCGATGCAACGCCGCGTCTGGAGAGGGTGACGGCATCGCGCCGCGAATCGATGGCTGGACGTATGTTCAGGATCATCTGTGCCATTTTTTGCCACCATATCAAACCAGATCGCGTGCGATTTCTGATCACCGTCCGCGAGACCAACGCGACTTGTCCAGCAATCAGACCAGAAATTCCCTGCCTCCAGCATCAGTGAGCAGGGCCGCGCCAAGCTCCGTACCAAGGCTGGCAGCGTCATCCACCGGTCCCACAATCTGACGGCGATGAGCAGCCTCACCATTGGGGCGCAAAATCATCGCATCAAGACGCAGCATACCATCATCACCATAAATGGCACTCGCAGCAATGGGCGTGTGGCAGGAACCGTCAAGATAGGCCAGAACAGCCCGTTCCGCCGTCACCTCGGCGGCGGCGCGGGAACAGTTCATTCTGGTAAAAGCGGCGCTGACAGATCTGGTCCGCTCATCACAGGGGCTGGCTATCTGCACGGCCAGCGCTCCCTGCGCCGCCGCCGTTGGCATTACATCACTGGCAAGCGGGCTATAGGGGACATCAAGGCCAAGGCGTCTCAAACCCGCAACAGCAAGAATGATAGCGTCATAGTCTCCTGCCTCCAGCAACCCGATACGCCGAATGACATTGCCGCGAAGCAGCTTTACCGAGAGATCCGGGCGATGATGCAGCAACAGCGCGCGGCGGCGGACCGACGACGTGCCGACAATGGCACCTTTCGGCAAATCAGCAAGGCTGGCATAACCGCCAAGAAGCGCATCACGCCGATCCTCACGTGGCAGAACCGCGGCAATTTCGGTCCCGGGCGCAAAATGCGTCTCCATATCCTTCATCGAATGAATCGCAGCGTCAGACGCACCGGCGAGAATGGCTTTTTCCAGTTCCTTGATGAACAGCCCTTTGCCCCCGGCATCCGCGAGTGACCGGTCAAGCACCCGATCACCATGTGTGGTGATTGGCTGGATTTCGGTGGCAATGGGCGCAAGACTTTTCCTGACCAGTTCCGCCTGGCACATCGCCAGCTGCGACGCCCGGCTGGCGAGGCGAAGTGGCGCGTGATTAAAAATATTCAAGCTCTGTGTCATTGCCCCTGTATGTAGAGACCCTGAAGCCTCATTGCAAAATAAAAGCTGCAGAAAATAAATGCGCCCGGCATTCTTACGATTGGGCGCTGGATGGCGTATGCTTGCAATCCATGCCGACAGTCACGGACGATACATGCAAACCAGATTCATCATGCTTGGCATTGAAAGCAGTTGCGACGAAACCGCCGCAGCCATCGTCTGTGATGACAAGACTATCCTTGCCAACAATGTTGCCTCGCAGATGGACATGCACGCCGAATATGGCGGCGTCGTTCCAGAAGTGGCGGCCCGCGCCCATCTTGATGTCATTGATCAGGTCATTAATGGTGCGCTTGCAGATGCCGGGCTGAGCATTGCCGAGATCGACGGTGTCGCCGCAACTGGTGGCCCCGGACTGATCGGCGGCGTTTTGGTCGGAACTGTCACAGCCAAGGCAATTGCTGCGGCCCGGAGCATTCCCTATTTTGCCGTCAACCATCTTGAGGGTCACGCGCTGAGCGGACGCCTGACAGATGAGGTCAGCTTTCCCTATTTGTTGCTGCTGGTTTCAGGTGGACATACACAATTACTTGCCGTGCATGGCCCGGGACAATATGAACGCTACGGAACAACCATGGATGACGCCGCTGGCGAGGCCTTTGACAAGGGTGCCAAAATCATGGGGCTTGGCTATCCGGGCGGCCCGGCGATTGAGAGATGCGCCAGAGACGGCGACCCAAAGGCCATCCGGCTGCCGCGCCCCCTTCGCGGTGCAGCACATTGCCATTTTTCCTTTTCCGGCTTGAAAACAGCTTTCGCCCAGCGTCATGCGCAGTTGGAAGGGGTGGACGAGGCCGTGGCCGACCTTGCCGCCAGCCTGCAGGCAGCCATCGCCGATTGCCTTGCCGATCGTACAAAACAGGCAATGCAGCAATTCGCAGCCAACCATGGCCCATCGACGCTCGTGATTGCCGGTGGAGTGGCGGCGAATGCGACCATCTTTGCGCAGCTTGAAAAAGAGGCGCTGAAGGCCGGGTTCAGACTTTCTGTTCCGCCGGGATACTTATGCACTGACAATGCCGCAATGATTGCCTGGGCCGCCCTGGAGAGACGTGAGGTACCAGACGCACTGGATTTTGCACCATTGCCGCGTTGGCCGCTTGATCCGGACGCCGCACCGCCACCGGGTCAGGGTGTGCGCAGCTGATCGGGCCGGCGACGACAGGACAGGATGCAGATGAATTCACAGATTGTCATTGGCGGCGGCAGTTGGGGCATGGGTATTGCCGCTGCGCTGGCGGCCGCCAATCAGGATGTTGGCCTGCTTGTGCGTAACCCGCAAACCGTGCAGTTGCTGGCCAAGGGTAAATGCCGACAGCTGCCAGACCAGCCCGCTGTTGCGGCACTTGCCGCGACCATCGATCCGGCCTGTCTGCGCATGGCGGACTTGATCTATGTTGTCGTGCCAGCAGGTGCCACACATGACACACTCTGCCTCATCAAGGAGATGGCCAATCCAGAGGCCGGCATAGTCTTCGCCGCAAAAGGGCTTGTCACCGACGCATCGTCTGGTGGCAGGCTTCTGCCGGAGATTGCCGCGGCCGACCTGCCGGATCGCCAAACTGGAATTCTGTCCGGCCCAAGTTTTGCCGATGAGGTGTTGGCCGGCCTGCCAGCCGCCCTGACCATTGCCGCGCAGACACCCCCCCTTATTGACGCGGTACAACAGAGCTTTGCTAACAGCAATCTGCGCCTTTATGGCAATGATGATCCGATTGGCGTTGCCGTTGGCGGCACCATGAAAAATGTCATTGCCATTGCCGCTGGCTGTGCGATCGGGCTGGGGTTGGGTGACAATGCAAAAGCCGCAATTCTGACCAGGGGCGTCGCCGAGATGGCGCGGTTTGCTGTTGCTGTTGGCGGACGTCTGGAGAGCGTTTACGGCCTTTCCGGCGTTGGCGATCTGGCGCTGACATGCGCTGGCCCCCATTCCCGCAACATGGCCTATGGCATGGCAATCGGTGCAGGGCTGGTACCTGACACGCGTCTGGCTGAGGGACGCCACACGGTTGCCGCACTGGCGCGGCGGGCAGCGACCATGGGGTTGGAGCTGCCGATCACCAATGCGGTGGACAGAGTCATTAATCACGGTGATAATTTGCATGACGTTGTAACGGCGCTGCTGGCCCGCCCGACTGGCAGAGAGGGCTGAGAGAGAGCGACAAACGGACTATCGCTGGCAGAACAGGAGGTTGAGATGCGCTATTGGCTGTTGAAATCAGAGCCGTCGAGCTGGTCATGGCAGGATCAGCAGGCCCGCGGCGACGCTGGCGAGGGCTGGGATGGGGTGCGCAACCATCAGGCCTCCAATAACATGAAGGCCATGGAAATCGGTGACCTTGCCTTTTTCTATCATTCGGTCAATGAAAAGCAGATTGTCGGCATCGTCGAGATTATCGAGCTCTATCACCCTGACCCAACCGACAGGAACGGACGTTTCGGCATGGTAACGGTAAAGGCGGTCAAAAGCATGGCACAGCCTGTGACCCTGGCCGATATCAGGGCCGATGAACGGTTGCAGGACATGGCACTGGTGCGCCAGGCACGGCTCTCGGTGACGCCGGTTTCGCAGTCACAGTGGCAGATCATCCTCGAGAAGGGTGCAACCAGCCTTTAATCACCTTCACTGGCCGTGACGGCACGTGACCTGCGGACGAAATAGAGGTTACGCAGATAGATGAACA
Source organism: Alphaproteobacteria bacterium (assembly GCA_038107835.1). Classification (GTDB taxonomy): domain Bacteria; phylum Pseudomonadota; class Alphaproteobacteria; order Puniceispirillales; family Puniceispirillaceae; genus MED-G116. The sequence continues at coordinate 7,127 of JAYNHH010000026.1, forward strand.
GGCCAAGCCCCTGGCCGCTCATGAACACCAGATCCTGTCGCCAGATGGCGTAAAGAAACAGTACAGATCCACCACCGATGGAGAAATACCAGAAAGCGATCGGGATCACTGATCTGGCCTGTTTTTCAGACGAAAGCCACTGGATGATGAAGCGCATGGCGAACAGCCCCTGCCCGGCAAATCCAACGACAATCATGATTTTCTCAGGCTGCTCGACAAGACTTTCTGGAAGAAAGGGCAGAATTGTCGTCAGAACAATGGCCACCAGCGTTGCCCCTGCTTCAATCTGCTGGGCCAGATACATGACCAATTGACCAAACGCACCACTCATCAACCTGTTTCCCCTGAATCGCGCGATCCAGCGCTGGTCGCAACCTCAATAACATCACCCTGGCGCGGCGCCCGGTGCAACAGCCAGATCACCCCAAGAATATCAGATATCCCCACCAACAGGCGGTCAAGAACCCGGTATTTCGATGTGCCCTGAACACGCGGTCTGTGTGCCACCGAAACACCCGTTACGAAACCGCCATGGCGGCGCACGAGGCTCGGCATGAAGCGATGCATATGGTTGAAGAACGGCAGCTGCAGAAACAGGTCGCGCTGCAGGATCTTGATACCACAGCCACTGTCTGGATGGGTGTCGCCCAGCAGCGCAGTACGAACCCATCTTGCCCCCCGCGAAGCCGCAAGCCGCCAGGCGCTGTCCTGGCGCTTTGCCCGGATTCCAGCCGCCATACCCTGCGCCGGACCACCAGCAAGCAACGCCTTTTCAAGATTGGGCAGATCGGCGGGTACATTCTGCCCATCACCATCCAAAACCGCAATAAGATGACCGCGCGCGCGCAACAGACCAGACCGAATCGCCGCACTTTGCCCAGCCCGGCGATGGTGCCGCAGAACCCGCAACTGCGAAACCGCCGCCTGCGCGTCTGCCAGTTCGGCGGGGCTGTCATCGTTGCTGGCATCATCGATATAGATGATTTCGAAATTTCGACCAGACAACGCCTCACAGATTTCATCGATCAGCGGGCGAATATTGCCAGCTTCGTTCATCACTGGAACCAGAACCGATATTTCGGGTGAGTTGGAGCCATTTTTAGCAGAGCGTGTGGGCATGTGGTTTAACTGCCAGCTGACATGTGTGATTGAAAACCTCGAACTGTGACCCTGTTTAACGGGTGTGGCTGTTGGCGTCAAACACCGCTTACTCGAACGCCGAGCGATACAGGAAAATCAGCACATCATTACCCTTTGAGACATTGAAACCACTGATCTGATAGGGCGGAAGCAACTCTTCGCCAAGCTGGCCTGCCATCGCCAGAAATGCCTCACGTTGCCGGTTTTCAACAATTGCCAGTCCGCCAGGTGCCTCGGCCAGAAACAACGCCGCCTCCGGACCATTGAGAAGCAACACATCACTGCCGCGCAGAAAAACCAGTGACGGCTCATGAAACCCGGCTGCGGCAATGGCCGGCGGATTGAGTTTCAGGCTGGTAATAGCCTGGTCAATCGCCGTCGAGACATGTAGACGGGAGAGTGATGGCAGCAAGCCGGAAATCAGGGAAAAATTGAACAGCACCCCAACAAGAAGAGTGATGGCAACCGGTCTGATGCCACCGCCCCGGTGCCATAAAATACCCTGCCACAAAACAACGGCGAGAAGAGCAAGGGAAATCATCGCAAAGGAAAACGCCCTGCCGCCCGTCTGACCCCCGTGGGTGATGGCGGCCCATAGAACAACAGCCGCCAGCACACCGGCAATTGCCAGCATCGCATATTCACCAGCCAATGCCAGATAGCGCTGGAACTTGTAGCGGAGCTTGCCGCTTTTCGGATCACCCGGCAAAGGCACTTCGACAGCGCAGACAAGCAACACTGCCAATGCCGGAAAGACAGGCAGCGGATAATGGGGCAATTTTGTCGGGATAAGCTCGATCAGCAGCCAAAATGGAACGATCCACGCGATCAGGAACCGGCTTTGGGCATGCGCCAGCAATGTTGGCACCTGCGCCACCGCACGCGGCAGCAGAATGCAGCCAGGCCATATCAGCAGCCCCAAAAGAACCATGTAAGTGCCGATCGGCGCGCCATGTGACTCCTGTCCCGCCTTCACCTTGGCCAGAAAATCATCACGCACGGCAATATCCAGAAAAGCACCATCAGTTGCCAATGTCACAAGAATTGCCCATGGCAGGGTGAGCGCAGCCAGAACCAACAGACCTCGCGCAAAATGGAGTTGCTCAAGCCAGCGGTAGGAGCGATCCCACAGGCACAGCGCGGCAATCGTCACAAGGCCAAGAAGCGGGGCAATCGGCCCCTTGATCATGATGGCCGCGCCCATGAAGACCCAGAACCAGAGCCAGCTTCGCTCCGGCGGTGCCCGGCCAAGCTGCACCGCAAGATAGATTCGCATCAGCGCCATTTGCTGGGCAAGGCACAGCGCCATCAGAACTGTATCGGTTTTGGCCAGATGGGCCTCGGCAAAGGCAAGCAGACTGGCCCCAAGAACAGCGGCGGCAAGCAAAGCCCTCGGTTTTCGGTAAAGGTGAGAGGCCAGATGATAGGTTCCCCAGATCGCCGCCAGAAAGGCCAATAGGCTTGGCAGTCTGTAGGCGGCAATATCATCCGCCCCGAACAGACCGGCCGCCGCCGATTGCAACCAGTAGATGCCGGCTGGTTTCTTGGCACGCAGCTCATCCTGAAACCGCGCCGTCACATAGTCGCCACTGGCAAGCATCTGTTTGCTCGCCTGGGCAAACCGGGATTCGTCACGATCCATCGGTGGCACAGTCTGATGGCCGATCAAAACAGCCGCCGCCAGCATGGCAAGCACCAGAATCAGGGCAGATTGTTTGTTCAGCAAAGACACGCTTTTTCCTACAGGTCCCCCAGCAGCCAGCATTGCTGTCCACACGCACTCTGTTTAAACCATTTTTTAATCCAGTATGCCATATCAATTGAACGTGAGGTCACCTAGATTTGTTAGCGACAGGCAAATCTGAGGCCACCACCATGAGTGACAAACAGAGCAGCAAAATGAACCAAATCCCAGCCAGTGGGGTCAGCTGAGCCGCAGGATGAACTCAGGTTAAAACGATGGAAAAGAACGCACAACCAGACCCAGACAGAATATCACGACTCCAGAAAACGTCATGGCGTCATATCTGGTCGATTTCCTGGCCGATCTTTCTGGCCAATATCACGGTGCCACTTGTTGGTGCTGTCGACACGGCAATGATGGGACGCTTTCCTGACCCGGCCTATATTGGTGGTGTCGCTCTTGGTACGCTGGTGTTCAGCTTTCTCTATTTCGGGCTTGGCTTTCTTCGAATGTGTACCACCGGATTGGTGGCGCAGGCACATGGCCGCAATGATGAGGTGGAAATCGAGAATCTGCTGATCAGGGGGCTGATCATTGCCCTTACTTTGGGTTCAGTGGCGATTCTGGCCGCGCCAATCATCCACCTGGTCACCAGCCAGCTGTTGGCAGCAAGCAGCAGCGTCGAGGTCCAAATGCGGACCTATGTTGAAATCAGATTGTTTGCCGCACCTGCCGCTCTTGGGAATATGGTTCTGTTGGGATGCCTGTTCGGACGACAGCAGATGCGCCTCTGCATGGTGCAGATCATGGTCGTCAATATCTGTAATCTGTTGCTCAACATCCTGTTTGTCATTGGCTTTGGAATGAAGATAGACGGCATTGCACTGGCCTCTGTCGCGGCCCAATGGTTGGGATTCGTCTTCACCCTCAGCCTCATTGGCTGGCAATGGCGCGATATGCTGCGTGGCGTGATGGCACGCCTGTTCACGCGCAACCCCTCCTGGTTTGATTTGCCAGCTTTTGGCCAGTTTTTTTCACTCGGAGTTGATTTGATCCTTCGCACTTTGATGCTGCTCGCCTGTGAGGCCATTTTCCTGAACAATGCGGCTGTCCTGGGTGACATGGAGCTCGCCGCAGCACAGCTGGTGATCGTAATGTTTGGGATCATCGCGTTTGGGCTTGATGGCTATGCCCATGCCGCCGAGGCACTAGTTGGTGACGCCATTGGTCGCAAGGATCCAGCCATGCTGACTCTGGCGATCAGGCGGACAAATGCGTTGGCCTGTGCCTCGTCCTTGCTGATGGGCCTGATCATTCTTGCCGGTGAAATGCCGATCATCGGGGCGTTGACCAATCAGCAACCACTGATCGAGCTGACGGCGCAGCACTGGCATTGGGTTGCGCTGATGCCGTTCGCAGCGTTTCTGGCCTTTCAGATGGATGGTATTTTTGTTGGTGCGACACGCAGCCGCGACATGCGCAATGCCATGCTTGTCTCAACGGCTGTTTTTGTTGCCCTTGTCTGGTTTGCGGCGCCATATGGGCTTGCCGGATTGCTGGCAGCCTTTACACTCTGGCTTGGCATGCGTGGTCTCACCCTATGGCTGCTATTGCCGCGGGTCATACGCCTGGCCATCTAGAAATGATTGCTTGTGGGGTTTGCTGAATTTCGTCATTGGAGATGATACCGGAATGAAAAGGATGATTACAGATTACGGGCTGCAGAAGTCAGCCGAGGGAACATGTGCGCTGATTCTGGTTCATGCTGATGAATGGGCAGCCTGGTGCGAGGCTGCGGAACCCTTTACCAAAAACTGGATTACTGCACAGGCCTTTTCAGGTCAGGCTGGAACAGCGCTGACCATGCCAGCGGATGATGGCAGCATTGATGCCGCCATCGGTGTCATTGGCAAGCATGATATCTGGGATGGCGCCCGTCTTGCAAAGGCCTTGCCGCCAGGAGGATGGCACATCGATCCCAACCGGGGAACGAGGCTCAATGCAATGGCCTGTGAAATGCTGGTGCTTGGCTGGGCCCTGTCGCAATATAGCTTTGACAGTTTCAAGAATGGTGAGAGCAGCAAAGGCAGGACAACGTCAAAACATCTGGCCATTCCTGAGGGAGTCAGCGCTGACCGCCTGCTTGGACTGGTCGAAGGTGTCTGGTTCTGTCGCGATCTGATCAACACGCCGGCAAACCACATGACGCCTCAGGGTCTCGAGGACAGTGCAACCGACCTTGCCAAAAAATTTGGCGCTGCAATCACCATAATCAGCGGCGATGAATTACAGACCTCTTTTCCAGCAATCAATACCGTTGGCCGCGCTGCGGAAATTGCGCCGCGTCTGATTGATTTTACATGGGGCGACGCAGGGCCACGAATCACCCTTGTCGGCAAGGGCATCACCTTTGACTCGGGCGGTCTTGACCTGAAGCCATCAAAGGCAATGGAAATGATGAAAAAGGATATGGGCGGTTCGGCAACGGTACTGGGGCTTGCCATGGCGATCATGGCGGCCAGGCTGCCTGTCCGGCTGCGGGTGCTTGTCGCCGCTGCGGAAAACGCGGTCTCTGATCGGTCAATGCGGCCGCTTGATGTGATCGACACGCGCGCCGGCATCAGGGTCGAGGTTGGCAATACCGATGCCGAGGGGCGGCTGGTACTCGCCGATGCGCTCACGCTTGCCCGTGAGGAAGACCCCGATTTCGTCATTGATTTTGCCACTTTGACGGGCGCAGCGCGGGTTGCGCTTGGCACCGAATTGCCGGCGTTGTTCTGCAACCGGGATGACACCGCCGCGCAGATCCTCGCCGCCAGCAGCGAAGTCGGCGATCCCCTGTGGCGACTGCCGCTTTTCGATGATTATGACCGACATCTCGAAAATGGTCATGTCACGCTGTCCAGCACCGGCAGCACCGGTTTTGGGGGTGCCATCACTGCAGCGCTGTTCCTGCGGCGGTTTGCCGGCAATGATAGCAACTGGGCTCATATCGACGTGATGGCCTGGAATCTGAGTGGCCGGCCAGGGCGACCACGGGGTGGCGAGGCAATGGGGCTGCGGGCAATTTTTCGCTATATCGAACAGCTTGCAACCGAAAAACCGGGTCAGTAACCGCGGCCCCAATCGACCCGGTTTGCCGGCTCCTCGCCTGCCATCAGTGCGTTAATGGCGTCGGCAACCTGCCGCGCGGCAGTGGCAGGGTTGGTCTGCGCGGCAACATGTGGCCAGACAGAAATCTTGGGATGTGACCAGAAAATGTGATCTGCTGGCAGCGGTTCGGTTCTGAACACATCAAGCGCTGCACCGCCAAGCTGGCCTGAGTCCAACGCAGCCAGGAGGTCATCATCATCAATCTGCGGCCCACGCCCACCATTGATGATAAAGGCACCCTTGGCCAACCGACTGAAGAAATCTTCATTCATGATGGCTGTAGTCTGCGGGGTTAGAGGCAGCACCGAAACGATGATCTCAGCCCCATCAGCAAAGGCACCCAGCTCCTCCATGCCGGCAAATATCTCAACCCCCTCGAGAGAGCGCGGCGTGCGTGCCCAGCCGCGCACCTGAAAGCCCAGCGCTGCAAATCGGCTGGCAATGACTGAACCAATAGCACCAATACCCATTACCCCGACAATGCCACCGCTGCTGCGCCGCTGTGTGAGCGGTGTCCATTTACGCTGTTGCTGCTGGTTGCGATAGTGAGGGCCGTTTCGCCAGAAATCCAATGCATTCAAAATTGCCCAGTGGCTCAATGCGTCAGACATGTCGGGATCAACCAGCCGCACCAGCGGAATGTCCCGCGGCGCTGTTTCATCAGCCATCATATGATCAACACCCTGGCCTTGAAGTATGATGCCCTTGAGATTTGGCAGGTTGGCAAAAGCGTTGGGCGGCGGTGCCCAGACAAGGGCAAGGTCGCACATGCGGCCGCTGTCGGAGAGCAAATCAACGACCTGACAATCAGGCACCAATTCAGCCAGTGACTGCTGCCACATGGCTGCCTCTTCCGCGTCGCCATAAAAGCCAATCGTAATCATACTCTTTTGTCCCCACATCATCGCCTGCCAGCTCTGGCTCGGGCGAGAGAAAGTCTAGAAACTGTCCCCGATTATGGCAAGAACTGCCGCGTGCAATTCCGGCGTCGCAGCACAAAGCAGACTTGTTGTTTGTGGGTAGCGCACCGGATTCCCCCGCAGGTCTGTCACACAGGCACCTGCAGCCTGCATGATGGGGACAATGCCCATGATATCATGTGGTGCAAGGCTATCCTCGATCACTAGATCGATATGCCCTGCCGCCAGAAGTGCATAATTGTGACAGTCGCCCCCATAATTCGTGATTCCTGCCAGCGCACTGATGCGGTTAAAGACAGCAAGTCCGTCAGGGGAAAACGCGTCTGGTGACGTCGTCGCCAGTCTCGATGTGGCAAGGTCATTTGACGCGCTGGCCGAAATGGACACGCCATTGAGCCACGCGGCCTCACCAACGCCAAGATAGAGTTCATCAAGCATAGGCATATCACAAAGCCCGGCAACCGGCCGACCGGAATCAAGCAGGCCAACAAGCGAGCCAAAGGTTGGCTTGCCTGAAACAAAGGCCTTTGTCCCATCAATGGGGTCAATCACCCATTGATAGCCCGTACTGCCATCACCCCGGGTGACATCATGCTCCTCTCCGAGGATATCATCGCCCGGGAAGCGGCTGGCAATGGCGTCACGCAGAGCAAGCTCCACAGTCCTGTCGGCAATGGTTACCGGAGATGTGTCGGGCTTGATTTCGATATCGGGGCGGGCGCGGAACCACTGTGAAATGATGGGTCGACTGACGGCGGCAAGGCCTGAAAGAAAAACAGCCAGCTCGGCATTGTCGAGCTGGCTGTGGATCCGTGAATGCGATGGCTTAACTTTCACTTTCAGCTGCAATTTCTTCGGCTGTTGGCAGGGCTGCTGCGGCATCAGCCTGCTGACGCAGATAGGCGATCATGTTCGCCCGGTCCTGCGGCTTTTTCAGTCCGGCAAAATTCATCTTCGTTCCGGAAATATAGGCTTTCGGCTTCGCCAGAAAGGCGTTCAGCGACTGGTAATCCCACACACCACCAAAACCGGCGAGGGCTGCTGAATATGAAAACCCGTCAACCGCGCCCTTCGCGGTATTGACCACTCCCCACAAAACCGGGCCAACCTTGTTCGCGCCATCGGCAGCAAACACATGACAGGCTGTGCATTTCTTCGCCAGCTTTTCACCAGCCGCCGGGTCGGCGTCGGCAAGCAGGGCCAAAATTGGTGCCGGACCCGTCTCAACAGGAGCGGCGCCAGCCACGTCCGTTATCTCAGGAACTTCGATCACATAGGCGTTTTCCGCCAGCTCGGTATGTGGCACCAGAACGTCAGCGAATTTGACACCGGCCATAAGCAGCAAACCGGCAAGCAGAACGCCGGCAAACAGTTTGTTGAAACCCAACTCATCCATGCTGTCTTCCCCTTATCAACAGGGGCTCCCCTTCAGATTGGACCACGCCCAGGCGTGATGTTCAGACCATCGGTGACGACGGCCACCGCGGCAGCAGTCTACTTACCCAAAATAGATGACCCTCTCAAGCCTTTCCTAGCCTAGCGACGCGTTTTCCCTATGCAAAAACCCAAATATGTGATGAATTGCCGCATCATGAGCAGCACAGACAGCACAATTATCATTATCCCTGCCCGAATGGCGGCCAGCCGGCTGCCCGGCAAACCGCTGGCAGATATTGCCGGCAAACCGATGATCCAGCATGTCTGGGAACGCGCCAGAGCGGCCGATATCGCGCCAGTCTATGTCGCCACCGACCATCAGGAAATTGCCGATGTGATCCGGGCTGCAGGCGGCGAGGCGGTGATCACCAGAGATGATCATCCCTCCGGCTCAGACCGGGTTTTCGAGGCGCTGCAGATCATTGACCCTGACGAATCTTTTCAGACCGTTCTCAATCTGCAGGGCGACCTGCCTGAGATGGATCCAGCCATTCCGGCGGCACTTGCCGCAGCGCTGGACAGAAGCGGCGCTGACCTGGCGACACTGGTAACGCCTGCCACTGCCGAGGAGGCGGCCCGTCCCCAGGTGGTAAAGGCGGCAATTGCCTGGGACACAGGCACCGAACAGGCGACAGCAACCGCCAGCCGGTTTGGCCGCGCACTGTATTTCAGCCGTGCGCCAATTCCGGCCAACGCGACTGAATATAATCATCATGTCGGCGTCTATGGCTGGCGGCGCAGCGCTCTTGCGGCCTTTGTCACACTACCCCCGTCACCGCTGGAACTGACGGAAAAACTGGAACAGCTACGTGCTCTGGAGGCAGGAATGACCATCGCGGTCGCGCAAATCAGCGCTGCCCCCGGCGGGGTCGACACAAATGATGATCTGACGGCAGCACGCCGCAGACTCGGTCATTGATCCACAGACCGGCATCCTAGAGACCAGCCGCCCAGCGTTGACAGCGGCTGCCGGCATCTTGATACTGCCGCGCAACATGGGGCAGGCCGGATGACGGCGGGACTGCCCTGCGAAATGGAGACGGAATCGTGAATGATGCGGCCAACAAGATAGCGTTTCAGGGCAGCCTTGGCGCCTATTCCCACATGGCATGTCTGGCGGTCAAGCCAGAGATGACACCAATGCCGTGCCGGTCTTTTGAGGACATGCTGCTGGCTGTTCAGGATGGCGACGCGCATCTGGCGATGGTGCCGGTTGAAAATTCGATCGCCGGACGGGTTGCCGATATCCATCATCTCCTTCCCGAATCCGGTCTTTACGTCATTGGCGAACATTTTCAGCCGGTCAACCACCAGCTGCTTGCGCCGCGTGGTGCCACGATTGACGATCTGGTTGAGGTGCATAGCCACGCACAGGGTCTGGCCCAATGTCGGGAACGGCTTCGCTCGCTTGGCCTGCAGCCAGTTATTCATCCGGATACCGCCGGTGCCGCCAAGGATATCGCTGCGCGCGGTGACAAAAAGGTGGGTGCCATTGCCTCGGCACTTGCCGGTGAAATCTATGATCTCGATGTGCTTATCGCCTCGGCCGAGGATGCGGAGCAGAACACCACGCGCTTTTTGATCATGGCGCGCGATCCACAAACGCCAAAACCGAATGGTGAGGCCATGCTGACAACGATGGTGTTCCGTCTGCGCAGTGTTCCAGCGGCGCTGTACAAGGCGCTTGGCGGCTTCGCCACCAATGGCGTCAACATCACCAAACTGGAAAGCTACATGCGGCCCGGCTTTGCCGACCACGCACAATTCTATGTGGATGTTGAGGGCCATACCGAATCGCCGGCGATGAGACATGCGATGGAAGAGCTCCGCTTCTATTGTGAGGAGGGCGAGGTCAGGATTCTTGGCTGCTACCCGGCAAACCGCACACAAATCGGCAAGAGCTGACACCACCCATCAAAACGAGTCTGGCTGGAAACGCGACGTTGATTGACGATGCGGGTGATAATTTGCTTGTCCGTAACCCAGCTTTGTTTCATATAAGTGTCAGGAAGGCTGGGTGGACATGTCACCCACCAATCCGGTCAGGTCCGAAAGGAAGCAGCCGCAGTGGACTGTTCATGGGTCGTCCAGTCTTCCGCTAGCTGATTGCGGGGACAGGTCGTCAACAATGAGCCAAGAGGCACCAACAGCCTATCGCGTTCTTGCACGCAAATACCGACCAGAAACGTTTGCTGCCTTGATTGGTCAGGAGGCGCTTGTCCGCACTCTGAGCAATGCGCTGGAGATGAAACGTCTCGCGCATGCCTTTGTTCTGACGGGGGTTCGCGGCATCGGCAAAACCTCGACGGCGCGTCTGCTTGCCAGGGGATTGAACTGCATTGGTGTGGATGGCAGTGGCGCGGAAACGCTCGAACCCTGCGGCGCCTGCGAGCCCTGCACAGCCATTGGCGCGGGGCGACATGTTGATGTGCTGGAAATTGACGCGGCAAGCCATACAGGTGTGGATGATGCGCGCGAGATCATCGAGGGTGTTGGCTATCGCCCAGTGTCGGCGCGCTACAAGATCTACATCATCGACGAAGTACATATGATGTCGAAAAGCGCGTTCAATGCGTTGCTCAAAACGCTTGAGGAGCCGCCGGAAGCGGTCAAATTCATCTTTGCGACAACCGAAATCCGCAAAGTTCCAGTGACCATCCTGTCCCGGTGCCAACGCTATGATCTGCGCCGCGTATCAGCCGACATGCTTGAGGCACATCTTCAAAAAATCTGTGAACAGGAGGGCATCACCTATGATGCGGTTGCCCTGCGCACAATCGCCGTGGCGGCTGAGGGCTCCGTGCGGGATGCACTGTCGATGCTCGACCAGGCAGCAGCCATGACAGCGGATAAATTGGTTGGGGATGCCGTTAACGACATGCTTGGCCGGCCCGGTCGGGGGGAGTCACTCGGCATTCTGCAGGCAATATGTGACGGCGACGCCGCCACCGCGCTGGCTCAGTTCGCACGTGTACACAGGAATGGTGCGGAAGCCGAGATGGTCGTCGCCGACCTGTTGAACATCATCCATCAGGCAAGTCTGGCCGCCGCTGGCGCAGATCTTGCCGATCTGATCGAGAGTGAACGCCCCGGCATTACCGCGCTCGGTGATCTGGGCATTGCCAAGCTGGGTCGCGCATGGCAGATGCTGCTCAAAGGGCATGAGGAGGTCAGCAAGGCGCCGAATCCGGCAGCCGCCTTTGAAATGCTGGTGATCCGGCTTGCCCATACGGCAAACATGCCAACCCCCGGGGACATCCTGCAAAAGCTGCCAAACGCCCCTCATGCCGATACAAAAGATCCATCTGCTGCAACGCAGACCAGCGCCGCACCACCGGCCGCATCGGCGAGTCTGTCCTCTGCGCCGCAGGAGGCTGAACCTGCTGCCCACCCCGCCTCGTCCGGGCAGATGTCTGGCAATGGTGGACAACAGCAGGCCGTAGCCGAGGAGATGCTGCCAGACACCGAACCCCACCCTGCCGAAACGGTACCTGCAGCCCCGCCGCAACAGGAGCCAACCACAAAGCCCGTCACCAGCCTCGCTGATATCGCCGCCCTTGCCGAGGCCAAGGATGAAATGTTGCTGGCCGCACGGATACGCACGCATCTACGTCTTGTCGCACTTCACCCGGGCTCCCTAGAGGTTGCGCTAACCGAAAAGGCGCCTGAACCATTGATCGGCGATCTGGCGAAATATCTGACCGAATGGACAGGGCGGCGTTGGCTGGTCTCGGTATCGGATGGTCCCGGTGGTAAAACCCTCGCTGAGGAACGCGCCGAACAGGCCGGTGCGCTGAAAGATGAAATCGCCGAAACGCCGCTGGTCAAGACCATCCTGACACTGTTCCCCGGCTCAAAGATCGAGGCAATCAAGCCCAGCGATGCTGGGGACCGCGGCAACAATCTACACGGCAATGCAAATAATGAACCGCCAATGAATGGCGAGGAGAATGGCGAATGATGCGCAATATGGCCGGTATGATGAAAAAGGTTCAGGAAATGAAAGAACGCATGGAGGCGTTGCAAAGCGAGATGGAGCAGGCCAGCTTTGCCGCATCAGTGGGCGGCGATGCCGTCACCGTGAGCGTCAACGGCAAAGGTTTTGTCCAATCCGTGTCGATCAATCCGGAAGCAGTTGATCCGGCTGAAATTGATGTTCTGGAGGACATGATCTGTCTGGCGACGAACAACGCCAAACAGAATGCCGAGGCTGAGATGGCTGCGCGGATGAAAGACATCACCGGCGGCCTGCCATTGCCACCCGGCATGAACCTGCCTTTTTAGATCAGCTGGCCTCACGATGGACAATGCGGTTGAAAACCTGATCAGGAAAATGGCCCGAATCCCGGGGCTTGGCCCACGCTCTGCACGCCGCGCCGCATTGTTTCTGCTGCAGAACAGGGAGCGGTTAATGGTGCCGCTCGCCCGTGAAATGGATGATGTGGCAACCCGCATACGTGCCTGTGCAGACTGTGGCAATCTTGACACTGGTGATGTCTGCAAGATCTGCAGCGACACCCGGCGGGACCGCTCCACCATCTGCGTCGTCGAGGATGTTGGCAGCCTGTGGGCGATTGAGCGGGCAGCGGTCTTTCGCGGCCTGTATCATGTCCTCGGTGGTACATTGAGCGCGATTGATGGCCGCGGCCCGGAGGAGCTTCATATTGACAGGCTGGTCAAGCGCGCAGGCCATTCGGATATGGCCGAGGTAATTCTGGCGCTCTCGGCAACGGTCGATGGCCAGACAACCGCGCATTACATTCAGGAGCGCCTCGCCGGATTACCGGTTGAGATCACCCGGTTGGCACATGGTGTACCCGTTGGCGGGGAACTTGACTATCTTGACGACGGTACGCTGGCGCAGGCACTGAAAGCGCGTGGCAAATTGGGTTAGCCCAGCAGATCAGGCTTGCGGTCGGCCGCGTCCACTACGGGCGAGACAGGCCGTTCTTCCGCCACCTCAATCTGGGTGATTTTCTGACCCCGCGAAGTGATTTTGCGTGTCGAGGTCTGTATGTCGCTGATGTCCTTTTCCGCCTGCTGAAAATGCGTGGCCAATTTGGCAACGCGGTCATCGAGCCGGTTCACATCCTGCATCATCATATCGACCTCTTTCTGGATCTGGCCGGCCGCCTCATGCATCTGAGCATCCCGCAGAATGGCCCGGACAGTATGGAGAATCAGCATCAAATTGTCTGGGCCAGCCATATAGACATGCGCCCGGCGGCTGGCCTCGACAAGTTTTGGCAGCTGCAGATTGATCTCAGCATAAACAGACTCTGACGGCAGAAACAGAATGGCACTCTGGGCCGTTTCGCCGGGAACGATATATTTCTGCGCAATATCATTGATATGTTTTTTGACGTCACCTTCCAGTGATCGCCGCGCCACATCCCGCGCCGCCTCATCTGCCGCGCCAGTCAGGGCGCGAAAGGATTCCAGAGGAAATTTGGAGTCAATACAGATCGAGCCCGGAGGATTGGGCATGGTGATGAAACAATCGACACGGCGGCCATTGGTCAAGGTGTGCTGAAAGGAAAAGGCGCTATCGGGCAACGCGTCTCTAACCAGATTTTCCAGCTGAACCTCGCCAAAACTGCCGCGGGCCTGCTTGTTCGACAGAATATTCTGCAGCTGCGTAACCTGGCCAGACAATTGTGAGATGTGGCTGTTCGCCTCGGTTATGACAGCAAGTTTTTCAGCCATCCCGGTGAGGGATTTGGTTGTGCGCTCGTTCTGGTCGCGCAGGGACTGTTCAAGACGTGTGCCAAGTCTGCCCTCGGATTCAGCCATCTGGCCGGCAATCACCTTTTGCAATTCACCTGACTGGCTCGCCATCTGCGCCAGCTGACCCCGCAGCTCGGCAAGGCCTGTATCGTCACTTGCCGACGGGCGGCGCAGCATCAGGGTCAACAGCAGAATGATGCCAATGAGCGCAATGATGATGAAAGTGGAAAATCCTGGCATGGCGGTCGGACTCTTGCATTTCCTGTGCTGATTACGGCAAGTGTCGCATGCCGGTGGCTTGACTGCAACGTCCCCATCGCCTAACTGATTGACATTGTTGAAGCCAGTCATTTCAGCATATCCGAACAAGCAGAGGCGAGCTATGGCGCTCATTCCGATTATCACCATCCCCGATCCTGTGCTGCGCAAGGTGGCCGCGCCCGTAACCGAGATTACGGACGGGGTCCGGCAGCTGCTGACAGACATGGCCGAGACCATGTACGACGCGCCCGGAATTGGTCTTGCCGCCCCACAAATCAACATCAGCCAGCGATTGATTGTTATGGATTGTGGCAAGGATGAGACACCGGAATTGTTCAAAATGATCAATCCGGAAATCATCAGCCGCTCGGACGAATTGGCCGTTCTCGAGGAGGGCTGCCTGTCAATACCCGATCAGACAGCCGATGTGGAACGCCCGGCCATTGTCGAGGTTAAATATACCGACATCGCTGGCGGGGAACAGCGCCTGACCTGCGAGGGACTGCTTGCCGCCTGCGTCCAGCATGAGGTGGATCACCTTGATGGGGTGCTGTTCATCGATCACATCTCACGGTTGAAACGCGATATGATCGTGCGCCGCTTCATGAAGGAAATGCGCCAATCCGGTAGTGGCGCCCCGAAAGGCCAGTGATCTGATGACCGGCCCGCCAGACGGAAAAAAACGTATCGTCTTCATGGGAAGTCCGGAATTCGCAATCCCGGCACTGGCGCGACTCAGTCGCACGCATGACATTGCTGCTGTCTACACCCAGCCTCCCCGGCCAGCAGGTCGCGGCATGAAGGAACAGCTGGTTCCCCTTGCACAATATGCACAGCAGCTTGCCATACCCGTCCATTGGCCACAGTCACTCAAATCTGCCGATGCGCAGGATGAACTGGCCGCATTGAATGCCGATGTTCTGGTCGTTGTCGCCTATGGGTTGTTGTTGCCACAATCCGTGCTGGATATGCCACGCTATGGCTGCATCAATGGGCATGCCTCACTGTTGCCACGCTGGCGCGGCGCGGCACCCATCCAGCGGGCAATCGCCGCTGGCGACACACGCACTGGTATGTCGGCGATGCACATGGAGGCGGGGCTGGATACGGGACCGGTGATTGCCACACTGGACTGTGAAATATCGGCGGACGAAACCGCTGGCACCCTGCATGACAGGCTTGCCCAGCTGAATGCCGATCTGCTGGAGACAGTCATTGCCGGCCTGCCGGACATTCTGGCGCAGGCACAGGCACAGGATGACGAAAGCGCGATCTATGCACCAAAGATTACCACCGCTGAATGTGCCATTGACTGGCATGCGCCAATTGCCGTAACGGATCGACAAATACGCGCATTCTCGCCTTATCCCGGGACCTGGTTCAATGGCCCGAGGGGCCGCATCAAGATTGCCGCAGCAAAGCCCACAACCGGCAGGGCAGACAATGCCGCAGCTGGCAGCTTTCTTGGTCTTGGTGAGGCAGGGCAGATGCGCGTGGCGACAGTCGATGGGGTTCTTGAGATTTCCCGGTTGCAGCCAGCAGGAAAGAAGGCAATGGATGCGCGCGACTTTCTGAATGGGCAGGAGATAGCGCCCGGCCATGTCTTTGCCCCGCAGCCTGACATCACCCCATCATGACGCAGCGTTTTCTGATCAGGATTGAATATGATGGTGCGCCTTTCGTTGGCTGGCAACGACAGGCCAACGGCATCTCTGTCCAACAGGTGATCGAGGAGGCAGCAACCCAGCTATGCGGACATGCCATACAGGTTCAGGGGGCCGGACGAACCGATTCGGGGGTGCATGCAACAGGACAGGTGGCGCATCTGGACCTGCCCAAGAAATTCGATGAAAACAGGGTCACCGAAGCGCTGAATGCGCTGATCGGCAACTGGCCGGTGACGGTCTTACAGGCACGGGCTGTCGAAGAAAACATTCATGCCCGGTTTTCCGCGACGGGCCGCCGGTATCTCTATCGGATACTGGCCCAGCGAACGCCGCCTGCGCTGGCTCTCGGACGCGTCTGGCATCACAGGCAACCGCTTGATCCGGCAGCCATGCAACTGGCAGCCGACCGGCTGCTCGGCAAGCATGATTTTACCAGCTTCCGGGCAAGCCAGTGCCAGGCCGACAGTGCCATTCGCACGCTTGACGAGTTGCGCATCGACGCTGTTGGCGCGGAGATACATCTGCATGTTGCGGCGCGGTCATTTCTGCATCATCAGGTGCGCAACATCACTGGCACACTCGCTCTTGTCGGCGCTGGCAAATGGAGTGCCGATGACGTCAGCACCGCACTTGCCGCGCGTGACAGATCGGCAGCCGGGCCGACAGCCCCCGCCGAGGGCCTCTATCTCTCGCATGTGAGCTATGCGGATATCAGCTGGTCCTAGCCAACCGGCATATGCATCCTGATCTGAACAATGATGAACAGCAGCAGATCAATGACGAATGAGAGTGCGAGAAAGCCGGTTGCAACCCATCCACCACGCTGCAACTGCACCTTGCCAAGCCGCCACAGCCAATAGATTGTCCACACGATGATTGGCGTGATCAGCATCAGCAATTTCGGGTTTGCAGACACGATCACGAAATTCTGGATGATCCCTGCGAACAAATGCTGGACATTCTCGATCCACAGAAAAGGCACGATATAGGCAAACA
The DNA here is from genome assembly GCA_038107835.1 of Alphaproteobacteria bacterium. GTDB lineage: Bacteria > Pseudomonadota > Alphaproteobacteria > Puniceispirillales > Puniceispirillaceae > MED-G116. The sequence goes on from JAYNHH010000026.1 coordinate 24,112, forward strand.
TGCGCGCTTCAAGCTGCAGCGCACGCAGCGCCGCCATGAACAGAAACACCATGACCAGAACGGCCACCATCTGCATCATCATGTTGGCGAACAGCAGGGTCAGGCCATTCTGGATGCCCGGATATACTGACACCAGGAAGGTAAAGATCATCGACGCCCAGATCGCCTGCCACAGGCCGAGGATGTTGGCCTGAAAAGCGTCATCGATGGACAGCTTGCCAAGCATCACCAGCACTGTGCGCTTTATATAGGTGAACAGCACACCCGGCGCCAATGTCAGGCCGTAATGCTGCATCATCTCACCTGTTCAAAGAATAAGTTTAGAATATGCGTGTAGATATCGGTAAGCGATTGAATGTCTTCCACCGCCACCTGCTCATCAATCTTGTGCATGGTCCTGCCGACCAGTCCAAATTCGGCAACCGGGCAGATATTGGTGATGAACCTGGCATCTGACGTGCCGCCATTGGTCGATAATTTTGGCCGGCGGCCGACAATTTTCTCCGTAGCATCGGCGATCATATCGGTCAATTGACCAGGCGGCGTCAGGAAGGGATGCGCCGTCGCTTTCCAGTGCGCCTCCCAGGTACCGCCAACACGGTCAAAATGTTCCCCGAGCCAGCCGATCAGGCTGTCTGCGCTATGTTCGGTATTGAAACGAATATTGAACTGTGCCGTTGCACTTGCCGGAATGACATTACCGGCTTTGTTGCCGACATCAATCGACGTTACATTCGCTGTCGATGGGTCAAAGAACTCTGTCCCACCATCAAGCTCACAGCCATTCACCGGCGCCAGCATCGCCAGCAGATGCGTCAGCGGGTTGTCGGCAAGATGCGGATAGGCAACATGCCCCTGAATGCCGGTCACCGTCAGTTTGCAGGACAGGCTGCCACGCCGCCCATTCTTGATGACATCACCCATCTCGCTGACATTGGTTGGTTCGCCAACAAGACACATATCAGGCACCTGGTCATTGTCGCGAACCCAGTCGACCATTCTGGTAGTGCCATTGATGGCATCGCCTTCCTCATCACCCGTGATCAGAAAGCTGATCGAGCCCTGCTGCGGTGGCGTTTCCAAAAAGCGCGCGGTAGCGGCAACAAACGCAGCGACACCACCCTTCATGTCAGCTGCCCCACGACCGTGAAGCCTGCCATCAACAATCTCTCCGGAGAAAGGATCATGGGTCCAGGAAGCTGTATCACCCGGCGGCACCACATCGGTATGGCCAGCAAAGGCAAAATGCGGACCGCCCGTACCCCAACGGGCGAATAGATTGTCGACACGTTCCTCAGCCTCGCCAAATGGCAGGCGCGTGCAGGCGCAGCCCATGGCTGTCAGTTCGGCCTCAAGCAAATCGAGTGCGCCCCCCTCCCTCGGCGTCACAGAGGGACATTGAATGAGCCTCCGTGCGAGCAGAACAGCTTGTGAGGTTCTGTCCATCAATCTCTCAAAAGGTCATTTACCGAAGTCTTGGAACGGGTCTTCTCATCCACCTGTTTGATGATCACGGCACAGGACAGTGACGGCCCCGGACTGCCATCGGCAAGCGGCTTTCCCGGCAGCGAACCTGGCACAACAACCGAATAGGCTGGCACACGACCCATGTGAACCTCACCAGTCACACGGTCAATGATCTTTGTTGAGGCACCAATAAACACACCCATGGACAGGACAGCGCCGCGCTCAACAACCACGCCTTCGACAACCTCGGAGCGGGCGCCAATGAAACAGTCATCCTCGATGATTACCGGACCAGCCTGCAGGGGTTCAAGAACACCGCCAATGCCAGCTCCACCAGACAGATGGACATTCTTGCCAATCTGCGCACATGAGCCAACAGTCGCCCATGTATCGACCATCGTGCCGCTGTCAACAAAGGCACCAAGATTAACAAAGCTCGGCATCAGCACGGCACCAGACGCAATATGGGCAGAGTGCCGGACAATACAGCCGGGAACAGCGCGAAAGCCCGCAGCGCGGAACCTGGCCTCATCCCAGCCAGCAAATTTCGAGGGTACCTTGTCCCACCACAGAGCCTCGCCACTATCTGGATAGGTGGTGCCAGAGGGTATACAGGCCATATCATTCAGGCGAAACGACAGCAACACGGCTTTTTTCAGCCACTGATTGACCTGCCACTGATGATCACCGAGAGGTTCAGCAACCCGGGCGGCACCGCTGTCGAGCATGTTCAGCGCCGCCATCACGGCCTCGCGGACAGCGCCGCCTGTCTGGGTGCTGACGTTGTCGCGGTCATCCCAGGCAGCATTGATTTCAGTTTCGAGTTGCGCCTTGTCCATTCTGGTCTCCTGGTCACTGGGCAGGTGGGCCATCTGGCCACCTTCTGCTTTGGTTTCTGATATCGGCGTTTTACGCCTGATTGGCAAGGGTCTGGCCGGTCAGCGGCGCAAGAAAGCTCTTCAGATCCTCACCAATAAAATGCACATAGGGCTCTTCGGCGCCTTTTGCGGCCCATTCATAATCACTTGTCAGCCAGACAGTGCGCATGCCCATGGCTGCGGCTGGTTCAAGATTGCGGGCCATATCCTCGATCATCACCGCGCCATGTGGATCAATACCGGTCTTTTCCATGAATTTTGCAAAGGCATGGGCTTCGGGCTTGGGTACATAGTCGGCCCCCACAATATCAAAAATATGCTCGAAATGATGGCGGATGCCATAGGCATTCAGGATGTTTTCCGCATGCGGCACCGTGCCGTTGGTAAAGATATGTTTGCGGCCCGGCAAATTGGCAAGCATCGCCTCCAGTTCAGTCTCACGCGGCAAATCACTGACGTCAATGTCATGCACGAAATGCAGATAGTCAGCCGGCTCAAGCCCCTCTTCAACCATGAGACCGCGCATCGTTGTGCCGTAACGCTGGAACAGATCCTTTTGAATCACGCGCGCCTCATCCTGTGGAACGTCAAAATGAGTGGCTACAAATTCGGTGATTCGCACGGCAACGCGGACAAACAGGTTGGACCGTGCCGGGTAGATCGTGTTGTCGAGGTCAAAGATCCAATCCTTGATTTCCTCCACAGGAAAAGTCTGCGTCATGATTTTCAACTCCATCTTTTAACTCTGTGGCCGACCACCCATCTAGTCGGGCTTGATAAAGGTGCCCATCCCATGTTCGGTGAACAATTCGACAAGCAATGCATGCGGCGCGCGTCCATCCATGATCACCGCGGCCTCGGCACCACCGAGGACAGCCTGGATACAGGTCTCAACCTTTGGGATCATACCGCCAGACACCGTACCATCGTGGATCAGGCTCTCCGCCTGGCTGACCGTGAGTTCGGACAACAGATTGCCAGCGCTGTCGAGAACGCCGGGAACGTCGGTCAGCATCAACATCCGCGTGGCACCGAGCGCAGCAGAGATGGCACCTGCTGCAGTATCAGCGTTGATGTTGTATGTCATCCCATCCTCACCACCACCAACCGGGGCCACGACGGGGATCAGATTTTTCTCACCAAGTGCGTCCAGCACTTCGGTATTGATCTTCGAGGGCTCGCCAACAAAGCCAAGGTCAACAACCCTCTCGATCGCGCTGCCCGCTGATTTTGCCTGTGCCAGCAGCTTGCGCGCCATGATCAGGCCACCATCCTTGCCGGAAATGCCGACGGCACGCGCACCAGCCATGGTGATGGCAGCAACAAGCGCCTTGTTGATCCCTCCGGCCAGAACCATTTCGACGACAGATATGGTCGCTTCATCCGTCACCCGCAGACCATCGATAAAATTCGATTCGATCTGCAGCTTTTTCAGCATCTCACCAATCTGCGGGCCACCGCCATGCACAACGACAGGCCGCGCACCCACCTGGTCGAGAAGTGCGATATCGGATGCAAAGGCGCTCACATATTCAGGCTCACCCATGGCGTGGCCGCCAAATTTTACCACGAGGGTCTTGTCTGAATAGCGGCGCATGAAGGGCAGAGCCTCAATCAACATGCCTGCCTTTTCCAGAAATTGGTCCGCCGATGTGTCTTGCGAGTTATCCATAGTGCCGCCCTTGAACCAGCGATGAGTCTCCGACGGGACAAGGTGATGTCAGGCCGCCCCGTATGCGCACCAACTGCGCCAGCCAAAATATCGGTATTGTAGCCAGATGCGCAAGCCCCACATGACCCGATAGACTGCGAAAAATGCCTAGTTTTCGGCAAACATCGCAAGATGCCCCCGCAAATGTGCAACGCCATCACCCCGCTCGGAAGAGGTGACAAACAACTCGGGAAAGGCCGCGACATGCGTGGCGATGGCAACCTCGGTTGCCTTGTATACCGTCTCAAGCTCAGCCGGTTTCAGTTTGTCGGCTTTGGTAAGGACAGCAGCCCATGACACGGCCGTATCATCAAGCAGTCCCATGATCTCCCGGTCAGCCTTGCCGATCCCACGGCGCGAGTCGATCAGCAGAAAAACACGCTGCAATGATGTGCGCCCGGCCAGAAATTTGCGGGTTAGATTTGTCCAGGCTTTGATATCGGCTTTTGGTGCCGAAGCGTAACCATAGCCCGGCAGATCGACTAGCTGCAGCCGGTGCGCAAGATCAAAGAAGATCAACTGCCGGGTACGCCCTGGCGTCTGCGAGGTTCTCGCCAGGGTCTTGCGTCCTGTCAATGCGTTTACCAGTGACGATTTGCCGACATTCGACCGCCCGGCAAAACACACCTCCGGCAGGGTAATCGGCGGCAGGGCAGGCATGTTGTTTGCAGCGGCGATAAAGTCACACTGACCAGCAAAAAGCAGACGACCTGCTTCCAGCTGGTCCGGTGTCAACTCTCCGCCACGCGCTTCATGATGAACCATTGCTGTGCCATGGAAAGCAGGTTGTTCCATGTCCAGTAGATCACCAGGCCTGCCGGGAAGGTAGCCAGGAGAAAGGTGAAGAAAAGCGGCATGAATTGGAACACCTTGGCCTGGATGGGGTCAGGCGGTGCCGGGTTGAGGCGCATCTGCAGGAACATCGAGATTCCCATGAGGATCGGCCACACACCCAGCTGCAGGAAAGGAGGCAGGAAATCCGTCGAATAGGGCAGGATGCCGAACAGGTTGAAAATAGAGGTTGGGTCCGGTGCTGACAGATCGGTAATCCAGCCAAAGAATGGGGCATGCCGCATCTCAATGGTGACAAACAGCACCTTGTACAGGGCGAAGAAAACAGGAATCTGCAGGAGCACTGGCAAACAGCCCGCCGCTGGATTGACCTGTTCCGCCTTGTAAAGCGCCATCATCTCCTTGTTCAGCGCCATGCGGTCATCGCCATAGCGCTCACGCAGGCTTTGAATCTTTGGCGCCAACAGACGCATCTTGCCCATTGAACGGTAGGATTTGTTGGCAAGCGGAAAGAACACGAGCTTGACAAGGACAGTGAATGCCATCGTCGCCAGGCCAAAATTGCCAAGAATGCCGTTGAGCCAGTTGATCGCATAGAAGAACGGCTTGGTCAGGAAATAGAACCAGCCAAAATCAATGGCGAGATCGAAATTCGGAATGCCAAACTCTTCGGCATAATGATCAAGAAGCGTGACCTTTTTCGCTCCGGCAAAAAGGCGGCTTTTCGAGGTGACGCTGCCCCCCGGGGCAACCACCATGCCGGCAGTGTCGATAAAATCAACCTGATACCGGTCTGTTGGACCATTCAGCGATTTGAAGGCAAAAGAATAATTGCGGTCCTGATCGGGAAGAACCGCCGCCAGCCAGTATTTGTCGGTAAAACCGATCCAGCCGCCGGGCTGTTCCGGATCAATCTTCGACACACCACCATCGGCATCCTTGATGTCGTCATAATCCTCCTCACTCAGCGTTTCATCGAAGACGCCGAGCGCGCCTTCATGAAGAATATAGATGCCGCTGGTTGGGGGCGTTCCGTGACGGCGGACCAACCCATAGGGAAAGACCGTAAGTGCCGTGTCCAGACTGCTGGTAATTACGTCATCAAAGGTAATGATGTAATCATCATTGATGGCGATGGTGCGGGTGAAAACAAGGCCGTTGTCATTGTCCCACGTCAAAGTGACGGGTTTTGCCGGTGACAGCACATCACTGCTGGCGGTCCACAGTGTATCCGCCCCCGGCATCGGCTGCTGCGTGTCGGACACCGCCCATCCAAATTCGGCAAAAAAAGGATTGTTGCTGCTGATCTTCTTCAGGAAATGAATGTTTTCTGACGCCGCTTCCTGGGTTTCCCGATAATCGGTCAATACCACATCATCAATGCGGGCACCCTGCAGCGAGAAGGAACCGCTGACCAGCGGCGCGTCGATGACAATCCGCTTTGCCGTATCGGCGATGGCTGTTGCCGTATCGCCTGTCGTGGTTGGCATGGCACCGGTTCCGGGCTGATCCGCCGCAGCCGTCGCCTGCGGCGTTCCGCTGTCTGCGGCCGGCTGTTCTTCCTGTTGCTCGGCAAGCAGCTGCTGCTGCGCTGCTTCCTTTTCCATCTCGGGGCCAACGACAAGAATCTGCCAGCCAAACAGAACAGCCATCGAAAGCGCGACGGCAAGAAGCAAATTGCGGTTATCGGAATTCATTACAAAGACCTTTTCATCGGGCGCGACAGCAGTCGCTGCTGTGCCCATCGGCAGGAGTGCGCCCATCGGCGTTGGATTGGTCATCGCCAGAACAGACTGGCGGGACAGGGTCAAAAACGGGCGTTGCCCATGGATGGCAGCGCAGGATACGTTTTAGCGCATACCACGATCCGCGCAAGGGGCCATGCAGTCTTAACGCGTCTTTTGCATATTGTGAACAGGTTGGCAGATGTCGGCACTGGGCGCCCATGAAAGGCGAAACACAGGCCTGATAGAGCCACAAAAGCCCACGCAGGACTCCACCGACACAGTGGTGCAAAAACATGGCTGGCAAATATTGACCCTGTTTCGGCATCAGATCTGTCCACCCTTGCGCGATGAGCCGGGACTCCGATACCCGACATCCTGTCGGTCCATCTGGCGATGCAGGTAGCCAACCGCCTTTTCGACATCTTCAACGAGATGCTGCCACTCGCGCTTTGCCGTGTCATAGCGGGCGATCATCACATAATCGAGGCCGGAACGCGCGACAGGTTGCAGGCTCTCACGCATGGCAGCGCGCAACCGCCGCCGCGCCCGGTTTCGGATAACTGCATTCCCGATTTTTCTGGACGCTGTAAAACCAACCCGCCATTCGGCCAGCTGGTTGGGGGCTGCCTGCATGACGAGGCCTCGCGAAACCGCCTTGAGACCATGATTACGGGCACGCAGAAAACCAGCTCGCGACGGAATGCTGGTTACCCCGGACACTGGTCGAAGTCCCGCTTATTAGGCTGACAGGCGCGCGCGGCCCTTGGCACGACGTGCCCGCAGAACACGGCGACCGCCGACGGTGGCCATCCGAGACCGAAATCCATGACGACGCTTGCGAACCAATACGCTTGGCTGATAGGTGCGTTTCATAATGACGCTCCTTACGAAAATCTGGTTATCTGAAATCTGAGACCGGGTTGTATGCCGCAAGCGGCCTGCTGTCAATGTCTTTTGCCGAGATATCGATCTTCTCACACTGCTGACATTCGGCGCATAAAACAGATATTTGGCACGAATCGCCAGTGAAGAGGCGCTCTATCCACCCGCACCATGTCCATATGGGATGGTGTTTTACTCTGAAAGTTTTGGCTGAATTGCTAATCACATTAATACTCAGGAAGACTCAGCTCGTCACAACTGTGGAATATGCATGAGCAAGCAAGCCATAGAATTAAAACCGATGACAGTGGTGGTGAGAGCCATGCCCTGTATTTCGCCCCCTGGTTCAAATGGGGTCTGCCAGTTATTGTCCTTCTAAGTTTTGTGATGGCCTTGGTCAGCATTTCATTTCAGCAGAGTCGCCTGGCAATGACCCTGCTGCATCAATATCTGCCTGAAATTGCCACAGCCGTGGATGTCGCAAATGAGTCACCCGGACCCACCAAAATTCCCGCGCGTGGTGATATCATCCAATTTTTGGCAATTGTGGAGGACGGGAACCTGCGCATTCTTCATGGAGCAAAATCTGAACAGATGTTCGCCATTACATCGCTTCATGAATTGTCCCACCCCCGCCTAAATGTCAAAACAGTGGGCGCGGCTCTCAATATCGTCACAGGACGGCATAACGAACTCGCCTTTTTTTCTGACTTGCCCTTTCGGGACGAGCTGATAATCGGGCTCTCGATGACTGGGTTTCAAAGGGATTTGCAGATTTTCTTCTATCAAAGTTTTTTGATTGTCCTGCTGGTTTTCCTTGGCCTCTATTCCTTTGGCCAATGGCTGTTGTGGCGCTTTTTATCACAGCCACTTCATGCGCTGGTCGAAACAATCAACAGCTTCAGCACGGACCCGACGATTGCCAGGCCTCTGCCGCCCTATGTCACCCAATCGCGTGAATTCGACAAGGCGGCAAAAGCCGTCGAGCAGATGCAGCGCAACACATTGATCGCCCTTCGTCAGCGCGAACGACTTGCTGACATCGGTGAGGCCGTTACGAAAATCAACCATGACATCCGCAATGTCCTCAGTTCGGCAACATTGGTGACCGATGCCCTGATGGGGTCGGACGACCCGAAGGTGCGCCGGTCGGCACCACATGTCGTCCGGTCACTGGAACAGGCCGTGGATCTCTGCCAGTCGATGCTTGACTATCTTGTTGAGGTGCCTCCCCCCAAGCCTGGCGTCATCCTGATGAATGAGGTAGCGGATGAGTTGGAAATCGCCACCGGATAGGAGGTTATCTATGAGGGACCATCCCAGATTTTTGCGGATAGAACTATCCTGTTTCGCATCCTGCTGAATCTGGCGCGCAATGCAGGCGTTGCTGGCGCAACCGGACTGCAGATTGATATCTGGAGGGCCGGTCATCTGGGCGTCATCGACATTCTCGATAATGGCCCCGGCATCGGCGATGACGCACGCCGAACGTTGTTTCAGGCGTTCAAAACGACAAAGACTGGCGGCACGGGTCTTGGCCTTGCCATCGCCCGAGACCTTGCCGTGGCGCATGGCGGCAATTTGAAATTGACGCGTTCAAACCGTGACGGCAGTGAGTTCCGGCTGCATCTGCCCGAACAGATTTTCCTGACCTAGCCCCGAAGCCCGATGATTGGCGTCGATGGTTGAGGCTCCATGTCCCAGGGGAAGAAAATCCAGGTATCCTGCGACACCTCGGTAACGAAGGTATCGACAAGAGGCCGGCCAGCAGGCTTTGCGTAGACTGTCGCAAAATGTGCTTCTGGCATCATCTGGCGTAGAGCCTTGGCGGTCTCACCGGTATCAACCAGATCATCGACAATCAACCAGCCCTTGCCCTGTTCAGCCATGTCAGCGGACTTCAGAACTTCAAGTCCACCCCTGTCCTGCCCGTGATAGGAGGAGATGCAGGCCGTTTCGATCACCCTGATTTCCAGTTCACGCGCGACGATTGCCGCTGGTACAAGGCCGCCCCGTGTCACCGCCACCACTCCGGCAAATGGACCCAATTCAAGCAGGCGCCATGCGAGCGCCTTTGACGTCCGATGAAGTTCTTCCCAGGAAACAGGAAACGACTTTTGATAGGAATCTGACATGTCAATGGCCCAATGAGCTGAACGGGGTAGGCGCCAGACTTTAATGTCGTGGCGATCAATGACAAGCTGATTCGTAAAAATAATACGCCCCTGAAGCGGGCAACGGGCCGTTCGCCACAAAGAATTGCAGCGACCATGGCCACATCACTGCATGGCGATGTCCCAGATGAAAGGGCCGGATAAAGGGGTTGCATGCACCGATATGTTGGCCTATGTTGCGCCAACTCTCAGGGGCCGCGGCAAACCGTGGTGTCTGTAGGATGCGCTCGTAGCTCAGCTGGATAGAGCACTAGACTACGAATCTAGGGGTCGGGAGT
>JAYNHH010000027.1:0-30096 GCA_038107835.1 Alphaproteobacteria bacterium
TGCCTATGTTCACATGCGGCTTGGAACGATCAAACTTTTCCTTGGACATTTCTTCTGGTCTCCTGTTCTTAACGTCTGTTTAGGCCAGCTTGGCGCGAACTTCGTCCGCTACCGCCTGTGGCACCTGTTCGTAATGGTCGAACTGCATTGAATACTGGGCACGGCCCTGGCTCATCGAACGCAGTGTATTGATGTAGCCAAACATGTTGGCCAGAGGTACCATTGCGTCGATAGCACGGGCATTGCCGCGCTGATCCATGCCACCGACGTTGCCCCGGCGGCTGTTCAGATCACCGATGATATCACCCATATATTCCTCAGGTGTGATCACCTCGACCTTCATCACTGGTTCGAGCAGCTTTGGCCCGGCTTTCTGCATTGCCTCGCGGAAGGCGGCACGACCGGCGATCTCAAAGGCAAGAACGGATGAGTCAACATCATGGCTCGCACCATCAATCAGCTCAGCCTTGAAGTCGATCACAGGGAAACCGGCGATTGTGCCACTTTCCTTGGCCTGCTTCAGACCCTTTTCAACGCCTGGCACATATTCCTTTGGCACCGAACCACCGACAACAGAGTTGCTGAACTCAAAACCACCATCTGCAAGCGGTGTGAAGACAATCTTGACGCGGGCAAACTGACCCGAACCACCAGATTGCTTCTTGTGCGTATAGTCGACCTCAACTTCCTTGGTGATGGTCTCACGGTAAGCCACCTGTGGCGCACCGATGTTCGCCTCGACCTTGAACTCACGCTTGAGACGATCAACCAGGATATCGAGGTGCAGTTCACCCATGCCCTTCATGATGGTCTGGCCTGATTCAGCGTCCGAGCTGACCTGGAAAGACGGATCCTCAGCGGCAAGGCGCTGCAGACCTGTCGACATCTTCTCCTGGTCGTTCTTCGACTTTGGCTCGACGGCAATCTCGATCACTGGATCAGGAAATGTCATTGTCTCAAGGACCACAGGCTTGGCATTGTCACACAATGTGTCACCTGTCGTGGTCTCTTTCATTCCCGCCAGCGCGACGATATCACCGGCATAGGCAACATCAATCTCCTCGCGGTTGTTCGAGTGCATCATCATCATCCGGCCAACGCGCTCGCGCTTGCTCTTGGTTGAGTTCATGATGCTGTCACCCTTGTTCAATGTGCCTGAATAGAGGCGCACGAATGTCAGTGAACCGACAAAGGGGTCATTCATGATCTTGAACGCCAGACCCGACAGCGGCTCGGCATCATCTGCACTACGCTCAATGTTACGTGTCTCGGTATCGTCACCCGGTGCAAAGCCCTTATAGGCAGGCACATCAAGAGGACCGGGAAGATAATCAATCACAGCGTTCAGCATCGGCTGAACACCCTTGTTCTTGAAGGCAGACCCGCACATTACTGGAACAAATGACATGTTCAGGGTTCCAAGACGGATCAGACGCTGCAATGTCGCCTCATCTGGCTCCTCGCCCTCGAGGAAGGCTTCCATGGCGTCATCATCCTGCTCAACGGCCAGTTCAACCAGCTCGGCACGCATCTCGGCAGCCTTGTCCGCAAGCTCTGGACGAATTTCCCGCAGCGACCATGTCGCACCAAGGTCTTCCGAGTCCCACACCCATTCTTTCATGGTGATCAGGTTTACAAGACCCTCAAATTCGTTTTCCGCGCCAATCGGCATATGGATCGGAGCAGGCAACGCACCGGTGCGGTCACGGATCATGTGAACGCAATTGAAGAAATCGGCACCGATCTTGTCCATCTTGTTGACGAAAACAACCCGCGGCACTGAATAGCGGTCGGCCTGACGCCAGACTGTCTCAGTCTGTGGTTCAACACCGGCATTGGCGTCCAGAACACAAACCGCGCCGTCCAGAACTGCCAGCGAGCGCTCAACCTCGATGGTGAAATCAACGTGGCCGGGCGTGTCGATGATGTTGAAGCGGAACTTTGCCTCCTCAGGATCTGAGCCATGCTCGCCTGACGGTGTCTCCCCATCATTTGTCCGGTACCAGAAACAGGTTGTCGCAGCAGAGGTGATGGTGATGCCACGCTCCTGCTCCTGCTCCATCCAGTCCATGGTGGCGTTGCCATCATGCACTTCACCAATCTTGTGAGACCGGCCAGTGTAATACAGGATACGCTCTGTCGCAGTTGTCTTGCCTGCATCAATATGCGCCATGATGCCGAAATTACGATAACGCTCGAGGGGATAGTCGCGTGCCATGGGTTGGTCTCCTACCTTAAACGGCTTACCAGCGATAATGCGAGAAGGCGCGGTTGGCTTCCGCCATCTTGTGGGTGTCTTCCCGCTTCTTGACTGCATTGCCACGGTTGTTGGACGCATCCAGCAACTCAGCTGACAGACGGTCAACCATGGTGGTCTCACCACGCTTGCGCGAACTGTCGATCAGCCAGCGAATGGCCAGCGCCTGCGCCCGCTCGGCGCGCACCTCAACAGGAACCTGATAGGTCGCACCGCCCACACGGCGTGAACGTACCTCAAGATGCGGCCGGACATTTTCCAGCGCGTCATGAAACACTTTGACAGGCTCGTTGCCAGATTTGCTCTCGATTTTGTCGAAAGCGCCATAAACGATCTTTTCAGCAACAGATCTCTTGCCGTCATACATCAGGCAGGACATGAACTTAGAAACAACGGCGTCCTTGAACTTCGGATCGGGAAGAACAGGACGTTTTTCGGCTCTGTGACGACGTGACATCTGTGCCTCTCTTTATTTGGGTCGCTTGGCGCCGTATTTCGAACGACGCTGGCGGCGGTCGGCAACACCCTGTGTATCGAGCGTACCGCGAATAATGTGATAACGGACACCGGGAAGGTCTTTCACACGACCACCGCGGATCAGCACGACTGAGTGCTCCTGCAGGTTGTGACCTTCACCCGGAATGTAGCTCGACACCTCAAACCCGTTGGTGAGGCGGACACGCGCAACTTTCCGCAGAGCCGAGTTCGGCTTCTTTGGTGTGGTTGTATAAACCCTGGTGCAAACGCCGCGCTTTTGCGGGCACGCTTCCATCGCAGGAACTTTTGTACGGGCAACAGGACGCTTGCGTCCGTGCCGGATCAGCTGATTAATCGTCGGCATTTCTGCCCCTTTTTTGTCTCGACCAATAGCACTTAACGTGCAACAGGGCTGTCTGGCTCACTTTTTGATACTGAGCAAAACACCCATCCAAACCCCCGAGAGGGGTAATTTTTCACCTTTTATACCGATCCAGCGTCTGGCTCTGTGGTTGCGGTCTGCATCCCTTCGCCACTACCTGGATCAAAAAGGTGAGCGGAACCTATTTTAACAGCGCGGGCGGGTCAAGCGCTTTTTGCCGAAACCCGCCCGTTCTGTTGTATTTTTTATGCTTTGGGGCAACTTGCCCCAAAACAGGGGCCTAAGCGTCGTTTTCCACCGACATTTCGGCCATCGCCTCGTCAGATTCAGCGGCAAATTCCGTGTTCTCGATGGCTGGAGCCTCGGCTGCGCGCTGTTCCATGATCGCCTTGTCCCGGTCCGCAGCAATCCGCCGCAACCGATTCATCACCGAACCCGTGCCGGCGGGAATCAGCCGGCCAACGATGACATTTTCCTTCAGACCATCGAGCGTATCCTGCCGTCCGCTTACCGACGCCTCGGTCAATACGCGGGTTGTCTCCTGGAAAGATGCGGCAGAGATGAATGATTTGGTCTGCAATGATGCCTTGGTGATGCCAAGCAACACCGGCTGCGCCTTGGCCGGGCGCAAACCCTCGGCCTCAATCGCGGAATTGGCCTTGGCAAATTCCTCGCGGTCCACCTGTTCACCGACGAGGAACGTGCTGTCACCAGCATCCTCAACCTCGACCTTCTGCAGCATCTGGCGGACAATCACCTCGATGTGTTTGTCATTGATCTTCACACCCTGCAGGCGATAGACGTCCTGGATTTCCTTGACCAGATAGGCAGCCAGCTGTTCGACACCCAGAATACTGAGGATATCGTGCGGGACCGGGCTGCCATCGAGCAGCAGATCACCCTTGCGGACGACATCACCCTCATTGACCGCCAGCGGACGGCCCTTGGGCAGCAGATATTCGACCGGCTCGGCATCGCTCTCCATCGGGATCACCCTGATCCGCCGCTTGGCCTTGTAGTCATTGCCAAACTCAACGCGGCCCTCTGCCTCGGCAATCACCGCAAAATCCTTTGGCTTGCGCGCCTCGAACAATTCGGCAACACGCGGCAGACCACCGGTGATGTCACGTGTCTTTGACGATTCCCGTGGGATACGTGCCAGCACGTCACCAGCCTCGACCTTCTGGCCATTTTCCACTGACAGGATCGCCCCTGCCGAGAGGAAGTAACGCGCCTCAAGACCATTGGTCAGGGTCAGCACCTCGCCAGCCTCGTCACGCAGCGTGATCCGTGGCCGCAGATTGGCACCGCCAGCCGCCTGTTTCCAGTCGACAACCTCGCGGCTGGAAATACCCGTTGCATCATCAGTGACTTCACGAACCGAAACGCCTTCGGTCAGATCGACATAATTGGCGACACCCTGCATCTCGGTAATGATCGGCATGGTGTAGGGATCCCATTCGATCAGCACCTTGCCAGCAGCGACCTCCTCGCCCTCAGCAACAAACAGCTTGCCACCATAAGGCAGGCGATGACGGGCGCGCTCGCGTCCCTGTTCATCGAGGATCAGCAGCTCTGTATTGCGGCTCATCACGATCTGGTTGCCGTCCTTGTCCTTGACGAGATTGGCCTCCTCGAGCTTGATGGAGCCACCAATCGCAGCCTCGATATTTGACTGCTCTGCACCACGCTGCGCCGCGCCACCAACGTGGAATGTACGCATTGTCAGCTGTGTTCCAGGCTCACCAATGGACTGCGCGGCGATTACACCAACAGCCTCACCGATATTCACATCCGTTCCCCGCGCCAGATCACGGCCATAGCATTTGCCACAGATGCCGGTCTCCGCCTCACACAACAGGGCGGAACGGATCAATGCCTGATCAACACCCGCATTCTCGATGCGGTCGGCATGTTCCTCGGTCACCATCTCACCAGCTGCGAGAACAACCTCACCGGTTTTCAGATCAACCATGTCCTCGGCCAGAATACGGCCAAGGATCCGGTCAAACAGCGGATCAATGACCTCGCTGCCATTCATCACCGGACGGATTGTCAGACCCTTCGAGGTGCCGCAGTCAATCTCGTTGACGATACAATCCTGTGCAACATCAACAAGGCGGCGTGTCAGATAACCCGAATTCGCCGTTTTCAGAGCGGTGTCAGCAAGTCCCTTGCGGGCGCCGTGGGTCGAGTTGAAATATTCCAGAACATTCAGACCCTCTTTGAAGGATGAAATGATCGGTGTCTCGATGATCTCACCAGATGGCTTGGCCATAAGACCGCGCATACCGGCAAGCTGTTTGATCTGCGCGGCGGAACCACGCGCACCGGAATGCGCCATCATCCACACCGAGTTGATTGGCTCGCCATCCCTTGTAGTGGAGATGCCCTTCATCATCTCGTCGGCAACCAGATCCGAACAGCGCGACCACACGTCAACCACCTTGTTGTACTTCTCACCCTGGGTGATCAGGCCATCAAGATACTGCTGCTCAAAGGTTTTGACCTCGGCCTCCGCCTCGGAGACATATTTCTCCTTCAGCTCAGGCGTTGTCAGATCGGCGATGCCAAAGGAAATACCGGCGTCACAGGCCTGGCCAAAGCCAAGTGCCATAAGCCGATCACAGAAGATCACCGTGTCCTTTTGGCCACAATGGCGATAGACGTGATCGATTACGTCACTGACTTCCTTTTTCGTCATCAGCTTGTTGACCAGCTCAAACGAACAATTTGGATTGTCAGGAAGCAGATCGGCAAGCTGCGCCCGGCCTGGCGTTGTTTCCACCACGGCATGGACACGCGCACCGGTTTCATCACGCGTTGGAACGCGCGCCTTAACCTTGGCATGCAGACTGACAGACCCGTTGCCAAGCGCCAGCAGGATTTCCTGCACATCGCCAAAGATCATTCCCTCACCCTGCTCACCATCGCGCTCGAGCGACATGTAATAGAGACCGAGAATGATATCCTGCGACGGCACGATAATCGGCTTTCCATTTGCCGGGCTGAGAATGTTGTTGGTCGACATCATCAACACCCGCGCTTCCAGCTGCGCCTCGAGCGACAGCGGCACGTGAACGGCCATCTGGTCACCATCAAAATCGGCGTTGAAAGCTGTACAGACAAGCGGGTGAAGCTGGATTGCCTTACCCTCGACCAGCACCGGCTCAAACGCCTGAATGCCAAGCCGGTGAAGCGTCGGCGCACGGTTCAGCATGACCGGATGCTCGCGGATTACCTCTTCGAGAATATCCCAGACCTCGGGCCGTTCCTTCTCGACCATCCGCTTGGCCATCTTCACGGTACTGGCCATCCCATAGAGTTCGAGTTTCGAATAGATGAAGGGCTTGAACAGCTCCAGCGCCATTTTCTTTGGCAGGCCACATTGATGCAGCTTGAGTTCAGGTCCAACCACGATCACCGAACGGCCTGAATAATCGACACGCTTGCCGAGCAGGTTCTGGCGGAAGCGACCCTGCTTGCCTTTCAGCATGTCCGACAGCGACTTCAATGGGCGCTTGTTGACACCGCTGATCACCCGGCCACGACGGCCATTGTCAAACAGCGCATCGACAGATTCCTGCAGCATGCGCTTTTCGTTGCGCACAATGATATCCGGCGCGCGCAGCTCGATGAGACGCTTCAGGCGGTTGTTCCGGTTGATGACGCGCCGGTACAGATCGTTCAGATCGGACGTGGCAAACCGGCCGCCATCCAATGGCACCAGCGGGCGCAGCTCGGGTGGAATGACCGGCACAACGTCAAGGATCATCCATTCAGGACGACAGCCTGACTCGCGGAATGAATCCACCAGCTTGAGCCGCTTGACCAGCTTCTTGCGCTTGGCCTCGGAACCTGTCTCGGCAAGTTCCTCACGAATTTTCACACGCTCCTGCTCAAGGTCCAGATCAACCAGCACTTTCTTGATGGCTTCGGCACCGATGCTGGCCTCAAAGGCGTCATCGCCGAATTCATCCTGCGCGTCGTAGAATTCTTCCTCACTGAGCAGCTGGCCTTTCACAAGCGAGGTCATGCCAGGCTCGATCACGACGAAATTCTCGAAATACAGAACCCGCTCAAGATCCTTCAAGGTCATGTCAACGAGCAGACCAATGCGGCTTGGCAGTGATTTCAGGAACCAGATATGCGCCACGGGCGCCGCCAGTTCGATATGGCCCATGCGTTCGCGGCGCACCTTCGACAGGGTGACCTCAACGCCGCATTTCTCGCAGATGATACCACGATATTTCATCCGTTTATATTTGCCACACAGACATTCATAGTCGCGGACGGGACCAAAGATACGCGCGCAGAAAAGACCATCCTTTTCCGGCTTGAACGTGCGGTAATTGATGGTTTCCGGCTTTTTGATCTCGCCGAATGACCAAGAGCGGATGCGCTCCGGCGCAGCGATCGAGATGCGGATCTTGTCAAAGCTCTGCGGACCTTGTGACTGTCCGAATGGGTTCATCAAATCGTTCATTTATTTGCCTCCCCAACATATATGTTGGTGTCGCATTAGGGTTTCTCGCAAATTGGCCGCCCGCTTGTCTTGGTCGGGCAGCCAGCCCTTTTTTGGTCCGACCAGCGGGCCGGATAATTATGCAGGCCTAGTACTCAGCCTCATGGAGATCGACATTCAGGCCGAGTGAGCGCAGCTCCTTGACCAGAACATTGAAGGACTCGGGGATGCCGGATTCGAAATCGTCATCACCGCGGACGATGGCCTCATAGACCTTGGTCCGACCTGAAACATCATCCGACTTTACTGTCAGCATCTCCTGCAGTGTGTAGGCGGCACCATAGGCCTCGAGTGCCCAGACCTCCATCTCACCGAAGCGCTGTCCACCAAACTGCGCCTTACCACCCAGCGGCTGCTGCGTGACCAGCGAGTATGGGCCGATCGAGCGGGCATGGATCTTGTCATCGACAAGATGGTGCAGCTTCAGCATGTAGATGTAGCCAACAGTCACCGGACGGTCGAACACCTCGCCGGTGCGCCCGTCGGTAAGCCATTCCTGGCCCGTTTTGCTGAGACCGGCTTTTTCCAGAAGGCCGACGACATCAGCCTCGCGCGCGCCATCAAAGACTGGTGTTCCCATCGGCACACCCCGCCCAAGAATGCTGGCCTGCTCCATCAGCTGGACGTCATTCATGCCCTTGATTTCACCTGTGAACTGCTCCTCTGGATAGATCTCCGACAACAGCTTGCGCAATGGCTTGGTATCGGCATTGGCACGGGCTGCCTCGGCAGCTGCTCCCACCTGTTTGCCAAGGCCACGCGCGGCCCAGCCCAGATGTGTTTCCAGAATCTGTCCCACATTCATCCGCGAGGGAACGCCAAGCGGGTTGAGAACAATGTCGACAGGTGTTCCATCATCGAGATAGGGCATGTCCTCGGCAGGCACGATACGCGAGATCACACCCTTGTTGCCATGACGGCCAGCCATCTTGTCACCCGGCTGCAGCTTGCGCTTCACGGCAACGAAAACCTTGACCATCTTCATCACGCCGGGCAGCAATTCGTCGCCACCCTGCAGCTTGTCAACCTTGTCATTGAAGCGTGCCTGCAATTCAGCAACGGCGCTTTCAAAGTTGGCGATCTGCGCCTCGATGAGCTTTTGCACCTTGTCATCCTTGACGGCAATCTGCTGCCAGGCTGATTTCGGCAGTTCCTCGAGCATTTCCGCTGTCAGCTTCGCACCCTGCTTAACCCCCTTCGGACCGGACGCAACAGCCTGGTCAGAGAGAAGCTCACTCATCCTGCCGTGGAAACCACGCTCAAGAATGGCGCGCTCATCGTCACGGTCCTTGCCGAGACGATCAATCTCGGCACGGTCGATGGCAAGGGCGCGTTCATCCTTCTCAACGCCACGGCGCGAAAAGACCCGCACCTCAACAACTGTTCCAGAACCACCTGGCGGAAGTTTCAGCGAGGTATCACGGACATCAGATGCCTTTTCACCAAAGATGGCGCGCAGCAGCTTTTCTTCCGGCGTCATTGGTGATTCGCCCTTTGGCGTCACTTTGCCGACAAGAATATCACTTGGCCCCACCTCGGCGCCAACATAGACGATACCGGCCTCGTCGAGGTTCTTCAGCGCTTCCTCGCCGACATTCGGAATGTCGCGGGTGATCTCCTCCTGCCCCAGCTTGGTATCGCGGGCCATGACCTCATATTCCTCGATATGGATCGAGGTAAAGACGTCATCGCGGACGATCCGCTCTGAAATCAGGATTGAGTCCTCAAAATTGTAACCATTCCACGGCATGAAGGCGACAAGGACATTTCGGCCAAGCGCCAGCTCACCATCCTCGGTTGATGGGCCATCGGCGATAATGTCACCACGACGCACCGTATCACCCACCTTGACCAGCGGGCGCTGGTTCACCGTGGTGTTCTGGTTCGAGCGCTGGAATTTCAGCAGCGAGTAAATATCTACGGGCGATACATCGGTGCCGCTTTCCTCGGAAGCCCTGACCACGATCCGGGTTGCATCAACCTGGTCAATGACCCCGGCCCTGCGGGCGACAATGGTCACACCGGAATCACGGGCCACACGGGCCTCCATGCCGGTGCCGACGATTGGTGCCTCGGCCTTGACCAGTGGCACAGCCTGACGCTGCATGTTCGACCCCATCAGGGCCCGGTTCGCGTCATCATTCTCAAGGAACGGGATCAGCGCCGCCGCAACCGATACCAGCTGCTTTGGCGAGACATCCATGAGTTCAATGTCGGTTGGACGGGCAAGGCCAATCTCGCCAGCCCGGCGTACCGGAATCAATTCCCCGACAAAAGCGCCCTTGTCATTCAGCTCGGCATTGGCCTGGGCAATGGTGTATCGCCCCTCCTCCATCGCCGAGATATAGCTCACCTCGTTCGTGACCTTGCCATCGACGACCTTGCGATACGGGGTCTCGATGAAACCGTAGCGGTTGATCTTGGCGTAGGTGGCCAGCGAATTGATCAGACCGATATTCGGTCCCTCAGGTGTTTCGATCGGGCAGATACGGCCATAATGTGTCGGATGCACGTCGCGCACCTCAAAACCGGCCCGCTCCCGTGTCAGACCACCCGGCCCAAGTGCCGACACACGGCGCTTATGGGTGATTTCAGACAGCGGATTTGTCTGGTCCATGAACTGCGAGAGCTGCGACGAGCCAAAAAATTCACGAACGGCGGCAGCGGCCGGCTTGGCATTGATCAGATCAGCCGGCATCACGGTGTCGATCTCAACCGAACCCATGCGCTCACGGATGGCGCGTTCCATGCGGAGCAGACCAATCCGATACTGGTTTTCCATCAATTCACCAACCGAGCGGACCCGGCGGTTGCCAAGGTGATCGATGTCATCGATGTCACCACGGCCATCCTTCAGCCCGGTCAGCACCTTCAGAATCGACATGATGTCCTGCTTGCGCAGCACGCGCACGCTGTCATCCGTGTCAATCTCCAAGCGTGAATTCATTTTCACCCGGCCAACAGATGACAGATCATACCGGTCGGAGTTGAAGAACAGGCTCTCGAACAGCGCATGTGAGCTTTCCAGTGTAGGTGGCTCACCCGGACGCATGACACGATAGATATCGACCAGCGCCTCCTCACGACAGGTGTTGCGGTCAGCCGCCAGCGTGTTGCGCAGATGTGGACCAAAATTGACATTGTCGATGAACAGCACGTCAATCTCGTCAACACCATTCTCTGACAGCTTGACCAGCAGATCCTCGGTCAATTCATCGCCGGCCTCAGCAAACACCTCACCAGTGCCCATATTGACGATGTCATCGGCCACATAACGTCCGAGCAGGTCCGAATCCGGCACATGGATTGCCTCAACACCGCTCTCGGCAAGTTTGCGGAGGGAGCGCGGCGTCATCTTTGTGCCGGCCGTGGCCAGCACCTTCTTGTTCTTCGAGTCCACCAGATCCCGGACCAGCTTGCTACCCTTCAGCGCGTCAGCGTCAAAAGCGTAGCTCCAGCCCTCGCCGTCACGCTTGTAGCTGACGGATTGGTAAAAATGCGCAAGGATTTCATCCCGGCTCATGCCTTCGATCCTGGCAGGATCGACAGCCTCGCCAGTTTCGGCACATTTTTCAGTGTAGGACAGTGATTCCTCATCAGGAAGCGCCATCATCAATGTCGTTGCCGGCAATTTACGCTTGCGGTCGATGCGGACATTGAGAATGTCCTTGGCGTCAAACTCAAAATCCAGCCAGGACCCACGATAGGGAATCACCCGGGCGGCGAACAGAAACTTGCCAGAGGCATGCGTCTTGCCGCGGTCATGATCAAAAAACACACCGGGAGAGCGGTGCATCTGTGAGACAATCACACGCTCGGTGCCATTGACGATAAAGGTACCATTTGACGTCATCAGTGGCATATCGCCCATATAGACGTCCTGTTCCTTGATGTCGCGAATTGACCGCGCACCGGTGTCCTCATCCTCTTCCCACACCTCAAGACGGAGCGTGACCTTCAGCGGCGAGGCATAGGTCAGGCCGCGCTGTTGGCACTCTTCAACATCATATTTGGGTGTTTCGAGGTCGTAGGAAACAAATTCCAGCTTTGCCCGGCCAGCGAAATCCTCAATGGGAAAAACAGACTTGAAGGTTTCCTGCAATCCATGATCGCCACGCTCATTGACAGGGATATCCATCTGCAAAAACGTATCATAGCTCGAACGCTGAACATCAATCAGGTTCGGCATTGGCGTGATCTCTTCGAGATGCCCGAAGGTGCGGCGTACGCGCTTGCGACTGTCAAGTGTGCTTATCTGAGATGCCATATAGAAAATCCTCTTGAAAATTCCTGACAAAACAATCTGTTGATCAAAAGATTGCTGTCATTGACCTATGCATTCGACCGTTCCTCGAAAGTCCGATCGATAAACGACCTTGCACCGGACGGCAAAACCATCCGGTGCAAGTTCAGTATTCAGCGTCTGTAAAGATGCTGAACCGCCAAAGTTATTTGACTTCGACGGTTGCGCCAGCTTCTTCCAGCTTGCCTTTGATTTCTTCTGCCTCGTCCTTGGCAACACCTTCCTTGACGGCTTTAGGTGCACCTTCGACCAGATCCTTGGCTTCTTTCAGGCCAAGACCAGTGATGGCACGTACTTCCTTGATCACGTTGATCTTGGAAGCACCAGCAGCTGTCAGGACAACGTCAAATTCTGACTTCTCCTCAGCGGCACCGCCGGCATCTCCACCACCAGCTGGCATAGCAACGGCCATAGGAGCAGCAGCGGCAGAAACGCCCCACTTCTCTTCAAGCAATGTTGCCAACTCAGCAGCTTCGAGCACTGTAAGGTTGGATAGTTCTTCTGCGATTTTTTCGATATCAGCCATGATTTACTCCATTGGGCTTGAACTTCTGATCGGGTCGGTTAGGAACCCTGCTGCAATTGGTCTTCTCGTGCCTTGATAACGCGCGCCACCTTGCCGGCCGGAGCCTGGGTAACACGTGCCACTTTGGCTGCCGGTGCCTGTAGAAGCCCGACAAGCTTGCCACGCAATTCGTCAAGGGACGGCATCTTGGCCAACGCTTCGACGCCAGCCTTGTCGAGAATCTTCCCGTCCATGCTGCCACCAACGATGGTCACTTTGTCATTACCCTTGGCATAGTCAACGAGGGTCTTGGCCGCCGCCACCGGATCAGTTGACGTGCCAACGGCAGTCGGTCCGGTGAAAAATGGTTCAAGTTCCTCAAAGCGCGTGCCTTTGAGTGCCAGCTTGGCAATCCTGTTCTTGGTTACCTTGAAGCCAGCTCCAGCTTCCCGCATCTTTCCACGCAGGTCGCTGCTCTCTACAACGGTCATACCAACCTGATGCGCCACCACGATTGTGGATGACTCATTAAAGGTCGATTGCAGCGTTTCGATCAGTTCGGCTTTTTCAGATCTGTTCACCGATCGTCTCCGCTCTTTATGAAGATAGGTCTGCAAGACCTGTCTTCGGTTGCAAAATGAACTGGTGATTATCACCAGCTCGCTGGCCTGCCCATAAGAAGGTCAAGCAGTAATTCTGCTCTTGCTCCCCGTCTATTGCAGGATATTAAGCCAGAAAGGTTGCCCGTTCCGGCCCCTGCAGTCTTGGACAGGTGCGGGGCCACACCGCATAGTCAGATACAGCCCCTGTTCGCCAGCCGGGTTTCCCCGGATGGCAAATTCGGTGTGCGCCGCCTGCTAGGCGACGTCCTCAACAAAAACGCCAACGCCCATGGTTGAGCTCAGCGTGATTTTCTTGATGTAGGCTCCCTTGGCACCGCTCGGGCGCGCCTTGCGAACGGCATCAATGAAAGCGGCCGCGTTTTCGGTGATCTGATCGGCGGTGAAGCTCGCCTTGCCAATCCCGGCATGCACGACGCCGGCCTTTTCCGCGCGGTACTGAACCTCACCGGCCTTTGCCGCCTTGACCGCTGCCGCAACATCGGCCGTAACCGTTCCCAGCTTTGGGTTTGGCATCAGCCCACGTGGACCAAGCACCTTACCAAGCCGGCCAACGACGCCCATCATGTCAGGCGAGGCAATAACGCGGTCAAAATCTGACTGACCACCCTGAATGGCCTCAGCCAAATCCTCGGCACCCACCAGATCGGCACCGGCTGCCTTTGCTTCATCAGCCTTGGCATCCTTGGCAAAAACCGCCACACGCATGCTCTTGCCAGTGCCGTTCGGCATGGCAACAACGCCGCGGACCATCTGGTCGGCGTGACGTGGATCAACACCCAGATTCATCGCAATCTCGATGGTTTCATCAAATTTCGTGCCGGCGGCATTCTGCTTGACCAGTGCCGCAGCCTCGGCAAGCACATATTCCTTTGTCCGGTCCACGGCGTCCATCGATGCTTTCATCTTCTTTGAAACTTTAGCCATTGCTTCAACCCTCCACTACTTCGAGGCCCATGGCGCGGGCTGACCCCATCACCATCTGCATGGCACCCTCGACGTCAACAGCGTTCATGTCGCCCATTTTCTGATCCGCAATCTCGCGCACCTGCGCCATCGTCACTTGCCCGGCAACAGCACGGCCCGGCTCCTGCCCACCTTTTGGCAGACCAGCAGCTTTTTTCAGGAAGAAGCTGACAGGCGCTGTTTTCGTGGTGAAGGTGAAGGATTTGTCCTGATAGACAGTGATGACCACGGGTATCGGCATGTTCTTTTCCAGCGAGTCCGTCGCCGCATTGAACGCCTTGCAGAATTCCATGATATTCACACCGCGCTGACCCAGCGCCGGACCAACTGGTGGCGACGGGTTTGCCCCGCCTGCCGGAATGTTCAGCTTGATATAGCCGTCAATCTTCTTCGCCATAATCGTCTTTCCCTATCGCCGCGTCGCCATGACCCGGTTTTCAACCTAACAATCTATATTTTCTCAACCTGTGAGTATTCCAATTCAACCGGTGTTGACCGGCCAAAAATTGACACGGTCACACGCAGGCGCGCCTTGTCATCATCAGCTTCCTCGACATATCCGTTAAAGGACGCAAATGGTCCATCAGATACCCGAACCTGCTCCCCAACCTCGAAGCTCATGGTTGAGCGTGGCCGCTCGACACCTTCACTCATCTGCTTGATCAGCCGCTCGGCCTCAGCATTGGTGATCGGCACGGGCTTGCCCTTGCCCCCCAAAAAGCCGGTGACGCGTGGCTGGCTTGTGACCAGCTGCCATGCTTCATCCGTCAGTTCCAGCTTCACCAAAATGTAGCCGGGGAAAAATTTCTTCTCGCTCTGGACCTTAACGCCCTTCTTGACCTCGACGACCTCCTCGGTCGGCACCATCACGTCCTCGATCAGATCGGCAAGACCATGCGTTTCCGCCTGCTCACGGATCGACTGAGCCACTTTTTTCTCAGAGCCTGAGAAAACATGAACAACATACCAGCGCTGGGCCATAATTCGCCTATTCCAATCCGCTCTTCAAACCTGAACCCGGGGTCCCCGCCTCAGCCGCCAAGGCCAAGGACGAGCTGCACACCGCTTGACAGGACCATGTCCACAAGCAGGAAAAACAGCGCGGCGATGGTCACCATCACAAAAACAGTCAGTGTTGCGGTCCCGGTTTCGCGACGAGTGGCCCAGGAAATTTTTGATATTTCCTGGCGGACCTGCCTTACAAACTGTGCGGGTGATGTTTTAGCCATCAATCAAGGTGCCAATTCAAGTTCCAACAATGACGGTGTCGACATGCTCAACCCATTGAAAACAAGCGCAAAAAACGCGGCTCCAGAGCCGTTGCCCTCGATCATCTGCTTTCGGGTTTCACTGGTGTCGCTACCGTGGTGAGGCGTTCTAGCAAAACATGCCCCGCAAGGCAACCATCAAATGCACTAATTTTTCCACAGTGCCAATGACCTGTCTCCTGCGTGATGCGATGGCAGGATCGCCAATGAATCGCATATGCCTGCACCACCCAAAGGCCTAGTTTGCGCGCTGCAGTTGCAACGCCAGGAATGACATGCTCACGCCAAACAGACCAATGCCGACAACGGACCCCATGCCGATGGTAAAGCTGGCATCACCACCCATCGCCACGATGCCACTGCCCAGCAGGCCACCGATCAGCATTTGCGAGGCGCCAACAAGGCCCATGGCCGAGCCACTGTCAGCACCAGCAGCACGCACCGCAGCGACCGCACTGTTGGCAACCGTGAAACCGTGACCAAAGCCCATCACCACCATGCAGGCGGTGACCAGAGTCGCCGAGCCGATGTCAGCAAGATGGGCGAGCAGCGCAAATCCCACTCCCGACGCCGAAATGAGTGCACCCCAGAATGACGCCAGCTCCAGCCCCAAGGTCGAGACAAAGCGCCGGTTAACACTGTTGCCAGCCATGTAACCAACAGAACAAAGACAGAAAAACACCCCATATTCCAGCGGACCAATGCCATAGCGTTCGTACTGGTAGGGCATGATCCCACTCAGCACGAAAAACATTGCAACCGCCATTCCCGAGGTTAGGCCATTGGCCATGAAGGTGGGATTGACCATCAGGCCGGTATAGGCACGAACAATGCGACCAATCCGGATTCGGACTTCCCGCTCAACCTTTGTCTCCTGCAGCATAAAAAAGGTGGCGGCCAAGGTCATCCCGGCACTGATGGCCATGATGACAATGCACCCCTGCCAGCCGATGGATTGGGCAATTGCTCCACCAAAGGCAAATCCCATGATTGGTACGATCGCCTGCACCATGGTGATCGTCGACAGTTGGCGGCCAGCCTCGGCACCAACAAAGCTGTCATTGATAATCACGCGCCCCATGACCACGCAGGCAGCAGCCCCGGCGCCCTGCAGGACTCGCATCAGAACAAGCATATCTATGCTTGTCGCAATGAACGCCCCGACACCACCCAGCAGAAACAGCGCCGAGCCAACCAGCATCACCGGCCGCCGACCAAACCTGTCGGACAGGGTCCCAGCAATGAGCTGGCCAATGCCAAGCGCCATCATGAAACCGGTCAGAACAAGCTGCACCTGATCGGCGGTCGCCAGAAAGCTCTGGCGGATCAGCGGTACGGCCGGTGACAGCAGCGACACCCCGATGTTGGAGCTCGAGACCGCAAGCACAAGCACCCAGATCGGCGGCCCTGCTGGCGCGATGGCACGAGAAATTGACATTGGGCCTCCCCGGGGGTTTGCGGCAACGGCACCGCGCGGTAACAACGACCGCCACGGTGGCAGCGTCACGAGCGGCATTTCTGTCTCGCCCACACCCTTTCTACTAGCATTTTGCCATGGATTGAAACAAGGTCGGGCTGAATCAAGTGGTCGGGCCTGCCTGATCTCGTCAACTCACCGTGGGGGATGCAATGCGCCTGACCGATAACATCATGGGTGCCGCCCTGATGACAGGCTGTGTTCTGGCCTATGTTGTCAATGATGCGCTGATGAAATTGCTGTTTGCTGAGATGGCGCTGTTTCAGGCGGTTTTTCTTCGTGGGTTGATGACGATTCCCCTGCTCTGTCTGATGGTGTGGCGCAGCAAAGTGGCAACCCGCGGCCTGTCGCGCCAGAACAAACGGCTGGTAGCGCTGCGCGTTGGCGCTGAAATCTGTGCGACGATCGCCTTTCTTACGGCGCTCAAACATATGCCGCTTGCCAATGTTACGGCCATTCTGCAGGCACTGCCACTTGCGGTGACAATGGCCGCCGCACTGTTCCTTGCAGAGCCGGTGGGATGGCGACGCTGGAGCGCGATCATCATCGGCTTCATGGGCGTGCTGATCGTGATCAGGCCGGGTCTTGCGGGCTTCAACATCTATTCACTGTCGGCGCTTGTTGCGGTGGCTTTCATCACCCTGCGCGAGATCACCACCCGCCGTCTGACCAGCGATGTCCCCTCGCTCACCGTGGCTCTCTCGACAACGACCGGAATCACACTGTTCGCGGCGGTGATGATGGCCAACACCGAGTGGCGCGCAGTTGATTCGCTGTCCTGGCTGTTGCTGGCAGGGGCAGCGGTTGCGATTCTGTTTGGCACACTGTTCAGCGTGATGGCAATGCGCGTTGGCGAGATCAGCTTTGTGGCCCCTTTTCGCTATACCGCCATGGTCTGGGCGATAGGGCTTGGCATCATGATGTTTGGTGACTGGCCCGATCAGCTGACTCTCATCGGCACCGGCATCATCATCGGCACCGGCATCTATTCCTTCCACCGCGAACAACAGCGTCGCCGGATGGCCGAGACACGGTCGGACTGAGCCCCTGACCACGGCCAATCTGGCTGCCGCCTAATAGTCAGTGACCCGTAATTCCTCATAGTCCGCCCTCACATATTCGCGATAGGCGGGGCGTGTGGACAAAAGGTCATAATAGCGGCGCAGATTGGGTAGATGCGGGCGCTCAATCGCAATGTCGTAATACCGATGGAGACAATGCCCCATCTGGATATCGGCAAGGGTTAAGTCAGATCCGGCCAGATATTGATGAACGTCAAGCCGGTCATCAGCGATTCGCAGATATTTTTCCAGAGTTTTCAGATTTGTGGCGATGGTTTCCGGGTTCTGGCGTGATGGCGCGGTGCGCACCACCAACCAGAAAACAGGTGCGGTAAATTTCAGCGCGATGTTGATTTTCGCCCATTCGGCCCATTTGTCGGTCTGTCCGCGCGCAACAGGATCGGATGGCCAGAAACTCTCTGGTGCATATTGGCCGGCAAGATAGCGCAGGATGGCGCCAGTCTCGAAAAGCGGCGGTGCTGAACCATCAATCAGCGTTGGCACCAGACCGTTGGGGTTCATTGCCAGATAATCCGGCGTATCGACGACACCATGAATATAGCCTGCATTGATCCGCTCAAACGGCAGGTTCAATTCAGCAAGGCACCACAGAACCGCCTGCACATTCGACGATGACAGTCGGCCCCAGATTCTGATGGCGGCTTTGGTCTCTGCAGTCATTTTCCACTATCCCGGTCGGCATTGTAAGGCACTGATCCAGATGCAGGATAAAGAGGTTTAACCGTCACCATCAAGCAACCAGTCTCAGCGCATGAGAATCATCCGCGGGCGAGGGCGGCGCGCATTCTTTGGCTGATGCCGGTTGAGATAACGCTCAATCAAACCCCACAGCCCAATGATACACAGCGTCAGCAAAATGAAATAGCCCGCCACAATCGGATAGGGAATGAAAGGGTTGAACGTCTTGTCGGCAAAATAACTGGCGTAATAGAGCGCGTCACCCGATTGCCGCCACGCCGGAAAGCCAGAGAAAAACACCAAAGTCGTGGCATGAAACATGAAAATGGCCTCATTGGTGTAGGAGGGCCAGGCAAGGCGCAGCATCGTCGGCCAGATCACCCGCCAGAATTTCTGCCGCTGATTCATGCCATAGGCATCAGCTGCCTCGAGGTCGCCAACCGGTACAGACTGCAGCGCGCCATGAAAAATATTGGCGGAATAGGCGGCGGTGTTCAGGAACAGCACGATCAGGGCACCAAGCCAGGCGCGTGTCAGCCAGCGTGTCTGCGCATCGATCTCCATAAAGCCAAGGTCAATCACCACGCCCAGCTTCGGCAGCGAGACGAACAGCAGATAGGCGATGAAGAACTGGATGAACAGGGGCGAACCACGAAACAGAAAAATAAAGCTCGATGCCGGCACACGCAACAGCGCCGATCTGGCATTCCTACCAAGCGCGAGCGCAACGGCCAGCCAGAAGCCGAAGGCCAGCGACAGGATGCCAAAATAGACATTCCAGATCAGACCGCTGCCAATCAGCACCGCCTGCTCGCACAGGGTGATATCAGCTTTCGGCAGCAACCGCTCGCCGATGCCGATCGAGCGCAGGCCATAGGCCTGTAATGTCTCAAAACAGCTCATCTTCCGATCTGCCCCGCCTGCCGGTTACCGCCAAGCGTCGCCTGGCCCATATTGTAGCGCGCCATGAGTCTGGCAAAGACAATCTCGCTGATCCTGGTCAGCCCCAGATAGAACAGCAGCAGCACCAGAAAATACCAAAGCCGCCAATCTGGATGCGGAAATGTGAAGGCACTGGTTTTGGCGCTGCCAAGCTCCCGCGCCCAATAGACGATATCCTCGACCCCAAGCAGGAACAGCAGGGGTGTCACCTTGATCAGGATCATCCACAGATTTGACAGTCCCGGAAGCGCATAGATCCACATCTGTGGCAACAGCACCCGCCAGAAGACCTGCAGTCTGTTCATCCCATAGGCCTCGGCTGTTTCAAGCTGGTTGCGCGGCACCGCCTCGAAGGCGCCGCGGAAGGTGTTGCCGGCAAAGGCACCAAAAACGATGGCAAATGACAACACCGCAAGGGCAAAGCCATAGATTTCATGCAGCCATTGTGGATCGCTGTTCAGTGGTAGTTTGGCAATCGTGCAGACAACAAAATCATTGCCCTGGCGCACCGGCTCCAGAACATCCGGACACATGATGCGATGGCGCAGATATTCAAATCCCTGATCAAGTGCGATGGGTACAAACAGGAAAAAAACGATATCCGGCACCCCGCGCACGATCGAGATGTAGCCCCGGCCCAGCAGACGCACCGGCAACAATCGGGCACGGCTGCCGACAGCACCAAGCAGGCCAAAGACGATCGCCACCGGCGCGGTGATCGCCAACAGGATAAGCACCGTCAGGAAAGACAGGTAGAACGCCACATGCTTGCCTGTCATCAGATAGCAGGACAACCAGGCAAGCCCCTCAAGAAGGGATGGATCTGCGCAGCTGCCTGCCATCACCCGGGTCCCTTTCTGCCGTCACCGGCAGTTCCGGATACTGGCCGGAACGGTGCCAGCAGCTGGCTCGGTGCGCCAGTGAGCATCTCCGCCATACCGTGATCCGCCACGGCCGCCATGTTCGAAATGCCAGAATGCATCACGGCAACATAGAGGCCAGAAATCTCATCTCCATCCGGCCGCCGGATCCGGCCAATTTTGGGCCTGCCTCCCTGTGGAATGACACGCCGACCAAGACTGAAAGACGCAATCTCCAGCGGTGCCGGACAGTGCAGCGCGCGTTCGACACGCGCCACCAGCCCCGCTGCGGCGTCCTGTTGGCTCTGGCCATCCTCTGGTGCCTGATGATGGTTGAAGGTGCCGCCGATCAGCAGCTGCCCGGTGCCTGTCTGGCGGACATGATAATCCGGCGCAGTGAGCAGATGCGGCAGAAATTCTGGCAAGGGTCTGGTTGTGACAAGCAGACCGGTAGTCGGTGTCATCTCAAACGAAACGCCCACACTCTCAAGCAGCGTCGACGTTCCATTGCCACTTGCCAGAATGACCTCGTCGGCAGTGCAAGGACCGTCATCCGTCATCACCCCATAGACCCGATCCCGGTCAATCATCAGACTGTGAACATGCCGCTGTTCCGGCTGTATCGCGGCAGCGGCAAGGAGCGCCTTGACGGCATCATCCGGCTCAACAGCCATTTCCGTTGGTACATAGGCAGCAAGCGGGGGTACATCCCGCAAGCAGGGCAGCTTTGCCGCAATGGCATCTGCAGACAGCAATTCGACCGGATAGCCCCAATTTTTGTGGCAGGCGGCGAAGGTACGCAGCGTCTCGGAGTCCATGTCCCAGGCAAACCCACCAACCGATGCGGCGACGAGATCAGGAACCGTCTGCATCCAGCGTTGCCAGAGCTGCATGCTGGCATGGCGCAGATCGAAATAGTTCCTGTCATTGTCGGTATTGGCGTTGATCCATGCCCAGCTGTTGGCAGTGGCAGTACCCCCGCTGTTGACCGGCAGGCTGGATAGCACCCGCGTTGGCACACCACGCTGTGCCGCCGCATAGGCAAAACCAGAGCCAATGATTCCGCTGCCGATGATCAATACCGACGGTGTGGTCATGAAAGCGGTCTCCGATGGATGCGGGGTTACGGACATGCGATCTGTCTGAGGACAGAGGCGAAGGGCGATCTGCTATGGCTTAACAAAAAGGGCAAAGGCGATCGCTAAAACCGCCTTTGCCTGAAATGATCTGCCCACCGGCATCAATGCCTAAAACAGGTTGGCGTCTTCACCGAACCATTTTGAGATCATCTTGTTCAGCGAGCCGTCAGCCTTCATCGAGCTGATGGCCTTGTCCATTTTTGCTTTCAGATCACCATCTGACTCGCGGATGCCCATACCGACACCACCGCCGATACCGACCTGGCCGACAGTGGCAAGCTCACCACCTGATTCGGCAACAATTGGGAGCAGATAGTCGCCATCGGCAAGAACGGCGTCCGCCTCGCCATTGCGAACTGCGGCAATGGTCTCATCCGGTGTGGCAAATTCCACCAGCGTTGCACCGCTTGACGCGACATATCCTGCCTGAATGGTGGCTGTCTGCGCCGCAATCACGCCCTTGTTGATATCGACCGAACCACCAGCAAGCGCAACATAGAGCGATGGCGAAGGCGGAAAATATTCCTGCGTGAAGTCAATTACCTGATCACGCTCTTCTGTGATCGACATGCCGGCAATAATCGTGTCGTAGTTGCCTGATACCAGATTGGGGATGATCGAGTCCCACTCATTGACAACCCACTCACAGGTCAGATTTGCCCGCTTGCACAGCTCGTCACCGACCTCGCGCTCGAAGCCATCGACGTCGCCTGAATCATTGATAAAGTTATATGGGGGGTAGGCTCCCTCCGTTCCCATCCGCACCGTCTGCGCGATGGCCGCAGTTGACACCATGGCACCGATGGCAACACCGGCAACAAATGCGCTTTTGAAAAGTGACTTCATTGTTCTCTCCCTTTAAAGATCACCAACCTTCACGCTGATACAGTCAGGCGGCTACAGATGCGTGAAGAAACTTCTGCAACCGCTCTGTTTTCGGATTTCCAAAAACAGTTTCAGGCGATCCCTCCTCTTCGATGATCCCCTGATTCAAAAACACCACATGGCTTGAGACATCACGCGCCAGTTTCATGTCATGAGTGACCAAAATCATTGTGCGTCCCTCGCCTGCAAGCTGCCGGATGACCTTGACCACCTCCTGCTCCAGCTCCGGATCAAGCGCCGAGGTCGGCTCATCGAACAGCAGCGCCTTTGGCCGCATGGCAAGCGCCCGCGCGATTGCGGCGCGTTGCTGCTGGCCACCGGACAGCTGGGCCGGATAGACATTTGCCTTGTCGGCAATGCCCACCTTTTCCAAAAGCGCCATTGCCTCGTCGATTGCCTCGCCGCGCTGGCGCTTGAGTACGGTAACCGGTGCCTCAATCACATTTTTCAGCACAGTCATATGCGCCCACAGATTGAATGACTGAAACACCATCGAGAGCTGCGTTCGCATCCTGACGACCTGCGCCTGATCAGCTGGCACCCGGTTGGGGCCTTCGCCAGACCAGCGCACCGCCTCACTGCAGAACCGAATGTCGCCCCGCTGGCAGATTTCCAACATATTGACACAGCGCAGCAGGGTCGATTTTCCTGATCCAGACGAGCCAATCAACGAAATCACGTCGCCTTCATGCGCCCGTATATCAACACCACGCAACACCTCAAGATCGTCATAGCTCTTGTGAATGCCGCGCAGCGCGATGACGGGTTCAGATGTCGATTGCTGGGTCATATGCCACCATTACGTAAACCGAGGGCATTAGTCTTTCAGAATTTCGCCGCCTTTGACACTGTTTTTACCGGTTTGCCAGAAGAAAAACCATTCGAACAATGGTCATTCAACCGATCTGTCACGCAAGCGATTCAACCAGCCGTCGCGCAGTCTGCTGGCCGGAAATATACGCGCCATGACAAGTTCCATAATGGCTGACACTTGCGGCCTCACCAGCAAAAAAAACCGTGTCCGCCAGCGCCTCACACAGATGCTCCCTTGCTGCCGAGTGGCCGGGTTCAGCATGGGAATAGGCTCCTAATGTCAGAGGTTCATTATGCCAGGCTGTGGTGATGACATCGGTGATTCTGCCGGTGATGGAATTGCCGAAAACGGCAGCAAGGCATTTTTCGGCATAGTCACGCATTGCTGCTGGCCCCTGTTTTTCCAGATGGATGCCAAAACTGCCACCGGCAAAGATGATCGCCTGCTGTTTACCGTCAATATTGATATCAAACGAGGCAATGTCTTCCGGGTCTGTGTCTGCCGCCTGCGCTGGCCAGGCAACATGCCAGCCAGCCTGGTCATCGGTAAAGCTGTCCGGCGCAAGGCAGAGGCCAATCTTGTTGAGTGTACCACATGGTAGATGGGTGATTGCCGCCATCATCTCATCGGGCAGGTCAGGTGCAAACCGGATCAGACCCGCCGCCAGAATGTTGGTCGAAACGGTGACGATAACCCGCCTTGCGGTAACCCTGCCACCTGCCGTGCTAACCGCGACATGTCCCTGATGCCAGTCAATTGCCGACACTGCGCAATTCAAGGTCACTGGCACCGCAGCGCCCCAGTGCGTGACCAGACGCCCCAGGCTCTGACTCACCGGCACATCCAGACCGAAACCCGATTTTAGAAAATCCTCGACCGATTGCTCCGTAACATCCGAGCCATTCAACCCCGCCATGAGATGGCTGTAGACCGGCGCATAGGGCGAGTCCCACTCCATTACCGACGCCAGATCCCTGTCGCCGCCGAGCGCCAGATCACGGACGATGGCCGACATGCCGGCCTCGCAGGCCTCAATATAGGCCTGATAACCTGCCAGGCCAGCACCGCTGTTGCCGCTTTCATGGAGATGGGTGTTTTCAGTCTGAAACCGTGTGCCATCGCCCACGGCAAACCCATGCTCTGCCGCAATCGGCACAAAAGGGTTGAGTTCCGCCTCATGCAGATAGGAGCAACCCAGATCAAACCAACTGCCATCAGCAAATTGTTCTGCATGGGCGCGGCCACCAATACGGTGCGACGCCTCAACAACGACACAGGGAATGCCAGCGGCTATCAGGGTCTTTGCTGCCGCAAGACCTGCCACACCTGCACCGATGATGATGACATCCGTATCTGTCTGCATGATTTCCTCCGGTCCCGCAACATCAGCCTGCCCGTGACCTCTCTGCGGCACAACGAAAATATGTAGCCATCAGCAGGACCCGGCTGGAACTGGCATGCGAATTAGGTGGCCCAACCCGAAGCCGGCTAGCCAACCGCCTCGGTGATTGCATGGCCCAGCCGCTCGACCAACAAATCCATCTCCGCCTCGGCAATGATGAAGGGTGGCGCCAACAGCACATGATCTCCATGGTGGCCGTCAATGGTGCCTTGCGCCGGGTAACAGATCAGGCCGGCCTGCATGGCATGTTTCTTGATGCTGGCAGCGATGCCGCGGGTCGGCGCAAATGGCGCTTTGGTCTGCCGGTCGGCCACCATTTCGAGACCAATAAACAGACCGCGGCCCCTGATGTCACCAACATGGGGATGCTGGCCAAAGCTGGTCTGCAATTTGTCACGCAACATCGCCCCCTTCCCGGCGACGCCGACGCCAAGACCATCATCAACAATGCGCGTCAGCACCGCACCAGCCGCCGCGCAGGCTATCGGATGCCCGAGATAGGTATGCCCATGTTGAAAAAAACCCGACCCGGATTCGATCGCATCATGGATGAAATCCTGACACAGCATCGCCCCGATCGGCTGGTAACCCGCACCCAGCCCCTTGGCGATCGCCACAATATCGGGCCTGACCCCATCACTCTCACAGGCGAAGAGGCTACCTGTGCGTCCCATCCCGCACATCACCTCATCCAGAACAAGCAGGATGCCATATTGATCACAGATTTCGCGGATGCGCTGGAAGTAGCCCGGCACAGGGCAGAGCGCCCCTGCGGTCGCGCCAACAACCGGTTCGGCCAGAAATGCCATGACCCTGTCCGGCCCAACGGCCAGAATTTCAGCCTCCAACTCGTTCGCTACCCGAAGCCCATAATCCTGCGCACTCTCATCGTCACGCTGGTCCCGATAGGCATAGCAGGGAGCGATCAGGCTGGTCTCGACAAGTAGCGGCTCGAACTGTCGGCGGCGCCACTGATTGCCGCCCGCAGCAAGCGCCCCCAGCGTATTGCCGTGATAGCTCTGCCGCCGCGCGATCACACGGTGGCGGTCGGGCTGACCGATCTCAATGAAATATTGCCGCGCCAGCTTGATCGCTGCCTCCATGGCTTCCGACCCACTCGACACGAGATAGACCCTGTTTACCCCCTCTGGCGCGAGACGGGCCAATTTCTCCGCCAGGGCCTCTGCTGGCCCGCTGGTGAAAAAGGCGGTATGTGCGAATGCCAGGTTTTCGGCCTGGCCGATAATGGCCTCACGCACCGCCGGGTCGGAATGACCCAGACAGGACACAGCCGCACCGCCAGATGCGTCAAGATACCGTTTACCGGTATCGTCGATCAGAAAACAGCCATCACCGCCTGCCGCAAGCGGCAGGTCTGAATGGCAGTTACGCGCAAAAACGTGGCGGCTTCTCATCGCTGGCTTCCTCTCAACAACATCCTCAAACCACCGATGACGCAGCAATCCGTCGACGGTTCTGAAGCATAATGATAATCAGCAGAAGGCCAATTGCCGGTAGATAGAAAAGCGCCCGCGTAGGCCGGTCCGTCACCTCGACATAGGCAGCTGTCAATCGCACTGGCTCATCGGCATAGAAATCGAAGACACTGAGTTCCTGAAACAATGGCGTTCCGGGGAATGGTTCCTCGACGGCCACAATATCGTCGAGTACATCAATCAACAGACCAACATCGGCCAGGCGATCCAGCGGTGGCAGCGCACCATCCAGCGTGATGATCGAATTACGGTTGATAAGCCGTTCGGCGTCATCGAAATCAGGTCCACTGAAACGCACCCGTAAAACCCTGTCACCAGCAAGCCCGCCCGCCCCCTGTTCGTCAAGCAATTCGACCATCCGTGATCCGGACACTTCCAGAAATGGGGGCGACACCCTGTCCTGCCAGAAATCCGGGCGGAACAGCGTGAAGGCGATCAGGACCAGACACAGGCTTTCCCACAGGCGGCTGCGGACAAACATGTAATTCTGGATTGCCGAACAGAAGGCAAGCATGGCAAGTGTGGCCGTGACGAAAACGACCACCCCTTCCAGGAAACCGACGTCGATCAGCAGGATATCGGTGTTGAAAATGAACATGAATGGCAGGATTGCTGTCCGGATGTCATAGCTGAATCCCTGAATTCCAGTGCGGATCGGGTCGCCCCGCGAGATTGCCGCAGCGGCAAAGGCAGCGAGGCCAACCGGAGGTGTGTCATCTGCGAGAATGCCAAAATAGAAAACAAAGAGATGCACAGCGACAAGCGGAACAATCAGACCATTCTGCGCGCCCACCATAACAATCACCGGCGCCATCAATGACGAAACGACGATGTAGTTGGCCGTCGTCGGCAAGCCCATGCCGAGGACAAGGCTCATCACCGCGACAAGCAACAGCATGACCACAAGGCTGCCAGCCGAGACCGTCTCGACAAATTCACCGATGAACTGGTGAGCGCCGGTCAGCGAGACCGTGCCGATGATGATTCCTGCGACCGCTGTTGCGATGGCAATGCTGATCATGTTGCGGGCGCCATTTTCCAGCCCGCGAAGCAGATCATGCAAGCCCCGTTTCCAGATGACAGGAGTGACCGCCTGGTCCCGGAAAAAAGCCTTCAAAGGGTTTTGAGTCACCAGCACGAATATCATCGCCATCGTTGCCCAATAGGCTGACAGCCCGGGCGAGAGCCGGTTCACAAGAACGCACCACAGCAGCACCACGATTGGCAGGACAAAATGATATCCGGTCATCGCAACCGATTTCAGCGAGGGCAGCAGCTTCATCTCCTCCTCAGTCAGCCCAACTTCGAGATCTGGCCGCTTTGCCGCCAGCCAGACCAGCGGCAGATAGGCCAGCAGAAACAGCAGAACAACCAGCGGGAATGTCAGTGACGGCAGCCGGTCTCCGGTCACGGCGATGAGGCCATGAATGGCAAAGGACAACAGGGCCAGCAGGCCGAACCCGATCACGAACCCCGTCATTCGTCGCAGCAGGCTCTGGGTTGGCGTCTCCCTGTTGAGGCCACGAAGCCCGAGCTTCAACACCTCAAGGTGGACGATGTAGAACAGCGCGATGTAGGACACCAAGGCCGGCAATGCGGCATGTTTGATCAGCTCAAAATAGCTGATGCCGGTGAATTCGGCGATCAGGAAGGCTGCCGCCCCCATCACCGGAGGCGTCACCTGGCCATTGGTCGAGGACGCCACCTCGATGGCACCCGCCTTCTCCGGCGAAAAGCCGGTCCGTTTCATCAGGGGAATGGTGAAGGTGCCGGTAGTTACCACATTGGCGATTGACGAGCCGGAATAGATCCCGGAAAGGCCCGACGCCACGACAGCCGCCTTTGCCGGACCACCGCGCAAATGCCCCAGTGCGGCAAATGACAGCTTGATGAAATAATTGCCGGCACCGGCGCTTTCCAGCAAAGCACCAAACAGCACAAACAGAAAAATCATTGATGTCGAGACACCCAGCGCGACACCAAAAACACCCTCGGTCTGCATCCAGAAATGCCAGCTTGCCTTGTTGATCGACGCGCCTTTCCAGCGCATCGCGTCAGGCACAAAATCACCATGGCCAACCATTACATAGAGCAGAAACACCCCAGCAACGACAAGCAGAGGCAACCCCAGCGACCGATAGACAGCAACAGCGACACAACAGATGCCAGCAATGGAAAAGAACAGGTCCCACGCATTCGGCAGACCAGCCCGATCGGAAATATCCAGCTTGAAAACATAGAGATAGAGGCAGGCAGCAACACCGGTGACAATCAGACCATATTTGATTACCGGATCAATCAGGCGGTGCCAGCTATGCAGGGCGGGATAGGCCAGAAGCCCCAGTCCAAGGCCAAATGCGAGATGAATCTGGCGGGCCTCCTGGCTATTGAAAACCAGCCGCAGGCCGGTGACCTCGCTTAGATAGAAGGGAAAATCAGAGGCTATCCAAAGCTGGAAGAGTGACCAGACAATGCAGACCAGCGTCAGCACAGTCCCGGTCACCTGCTCGCGTTGGCGAAACTCCTGTGCGGCCGGTTGAGATGGGAAAGCAGCTGATGTCATGTATTTTGCCGAAAGTTGGTTCCAGTAAATAATGGCACGGGCCGTTACAGCCCGCGCCAGCAAGCTGGACTACATCCAGCCACGCTCTTTGTAATATTTGGCAGCACCCGGATGAAGCGGCGCTGACAGACCATCGCTGATCATCTGCTTCTCATCCAGATTGCGGAAAGCAGGATGCAGCTTCTTGAAATCAGCGAAATTGTCAAAGGTTGCCTTGACGACAGTGTAGACAACATCCTCAGGCACGTCAGCCGAGGTGATTACCGTCGCGCCAACACCGAATGTTGTTGTGGCGTTCGGCGAGCCTTTATACATGCCACCGGGAACTTCAGCTACACGGTAGAAAGAATTGTCCGCGATCAGCTTGTCGATCGGCGCACCTTTCACCGAGACCAGCTCGACATCACAGCTTGAGGCAGCCTGCGTCACAGCAGCAGCCGGGTGGCCAATGGTGTAGATCATGGCTTCAATCTTGCCATCACAGATGGCCTGTGCCTGCTCCGACCCCTTCAGTTCTGATGCCAGCGAGAAATCGCCCATCTTCATGCCGAAGGCTTCCATCACGACTTCCATGGTCGCGCGCTGGCCTGAACCCGGATTGCCAACATTCACCTTCTTGCCTTTCAGCCCCTCAAATGAGGTGATGCCTGACCCCTTGCGGACAATCAGGGTAAAGGGCTCCGGATGAACGGAAAAAACAGCGCGGAGTTTCTCGAACTTGCCCTTGTCGGCAAATTTCGATGTCCCGCGATAGGCATGGTACTGCCAGTCAGATTGGGCAACGCCAAACTCCAGCTCGCCAGCGCGAACCGTGTTGATGTTGTAGACTGAACCACCGGTCGACTCAGCAGAACAGCGAATACCGTGTGACTTGCGGTCCTTGTTGACCAGACGGCAAATGGCACCGCCTGTTGGGTAATAGACGCCAGTGACACCGCCGGTGCCGATTGACACGAACTGTTCAGCGAATGCCTGTGCCGCGCCGAACGCTGTCAGAGATGCGACCACACCCCCGTAAATGAACTGTTTCAGTTTCATGGGTAATTCCTCCCTTTAGATTTGGTGACGGATATGGAAACACAGCAAATGATTTTTGTAAAACAAATGTTGAATCATATTGTGTTTTTGATACATTTGTATCAATAATAATGTAACAGGGGTTGATGCTTTGCTTCTTCGAGGTTCAAGACAGGTTTGATGATTGATTTGCGCCGCCATCTTGAGGATGCACATGTCAGCCTCTCTCCCACCATGCGGCAGGCCAGCAGCTACATTCAGCAG
This sequence comes from Alphaproteobacteria bacterium, assembly GCA_038107835.1. GTDB lineage: Bacteria > Pseudomonadota > Alphaproteobacteria > Puniceispirillales > Puniceispirillaceae > MED-G116. The sequence continues at coordinate 29,923 of JAYNHH010000027.1, forward strand.
AATCTGTCCGACATCGCCTTTCAACCAATCCGCAATCTGGCAAAACTTACTGGTGTATCACCACTGACAATCATCCGGCTGACCCGTAAATGGGGTTTTGAGGGCTATCCCGATTTTCAGAAGGCAGTCCGTGCCAGCCTGTTCGAGGTGGGTTCCTTTGCCCAGACAGATACT
>JAYNHH010000028.1:0-30093 GCA_038107835.1 Alphaproteobacteria bacterium
ACGGGCAACTTCCTTGATCGCGGCAAAGACCAGCGGTGGCCCTGACTCCAGCAATTGTGCCAGCTCCCAAACGCGGCCATAGAGCGCTGGCCCATCAGCCAGCACCTCATTCACCAGCCCCCATTTTTGCGCCTCGGCACTGTCCATCCAGCGTCCGGTCAGCAACAGGTCCATCGCCACATGATAGGGGATGCGTTTTGGCAGCTTGATGGTGGCAGCATCAGCCAGCGTACCGGCGCGGATTTCTGGCAGGGCAAAACTTGCACCCTCATTCGCCAGAATCAGATCACAGGACAGTGCAATCTCGAAACCACCACCAACGCACATACCCTCTACCGCGGCAATCACCGGCTTGTTCAGATCGCGCAGCTCCTGCAGGCCACCAAAGCCGCCGACGCCGTAATCGGCAGTGACGGAATCACCATCGGCAGCGGCCTTCAGATCCCATCCGGCGGAAAAGAATTTTTCCCCTGCCGTGCGCAGAATACAGACCCGCAATTCATCATTGTCGCGGAAATGCCTGAAGGTCTCACCCATCCTGCGCGAGGTCACCAGATCAATGGCATTGGCTTTCGGCCTGTCGAGCGTAACCTCGAAAATACTGCCCTCCTGCCGCGTTCTGATTACATCATCCATTGCTATTCTCCCTGATCATCATTCATCCATATCACAGCATCAGCGGCAATGGCACCATTGCCACGGCTTGCCACCATCAGCGGATTGACCTCGATTTCATCAAGTCTGGCATCATTCTGCATCGCATGTGCCATCGCCATGATCGCCGTAACCGCCGCGCCAAGATCGGCCTGTGGTTTGCCGCGATAGCCGGTCAGCAGCGGTGCCAGCCGCAAACGGCTGATCGCCGCCAAAACCTCGTCCGCATTCACAGGCAGAATGAGCGTCTGCGTATCACCCAGCAACTCTGCCGTGATGCCACCAGTGCCGATCGTCAGGCTGACGCCATAAACCGGATCACGGCGCAGACCAACCAACAGCTCGCCGACTGGCGGCGGCACCATTTCCTCCACCAGGAAGCCTTTGGCGCCATCCATCATGTTTGCGGCGGCGGCAAGCGCGTCCGCCGTCAGATTGAGCTGTACCAGCCCGGCCTCGCTCTTGTGCGGATGCCCCAATCCCTTGAGCGCGAGTGGCGCATGAAGCGCCGCGCTGGCGCCTGCCAGCTCTGCCGGTGTGTCTGCCCTCACGCCGCGAGGACAGGCAACACCCCATTCGGCCAATCGGGTCTTGGCGCTATGCTCATCAAGCATCTGTCGCTGCCCGGCCTCTGTCGCTACTGCCAGCGGTTGCCAGCCTGCATTGACCGCGATGCTGCCGGTGACCTTTTCAAGGGCATGCAGACCGGTGGCAAATCCGCAGAGCGGCGCGATGCCATCATCCATCAATCTTGTTGCCCATTCATCCGAGATGCCCTCGGCGATACTGCCAAGCATGATCGCCGGTGTTCCGGTCATCTTACCTGCCTGTCGCATGGCGGCCACGGCTGGATGCCAGGCGGTATCACTGCATCTGTCGGCGCGCGGAAAATCAATCACCAGAACCGACGCATCAACCCAGGGTCCCATCATGCTGGCGAAGGTTTTGGTCATCCGTGCCTCATCGCCCCAGATAAAGGTGTGATAGTCGAGCGGATTGGAAATCGTCACAAGCGGGCCAAGCGTCTCGGCAAGCGCCGCCTTTTCGGCGTCTGGAATGGCCGGCCAGTCAAGCGCCATGCCGGCACTCAGATCAGCCATCATGCCGGTCTCGCCACCTGAACAGCACATGGCGCTGACCCGCTTGCCAGCCAGCGGCCCAAACAGATGCAGCAGTTTCAGCGTTTCCAGCATTTCTTCTGGTGTGTCGACTTCGATTACGCCGCATTGCGCCAGAAAGGCCGAGGAGGCGGCGGCGTCTCCGGCAAGTGCCGCTGTGTGCGAGCTTGCCGTGTCCTGCGACGCCGCCGTCTTGCCGGATTTGATTGCCACCAGATGTTTGCCGGCGCTGAGCGTTGCCGCGGCCATGGTGGCGAAATCCTGCGTGTTGACAATGCCCTCGATATACAGCCCGGCGGCCGTGACCCGATCATCGGCCAGCAATGTGCGGGCCATTTCGGTCAGGCTGGTCTGCGCCTGATTGCCGACACAGGCGATATAGGCGATTGGCAGACCGCGCGCCTGCATGCTCATATTGATCACGATGTTGGAGGATTGGCTGATCAGCGCGACACCACTATCGACCAGACGCCCGCCATGTTGGTCTGGCCACAGCATTGCCCCATCAAGATAGTTCAGCACGCCATAGCAGTTCGGTCCCAATAGGGGCATGTCGCCTGCCGCCGCAATCAGCGCCGCCTGCAACACATCGTCACCCGTCTCGGCAAAGCCCGAGGCAAAACAGACGGCACCACCGCATCCCCGTGCCGCCAGTGCCGCCGTTATCTCAACCGCCGCATGGCGATTGATCCCCAGAAACGCTGCGTCGGGTCCGGCTGGCAGATCGGCGACATCCCGGTAGCAGGCGATTCCATTGATGTCATCTCGCGTTGGATGAACCGGCCAGATATCCCCCTCAAACCCGTTCTTCTGGCATTGGGTGACGACATTCTCCGCCCACCAGCCACCAAAGACGGCGATTGATTTTGGCTGGAACAGGCGCGACAGATCCCGCATTTCAGCCGCCAAGAGGACGCAGCAGATCGCGGCTGATGATGTGGCGCTGGATTTCAGAAGTGCCATCCCATATCCGCTCGACGCGGGCATCCCGCCAGAAACGTGCCAGCGGCAGGTCATCCATCAGCCCCATGCCGCCATAGACCTGTATGGCCTCATCCGTCACCCGTGCCAGCATTTCCGAGGCGTAGAGCTTTGCCGAGGCAATCTCACGATTTGCCGGTAGCCCCTGATCAAGCCGCCATGCTGCGGCAAGGGTCAGCCAGTCAGCCGCATCAATCTCGGTAATCATGTCAGCCAGCTTGAAGCTCACTCCCTGAAACTTGCCGATCTGCCTGCCGAACTGTTTGCGTTCAGCGGCATAGGTGAGCGCATAGTCAAAAGCACGTCTTGCCCGGCCAACGCACATTGTTGCAACGGTGATACGGGTCGCATAGAGCCAGGTATTCATTACCTCGAAACCGCCATCAACCTCGCCCAGAACCTGTCCATCGGCGAGGCGGCAATCCTCGAATTTCAGGATTACATTGTGATAGCCGGCATGCGAGACCGAGTTGTAGCCGGGCAGAACCTCGAAGCCGGGATGGCCACGGTCGACCAGAAAACAGGTGATCCGTTTTTTTGGACCATGCGGCGTGTCATCAACGCCGGTCGCAACAAAAACGATGAAGAAATCAGCATGATCACCGCCCGAAATGAAATGTTTCGTGCCATTGAGAATCCAATCGCCGCCAGCACGCTTTGCTGTTGTGTTCATCCCGCGCACATCGGAGCCGGCGTCGGGTTCCGTCATCGCCAGCGCGTCCATCCGTTCGCCCTTTACCGCCGGTGTCAGATATGTCTCGATCTGCTCACCCTTGCAGGCCATGAGGATATTCTGCGGGCGGCCAAAAAAATGGGTCAGCGCCATAGACCCACGGCCAAGCTCCCGTTCCAGCAGCGCAAACTCCAGATTGTTCAGGCCGCCGCCGCCCACCGTGTCGGGGAAATTTGGTGCATAAAAGCCCATATCGATGACTTTCTGCTTGATCGCATTGCCCATCTCGGCTGGCACATGCCCCAGCTTTTCAACCTCATCCTCCAGCGGATAGATTTCCGTCTCGACAAAGCTGCGCACCGTGGAGACGATCAGCTCCTGTTCTTCGGTTAGTCCAAACTGCATTGCTGCCTCCCCTACTTCTGCACAATTTTGACCGCTATTTTACACCAATCGCGCGTCCAGCCCCGTCGGGTGTCGGCAGTCCGGCATGGGCGTCCACGAAATCTGCCAGCGCGGTGGCAACAGCCTCGCCCGGCAGGCTGGATGCGCGGCTGTTCATATCGACATGCAGCAGCATATGCTCGCCAGTCGCCAGCAGCCTGTTGTCGCCCTCATAGAGGTGGTGAAACAGATGCAGCTTCTTGCCAGCACCTGCCAATATCTGCGTGGTGACATGAATTTCGGCACCTGCCCGGACCTCGTCCAGATGGCGGATATGCGTCTCGACGGTAAAATAGCTGCCACCCGCTGCAACATAGGCGGCATCAACACCGCACATTCGCATAAACATGTCGGTGGCGTGCGAGAAGCAATCCAGATAGCGGGCTTCATTCATATGGCCGTTGTAATCCGTCCATTCAGCGGGCACGTGCCGGCGCAGCGTTTCCAGCGGCTTTTTGATGTCTGTCTGGGCGGCCGCGGGGATCGCATCATAGAGCGCTGCCTCCCAACTGGCCAACGTCTTGCCAGCCCCCCAATCATTGGCCTTTAGCGCCTGCATGATGGCGACCAGATTGTCGTCACGGATTCGCTCCAGCTCGCGGATTGAACGGCTGCCCGACTGCGCGTCGGATTGTGAGGAAATTGTCTCCACAAGCTCATCGGTCAGTTCCGGCACATCCATCAGCTTTGTCCAGGGCCATTTCAGGCAGGGGCCGAACTGGGCGATGAAATGCGCCATGCCTGCCTCGCCGCCGGCAACACGATAGGTTTCAAACAGCCCCATCTGTGCCCAGCGAAGACCAAAGCCATACCGGATGGCGTCGTCGATCTCGGCGGTGGTTGCAATGCCGTCCTTGACCAGCCACAGCGCCTCGCGCCAGACAGCCTCGAGAAACCGGTCCGCGACAAACGCCTCGATCTCCCGGCGCAGATGCAGCGGGTGCATGCCGATGGCCCGGTAGATTTCACCGGCCCGCCCGATTGTCTCGTCGCTTGTCTGTTTGCCGCCAACCATTTCCACCAGCGGCAACAGATAGACCGGGTTGAAGGGATGGCCCACCATCAACCGGCCTGGCCGGCTCATCTTTGCCTGCAGATCGCTTGGCATGATCCCCGAGGTTGATGAGCTGATGATCGCATCTTCGGCGGCCGCCAGCTCGATCTCGGCATAGACAGCCTGCTTCACCTCAAGCCGTTCGGGCACCGCCTCGACAATCAGTTCACCATCGGCCACCGCCTCGGCGATAGTGCCGACAAAGTCAAGCCTGCCACGTGCTGGCGGTGGTGCCATTGTCAGGCGGGCAAGCGCGTGATCGGCATTGTCCATGATCGCGGCAATCTTGCGCGGTGCCTCAGGATCGGGGTCAAACACCCGGACATCAACGCCATTCTGGATCAGCCGTGCAACCCAGCCGCCACCGATCACGCCGCCGCCAATGACTGCTGCCACGGCCGGTCTGTGTGTTCCGTTCGCCATCATCTCTGTCCCGTTCAGCGCGGTGCGCGCTTGGTCAGGCCCAAACGGGCGCGGACCGCATCCGGGCCAACGATTGACGCGCCCATATTCTCGGCGACGCTGACCGCCTTTTCAACCAGCTGTGCATTTGTCGCAAAGACCCCACGTGAGAGGTAGATATTGTCCTCAAGCCCGACCCGGATATTGCCCCCGGCCAGAATCGCCACCGCCGGATAGGCCATTGCGTTGCGGCCAATCGAAAAGGCGGAAAACACCCAGTCGGCCGGAACATTATTGACCATCGCCATGAAAGTGTTCAGATCGTCAGGCGCCCCCCAGGGGATCCCCATACAGAGCTGCACAAGCGCCGTTTTCTCGATATGGCCCTCATCGACCAGATGTCTGGCAAACCAGAGATGCCCGGTGTCGAACGCCTCGATCTCCGGCTTGACGCCAAGCGCCTTCATCTGTTTTGCCATTTCAACCAGCATAGCGGTGCTGTTCGTCATCACATAATCGCCATGGCCGAAATTCATCGTTCCGCAATCAAGCGTGCAGATTTCCGGCCGGCAGTCAGCAACATGCAGCAGGCGTTCGCTGGCACCTGCCATGTCGGTGCCGTCCGGATTGGCCGGCAGCGGTGCCTCGACGCCGCCAAAAACAAGGTCGCCGCCCATTCCGGCTGTCAGGTTCAGGACGACATCGGTCGCCGAATCCCGGATCCGTTCGGTCACCTCGCGGAACAGCCCTGGATCGCGGGATGGCTTGCCTGTTTCCGGGTCACGGACATGGCAATGAACCACTGCAGCGCCAGCTTTTGCGGCGTCGATGGCGCTGTTGGCAATCTGTTCCGGGGTGATCGGCACCTTGTCCGATTTGCCGGTTGTATCGCCGGACCCGGTCACCGCGCAGGTGATGAAAACCTCTTTATTCATTTGCAGTGCCATCGACCGGCTCCCCCTGTCAAAACCCTGTTTGGCTGCCGGTGACAGCGCCAGGACAATCAAGACAATGATGCCAAATTGTTCCCCTCGTCAAGAAAACTTGCGTCACAAATTGCCGCGAAAACCCAAAAATCGGCACACAATGATCCTTCGGCTTGAAAACAACGAAGCATCACCATGAATCTGGCTGAATTAATTGGGTTTTCGGGTCGATTTCCGGCAGGGGCGCAAACTGTGCGCCGGTGCCGTCTCAGGCTTGCACTTTGCCAGAAAGCAGCTAAGTTGGACGGATTGAATTTGCAGAAATTCCAGAAGAATGGCGAGGGCGAGATGACCTTAACACATTATATCAGTGGCGCGGAAATCGAGGGTACAAGCGGCCGCGTGCAGGATGTTTTCAATCCGGCGACGGGCGCGGTCATTGATCAGGTGCCGCTGGCCAGCACTGCCGAGGTTGACAGGGTCGTCGCGGTGGCCCGGGAGGCCCTGCCGGGCTGGGCGGCGACACCGGCGGCAAAACGTGCGCAGGTGATGTTCAACTTTCGCCAGCTGATTCTCGACAATGTCAGGGAACTGGCGACGCTGATCTCGTCGCAGCATGGCAAGACGATTGATGATGCGATGGGCGAGGTTGCGAGGGGTGTCGAGGTTGTCGAGTTTGCCTGTGGCATCCCACATGCCCTCAAGGGCGAGTTTTCGCCACAGGTGGCAGGCGGTGTCGATGTGTTCTCGATGCGCCAGCCGGTTGGTGTGGTTGCTGGGATCACGCCGTTCAATTTTCCGGCAATGGTGCCGATGTGGATGTTCCCGATGGCGCTTGCCACAGGCAATACCTTTGTCCTCAAACCTTCCGAACGCGATCCGGGTGCACCGATGATGCTGGCGCGGCTGCTCAAACAGGCTGGTCTTCCCGATGGGTGTTTCAACATCGTCCATGGCGACAAGGAAGCGGTTGATGCGCTGCTCGACAATCCCGACATTGCCGCCATCAGCTTTGTCGGCTCGACCGCGATCGGCAAATATATCTACAGCCGCGGCTGCGCCAATGGCAAACGTGTCCAAGCGCTGTGCGGGGCGAAGAACCATATGGTCATCATGCCTGACGCCGATATGGGACAGGCTGTCGACGCGGCAATGGGCGCTGCCTATGGCTCGGCCGGTGAACGCTGCATGGCCATTTCCGCCGTCCTGGCGGTTGGTGATGACACGGCAGACCGTTTCGTCGAGGCACTCGCGCCCAAGGTGCGGGCGCTGAAGATTGGCCAGTATGATGAGCCGGGCGTCGAGATGGGGCCGGTGATCACCGCCGAGTCAAAAGCCCGGGTCGAGGATTACATCCATCAGGGCGAGGCGGCTGGCGCCACGGTCGTTGTCGATGGCCGCAATCTAAAACTGCAGGGCTATGAGAACGGTTTTTTTGTCGGCGGTACGCTGCTTGATCATGTGACGCCCGACATGTCGGTCTATCGTGACGAGATTTTCGGTCCGGTTCTCTCGGTTCTGCGCCCGAAAAGCTATGAGGAGGCGCGCCAACTGGTGATCGACCATGAATATGGCAATGGCACGGCCATTTTCACGCGTGACGGCGATGCGGCGCGTGATTTCGCCAGCAATGTCAATATCGGCATGGTTGGCGTCAATGTGCCGATCCCGGTTCCGGTTGCCTATCACAGCTTTGGTGGCTGGAAGGCGTCAATGTTTGGCGATCATTCGATCCATGGCATGGAAGGCGTGCGCTTTTACACCAAGCTGAAGACGGTGACCTCGCGCTGGCCATCAGGCATCAAGGAAGGTGCCGTGTTCAATTTTCATTCGGGCAGCGACAGCTGAGGCCCATCGCCATTCACACCCCATCAAAAGGGCCGCCGGCACCAAGACAGAAAGGTGCCGGCGGCCTTTTTCATGCGCGCGGGTTGTCCCTCACATCAATAGCTTGCCCGGGTTCAGCAGATTGTCCGGGTCGAGCGCCGCCTTGATCGCTTTCAGCATGTCATAGGCGACGGGGTCTTTCAGCTCCCGCATCACCGCCTGCTTGTCGGTGCCGATTCCATGTTCGGCGCTGATTGAGCCGCGCCATTTGACCACCGCATCCTGCAGCGCCTGTTTGATCGCCTCGGCTTCTTCCGGATGGTCCTTCGGGTCCGCATCATAGGGCCGGGCGCAGCTGTGCAGATTGCCATCGCCCATATGCCCAAAGGCAATGCAGAACGGTCCGGGGGCAATCGCGGCGAAGGCGGCCTCCAGATCGGCAATCGCGCCCGGCAGATCGGACACCTGAAAGCTCACATCCGAGAGCAGCCAGTTGCCATGCCGCTGCATTGCATCCAGCGTATCCTCGCGCATCGTCCACAGATTGCGCCGCTGCGCCTCGGAATAGGCGACCACCGCATCCTCGGCGATGCCGGCCTCAAAAGCCTCGGCCAGAATCTCCTCAAGCTGTGCGGTCAGCGCCAGCTTGCCATCGGCACCAGCTTTTGCATCCTCGGCGGACCCGGCGGCAATCTCGACAATCACCGACAGCGGCGGGCTGTAGGAAAAGGGCGCGGTGATATGGTCCAGATATTTGACGCACAGATCATACATCAGCTGGCCGAACAGCTCGAACGCCTCAACGCGGCCAGCTGTCTGTGCCTGTACAAAATTCATCAGCTTCAGCGCGGCGCTCACATCTGGCACCACCACCATGGCGGTGGCATAGGCCTCTGGCCGCGGTACCAGCTTCAGACTGGCTGCCGTAATGATGCCAAGCGTACCCTCGGACCCGACCATCAGATTGATCAGATCATAGCCGGTATTGTTCTTTTTCAGCGCTGGCAACAGATCCATCACCTCGCCCGATGCCGTCACCACCTCAAGCCCCATGCACAGGGCGCGCGCATTGCCATAGCGGATGACATTCAGCCCCCCGGCATTGGTGCCAAGCGCGCCGCCAATATGCGCGGTTCCCTTCGCGCCAAAGACAAGCGGGAACATCAGTCCCGCCTGATCGGCCGCTTTGTGCAGATTTTCGATGATACAGCCTGCCTCGGCAATCATCACCTGCCCGTCCGTGTCGATGGTGCGGACATTGTTCATCCGTTCGAGCGACATCAGCAGGATACCCTCGGCCTCACCAGCGATGGTCGCCCCGGTCAGCCCGGAATTGCCACCAAGTGGGATGACCGGCGTCTTCGTCGCGGCGCAGGCCTTCATGATCGCGGCAACGGCACGGGTACTGTCGGGCCGGACGACATAGAGCGGGTGTGACTCATACAGCCCCAGCCAGTCCCGGCGGTAGCGCGGTTCAATGGCATCGCCTGTCAGCACATGCGCCTTCCCGCAGATCTCGATCAACCGGTCGGTGAATTCTGTCACTTCGGCACTCCCTATCATGTCACTCTCACAGCAAAAATCATTCACCCTGCTGGTCAGCCAGCCAGCATTTCCAGCCGCAGACGGGCAATCTTATGGACCTCGGCAAGCGCCGTGGCAAACTCGGTTCTCTCGTCATTGTCGATCCGGCGGCGGAAGGCGGCCAGAATATCAGCCCGTGTCAGCCCCCGCACGGCGATAATGAAGGGATGTCCGAATTTCTCCCCATAGGCAGTGTTCAGCGCCTGAAAGGCGGCAAATTCCTCCGGGCTGCACCGGTCAAGGCCGGCACTGGCCTGTTCTGCTGTTGAATCCGCCGTAAGCCCGCCATCAATCGCCAGCTTTCCGGCCAATTCCGGGTGTGCGCACAGCAGCGCAAGCTGCCGCTTGTTGCCGGCGGTATCGACAATTGCGGCCATGCGGTCGGCGAGATGGTTGATCCGGTCATCGGCAGGGCCAAGTCCGGCTGCCAGCACCGCCAGCGCCACCCAGTCGGAATGTTCATAGATGCCGCCAAACTGCGTTAGGAATTGCTGTCGGCTCAGCTGTTGCGGGCTGACCGCAAAAACCGGATTTCCAGCATCGTCTGCCATCACTCACCCCCTGCTCATTCCCTGCACACACAAGCGTGAGCATGGGGATATTTATTTGCAAGTTCAATAAATAATTGGCATCGTTTTTCGTTGGGCTATGGGAGTTTGTTCAAATGGGTCGTTTGACCACACATGTTCTGGATACCGCTGCTGGCATGCCGGCGGCCGGTCTTGTAATTGATCTTTATCGCTGTGATCAGACGGACCGGCACCTGCTTCTGTCTGTCACCACAAATGGTGATGGCCGGTGCGATGCGCCGCTGCTGGAGGGAACGGATTTTGCCACGGGGCGGTACCAGCTGGTCTTTCATGCGGCGGCCTACCTGCGGGCCGTGGGAACATCATTGCCCGAAATGCCGTTTCTCGATGAGATTGTGATTGCCTTTGGCATCGACAATGCAGACCAGCATTATCATGTGCCGTTGCTACTCTCGCCCTACGGCTATTCGACCTACCGCGGCAGCTAGCGGAGTTCGCGATGCGCGATTATGTGACCTTTATCCTGAATAACGAGGTGCAGACGCTCTCCGGTCTTGCCGGTGATACCACGCTGCTTGCCTGGTTGCGGCGCACGCGCCGGCTGACCGGTTCAAAGGAAGGCTGTGCCGAGGGGGATTGCGGTGCCTGCACCGTTGTTCTCGCCCGGCCTGACGCCAGCGGCAGGATGGTGTGGCGGCCGGTCAATGCCTGCATCCTGTTCATGGGAATGCTGGAGGGGGCGTCGGTCACCACAATCGAGGGGCTGTCCGATGGTGCAGGTGGTCTGCATCCCTGCCAGCAGGCGATGGTCGATTTTCACGCTTCACAATGTGGGTTCTGCACGCCCGGTTTTGTCATGTCGCTGTTTGCCGCCTGGTGCAATGGTGACGGTCTGGAGGCGGCGGCCATTGATGACACGCTGGCTGGCAATCTATGCCGCTGCACCGGTTACCGGCCGATTGTCGATGCTGGACTGTCGCTTGTCGGGGGTGATCTGCCTGCCTTTGAACTGGCCCGCCGCCAGACCGAGGCCGGGTTGATGGCAGAAATCGCACATGACGAGACGGTTCGGTTTGCCGATGACGGGGCGGCAGGAAATGTCGCCTTTGTGGCGCCCGCCAGGGCGGATGAATTCACCGGTTTCTATGCCGACAATCCCGATGCGACGATTGTCTCTGGTGCCACCGATGTCGGGCTGTGGGTGACCAAGCAACAGCGGCATCTGCCGGTGATGCTGTGGACAGGCCGTGTGGCTGGCTTCAAACAGACTGCCGAGACCGGCGATCACCTGCGGATTGGCCCTGCGGTCACGCATCAGCAGGCAATGTCTGACCTCGCGGCGCGCTGGCCGGATTTTGGCGAGGTAATGCGCCGCTTTGGCTCGCTGCAGGTGCGCAGCAGCGGTACGATCTGTGGCAACATTGCCAATGGCTCGCCGATTGGCGATCTGCCGCCAATGCTGATCGCTCTGTCTGCCGCGGTGGAACTGACGGCTGGCACGACAAGGCGGCGGTTGCCGCTGGAGGCGTTTTTCCGTGATTACGGTGTTCAGGACCGGCAGACGGGCGAATTTGTCTCTGCCATCCTGTTGCCGCTGGCACCGGCCACGCATCTTCGCTGCTACAAGATTTCAAAACGCTTTGACCAGGACATCTCGGCGGTCATGGGGGCTTTCAACATTGCCGTCGCCGATGATGTGATCATTTCGGCGCGCCTCGCCTTTGGCGGTATGGCGGCAACGCCAAAACGCGCCACACATGCCGAGGCGGCGCTTCAGGGAGCGCCCTTTACCGAAGCCAGTTTCCGGGCCGCTGCGGCCCATATGGCTGACGATTTCACACCGATCAGCGACATGCGCGCGTCTGCCGCCTATCGGTTACAGGTGGCGCGCAATCTTGTCGTGAAATATGGGCTTGATCTGACCGGTGCCGGATCGGTGCGTCTTGCCGGCCGGTCGGGGTCGGCGCTTGCCGGTGCACGGGGGATGTGATGACACCGCCTGATACCGGCCACAGCAAGGACATCCAGACGACCAGCGGTATTGCCGGTGACATCCGTACCCCGCTGCGCCATGACAGTGCGCACAAACATGTTGCCGGTACCGCGATCTATGTCGATGACATCGCCACCCCCGAAAACAGCCTTGTGGTGCTGATTGCGCAGAGTCCGCATGCGCATGCGCGCATCACCGCGATGGATCTGTCGGCTGTTGCCGCCGCGCCCGGCATCGCACGGGTGATGAGCGCCGCAGATATTCCGGGAAAGAATGACTGTGCGCCGGTCTATGGCGATGATCCGGTTTTTGCCGACACCGAGGTAAATTATGTCGGCCAGGCGGTGTTTGCCGTTGCCGCCGAGACGATGGCGGCGGCCCGGGCTGCGATTGGCCTTGCCAAAATCAGCTATGAGGAGCTGCCGGCGATCATAACCATCGAGGCGGCGATGCAGGCAGGCTCGTTTCTGGGGCCGGCGGCGACCATGGCGTGCGGCGATCCTGATGCGGCCATCGCCGCGGCGCCGCGCACCCTCAGCGGCAGTATCGATATTGGCGGACAGGAGCATTTCTATCTCGAGGGCCAGGCAGCGCTGGCGTTTCCGGGTGAGGATGGCGATATGCTGGTCCATGCCTCGACCCAGCATCCAAGCGAGATCCAGCACAAGATCGCCGACGTTCTCGGCATGGGCAATCATGCCGTGACCGTCGAAATCCGCCGTATGGGTGGCGGCTTTGGCGGCAAGGAAAGCCAGGGCAGTCTGCCGGCGATCACGGCGGCGCTGGCGGCGCATCTGACGGGCCGGCCGGCGAAAACGGTCTATGACCGTGATGATGATTTCATGCTTACCGGCAAGCGCCATGATTTCCGCATCGATTATCAAATTGGTTTTGACGATGAGGGGCGCATTCTTGGCGCGGTGTTTGACCAGGCCATGCGGTGTGGCATGTCATGGGATCTGTCCGAGGCGATTGCGGCGCGCGCCATGTGCCACGCCGACAATGCCTATCACATTCCGCACATGCGTGTTGTCTCGCACCGCTGCAGGACCCACACCCAGTCAAACACTGCCTTTCGCGGCTTTGGTGGGCCACAGGGGATGCTGGGGGTTGAACGGGCCATCGACGAGGTGGCGCATCATCTCGGGCTGGACCCGCTGGTTGTCCGGCGGCGCAATTTCTATCCGCACAGGTCGGTACCGGCGGCGCAGCATGGCGTCACCCAATATGGCCAGACAGTGGCCGACTGCATCATCCAGGACATCGTTGACGAACTCGAGACAACGGCTGACTACACCCGGCGGCGCGCCGAGATCGAGGCGTTCAACAGCGCCAATGATCTGGTCAAGCGCGGCATTGCCCTGACACCGGTGAAATTCGGCATTTCCTTCAATACGCAGTTTCTCAATCAGGCTGGCGCTCTTGTCCATGTCTATAGTGACGGGTCGGTGCAGCTCAACCACGGCGGCACCGAGATGGGGCAGGGGCTGAACACCAAGGTGGCGCAGATTGTCGCCAATGAATTCCAGATTGATATCGACACTGTCAGAATTACCGCAACAACCACCGGCAAGGTGCCGAACACGTCGGCAACGGCGGCATCGTCTGGCACTGATCTCAACGGCATGGCGGCGCAGGCGGCGGCCCGCACCATCCGGCTGCGCATCCGTGATTTTCTGGCGGCGCAGCATGATCTGCCGGCTGATGCGGTGCGCTTTGTCGCTGGTCACGTGCATCTTGGCGAGACCAGCATCAGCTTTGCCGACGCTGTCAGGGCGGCCTATCTTGGCCGGGTGTCGCTGTCCTCAACCGGCTTTTACGCGACGCCGAAAATCCATTGGGACAAGGATCGCGGCCAGGGTCGACCTTTCTTCTACTATGCCTATGGCGCGGCTGTCACCGAGGTTGCCATCGACATGCTGACGGGCGAGAACCGGATCCTGCGCACCGACATCATCCATGATGCCGGCAGGTCGCTCAATCCGGCGATCGACATTGGCCAGATCGAGGGTGGCTTTGTCCAGGGGGCTGGCTGGCTGACAACCGAGGAGCTGGTGTGGGATGATGCCGGGCGGCTGAGCACGCATGCGCCCTCGACCTATAAAATTCCGGCCTGTGCTGACCGGCCGGCAATTTTCAATGTGGCGCTTTTTGGCGATGGTGAGAATCTCGAGGACACCATCCATAAATCGAAAGCTGTTGGCGAGCCGCCGCTGATGCTTGCCATCAGCGTGCTGATGGCGCTGTCGCACGCTCTGACGGCTGTGGGTGCGGCTGACTATCCGGCACTGGACGCGCCGGCAACGCCTGAGCGGCTGTTGCTTGCGGCCATGCGCCTTGGGGCCGATCATGGCTGAGGCAAACTGGATCACCGAGGCGCTGCAGCGCATTGATGCGCATGGTGCCGTCGCCAGGGCCAGCCTGATTGGCGTCAAGGGTTCGGCCCCGCGTGAGGCGGGGGCGATGATGCTGATCAGCCCGGACGACATCTGGCAGACCATTGGCGGCGGGACGCTCGAATTTGAGGTGATGCAGCAGGCGCGCGCGCTCCTTGCCGCTCTGCCTGCCGATGCCAGCTGGCACCGGCGTGTCATCACGGCGGCGCTTGGTCCCGATATGGGGCAATGTTGCGGCGGTGTCGTGCGCCTGCTTCTTGAGGTTTTTTCCGCTGCTGAACGTCCGGTACTCGCCGACCTTGCCGCCCTGCCGGCTCCGGTCGTGCTGGCGCATCCGCTGGCAGGTGGGGCGGCGCTTGCCTGCGCTGCATCCTCGGCCAGAACTGGCGCTGATGCGCTTGGCCTCACCGCTGACAGAAATCTGTTTCTGGCGTGCCGTGACCTGCCGAGGCGCCCGCTCTTTGTCTATGGGGCGGGGCATGTTGGCCGCGCGCTTGTCGGGATTCTGGCGTCACTTGACCTGGATGTTCATTGGATTGATATCAAACCGGCGCGCTTTCCGGCGGTCATCCCTGATGGGGTGCGCCGTGTCATCGCCAGCGATCCATCGATAATTGCCGGCCATGCGCCGCCTGATGCCATTCATCTGGTGATCACTCACAATCATGCACTTGACGAGGCGATCTGCCACAGGCTGCTGGCTGGTGACGGCTTTGCGCGGCTTGGTCTGATTGGCTCGGCAACGAAGGCCGCACGGTTTCGCCAGCGGCTCGCGAGGGCTGGCATCAGCCAGGACCAGCTTGCCCGTCTGGTCTGTCCGATCGGCATTCCGGGGATTGATGGAAAGCAGCCAGCGCGTGTGGCGCTCTCAATCGCGGCCCGGGTTGCCATCTGGCAGCAGGAGCTGGACATTTCACAGAACAGCCGTGATCAGGTCACGGTGCCGGTCACTGCATAGGGGGAACTGATGCAAGACTATCTTTGGCTATGGTCAGAATTACTGATCCGGTGGGTGCATGTCATTGCCGGCATTGCGTGGATTGGCTCATCCTTTTATTTCATCGCGCTGGATCTCAGCCTGAAGCCGGGTCGTGAGCTTCCCGATCAGGCGCATGGTCAGGCCTGGCAGGTGCATGGCGGAGGCTTCTATAATCTGGTCAAGTATCTGGTCGCCCCGTCAAAAATGCCGGATGAGCTCACCTGGTTCAAATGGGAGGCCTATGCCACCTGGATTTCCGGCTTTGCCCTGCTGACGGTGATCTATTACACGGCTGCTGGCCTGTATATGATCGATCTTGAGATTCTCGACATCGAACCGTGGCAGGCGGTTGCCATCAGCCTTGCCGGCATCGCCATTGGCTGGGGTTTCTATGATGGCATCTGCCGCAGTCCTCTTGGCCGCAGCGATGCCGCGCTTGCCACCGCCGGCTTTGTCTTTCTGGTGGCGCTTGCCTGGGGCTATACGCAGATTTTCTCGGCCCGTGGTGCCTTTGTCCAGATGGGGGTGACGATCGGTACGATCATGGTGGCCAATGTGTTGATGGTGATCATCCCCGGGCAAAAGAAGGTCGTTGCCGCGCTGCGGGCTGGCGATGCGCCCGACCCGCGTTATGGCGCCCGTGGCAAACAGCGCTCGCTGCACAATAATTACCTGACGCTGCCGGTGATTTTCGTGATGATCGGTGGTCACTATCCGGCGATCTTTGCCACCGACTATGCCTGGGTCATTCTGGCGCTGGTGCTGGTGATCGGTGCGCTGATCCGGCATTTCTTCAACACCAAACACAGGGGTGATCCGCCGCCCTGGTGGGTCTGGTTTGCCGCTGGAGCGCTCACCATCATGGCAATTTTCCTCAGCCATGCGGGCGCGCCGCTCAGACAGGTTGATCAGGCGGCCTATGAGGAATATGAGTTCGGCACCGGTGCCCAGCTCCATCTGGCAGCGGTCGAGCTTGTCACCGAACGCTGCAGCATCTGCCACGCCCATGAACCGCAATGGGAGGGGCTTGCCTTTGCGCCAAAGGGCATTGTTCTGGAAAGTGAGGCTGACATTCTTGCCGCTGTCGATGGTATTTTCTGGCAGGCGGCCGCCTCGCATGCGATGCCGCCCGGCAATGTCATCTGGGTCGATGATGAGGAGCGTCTGATGCTTGCCAACTGGCGGGCCATGCTGCGCGGTGGCGCTGTGCAGGGGGGCAGGGCTGGCGATGGGTGATTATCCGCGTGATCTCGTTGGCTATGGACAGGCTGTCCCCCATGCTGCCTGGCCGGGTGGTGCGCGTGTCGCCGTGCAGTTCGTCCTGAATTACGAGGAAGGTGGCGAAAACTCGGTCCTGCATGGTGATCCGGCTTCGGAAATTTTCCTGTCTGAAATCATCGGTGCCACGCCCTTTGAGGGGGCGCGTCACATGTCGATTGAATCGATCTATGAATATGGCTCGCGCGCCGGCGTCTGGCGGATTCTTGATCTGTTTCGCGCGCGCGCGCTGCCGATCACGCTGTTTGCCGTCGCCATGGCGATGCAGCGGCATCCGGCGGTGATTGAACGTGCGCTTGCTGATGGTCATGAGATCGCCTCGCACGGTTATCGCTGGATCAATTACCATGGCATGAGCCGCGATCAGGAGGCCGAACATATGGCCCGCGCCATCGCCATCCATACCGATATCTGCGGCGCGCGGCCGCTTGGCTGGTATACTGGCAGAACCAGCCAGAACACGCGTGATCTCGTCGCCAAGGAGGGTGGCTTTCTCTATGACGCCGATGATTACTCGGATGATTTGCCGTTCTGGTCCACCCAGGTGGCAAAGCCGCATCTGATCGTTCCCTATACGCTGGATACGAATGACATGCGGTTTGCGACGGCGCAGGGATTCCACAATGGTGATCAGTTTGCGCGCTATCTGATTGACGCGTTTGATGTGCTGTATGAGGAGGGGAAAACCGCCCCGAAAATGATGTCTGTCGGCCTGCATTGCCGGCTGATTGGCCGCCCGGCCCGCTTCGCTGGCCTCGTAAGGTTTCTTGACCATATCATGGCGCATGACCATGTCTGGGTCGCCCGGCGCGCCGATATCGCCCGGCACTGGATCGCCACCCATCCGCATCCGGCCATGGCGGGGGATGCTGGATGACGCCGCCCTTCCTGACCATCGAGCCGCTGACCAGATCCACCTTTGCGCCCTTTGGCACCGTGATTGAGACCGAGGGCGCAACACGCCTGCCGATCAATCAGGGAACGACCACTCGCTTTGATGCCCTCACCGCCGTCGATGTTGCAGCCCGAGGCGGCAGCCCCATTATCTCGCTGTTTCGTGGCACCCGCCGCCCAGACCCGATCGCCATCCGCCTGCTTGAACGCCATCCGCTTGGCTCGCAGGCCTTCTATCCGCTTGTCGATGCTGAATGGCTGGTTGTCGTCGCCACCGGCAATGCCGACGACACGGCCCCTGATTTTACCAGCCTGCGCTGTTTTCTGGCCAGCGGGACGCAGGGCGTCAGCTATGCGCGCGGCACCTGGCACCATCCGCTGCTGGTGCTGTTGCCGGAGCAGGATTTTCTGGTCGTTGACCGGGCCGCCTCCGCGGATGAGGCGGCGGGCCAGAACCTTGATGAGGTCTGGTTTGACGGGCCGGATGGCATTGCCGCGCTGATCCCCGAATTAAAATAATGAAATTTCCTATTGACATTTGACACAAATTAGGATGCTTCCTATGTCACGCTGCCAAGATCAGAAAAAAACTGACGGCCGGCGCCTGTGCATGAAACCAATTTTTCACTCACATCCTGAAAGAAACCTAGGCAATTCTCTTTTCCCGGTCATATCTGTCGGAAAAAACCAATGCTGCGGCCAGTAACGCGATCAGTCCAGAGAGCAGCCACAGCAAATCATACGAACCGCTGGATGCGCGGATCATGGCACCAATGAATGCCATTCCTCCCGCACCAAGCTGGTGAAAGGCATTGATCCATCCAAAAATCTCCGGCCCCCTGTCTCCATAGACACGACTGCAAATGACAATGACTGGTGGAACGGTGGCGACGTCCAGCAATCCGAAAATTGCGCCAAACAGATACAATTGTGGTTCGGAAACGCTGGCAAAGATGCTTGGCAGCCAGAGCAATGTCAATGCGCGTCCGGCAAAAACGATACTCAGGATGGCGCGGACACTCGCCCGGTCAGCAAGCCATCCGGCTGTGATCGTGCCGGCAACATTGAAAATCCCCACCAGCAGGAGCGCCGAGGAAGCCGATGTGATGGATATGCCACAATCATTCGCTACCGGCGTGAAATGGCTCCACATGATGCCATTCGTCGTTGCGCCACAGATTATGAAAAGCAGAACCAGTGTCCAGAATATCTAGTTTGTCAGGGCAGCCAGAAACACCTGTATCAGCCGCTCCAGTCCATCTATGAGGCGCTCTGCCCCGTCGCTACTCTGCCGGGCTGTCATGGCTGGCATGAATCTGATGTTCAGGATGACGGCAAGAAGGGTGAGCAGACCGGCACCGAAAATTGGCGCGCGCCAGCCGAAATGGGTCATCGCCTCCGCCCAGAGCGGCAGCAGTGCAAATTGTCCAACCACTGAAGCCGCCGTCATTATGCCGGTGACAAAACCAATTTGGGTTGGAAAATATTGGCGCGCAAGAAAAGCGCCATAGGCCATTGTCAATGATCCGGTGCCAACACCGATCAGAATGCCCCATGCCAGGTTGAACAGCATGATGTTGGGAATCAGACAGACAGCGCTGCTAACAAGAAGCAGGATCAGGGCGGCAATTGATATCTGTTGGATGCCGAAGCGACGCATCATGAGAAGAGTGAAGGGAGCAAACAGACCATAGAGAAGCATATTGATGGCGACACCGATGCTGATCGCTGTCGCTGTCCAGCCAAACTCGATTGAAAATCTTGCAATCAGCAGGCCGGCAAGTGTTGTGTAGGAGCCTGTTGCCACAATCGCGGCGACAGCAGCGATAATTATGTTGGCACCAGCCAGAAGGGATGCGGGTCTACTTCAATCGGGGCAGAGTCCGTCACTTGCCATGCTCAGTCATCCAGGTCCTGCTATGGCCACTGTTGGAACAGGGGTTGAGTTTGGACAATTGGCCATTCATCAAAAATCAACCTACCAGTGTTAATAAAACCCAGCGTTAGCAAAACTGGTGGCTGATCAGAGGAAAAACAAACCAAAAGGAGGGTTGAACAATGCCGGATCAATTCCGTGGCGCGCGGGCGCGCGCTGGCAGAACGGTCAGGGCAAGGCCGAGCATCACGAGGCTGACGGCACCCAGCTTCAGCGGGCCGAAATATTCACCCTGAAACAGCCATGAGCTCAGCATGCCGAACACCGGAACCAGCAGCGCAAAGGGCGCGACCAGCCCGGGCGTGTATCTGACCACCAGCCGTGTCCAGATCCCATAGGCGAGAAGGGTCGAGGCATAGGCGATGAACAGCAGACAGGCAATTGTTTTCACGCTCACGCTGCCAAGATTGGCGGTGATCACCGCGCCGCCATCAAGCCATAGTGAGACCGCCAGCAAGGGCAGTGGCGGGACGAGGCTGGCCCAGACGACAAAGGACACCATGTTCGGGGTCGCCACCCGTTTATTGACAAGATTGGCCGCCGCCCAGCTCAGCCCGGCGATCAGCACAATCATCACCGCTATTGGATTGGTGCTTGTGTCCTGCAGTGATCCGACGATGCCTATGCCAACAAAGGCCAGCAGGATGCCGGCCATGCGGCGTCCGGAAATTCGCTCGGCAAACAGCACAAAGCTCAATCCCGCGGTAAAGAAAGCCTGGCTCTGGATGACCACCGAGGCAAGCCCGGCAGAGATGCCAACGGCCATGGCAAAGAACAGCAGGCCAAATTGGATCAGCCCGAAGAAAATGCCGAACAGAACGATGTTCTGCCAGCTGGTATCAGGGCGTGGCAGAAAGAAGATGGCCGGAAACACGACCAGCGCGAATCTGATGCCAGCAAGGAGGAATGGTGGCATGCCCTCAAGGCCCCACTCGACGACGACGAAATTGAACCCCCAGATGGCGGTCACCAGAATCACGGCCAGAATGTCGGCAGGCCGCATCATTCAGGGTTTTGCGGCGGACAGGATCATGAGGCGTGGCCGGCCTTGACCATCAGATCATGCGCCATTCGGCGATGGTTGGTCAGCAGCCTGCTCATATCCATGCTGGCAAGCTGGCCCTCGGCAACAACGATTCGGCCATTGATGATGGTGTAACTGGCCTTTGTCGGGCCACAGAACAGCAAGGAGGCCAGCATGTCCCAGTCACTGCCGGCAAAATCAACAGACCGCCGGTCGAAACAGGCAATATCGGCGGCCATGCCGGGGGCCAGCATGCCGATGTCATTGCGGCCCAGCACCGCGGCACCGCCGCGTGTTGCGGTCGCCAGCGCCTCGCGCGCGCTCATCGCAGTGCCACCCTGATTGACCCGTTGCAACAGCATTGTCTGGCGCGCCTCATTCAACATATGGCCACTGTCATTCGACGCCGAGCCATCGACGCCAAGCCCGACCTTCATGCCGGCGTCAAGCATCGCCCGGACCGGGGCAATGCCGCTGGCAAGGCGCATGTTTGAACAGGGGCAATGGGCAACGCCGGTGCCGGTGCGGGCAAACAGCTGGATCTCATCGGCATCCAGCTGCACACAATGGGCATGCCAGACGTCGTCGCCGGTCCATTCGACCGCCTCGATATAGTCACCGGGACGCATTCCATAGGTGGCAAGGCTGTAATCAATGTCCTCGCTGTTCTCGGCAAGATGCGTGTGCATGCCGACACCGTAGCTGCGCGCCATACGCGCCGTCTCGCGCATCAGATCCATGCTCACCGAAAAGGGTGAACAGGGAGCCAGTGCAATGCGCTGCATCGCATATCTGTCGGGGTTGTGATGTGCCTCGATGACGCGCTGGCAGTCGGCCAGGATGTCGGCTTCTGGCGCGCATAGCTGGTCTGGTGGCAGGCCGCCTGCGCTCTCGCCAATGCTCATCGACCCACGGGTGCCGTGAAAGCGCACGCCGACATCTGCTGCGGCGCCCAGCGCATCATCAAGCCGTGCGCCATTGGGATAGAGATAGAGATGGTCGGACGAGGTGGTGCAACCGCTAAGCGCCAGCTCGGCAAGGCCAAGCGCAGTTGACCAGTAGATATGGTCAGGCCCAATATGCGACCAGATCGGATAGAGTGTCTGCAGCCAGCCAAACAGCGGTGCATTCTGCGCTGCCGGGACAGCGCGCGTCAGATTCTGAAACAGGTGATGGTGCGTATTGACCATGCCGGGGATCACCACATGACCCTGCATGTCCAGAACGATATCGGCGTCATCTGGCAGCTCGTCGCCGGCACCAACTGCCTCGATCACGCCATCGCGTGCAAACAGGCCACCGCCTCGGATTTCCCGGCCAACATCGTCACCGGCGCGGCCCGTCATGCCCCCGACAGGCTGCATGGTGCAGAGTAGATCGGCATTTCGGAGTAATAATGTTTCAGCCATGAAAGAGGTGTCCTCACGCAAATACCGTCAGCCCCATAAGGAGACTGACGGCACTATAGGTTGTTTAAACACTGCTGTTAAGCCGGGTGTTTCAGTCAGCATCCTCTGGCAGAACCAGGTTCAGAACGACTGCCAGAACGGCAACTGGCAACAGGCCGGATACGGCCAGCATTTCCAGCCAGTCAGGCAGATGCTGCATTGATTTTGGCACCTGCTGGAGGCCGAGACCAACTGACATGGATGTTGCCAGGATCATCATGTTGCGCCGAGACCAGTTGACGCTGGACAGCATGCTGACACCTGCGGACAGCACCATGCCGAACATCAGGATGACGCCGCCGCCCAGAACCGAGATCGGCATGGCGGCAACCACGGCTCCCACTTTCGGGATCAGGCCACAGGCAATCAGGAACAGC
Organism: Alphaproteobacteria bacterium; assembly: GCA_038107835.1. Lineage (GTDB taxonomy): Bacteria > Pseudomonadota > Alphaproteobacteria > Puniceispirillales > Puniceispirillaceae > MED-G116. The sequence goes on from JAYNHH010000028.1 coordinate 22,519, forward strand.
GCCGACAATGTCACCACTGAACGGCTCATCACGCCAGTCATTGAAATCAGACCGACATTCTGGCTGAACGAGGTGTTTGGCAGGCCGCCAAAGACGCCAGCGATTGCCGAACCAATGCCATCGGCATAGGTGCCGCCGGCAAGCTCCTTGTCGGTGGCCTCACGACCGGCACCACCCTTGGCAATGCCTGAGATGTCACCAACTGTCTCGATCGCGCTGACGATCGAAATCAGGCACATGCCGAAGATCGCCACGCCGCTGAACTCGATTCCATATTTGAACGGTGTTGGTACGGTAAACCAGGCGGCGTTTGCCACACCACCGAAATTGACCGCGCCCGTTGCGATGCCAACCAGATAGCCGGCGACAAGGCCAAGCAGAATGGCGGCTGACGATGCAATGCCACGGGTGAAGAATTTGAAACCAAGCGCAACAAGGATCACCACAAGTGCCAGACCCCAGCGGCTGAAATCACCCCAGGCGGGGTTGTTCATCTGAAAATCAGCAGCACCACCAGCAGCATATTTGATGCCAACAGGCAACAGATACAGACCGATGGCCGTGATCACCATACCGGTCACCAGCGGTGGAAACCAATGGCGGATCCGGCCGATAATGGCACCCAGAGCTGCGTGAAACACACCGGCAACCAGAACTGCGCCAAACAGGGCGGCGATGCCGCTTGATTTCACAATGCTGATCATGATCGGAACGAAGGCAAAGCTGGTTCCCTGCATTACAGGAAGCCGCGCGCCAACAGGGCCAAAGCCAATTGTCTGGAATAATGTCGCCACACCGGCAAACAGCATCGCCATCTGGATGAGGAACACCATGTCAGCGCCGCCAAAAGCAAATCCGGCAGCACCCGCAATGATAATCGATGGTGTCACATTACTGGCAAACATCGCCAGAACATGCTGCAGGCCAAGCGCTACGCGTGGCCCCATCGGTAGGTCGAAATCCGGATCCTGAAGTTGAGCCGGAGTCGCGTCTGATACATCATTCATTGTTTTCTCCCCTTGTATCAATGCGCCGACACTGGCTTGAAACGTAGGGACTGTAAAGCGAAATCAAACTGAGGTATACAACATGTAGAATTGAACATGATAAAAAATCAATATATTGTGGTCATGATCCCTGAAATGGGTGACAAAATGACGCTGTTTTCGCGTCTGGGGCATGCTTTTTTACCCTGTGTCGCTCCATTTTGGATCAGCCGTGGCGCCACCGGTCATAGAATTGTGACAGGGCGAGGCCGCCAAGGATGACCATGAGGGCTATCAGGAAATGCCCGGGCAGGGGTTCGAGCAAGACCACCGCCCCAATGATCACCGCCCAGACGGGCACCTGATAATTGACCAGCGAGAGGAAGGGAGGTCCTGCACGTTTGATCAGGACTGTCAGCAGGATTGTCGCTGCGGCTGTGGGGAACAGGGCCAGATAGATGACGCCGGCAACCGCTGGCAGGCTGGCCGTCTGTGGCAATCCCTCAAACAGCAATGCCGTCGGGATCAGCATCGCTGCGCCCAAAAGCAGGCCGGTAGCGGCAAAGGACTGGGTTGGGATTGGCGGGCATAATCGGGTCACGATGCTGCCGATGGCATAGCAGCAGCTGGCCCCAACGCAGGCGATCTGGGCCAGAAACAGGGATGGCTCTGTCCCACCATCACCAAGAAGGCTGTCACCACCAACCAGCAGAAAGACACCGGCAAATCCGACGGCAAATCCGGCGACCTTTGCCCGTGTCATCCGTTCACCCGGCACCAGGAAGTGACTGAGTGGCAGGACCAGCAGCGGCACCACCGCCATACAGACACCGGCAAAACTCGAGGTGACCTGTTGTTGCCCCCAGGCCAGCAGCGAGAATGGCAGCGCATTGGTGAACAGGCCCATGCCAAAACAATGCAGCCAGATCCGTTTTTCAGTGGGGTTGGCAAAGCCTGGCAGCCTGTGTCCTGTTCCCAGCGCAACGGCCAGAAGCAGGACTGCTGCCAGCGATACCCGAATGGCGGCGTTGGTGATCGGTTTGAAATCGATCAGCGACATCTCGACACCCAGGAAGCTGCTGCCCCAGATCAGGCCCAGCAGACCGAGCAGCGCCCAGCTGCCTGCCGTCGGTTCGCGCCGCGCCAATGGGGATTGCAGAGTCATTTTGCCGCCTTGGTCAACTTATGGTGTCAGGTTACGGTTTTGCGGGCGTGGAATTGTGGGGCGTCCCACTGCCGCGTGTCCAGAATATGCGCAAATCTGTCGGCCGCGTGCCACACATCGGCAAAGCCAATATACAGAGGAGCAAAGCCAAAGCGCAGAATGTCGGGACTGCGAAAATCGCCAATCACCCCGGCGGCGATCAACGCGCTCATCATCGCATAACCGCCATCGGGGTGGGTGAATGACACTTGTGATCCGCGCTGTTGCCGCTCGCGGGGGGTGATCAGCGTCAGATCATGGCCAGCGCATTTGCGGTCAATCAAGTTGATGAAGTAATCTGCCAGATCGAGTGATTTTTCCCGCAACGCCGACAGGTCAACATCCGCCCAGACATCGAGCGCCTGATCGAGTGCAACCATGCTCAACACTGGCGGTGTGCCACACAGGAACTGCGTGATATCGCGGGCCGGCTGATAGTCCGGGGAAAAGGCGAAGGGTGTTGCATGGGCAAACCAGCCTGAAAGCGGCTGCTGGCAGTGGCCTAGATGCTGCGGTGCGACATAGAGATAGCCAGGCGCGCCCGGCCCGCCATTCAGATATTTATAGGTGCAGCCAACGGCAAAATCGACTCTCGCCGCGGCAAGCTCCACTGGCATGGCGCCAGCTGAATGCGCCAGATCCCAGATCACCAGTGCGCCAACGGCATGCGCCGCAGCGGTCAGCGCCGCCATATCATGGCGAAAGCCATTGCGGTAATTGACATGGGTGAGCATGAGTACGGCAACATCCTCATCCAGTGCCGGCAGCACCGCCTGCGGTGTGTCAACCCTGACCAGCTCATGTGTTTCGCCCGTCAGCCGGATCAGGCCCTCGGCGATATAATTGTCGGTCGGAAAATTGTCGCGTTCGGTCAGGATTCTGCGGCGTTTGCCACCATTCACGGCTGCCGCCCTGTCGAGTGCTGCGGCAAGCAGCTTGAACAGATTGACCGAGGTGGAATCGGCGACGACAACGCTGCCCGGTTCAGCGCCGATGACTGTCTCCAGCTTGGCCGCAACGCTCAGCGGCAGGTCAACCCAGCCAGCGCTGTTCCAGCTGCGGATCAGATCAACACCCCATTCGCTGGCAAGCGTGTCTGCAACGCGTTGATCAACACCTTTTGGCAGCGCGCCAAGCGAGTTGCCATCAAGATAGATGACCCCTTCAGGCAGAGTGAACCGGTCTGCCATTCCGGCCAGCGGGTCGGCGGCATCAAGCGCCGCGGCAGCGGCAATCGAGAGATCCATGATCCTAAGAAACCCCATAAACAAAGAGCGCATGGCTGGACAAAAAGCGGCGCGCTCCCATATCTACAGCTGCGGTGGTCTGGCGACATCCTATGTATTTTTGCCGGTTTTGTCTATTCTCGCCATTGACCGTTCGCCACCAACTGAGCGCTGAAAAAACCTGCAGGAGGAAGTGAAATGCCATTCGCAATGGTCGCAAAGACAAAGGGCGGTGCCGATGTGCTGGCCCGCATGGAAATTGACATGCCGCAGGCGGGAGCAGATGAGGTTCTGGTCCGCCATGAGGCGATTGGCGTCAATTTCATTGATATCTATATTCGCGAGGGAGCCTATCCCTGGCCGGTTGAGGAAAATCTCATCCTTGGCAGTGAGGGATGCGGCATTGTCGAGGCGGTTGGTGAGGGCGTTGACGGGATTGCCGTTGGTGATCGGGTTGCCTATGCCCAGCCGAACGGTGCCTATGCGACGCACCGTGTCATTGCTGCGGCAATGGTGGTCAGGGTCCCGGATGCAATCGCCTCTGATGTTGCCGCGGCCACCATGCTCAAGGGGCTGACCGTCGCCTATCTGGTCAACCGCAGCTATCAGGTAAAACCGGGTAATGTGGTGCTGTTTCATGCGGCGGCTGGCGGTGTCGGCCTGTTGGCTGGTCAATGGCTGAAATCGTTGGGCGCAACGGTAATCGGCACGGCCGGTGGGGCAGAAAAATGCGCCCTTGCGGCCGCCAATGGCTATGATCATGTGATTGATTACCGGACGCAGGATTTTGCCGCAGAAATTGACCGGATCACCGATGGTGTCGGCGTCGATGTCGTCTATGACTCGGTTGGCAATGACACGATGGCAAAGAGCCTGACAGCAACCCGTCGCCATGGAACCGTGGTCAATTTTGGCCAGTCATCCGGTCCCTACACCGATTTTCAGATCAAGGATCTGGCTATTGGTTCACTCTATCTGACGCGCCCGACGCTGTTCCATTTCACCGCTGAACGTGCCTGGCTGGAAGCGGCCAGCGCTGACATGTTTGAGCGCATTGCCAGTGGCAGCCTGTCGGTGGCAATCAACCAGCATGTTCCTCTGGACGACGTTGCCGGGGCGCACCGTGCGCTTGCTGGCCGGCAGACAACGGGATGCACGGTCCTGACCGTCTAGGCGGCAATGTTCTGAACGCCGGCCCTGCAGAGATCAAAAAAGCCGCGCAGGAACAATCCTGCGCGGCTGCCTTTTGCGGAATGGCGATGCCGTTCCAAATTTTGTTGATGGTTATGCCAGCGCCTGCTTGCGCATGTCACCTTTGCTGATGCCAGCCACTGAAACGGGCTTTTTCATCGCATCGCGGCGGAATGGCTCGCCAAGTTCCTGGTTGAGCATCACCTCGATGAAGGTTGTCTTGCCGTCCTTCATCTGGGCATCAACTGCCTTGTCCAGTGCGTCGGTCAACTCGTCCATCGAATAGACAGCGACACCTTCAACGCCGCACGCTTTTGCAATACCGGCATAGGACACCTGCTGGTCAAGTTCGGTACCGACGAAATTGTCATCGAACCACAAGGTGGTGTTGCGCTTTTCCGCGCCCCACTGATAGTTGCGGAAGATGATCATGGTGATTGGTGGCCATTCGTCTCTGCCGATGGCGGACATTTCATTCATTGAAATGCCAAAGGCCCCATCGCCGGCAAAACCGACGACTGGCACATCTGGCCGGCCGATCTTTGCGCCCATGATTGACGGCAGACCATAGCCGCACGGGCCGAACAGACCGGGTGCCAGATATTTGCGTCCTTCGTCAAAGGTTGGGTAGGCGTTGCCGATGGCGCAGTTGTTGCCGATGTCGGACGAGATGATGGCTTCTTTCGGCAAGGCGCTCTGGATCGCACGCCAGGCCATGCGGGGTGACATTTTCTCCGGCTCACGGCCGCGGGCCCGCTCGTTCCAGGTTGTTCCAGGATCATCATCCTCATGATCAAGCGAGGTCAGTTCCTGCGCCCAGGCTGATTTTGTCGTGGCAATGATTTCCTTGCGTGCGGCGCGGCCCTTGTCGCCGGCATTGCTTCCCAGCTTTTCCAGCAGGCTTTCGGCCACCTGTTTTGCATCGCCAACGATGCCGACAGTCACCGGCTTGGTCAGACCAATACGGTCAGGGTTGATGTCGACCTGAATGATCTTGGCGTCCTTCGGCCAGTAATCAATGCCATAGCCGGGCAGTGTCGAAAACGGGTTCAGGCGGGTGCCGAGGGCGAGAACAACATCGGCTTTGGCGATCAGCTCCATGCCGGCCTTTGATCCGTTATAGCCAAGCGGCCCAGCGTGCAGCGGGTGTGACCCGGGAAATGCGTCATTATGCTGATAGCCACAGCAGACCGGGGCGTCCAGTCGCTCGGCAAGTTTCATCGAGGCGTCGATGGCGCCGCCAATGACCACACCAGCGCCGTTCAGCATGACCGGGAATTCGGCCTCTGACAGCATCCGTGCGGCCTCGCTCAGGGCAGCCTCTCCGCCTGCTGGGCGCTCGAACTCGACGATGGCCGGCAAATCGATGTCGATGACCTGCGTCCAGAAATCACGTGGCACATTGATCTGCGCCGGTGCCGAGGCGCGCTTTGCCTGCAGGATGACCCGGTTCAACGTTTCGGCGATTCGTGATGGATCGCGCACCTCTTCCTGGTAGGCAACCATATCCTCGAACAGGGCCATCTGTTCGACTTCCTGAAAGCCACCCTGACCAAGCGTTTTGTTAGCCGCCTGCGGTGTCACCAGCAGAAGCGGTGTGTGGTTCCAATAGGCGGTTTTGACGGGCGTTACAAAATTCGTGATTCCGGGGCCGTTCTGGGCAACCATCATCGACATCTGGCCGGTGGCTCGGGTGAAACCGTCTGCCATCATGCCGGCGTTGCATTCATGCGCCGCATCCCAGAAGGTGATGCCAGCTTCTGGAAACAGGTCGGAAATCGGCATCATTGCCGAGCCAATGATACCAAAGGCGTGTTCAATACCATGCATCTGCAGAACTTTTACAAATGCCTCTTCGGTCGTCATCTTCATGATGTGTTACCCCTATTGTTTTTGCGGTCTTTAGCCGTAAATCTGGAATGCGGTCGTCTGTGTATGTCCGGCCTGTCCGTGAATTCACCCATGACCTCGCGGTGAACACAGGGCCGGGACATGCGGGCAGGACATCAACAGCGCTGGTGCGCTGCGCCTTCTAATACTATCAATCGCAGGCTGTGCCAACTGGGATTAGAGCCAGATTTTGCTAAATTTGGGTCCAAATCTGCAAACGGGGGGCGTTGGCCGCGTCTATCCGGTTTTTTGGCTTCCCATGATCTTGTGATAACAGCAACAAGTTGCCCGGCCGGTGGCTTGGGTATAGCGTATGTGCCGGTATTATGGCGCGAGTGAGTGGCAGGGATATGGCAGTTTGGGTGTGGGTGACATTGGCGGCGGCGGCGGCGCAGACAATTCGTGGTGCTGGCCAGCGGGGATTGAAACCGAAGCTGGGTGACTTTGGGGCAAGCCTGATCCGCTTTTCCTATGCCATTCCCTTTGCCTGGGCATGGATCTATCTCTATGGCGACATCGCTGGCCAGACGATTCCTGTCTGGAACCAGCCCTTTTTGTTCTGGGTGACGATCGCGGCGGTGATGCAGATCATCTTTACCGTGACACTGGTGATGCTGTTCTCGCACCGGTCCTTTGCTGCGGGGACGGCCTTTTCCAAGACCGAGGTGGTTCAGGCAGCCATTTTTGAGGCATTGATCATCGGGTTCGTCGTTAGCTTTCAGGTTGGTCTTGCGATTGTCATTGGCGTCATCGCCGTGTTTTTCCTGTCGCTGGCAAAGAGCAGTCTGACCTTTGGCAATCTTGTGCGCTCGCTGCTGACCCGGCAAACCGCAATCGGTCTTGCCAGCGGTGCAAGCCTTGGTTTCTGCACGGTTGCCTATCGGGTGGCCACGGATTCGCTGGAAGGCGCGGATCTGATGATGCGGGCCAGCCTGTCAGGTGGTGTTTCGGTGCTGATTCAGACGGCGCTGTTGGGCGGCTTCATGTGGTTGCGGGCGCGGGATCAGCTGATTGCCACATTTGTCGAATGGCGGGCCAGTCTGATTGTTGGGCTGTCTGGTGCGGTTGCGACCGTTTG
>JAYNHH010000029.1:0-27306 GCA_038107835.1 Alphaproteobacteria bacterium
ACTAAAGTCGCCAGAACTATCTGACAGGACATCGCGCACACCGGACCATTTCATCTGGTCACATATTCATCCAGTGGCAGTCATCGGTAACTCATAGCACGATGACGTTACATCTCGGGCATGGTTTGCAGCTTGACTTGAAAGCTCTTGTGATTAACGCTCTATCTGCCTTCTCAGAAGAAACGCTGTATCAGACATTTCTTTTTGGGGCCAAGAAAATCAGCGGCTGACGCTGACTTAAAATTTGAAGGGAGAACATAATGAATAAGCTGTTAAAGGGCTGTTTGGTTGCAGCCACATTGGCGTTGAGCAGTGTCTCAGCGCATGCTGCAAAGGACGGGGGGACTCTGTCATTCCTCGTACAGCCCGAGCCACCAACTCTGGCGTCATATGTGTCAACTTCGGGTCCGATCGGTTTGGTTATGCCAAAGGTCTATGAGGGTCTGTTCGATTACGACAATGACGGAAAAATGATCCCAATCCTTGCCGAAAGCTATGAGATGAGCGCCGATGGCAAGACAGTGACGTTCAATTTGCGCAAGGGCGTGAAATGGCACGATGGAAAGCCATTCACCTCTGCCGATGTGCAGTTCACCGTCATGGACGTTCTGAAAAAGGTTCACCCACGCGGACCCAACTCCTTCCGTGAGGTCAGTGCCATTGAGACACCCGACGCCCATACAGCGATTTTCAAGCTGAACAAACCTGCCCCATATATGATGCGGTCCTTCTCGGCTTATGAATCACCAATGGTGCCAAAGCATCTGCTTGAGGGGCAGGATGTCAAGTCAGCGCCGCTCGCCAACAATCCGGTTGGTACAGGTCCATTTAAATTTGTTGAGTGGAAAAAGGGTCAATATATCCGCCTCGACAAAAATGAGGATTATTGGCAGGAGGGACTGCCCCACCTTGACAGAATTGTAGGGCGGTTCATCCCCGACGCATCAACAAGAACGGCTGCCATGGAAAATGGTGAGGTTCTTTATGCAGCCTACAATGCTATTCCGAACATAGATGCTGTTCGCCTGAAAGACCGTGATGACATCGATGTGACAACGGACGGTTACTCGATGATCAACCCGATGGCATTGATTGAGTTCAACACCAAGGAAGGCCCGTTCGTTGATCCAGCTGTGCGTCGCGCGATTTCAACCGCAATCGACCGTCGCTTCATGATCGACACAATCTTCTTTGGCTATGGCAAGCCTGCCACCAGTGCGTTGAGCAGCAACTTCAAGGCCACCAACCTGCATGCTGCAATGCCGAACTATCCCGAGCGCGGCGATGTTGCAAAGGCCAATGCGATGCTTGATGCGGCTGGCTTCAAGAAGAACTCAGACGGTGTTCGTCTCAACGGTGTCCTCGACATTATTCCCTATGGTGAGGATTGGCGCCGTGCCGGTGAGTATCTCAAGCAGGTCATGGGAGACATCGGCATCAATCTGGAACTGCGCTATGAGGACGTGCCGACATGGTTGAAGCGCGTCTATCACCGCTATGACTTCCAGATGAACGTCAATTACTTCTATCAGCTTCCAGACCCTGTGCTGGGCGTGCACAGACATTACGGCACAGACCAGATCCGCAAGGGTACGCATTTTGTGAACTCCTCGCGATACAGCAACCCGACACTTGATGCCTTGCTCGATTCCGGTGCCGGTGAGCCGGATGCAGCAAAGCGCACAGCAGCCTATAACGAAATCCAGCAGATTCTGGCGAATGACATGCCAGTTGTGAACCTGTTCGAGCTGGAATTCCTTGTTGTGTACAACAACAAGCTGAAAGGTGCATATGGCTCGGCAATGGGTGCATATGGCTCGTTCCGCGAAGCCTATCTGGACGACTAAAAAAAAGCAGTGCTGGGCACGAAATTTTTCGGGCCCAGCTCCTTCTCTGATTCTCAAAAACACCTCTTCTATAGATATTATGAAATTTACATTGCCATGACCCGATCCACCAAAATCATCAAATATGTGAGCAGGCGGCTGTTTCAGGGTGTACCCATCATCCTTGCAATTATTGTCATCAATTTCTTTCTCCTTAATCTGGCAGAAGGTGATGCTGTTGATGTGCTTGCCGGTGAGGCTGGCTCGGCAACGCCGGAATATATGGCGCAGCTGCGGGCCAAATTCGGTCTCGATCAACCGCTTCCGGTGCAGTTGCTTGTCTATCTGAAAAATGTGCTTGCCCTCGATCTCGGTTATTCCTTCCGCCATGACATGCCAGTCAGCGATCTGATCTTTGACAGGTTTTTTGCAACCGGCTTGCTGATGACCTGCACAATCCTGTTGGCGGTTGGCTTTGGCGTTCTTCTGGGCCTGCTTGCAGCAATGCGGCTGAACACCTGGAAAGACGCCGTCATTACAGTCTTTGCGCTGATCACCTATGCCACTCCCTTGTTCTGGGTCGGCCTGATGATGATTGTTGTGTTCTCGCTTAAGCTGGGCTGGCTGCCGACAAGTGGCATGGAGAATGTCGCCGCCTTCTATGAGGGATGGGACCGGGTAAAGGATATTGCCGTGCATCTCATCCTGCCAACGATCACGCTGTCACTGTTTTATCTGGCGCTCTACACGCGCATGATGCGGGCCTCAATGCTTGAACAATATGGTCAGGACTATGTGGTCACAGCCAGAGCCAAGGGACTGACAGAACGGCGGATCACCTTTGTCCATGTCCTGCGCAATGCCCTTCTCCCCGTTGTGACGATGGCAGGTGTTCAGGTTGGCGCCCTCATCGGCGGGTCGGTGATTGTCGAGTCAGTCTTTGCATGGCCTGGCCTTGGAATGCTGGCCTTTGAGTCGCTGTTCGCAAGGGATCTCAATCTGCTGCTTGGTATTTTCATGCTGTCATCAATTCTAGTGATTGTGGTCAATTTGATAGTGGATATCATCTACTGTTTCCTCGACCCACGGATCGAGGTTTCCTGACATGTCGACATTCTGGCAACGCTACAAGCGCAACAAATCCGCCGTTTTCGGCCTCGGTGTCATTCTTCTTGTCATCATCATGGCGGCGACAGCGAACTTCCTGTACCCGTTCGACCCCTTCAGACTAGCCGGAAAGCCCCTGTCTGGACCGGGAATGAATGGATTTCTGCTTGGCAGCGACTCGCTTGGCCGGGATGTGGCCGCCGGCATAGTGCATGGTGCCAAGACGAGCCTGCTGATTGGCCTGATTGCAACACTTGTTGCTGTTTTCATCGGCATCGTTTTTGGTGCCTTTTCTGGATATTATGGTGGTCGTCTTGATGATTTCCTGATGCGTGTTACCGAGATTTTTCAGACAATCCCCTCCTTCATTTTTGCGATCCTGCTGGTGGCCATTATGAAGCCGTCGATCGTCAGCATCGTCATCGCCATTGCCGTGGTATCGTGGCCTGGCGTGGCGAGGCTTGTCAGGGGCGAGTTTCTGGCGCTGAAGAATCGGGAATTCGTGCAGGCCTGTCACACGCTTGGCATGAATGATTTACGGATCATGCTGCGTGAAATTCTGCCAAACTGCATGAGTCCGATTATTGTCATTGGCTCGCTGATGGTTGCTACGGCCATCCTGATCGAGAGTGGTCTTGCCTTTCTGGGGTTGGGCGATCCCAATATCATGAGTTGGGGGTTTCAGATTGGCGCGGGACGGACCATGCTGCGCTCAGCATGGTGGGTCTGCACCTTCCCCGGGGTCGCAATCCTGATCACGGTTTTGGCTATTAATCTTGTTGGTGAAGGGCTGAATGATGCCCTGAACCCCCGGTTGCGAGAGAGAAATTGACGGAAAAACTTCTTCAAATAGACAATCTGTTCATTGAACTGCCTGCCGGCTCTGAGCGGCAACATGCGGTTCAGGACCTGTCATTGGAACTCGCTCCGGGTGAAACACTTTGCGTTGTGGGCGAGAGTGGATCAGGCAAATCACTGACGGCACGCGCGGTCATGGGACTTTTACCAGCACCACATGTCCGCGTTTCTGACGGACAGATCAATTTCAATGGTGAAGATGTAACCAAGGCGACCTATGACAGGTTGCGGGACATTCGCGGCAGCGAAATTTCGATGATTTTTCAGGAGCCGATGACCGCACTGAATCCTGTCATGTCCATCGGCAGTCAAATCGACGAGATTTTTCGCTATCATGTGAGCATGTCCCGCTCCGAGCGGCTTGAGCGGGCGATAGAATTGCTGCGGGACGTCAATCTGCCAAATCCAGAGCAGATTATGAATGCCTACCCGCACGAACTATCCGGTGGGCAGCGGCAACGCTCAATGATTGCGATGGCACTGGCGCTAAAGCCACAGATTTTGATCGCTGATGAACCAACAACCGCACTTGATGTGACAACCCAGGCGCAGATTTTGAAGTTGATCCGCGATATGCAGACTGCCAGCAACACCGGTGTGCTGTTTATCACCCATGATTTTGGCGTTGTCGCTGATATTGCTGACCGTGTGGTGGTGATGCAGCATGGCCTTGTCGTGGAAAGTGGAACGGTCAATCAGGTTCTGAATTCGCCCCAACATCCCTATACGCAGGCTCTCATCAACGCGGTCCCTAGCCTTATGCCACGCGAGGCACGCTCAAGATCAGAAAAGACCGTATTGCAGGTCAGAGGCTTGAACAAGACCTTTGGCGGCGGGAAAAGTCTCTTTGGCTTCGGCAAACCAAACCGTGAAGTCAAAGCTGTGCAGAATGTTGAGCTTGATCTTCACAAGGGTGAAACGCTTGGCGTTGTTGGCGAAAGTGGATCAGGCAAATCCACGCTGGCGCGATGCATTATCCGGCTGATGGATACGGATTCAGGAGAAATCAGCATTGACGGAAACGAGATAAACAGTCTCAGCCGGGCCGAAATGCGTCCCTGGCGCAACAAAATCCAGATGGTCTTTCAGGATCCCTTTGCCTCATTGAATCCACGGGTTCGGGTGGGAGACATCATTGCCCAGGGTCCGGTTACACAGGGCATTGAAAGGGACGAAGCTATCAAGCGGGCGCGTGAACTCATTTCCATTGTCGGCCTTGATGCAAGGGCTTTTGACAGGTTTCCGCATGAATTTTCTGGTGGCCAACGACAGCGTATCGGCATCGCGCGGTCACTTGCACTCAAACCGGAAATCCTGATTGCCGACGAACCAGTTTCGGCGCTTGATGTATCCATACAGGCACAGATCCTGGAACTTCTGGATGAGATTCGTGACCAGATGAATCTTTCCATGCTGTTCATCACACATGATTTGCGTGTTGCCGCACAGGTCTGTGACCGCCTTGCCGTAATGCGCTATGGCGAGATCGTCGAAACAGGTGCCACCGCTCAACTTTTCGCCAATCCACAACACAGCTATACACGCGATCTTTTGGCCGCGGTGCCCGGCAAGGAATGGAAAGCCGGAAGCAAACCAAAATCTGTCAAATCCAAGAAGAAATCAGCCTAGGTCAGCGGCCCTCCGACACCCGGGCTTTTCAAGGAGAGACCATGTCAGATTATCTTGGAACCATTGAGAGCCTTGCAGACTGCTATGCTGAGGGAAGTCTGCAACCGAGCCGGGTTGTTGCCGCTCATATTGATCAAATCAGCAAAAAGGACTCAAAGCTCGGCGCGTTTCAGCATGTCTTCCATGACGAAGCCATGGAACAGGCTGTCGCCGCTGACAGGGCGTTGGCGGCTGGCTACAGGCTTGGACCCTTTCATGGCATTCCATTTGCGCTGAAAGATATCTATGAATGTGAGGGGCAGATTTGTACATATGGGTCAATGGCTCACAGTGACCGTGTATCACCTGTCACCGGGACTGTTGTTCACCGTCTGCTTGCGGCAGGGGGCATCCTGCTTGGCCGTACAAAGACCGTTGAGCATGCCTTTGGGGCATGGGGAACGAACCAGAAGATGGGAAGCCCATGCAACCCCTGGAAAGCGGATGAACATCATATTGCCGGAGGTTCGTCCTCGGGGTCGGCAGTGGCCACTGCTGCCGGAATGGCGGTCTGTGCGATCGGGTCTGATACGGGCGGTTCTGTTCGACTGCCAGCGGCATTCTGCGGTGTCACAGGATTGAAAGTCACAGAGGGGCGGCTTGAATGCGACGGTATCATGCCTCTGTCACAGACCCTTGATACACCCGGTCCAATCACCCAGACAGTTGCCGACAGTGTCATTCTATTTGATGTGATGGCCGGGCGCGATGGCAGAGTGATTGACGCTGACAGACGAGACAGTGCGGGCATCTACGCGGCCCTGGCAGGCACGGTGGCAGGGTTGAGACTTGGCAGCCTATCCGATGAGGAACGGGCGCATTGCTCCGACGCAATTTTGGCCAGTTATGACAATGCTCTTGCTGCCCTTGAGGAAATGGGGGCACTCATTTCCCCCTTTTCCTCACCGTTTGACTATGGCGATCTGGCAGATGACAATGGTGCCATCACAGCAATTGAGGCCTATTTCAATCATGGCCATCTCTATGAGCAGTCAGATTTGCCGATGGATGAGGATGTGCGTAAGCGGGTATTGTCCGGTAAGACATATCCGGCATATGCCTATCTCGAAATGCTTCAAAAACGACGCAGCAAGGGCCGGCAATTCATTTCAGCCATGCAGGGCTTTGACGCCATTTTGACGCCAACCACGACCTACACCGCGCCACTTCTGAGCGAGGTTGATCAATCAATTTCCCCTGCACATTTTACCCGACCATTCAATTATCTTGGACTTTGTGGTCTGAGCGTTCCCATGGGTTTGGCAGATGATGGTCTGCCGCTCGGTCTGCAGATTGTCGCGCGGCCCCATGATGAGGCAATGGCTGTCCGCGTCGGCAACTCCCTTGAAAAGGCCTTGCCCAAAATCGGGCGGCCCTAATTACGTGTCTTTCAGGCTCTAGGTGGTGTCCACAAACCTGTTGACGACATTTCGAAGAAGCCGAGACACGTTATTGTCAAAATTGTTCCATGGCAGGCTGCCACAAAAGGTAATCGAACCAACAGCAAAGACTTCACCACCAGATGGCGTTTTCACATACACCATATCGGCGCGCTTTGCCTGCGCCTCACTTTCACCCGACAGGTTGGTGAGGTGAGTGAGCTGTTCTTCTGGCACGAGCATGAAACTGTCGCCGAAGGACTGTGCAAGGATTGTGATGTCCAGTCCGTTATCAAGGGCAGGATCGATGCGATCAAGCTCGAACCCGGCTGCGCCGTTGCCGCTAAAGCCAAAATCACCAATCACATCATCATTGATTCCGCTAAAAACCCAGTCAAAGGTGGAATCGAAACAGATACGTTTATACCCCTCACCAACAAACACACCCTGCGCGGTAAAACCAATCCCCACAAGCTGCTGGGGCGGTCTTGCATTTCGCCTCCATAATCCACCATAGGATCCATCAAAGCCATTGTAATATTCGCCTGGTTCTGATGCCCACGCTCGCAATCCATCCTCAGCCCGGCGTATTTCAAGCAGGTCGGGATCTTCCGCATGTCTGACAATCCGCCAGTAGAAACCGTTGCCACCAAGATAGATCAATCGCCCACCTCCATCGCGATAGGCCATCAGAGCATCCAGCATTGCCGTGGTATGATATTCCGGGTGGGTGCCGGTCATCACGGCATCGTAACCCCTGATTGCTTCAACACCTTCACGATCAAGCTCATCATCCGTGATGATGTCATAGTCTATGTTCTGGTTATGCAACCACGAGATGAGATGGCTATCAGCCTGAAAATGGCGCAATCCGGAACAGTCAGCTGCTCCAAACGTTATGTATCCCGGACGAAGGTTGAAAAGCGGCCTTTTGCAAGAGGCATGACAGATGCCACTTCCATCATGAAAAATGTTGTAGGTGGATAATCCATATTCGGGATGGGCCGCTGGATTATGGGGATAGGCTCCATCGGCAGCGATGCGGTCCTGCCAGGATGGCGCATAATCTGGACGCGCATGGTTTCCATAGATTGCATAGGTGAAGGTGGAGACCAGCACGCACAGCTTTGCCGTTGGCGCTCCTTTTGGAGGACAGACAAAAAATGGCATGGCGTCTTCATGCTTACCGCTGGAGATGCGCATCACATAGATCCCAGATGGCATGGATTGCGGCAATTCGAGGGAAAAGCTGGTCTCCCAGCCAAAATCATAGATGGCATCCTCATTGAAATGTATCGCTGCATAATGCTCAGGTTTGTGTCGCCAGCACATTTCACTGGCATCCCATAGGCTGCACCGAACAGCGCGGACTGGCGCATTCACCAGGCGCAGTTCCTGACCTGCCGCGCCAAGAGCGCTTGGCACGCACAGCGAAGTCATCTCATCAGCAAGGTTCCATCTTTCGACCACCACCCCGTCGACGGACAGCGCGGGCGCTTCAATCCTGCCGTTGAAGAACTGCGCCACTGAACCACCCCGGTCACGCGCCGCAAGGAAAAGTGTCCCATCGAGAGCAGGAGCGATATCTGTTTTCGCCTCCACAGTCAGGCTTTCTTCCCCGGCACTGTTGCGGATTTGATCAACCCGCAATGTCATGCGCCCATCAGCGTCAATCATCGCGGCAATTTTGTACCACCTGTTCAAGATTATGGGCGCAGGTGTAACCAACTCAGTCGAGGCAACTTTCCAACAGATCTGACCCTCTCCATCAAGGGTGATCTCCTTATTCCCCAATGACATGATCGTTTGCGGTTTACCCGTCAAAATGGTTGGCTTGACGGTGACGGAAAATTCGACTTTTCCACTCCCAACATAGGAAATCCTCTCCGCGGTCACCGCATGCGAACCCGGGGTAAATTTCTGTTCCCTGCCCTCAAATTCCAGAGGCGCAAACAAATCATCGCAGCATGTCTCAACAACACCCATACCGGATGGATTGGCGTCAGCCGAAATCGAACGGAACAACCGCGCCTTTACAGAGGTTCGTGTTTTACAGGAGACCTTAAAATCGAGCGTTTCACCGGGGCGCGCTGACAGTCTGTTCGTATAGCCAATAAGATCGATTGTCATTGAGGTTTTACCACGCTTATCTTTTCTCACCCGTCCACCATATCAAGCTGTCGGGGTTGGCGCACCAGCTAAGATATGTCCGCTGATGACAGCCCGTAACACTCTCCATCCGAGGAGTCATTGTCATCCTCCACGCAATGCCGAACGGTTTGGCTTTTTGCGATCAATCGGCTTTGTGATAGGGTCTTTGGGCGAGGATTTCTCGTCCACCAATGAGCCTAACCACGGGAGCCAGGGCATGAAACGAGAGAAAGCCATTTCAACCCTTCAAGTCGATGATGGAAAGGTCAGGGTGACGCGATGGGATTTTTCACCCGGCGCTGAAACCGGGTGGCATACGCATGGAATGGATTATGTCGTCGTTCCATTGACGGACGGCACCCTCTCGGCTGAATTGCCCGACGGATCAACGGTGGAAAATCAGCTTACCATCGGAAGCTCATACGCCCGAAGCGCCGGGGTTGAACACAACATTGTCAATGCCAGCCGGTCTCCCTTCAGCTTCATCGAAGTGGAATTCAAGTGACCAGCAGAAATCCGTAAGTCTCCATCGGCAGGAATTTGTATTGTTTCCAATGCCACAAATCCCGGATGATGCGATCCATCCCAATTCAAATCCAGCGAGACGCATTTCTTTGCTGTCAGAATAAGAGCTGCGTCCCCGCGAACCAGAGCGAATAGCAAGGAAAAAAACAGTGAACGACATTCTATCAAAATTTCCCCGGGTCAGCCTATGTCACCAACCGACAGCCCTGGAGGAAATGCCCCGTTTGAGCAAGGCACTCGGTGGTCCCGGACTTTGGATCAAACGAGATGACTGCACCGGTTTGGCAACAGGTGGAAACAAGACCCGCAAACTCGAATTCCTGATGGCAGCTGCACTCGAGGCCAATGCCGACATTGTCGTCACGCAGGGCGCCGTGCAATCAAATCACGTTCGCCAGACAGCAGCCGCAGCCTGCAAACTTGGGCTTGATTGCTACGCCCTTTTGGAACGCCGTGTTCCTGGCAAGGGAGAGGATTATGAACAGACTGGCAATGTCTTCTTTGACCAGATGTTCAACACCCAGATCGAATTTCGTCCCCCCGGCCTCGATATGAATGACGAGGCGCGGCAGGCAGCTGAAAAACTCCAGTCGCAGGGCCGCAAACCCTATTTCATTCCCGGCGGAGGCTCGAATGAAACAGGCGCTCTTGGCTATGTCTCATCGGCACAGGAGCTTCTTCACCAATTTGAGGAAACTGGGTTGAGTCCAAAGCTCATTGTGCTCTCCACAGGCAGTGCCGGCACGCATGCCGGCATGGTTGCCGGCTTTCACGCCCTTGATTGCGACATACCGATCATGGGCATTAGTGTGCGTCAGCCAGAAGAAATCCAGATAGACAATGTCTACAGGCTGGCTGTCAAAACAGCTGCCCTGCTGACCGACAAGCCATTGTCGCGCGACAAGGTTCTCGTTGACGATGGTTATGTTGGTGAGGGCTATGGCATCCCGACAGACGGGACCCTTGCAGCAATCAACACGGTAGCACGTAATGAAGGAATTCTGCTGGACCCGGTCTATTCAGGGAAAGGAATGGCAGGACTGATTGGCCAGATCGAAAACGGGCAGATCAGCGGTGATGGCGAGGTTGTCTTTCTTCACACCGGCGGGGCTGTCTCGCTTTTTGCCTATGAGGATCAGTTTCTTGCCGGATAGACCAATGCGCCAGCCATAAGAATCACCGCAAGAAATGTCTTTCGGGATGACCTGCCTCTTAAACGGGTGGTGGGGCAGCTGGTCACATGACAATTTCGTCGAGCTGTTTGACAGCACCCCCGTCGAAACAAGGGCTAATGAGGGTCTGCGGAGATATGCAGAGTGCTGTCCGCTTGGTTCCGCCCATCTTCCGTCATTCGCGTTCGGCGTCCGGGGTGGTCTGGCCGATATAGTGCCACGGCTCATTGGGCAGGATCCTCATAATATCGGTCAAATCAATCAAATCATGGACACCACATTGCACGGCGCGCGCCATGCCAAGGCGCCCATGGATACTGCCTGCTGGGAATCTTTTGGGAAAAACCACCGGGCAGCCTCCTACAGCAGAACGGCCTGACCATTGGTTGCTGAATTCTGGGCGGCCTGGCCCATGCGAACCGCCCAGATACCATCGTCAAGCGTTACCTCAACGCCGCCGCTGCCGCGGACAACCTCAAGGAATTTCTGGTGCTGATAGTAAGTCGAGCCGTTATGATCACCGGCGGCAAGGATGGTTTCATCGACCGGGCACTCAGTGGTAACCGGGTTACAGGCCGCACGCGGACTGTCGATCAACTGTGCCACAGGCCGTCTGTCCTGTGGGCCGGTCCAGAGTCGCGCTGGCCCTGGCACTTTTACCTCGAGCTTGCCTTCCGATCCAACAGCATGAATCATCTCCTGAAACTGCGAGCCATCGGCGAACATCGAAAGTTCAAGTGCAGCCCTCGCGCCACTGGCAAAATCAACAAGCACATACCCGCAATCCCAGATATCAGGTGTCTCGCCTTCGTATGTCTCGTCCAGATGATTGACCATCTGACCGGCGCTTGCCATCACCCGGACAGGATCGGATTTCAAAGCAAGGCGCATTAGATCAAAGAAATGACAGCATTTTTCAACAAGGGTGCCACCCGAATTACGGTTGAACCTGTTCCAGTTGCCGACCTTCTGCAGAAATGGATAGCGATGCTCGACAATCGTAAGCATCTTGATTCCTCCGGTCGCGCTCTCTGCCCGAGACAGAAACTGCTGCATCGGCGGCATGTAGCGATACTCCATCGCGACCCAGACAGGCGCGCTATAATCACGCTTGAAAGCCTCAACCCTGCGCCAATCTGCCGGGTCGGTAAATAAGGGTTTTTCCACAAGAATTGGCAAAGAAACGCGGGCGGCAATTGCCTCGAGCTGGTCCACATGACAGAAATTCGGGCTGGCAATGAGCAGACAATCGAGCTGATCATGCGCCAGAAGGCTGTCAATATTCTCAGCCAGAACCGCCCGGGGCGCGAGTTGCAGGGCGCGTGCCGCCATTTCAGGGTCCGGCTCATAGATGACCTTGACGAAGGCGTCCTCCAGCAACGCGATGTTGCGTAGATGCTCCTGCCCCATCATACCACAGCCGATAATTCCATAATGTGTCGTCATTCCAGCAATCCCTTATCTCAATCTTGCGACATACCGCACTGTCATCGGGTTGAACCAATTGCGCGAATATTCAACCCTTAAATCATCCTGTGACCAGCCAAAGCGCTCGACGAACCCTGCCTGCTGACCAGTTTGCATGGGAAACCGATCATCCCGCCAATCGGGAATACTGGCGAGGCCCACCCAGTCCTCGGCACGGACAATCCACAGACCAAGCTGATCACGGTAAAACTTATACAGCGACTGGGAAACTGCGGCAGCGTTGATTTTCCTGACCACAGATCCATCAAGCCAGATTTCCTCCAATGCCGCAGGCACATCATCCAGATATCGTATCCGGCGAAAACGGTGTCCAAAATCAGCAGTGCCGAAAGATGGCAGATCATCTGGTTTTCCAATCGTCTCGATCGAAACGAGACTCGCGGAAGGAAGGCCACCACCGCCTGGCAACTCAAGCCTGAAAAATGAATAGATCGAGTCATGATTCTCATTTTTCTGAACATAATTTCCCGATCCCTGACGGCGGATCAGAAGCCCCATTTCCGTCAGGCGCGCCAGAGCTTTGCGCAGGGTGCGCACCGCCACCCCATATCGCTGTGCCATTTCCCTTTCGGTTGGCAGACGCTCCCCGTCAACAAGCAATCCTGCACTTATCTCACGCGAAACCTGCTCGGCAATTTGCAGATAAATCGGCAGATTTCCGTGGTTTTTTGCATCGGATGACAGCGTGTCGACTGGAAATTGATGCACCATTGATTAATCCCTTCGCCTATGCTGTAGTCGATTCAGTTCGAAAAGGAAAGTGCCATGTCAATCGTTCCGATCACAAGCTCCCATCTGGACGCTGCCGAAGTCAGTTTCTTTTCTGCACTCTGTTCGGACGATTTTGAATTTCTGGGTGTGCCCGCCAATGATCTACGCTCCAGCTGGGAGCATTGTTCGGAAATTGTAAAACGTGCCGAGATAAATGGTTTTCGCAATATTCTGTGCCCGTCCTCCTATCAGGTTGGCCAGGATACATTGTCCTTTGTTGCAGGATGTGCGCCCCTAACAGAACGCATCAATCTATTGGCAGCAGTCCGCTGTGGTGAGATGCAGCCGATCATGCTGGCCCGCACAATTGCAACTTTGGACCATATGCTGGAAGGCCGGTTGACAATCAACATCATCAGCTCTGACTTTCCCGGACAAACGGAAGACAGTCGCTATCGCTATCAGCGTTCCCGTGAAGTGGTCGAAATTCTCAGGCAGGCATGGACGCAGGATGAGATCAACTTTGAGGGTGAGATTTATAAATTTGAAGGGCTGACCACGGCACCTGCCAAGCCATATCAGATCAATGGCGGACCTTTGCTCTATTTTGGCGGCTACTCGCCTGCGGCAGTGGATCTGTGCGCGCAATATTGCGATGTCTATCTGATGTGGCCAGAAAGCCGGGAAGACCTCTCGGAACGCATGCGCACGGTACATCAGCAAGCCGAGACCTATGGCCGAACATTGGATTACGGGTTGAGGGTGCATATGATAGTACGTGACACTGAGACAGAGGCTCGCGAATACGCAGAAATGCTGGTCTCAAAGCTGGATGATGAGGAAGGTCGGAAAATCCGCGACAGGGCTCTGGACAGCACCTCTCTTGGTGTCGCGCGGCAGGCGCGCAACCGTGAACTGGCAGATATGGAGGGTTTCATTGAACCGCATCTCTGGACTGGGATTGGGCGGGCACGCTCAGGCTGTGGGGCCGCACTTGTTGGCTCAGCCGACCAGATTTTGAGCGAGATTGAGGCCTATCAAAAAATGGGAATCCGGAGTTTCATTTTCTCAGGCTATCCGCATCTGGATGAATGCGATCATATCGGCAAATTGATCATGCCGGAGTTGAAAACCTGTTCCCTTCCCGAAGCCTATGGCAGGGTGCCTGCAGATATACCAATGACGCCGCTTGGCAAGGGAGACCGCGTGTAATGAAACGGGTTGCTTTGAACGAACAGCTGTCACTGTCGCGCCTCGCCTATGGCATGTGGCGTTTGGGCGACGATGAAGACACCTCGGCGGCGCATGTGCAGGCCAAGGTTGACGCGTGCCTTGCACAGGGCATCACCACCATGGATCAGGCCGACATTTATGGCGGTTACATGGCCGAAGAAATTCTTGGCAACGCACTCAAAGGCACGAGTCTGCGGGGCGAGATTGAAATTGTCACCAAATGTGACATCGTGGCACCAGCCGGCCGCCATGCACAGGCGAGGGTGAAATATTACGACACCAGTCGCCAGCATATTACACAATCCGTTGAGGATTCGCTGAAACTGATGGGGATCGAGCAGATTGATCTCTTGCTCATCCATCGTCCTGATCCAATGATGGACCACCACGAAACAGGGGCAACCTTGGATGATCTGGTCGCTTCTGGGAAAGTCAGCAATGTTGGCGTTTCGAATTTTCGGCCATGGGACATGAATCTTCTGCAGTCGGCGATGAAAACGAAACTGGCAACCAACCAGATTGAAATCAGCGTGATCACCAATGACGCCTTCACAAATGGAGATCTGGCCTACCTGCAACGTCATGACATTGTGCCGATGGCCTGGTCACCTCTAGCCGGTGGCGCATTGTTCGATGACACAAATGCCAACCTGATTTCGATTATGACCAGACTGGCAGAAAAACAGGGAGGAGATGCCTCTGCCATCGCTCTTGCATGGCTCATGGCTCATCCGGCCAGCATCGTTCCCGTTGTTGGGACAAACAATCTGGATCGATTGCGGACCCTTTCCTCAGCATTTGATATCGAGCTTGATCGCGAGGATTGGTTCGAGATTTACACAGCTGCACTCGGACATGAGGTGCCATGATGACAGACAGGCATTGGCACCCATCAACTGGTAAAGGGGGACAGCAATAAGTCGACCCAGATGAAAGTTATTGATTTCCCCATTCGGATATTGGCGTGGTGCAACACGACCATTCTGCGGCTAGGCCGCCATCTGTCGGTTGTTGCCCTCGCACTGATGGTCGCCATCATGTTGTTGCAGGTTTTCTTCCGCTATGCGCTCAATAACGCCCTGCCCTGGCCAGACGAGGCCGCGCGCTTTTGCATGTTGTGGATGACTGGATTGATGGCACCTCTGGCCCTGCGACATGGTGGATTTGTGGCGATTGACATGTTCCAGCAGATGCTTCCCCGGCTAGCTGGAACAATTCTGCAACTGGTGCTGTGGCTGGTGGCGCTGACTGTTCTCGTCGTCGCGGTACAGATTGGCTGGGATCATTTCAATTCTGGCTGGCTGTTCAAATCCTCATCAATGAAAATTCCAGCTGGCCTGATAAGCGAGCGGCCCGTGCGGATGCCTCTTGCCTATAGCTACCTGTCATTGCTGCTGTCCGTTTCCTTGATGATTTCGGTGAGCGTGGAACTGACAATGCGTCATATCCGACAACTCCTCACAGGACATGATCCATTGCTGGACAACCCCGTCAGTCAGAGGGCCGATTGATGTTAATCTGGTTCCTGCCCCTATTTTTGTTGTTCCTGGCGCTTGGCATGCCAGTGTTCTTTGGCCTTGTTGCAGCGCCCGGAATCCTTTTGTGGTTGAACGGCCAGGAACGCGACATCGTCCTGCTATACCGCAATATTTATAATGGTATTGACAGCTTTCCCCTGATGGCTGTGCCATTTTTCATGCTTGCTGGTGAATTGATGAACAAGGGTGGAATCACCACCCGGCTTGTTGAATTCAGCCAGGCCTTGATGGGCCATTTGCGCGGTGGACTGGCGCATGTCAATGTCCTCTCCTCGATATTGTTTGCCGGCCTGTCCGGATCAGCTGTTGCCGATACCTCTGCCCTTGGTTCGATGCTGATTCCGGCGATGGAAAAACAGGGTTACACACGCCGCTTTGCCGCGGCGATTACTGCGGCCAGTTCAGTGATTGGCCCCATCATCCCGCCCTCGGGCATCATGATCATCTATGCCTATGTCATGGGCGAAAGCGTCGCCGCTCTGTTTCTGGCAGGCATCGTACCCGGCATTCTCGTTGGTACGGGGCTGATGGTGATGATCAAATTGCTGGCTGACAAATATGACTTTCCCGCGGCGAGCCGCCGCTATAGCTGGCGTGAGCGTGGCGATGCCAGCCTCAAGGCCTTTTTCCCATTGATGACACCGGTGATCATTCTTGGTGGCATTCTGCTGGGTGTGTTCACCCCTACCGAAGCTGCCGCTGTCGCTGTCGGCTACGCCCTGTTCATTGGCCTGTTTGTGCTAAAGACACTGCGTGGCCGGGATCTGCCAGAAATCCTCTCACGCGCCGCCATGACATCGGCTGTTGTCCTGTTGCTGGTGGGTGCGGCAATGGCCTTCAAAACTGTCGTCAGCCTGTCGCATTTGCCCGAGACATTGGCAGTATTCATCCTGTCACTGTCTGAAAACCCACTGATCCTTCTGTTCCTGATCAATATTCTGCTGTTTGTTGTCGGCATGTTTCTGGATGCGGGGCCAGCAATCATCATTTTAGGACCCATCCTTGCGCCGATCTTCATCGCGCTTGGGGTGGATCCAGTGCATTTCGCCATCATCATGTCAGTCAATCTGACGGTGGGACTGGCGACACCGCCAATGGGACTTGTCCTGTTCGTGGCATCCTCGGTATCTGGCGAGCGAGTAGAGACAATCGCCCGGGCCATCTTGCCATTTCTTGCCGTGGAAATTCTGGTGATTTTTCTGATTACCTACTTCCCGGCACTTTCGCTGACCATTCCTCGCTTGACGGGGTTTGTTCAATAATGTTGCTTTAACCGTTACCAATTAAACAGGGAGGAAAATATGATTAAAGCATTGCTGCGGGCAGGACTTGTTGTCGCTGCCCTGGTGGGATATGGCAGCACTGCCATTGCCGCCGACTACACGATCCGCGCAACCGCCAATTCGAACGAAAATGATGAGGATTATGATGGTCTTATCGTTTTCAAGAATTTTGTGGAATCAGCCTCCAACGGTGCTATTGCCGTTGAACTGTTCATTGGCACTCAACTTTGTTCAAAAGGCGCTGAGTGTCTTCAGGGCGTGGCTGACGGTTCAATCGACGTTTATATCTCCACCTCGGGTGGCGCTGCTGGTATCTTTCCCTATGTGCAGGTTCTCGATCTGCCGTATCTGATGTCAGACGATCGGATTGCCGAGCATGTTCTGGCTGGTGATTTCACGCGCAAGGTCCGGGAAATGGCGCTGGCTGACTCCGGAGACAAAATTCGCCTGATGACAATTGGCAACACCGGTGGATGGCGGAATTTTGCCAATACCAAGCGCCGCGTACAGAACCCTGGTGACATGGCAGGACTCAAGATCCGTACAGTTGTTGCCGACCTGCCACAGGAACTGGTCAAGGCGCTTGGCGCATCACCAACACCTATTCCATGGCCAGAACTGTTCACCAGCTTTCAGACTGGTGTGGTTGAGGGATCAAAGAACGGCATCACTGACATCATGGGCATGAAATTCCCTGACGCTGGTTTGAAATATGTAACGCTGGACGGACATGCCTATATGGGCGCTCTCTGGTGGATGTCGAACGATAAATTCATGGCGATGCCAGAAGAAATGCGTCAGGTCGTGGTTGATGGTTTTGCCCAGCTGCAGCAGGCAACTTTTGCCTCACCAAAGCGCAAGTCAATTCAGGCCTATGCCGATTTTGTTGCCGGTGGCGGTGATCTCTATGTGCCTACACCCGCAGAAAAGGCTGCGTTCAAGAAAGCCGCCTCACCTGTTTATGACTGGTTCAAGGCAAATGTTGATGGTGGCGAGGCTGTCTTTGATGCTCTGACCGGCGCCGTTGCCGCGGCAGAAGCCGACATCAATGCCGGCCGTGCAAAAGATCTGAATTAGATCTGACAGCACAAGACCAAAACTGGCAGAGTGGGTGCATAGCCTCCACTCTGCCCATTCTTTAGACAGGTAGAAACTACCGAAACGGAAACAGCCACACACGGTAATCGTCGATCAGTTCATGCGCTTTTTCAATCTGCTCAGCTGTCATCTTCTTAACAACTTCTTCCTGACTGATCGCTGCATCGGGGTCGCCGCCAATGGCCGACAGCACATACCAGGTATAGGCGCGGACAAGATCAGGCGCTGGCAGCCCTCGACCGATTTCATAATACCACCCAACACCGGATTGCGCCCCCGGATGCCCCTTCATCGCAGAGCGCAGATACCACTCAAAGGCCCGCACATCATCACGCTCAACACCCAGCCCCATGGCATACATGACACCGATCAGTTCCTCGGCATCAGCATTGCCCGACCTGGCAGCCGGCCACAATTCCCGCATCGCTTCTTCAAAACGGTTTTCTTCCATAAGATCGCGGGCATGCTCAATCTCCGCCATGGCAAGCATCGGCCAGAGACAGAACATCAAAACAAACTTCTTCATTTCCTGACCGCCCTCTTCTTGGCAATGGCAGTATCTGCACAGGCGTCGCCGCTGCCCGCACCATTGGCTGACCGGGATTTTCATGAATTTTCTGTTGAAAGAGCGGCGATCGGCCAACTCCTCTATTATGACAAAATCCTGTCAGGCAATCAAAATATTTCCTGCGGTACCTGTCATCATCACCGCTTTGGGAGTGGTGATGGGCTGTCACTTGGCATCGGTGAGGGCGGCATTGGAGTGGGTCCTGCGCGGCAGCCAGGCAAGGGAGACAACAGGATCAAGAAACGGATCCCACGCAACGCGAGTGCACTGTGGAATCTCGGTGCAAAGCAGTTCACGGTTCTCTTTCATGATGGGCGCCTTGCCATCGCTGATGATTTTGACAATGGCTTCAACACCCCTGCCGAGGAATGGTTGCCAAAGGGGCTGGAGACAGTGCTTGGCACACAGGCCATTTTTCCAATGACAGCGCAGTTTGAAATGGCTGGGAATCCAAAGGAGAATGAGGTGGCAGGGGCTCTACATGATCGCATCGACTATGTCTGGCCCATTCTGGCAAAACGTGTTCGGATCATTCCTGAATATGGGCAGCGATTCGTGGCGGTTTTTGACGATCTTGACCGTCCAGAGGATATCACCATTGCCCATATTGGCGAGGCTCTGGCGGCCTTCATCGCCATCGAGTTTAAATCCAATGATGCGCCATTCGATGCATATCTTGCGGGCGATATTGCCGCCCTTACACCCCATCAAAAACGGGGATTGGATTTGTTCTATGGCACCGCAGGATGCAGCGATTGCCACAGCGGCCCGCTGCTGACCGATCAGCAGTTTCATGCGTTGATGATCCCACCCTTTGGCCCGGGCCGCACCCGGCGGTTTGATCCCTATGTCCGCGATGTCGGGCGCATGGGGGAAACAGACAATCTTGATGATGCCTATCGTTTTCGGACACCCTCTCTGCGCAATGTTGCCCTGACGGCGCCCTACGGCCATAACGGTGCTTACCCGACGCTCGAGGGGATCGTCCGCCATCACCTCAACCCACGTTCCGCGCTCGATAGCTGGCAACGCGAAATGGCCAGCCTGCCAAAGGCTGAATGGCTCGAAAAAATAGATTTCGCTGTCTGGGATGACAGGCTGGAAATGGCCCGCTATCAGGCGAAATCAGATATCAAACCACGAGAACTGGCAGATGATGATATCACCGCATTGGTAGCGTTTCTTCACTCCCTCACGGGAAAGACGGCCAGCAACCCACCCTTTGGTGTACCAGCGGAGGTGCCATCAGGCCTGCCTGTGGACAAATAGCGAGCCTGCTTTTAATAGGATCGCGGCAGTTTCAGCACATGTTCGGCAATGTAGCTGAGGATCAGATTGGTTGAGATCGGTGCCACCTGATACAGACGCGCCTCACGGAATTTCCGCTCAACATCATATTCCTCGGCAAAGCCAAAACCGCCAAACGTCTGAACACACATTTCAGCTGCGGCCCAGGACGCGTCGGCGCAAAGCAATTTTGACAGATTTGCCTCCTCGCCGGGATTCTCACCTGTTTCAAACAACCGTATAGCCTCATGCAGCATCAATTCTGCGGCGCGCATCTGGCTATAAGCCTTGGCAATCGGAAACTGAATACCCTGATTTTTGCCAATGGGCCGACCAAAAACGCTCCTCTCCCCAGCATAGACAGAGGCCTTCTCGATAAACCATTTCGCATCACCAATACATTCAGCAGCGATCAGAATGCGCTCGGCGTTCATGCCCGACAGAATGTACCGAAACCCCTTGCCTTCCTCGCCAACAAGGCTGTCAGCGGGGATGCGCATATCGTCAAAAAACAACTGTGTCGACGAATGGTTCATCATCGTGCGGATCGGTGTAATGGTCAGCGACTTGCCGCGGACATCACGCATATCCACGAGAAAAACCGAGAGGCCGTCCGTCTTTTTCACGCATTCCTCAAGCGGTGTTGTTCGCGCCAGCAACAGCATCAGGTCTGAATGTTCCGCCCGCGATGTCCATACTTTCTGGCCATTGACGACATATTCGTCACCATCGCGCCGGGCCACAGTCCGCAGTGCGGTCGTATCAGTGCCACTCGTGGGTTCGGTAACACCAAAAGCCTGCAGACGCAGGCTGCCATCCGCAATGCCGGGCAGAAATCTGGCCTTCTGGACATCTGACCCATGCCGCAAGACGGTTCCCATCGTATACATCTGGGCGTGACAGGCAGCGGCATTACCACCAGAACGATGTATCTCTTCAAGGATGGCGGCACCTGCCGAGATTGGAAGACTCAGCCCCCCAAATTCCTCTGGCACGAGCGCAGACAGATAGCCGGCATCGGTCAGCGCCTGCACAAATTCCGTCGGGTAGGTGCGCTCAGCATCACAGTGCTGCCAGTATTTGCCGTCGAAACCCTCGCATAACCTTGATACGGCATCTCTTATTTCCGGATGATCATGCTGATAACCAAACATCAGAACACCATTTTTCTATTTTGCCAAAATCCAGAACCTAGCTGACCACAACTATACGCACCAATGATAGATGTAAATTAGGGAACGCCCGAACTTCTGGGTTGGGTTCGATGATTGTGTCTTGGAACTTGCGGCTAGCCGATCCTGGTGCCCGAAGCAGCGTCAAAGATATGAATGTCATCAGGGGCGACCGTCAGATGAATCTCGGCACCACGGTCAAAAGTCTTCACGCCTGAGAGACGTATCGACAATTTGCAGGAGGTAGACGCAAGCACCCCGTGCACCAGTGTGTCCGCTCCCAGCTGTTCAACCACATCTACTGTCAGGGCAAGTGTGTTCTTGCCCTTGGCTTTTGCACCGCTGACGATCGTCAGATGTTCGGGGCGTATGCCAATTGTAAGTTTTGCCTGCCCAGACTTTTTGACGGTCGCCTCAGGAACAAGGGTGCCACCACCCTCAAGGTTGATTTGGCGGCCCTTTGCAGCAAGGCTTGCTGGAATGAAATTCATGGCCGGGCTGCCGATGAAGCCTGCAACAAAGATGGATGATGGCGTCTGATACAGATCAATCGGTGTGCCAAACTGTTCTATGACCCCTTCATTCATGACCATCAATCTATCGCCAAGCGTCATCGCCTCGACCTGATCATGCGTGACATAGATGCTGGTGATGCCCAGCCGTTCCTGCAGTTTCTTGATCTCGAGCCGCATTTGGACGCGCAGCTTTGCGTCAAGATTTGACAGGGGCTCATCAAACAGGAAAACAGCCGGCTCCCGAACAATGGCGCGCCCCATTGCAACCCGCTGCCGCTGGCCACCACTTATGTGGCGCGGTTGCCTGTCAAGCAGTGACGTGATCTCCAGGATTTCTGCAGCCGCCTCAACACGCCGCCTGATTTCATCTTTGGGTACCTTCTGGATTTTGAGCCCATAAGACATGTTCTCGAAAACGGACATATGCGGATAGAGCGCATAGGTTTGGAACACCATTGCAATGTCCCGTTCAGCTGGCTCGAGATCATTCACGCGACTCCCACTGATCTTGATGTCACCTCCGGTAACGGTCTCAAGCCCAGCGATCATACGCAGCAGGGTGGATTTGCCACATCCCGAGGGTCCGACAATGACGACAAACTCCCCATCACCCACCGCCCCATTAATGCCGTGAATGACCTCAGTTTGGCCGTATGATTTATAAAGGTCAGTAAAATCTACATTGCCCATCTTGCATCTCTTTTTCGCAGTCAGTTCCTATTTTTCGGATTCCACCAATCCCTTGACGAAAAGTTTTTGCATCACCACGACGACAAAAACCGGTGGCAACATTCCCAGCAACGCCGTCATCATGATGACATTCCATTGTGGTGTCTGTTCCGCCACTTCCAGCATCTGCTTGATGCTCATGACAATGGTGTACTTGTCCTGGTCCGTAGTGATGATCAGCGGCCACAGATATTGATTCCAGCCATAAATGAACAGAATGACAAACAGCGCGGCGATGTTTGTGCGTGAAAGCGGAAGCAGAAAATCCATAAAGAACCGCATTGGCCCGGCCCCATCAATCCGCGCTGATTCAACCAGTTCGCCCGGAACCGTCATGAACACCTGCCTGAACAGAAACGTTGCGGTCGCCGATGCAATCAGGGGGATACTGAGACCCGCATAGCTGTTCAACATGCCAAGATTGGCAACCACCTCGAAGGTGGGGATGATTCGCACCTCAACCGGTAACATCAAGGTAACGAAGATCATCCAGAAACACAGCATCCGAAAAGGAAACCGGAAATAAACAATGGCAAAGGCCGACAACAGCGAGATGGCAATCTTGCCTAGGGCAATGGACAGCGCCATTATCAGGCTGTTGAAGAGCATCAACCAGACAGGTGCCGTCGCCGTTCCCTCAAGTCCTGTTCCAAAGAGCGCCTCGACAAAGTTATCCCAGAAATGCCCTCCCAACATAAGTGGGGTTGGCACCTGCAGCATTCGCAACCCGTCATGACTCGCAGCGACCAGCATGAGCCAGATCGGAATGGCAATGATCGCAATGCCAAGGATGAGTACAAGATGTGTTACCAGTCTCAGCAGAGGGCGATTTTCAACCATCAGTACTGTACCCTCCGTTCTACATAACGGAATTGCAGAACCGTCAGAACAATGACAACAAACATCAAGATCACTGACTGTGCGGCTGAGCCGCCAAGATCCAAGCCGATAAACCCATCATTGAAGACCTTGTAGACCAGAATTTCTGTCGCCTGTGCCGGCCCACCACTGGTGATTGTATGGACAATCCCGAATGTGTCGAAGAAGGCGTAAACGGTATTGATGACGAGAAGAAAGAAGGTGGTTGGTGAAAGTAACGGAAAAATAATTGTCCAGAAACGGCGCAGGGGACCGGCACCATCAATAGCTGCTGCCTCAATCAATGATCTGGGGATGGCCTGCATACCTGCAAGAAAGAACAGAAAATTATAGGCAATCTGTTTCCATGCCGCTGCCAGAATCACCAGCGCCATGGCGTGATCACCATCGAGTTTGTAATTCAGATCAAAACCAAGAAAATGCAAGAGATATGTGAAAATTCCAATGGTGGGATCAAACATGAACACCCACAGCGCGCCGACAAGGCCAGGGGCCACCGCATAGGGCCAGATCAGAAATGTTCGGTAAACAAGTGCGCCCTTGATCACCCTGTCAGCGAAACCAGCGAGGATCAGTGCAAAGCTCATCGAAACAAAAGCGACGGCAAGGGAGAAAAAAATGGTACGAATAAATGAATCTTTGTAATAACTGTCCGCAAACAGCACCTGATAATTTTCCAACCAGACAAATTCTGATCCGAGGCCGAACGCATCCTCAATCAGAAAGGATTGATAGAGCGCCTGTGCAGCAGGCCATAAAAAGAAAACAAGCGTGATAATAATCTGAGGTGCCACAAGAAGATATGGCAGCGATCTCGATTTGAAAATAACACGCTCTTGCATCACATATCTTCCGGACTGGGTTCGAAAATGCGCCCCACACGGCTCAGCAGCGTGGGGCGCACATCATTTATGGCTAGTCGTTTGCCCGTTCGAATTTCCGCAACAATGCGTTGCCGCGCTTCACAGCCTCATCCATGGCATCATTTGAGGATTTGGCGCCACTCCAGATGGCTTCCATCTCTTCATTGATGATGTCGCGGATTTGTACATAGCTGCCAAAACGAAGGCCACGGGAATTCGGTGTTGGCGTGTTCAGATTCAACTGCTTGATCGCTGTGTCAGTGCCGGGGTTCTTATCGTAGAAACCCTGCTCTTTTGACAATTCATAAGCAGCGGTAGTGATCGGAACATAACCTGTTTCCTGATGCCACCATGCCTGCACCTCTGGTGAGGAGAGATAGGTCATGAATTTGGCGACGCCTTTATATTCACTATCGTCATGCCCTTCGAGAACCCACAACGTACCGCCACCGATGATGCTGTTCTGTGGCTTTGACGCCGCGGCTGTATCAAGCGGCAACATTGACTGGCCGAAATTGAATTTGGCCTGCTTGACGATACTGCCGTAATAGGCGGATGAATTCATCCACATGCCACACTCACCGTTGGTGAACATTGAAAGACTGTCGCCTCTGCGGCCACCATAGACGAACAGACTGTCTTTTGACATGTCGGCGATCCGACCAAGAATGCCCGAAACATGGTCATTGTTAATGGTCAACTCAGTGTCAAAACCAGCGAAGCCATTTTCCTTGGTGCCAATCTGCACATCATGCCAGGTGGAATAATTCTCCACCATTACCCATGACTGCCAACCGAAGCTGAAACCACATTTGTAACCTGCGGCAACGAGTTTACGAGATGCGTCTTCCATCTCATCCCAAGTTTTAGGGACACTGCTCACACCTGCCTTTGCAAAGGCATCCTTGTTGTACCACAACACAGGTGTTGAGCTGTTGAAGGGCATTGAGAGCAACTCACCATCCGGCGTCTGGTAGTAACTGATCACTGCAGACAGGAAATCACCTTTGTCGAACGGCTCACCCGCACCCGTCATCACCTGTTCAACAGGCTTAACCGCACCTTTGGCTGCCATCATTGTCGCGGTGCCAACCTCAAAAACCTGAACCACATGCGGCTGTTGCTTGGCCCGAAAGGCGGTGATCGCCGCCGTCATTGTTTCGGTGTAGTTTCCTTTATAGACAGGAACCACATTGTAATCTGACTGGGTGGCGTTAAAGTCATCGGCGATTTTGTTGACCCGCTCACCGTTGACACCGCCCATGGCGTGCCACCACTGAATCTCAGTCGCCGCATTGGCCGCATAGGACACTGCGCCCATGGTTGCTGCAATGGCTGTTGCAGCAATTCGTGTTGACAATCTTTTGATCATGTTGATCTCCCTCTGGTTGAAAAAAGCGCTTGCACACCTTGCAGATACATAAGCATGAACTCTTACATCAGTGCGACAATCCAAAACCAAAAAAGCCCTGCTCAGCGCTTTGCATCGGCAGCATGGGTTGAGTCCCATGTCTCTGCAGAGCCGAAAAGTCTAGGTAATTTGGGACATTTGTCCACCATTCAATCCAGTTTTGGCAGCTAAATTCACAAGAGATTGTGTCATCTTCATGCCCGCATGGCAGTCACTGAAATAAAAGGGTAAAAACACCCCACGCCACAACCGCAAACACCGCAATCAAAATCAGAACTGTCTGCATGAAATCATGCACCAGCGCACTAACAAATTGTCGTGTGCGCACCGGCCCGAGCACCAAAAATGCAATCAGGAGTGACAGGGGAAAGGTCAGATAGAACAGGGTCGATAATATCCAGAACTGGAAAAAACCCATATTGCCGAAAGGATTGGAGTCCCCACCAACCGTTGTCTTGGGTTCCTGATTTGATGCCCCGTTTGGCAACATTGAGTTTCACCCCTGCCATTCCACCCCGAACTGAGTACGGTAACAGAATAACCGCTCTCTAATCCGAAATGAACCGAAACTGGTCTGATGCTGTCACACATATTGACGCGAACTCCATCAATGTTACTAATGAAACTCCATATTCCATCATCGCTGTTTGGGGCTTGTTTTGGAGTGCATAGTTTGCCACGCGGGCCCAGTTTCGCATTTCAACACAATTGATGCCCAAACCTATTGGCGCTGCTCCGAATGTCATGCCATTTTCCTTGACCACACCCATTTCCCGTCGGCAAGTGCGGAGCATGCGCATTATCTGGAACATGACAACAGACCAGATGACCCTGCATACCGAAACTTTCTCTCACGATTGGCAAATCCTCTTTCGACCCTTCTCAAACCGGGCGACAAGGGGCTTGATTTCGGTTGTGGGCCTGGACCGGCACTGGCCGCAATGCTGAGCGAACAGGGGTTTTCCATGGCGCTTTACGATCCATTTTTCCACCCGGACAAATCAAGTTTACAGACACAGTATGATTTTATCACCTGCACCGAGACAGCTGAGCATTTTCACGACCCTTTTGCCGAATTTGACAGGCTTGACCACCTGCTGAAACCATCGGGCCATCTTGGTGTCATGACCTGTTTTGCAACGCAAGGGTCCGACTTCAAGAATTGGCATTACCGCCGAGATCCAACACATGTCGTTTTCTATTGTGAGATGAGTTTTCGCGTCATTGCAGCGCAACGAGAGTGGCATTGCCAGATACCGGCAAAGGACATCGTGTTATTTACAAAACCATAGGCGCTCACTGGGGTGAGCATAAGAGGTGGCACCCAACTCAGACAAGCCGCTCATCAGCATAGACACAGCAACGTTCAGCCGGGAAAACCACCCAGGCCTTTTCCGCCGGAAGATCTTCCTCGCGTTTTACCTTGATCTTGATTGTCGTGTCATCAGCCCTTGCGGTGACCAGACGGTAATTTCCAAGGTCCTCAACACGTTCAATAAGAGCCTCAACAGCGTTTGGTGTCCTACGTCTGGCAAGCGTAATGAATTCTGCACGAATGCCCAGCTTTATATTGCCAGTTTTCACCTTCGACAGATCGGTCTTGGTGTTCAGGCTTGTATTGCCAACAGACACGCTGGTCTTGCCGGTGATGGCAGCATCAAACATATTCATCGCTGGCGCACCAATGAAGTAACCAACAAAAGTCGTCATCGGCCGCTCAAACAATTCTTGGGGCGTGCCGACCTGAACGATTTCGCCCTCATCCATGACAATAATATTGTGGGCAAATGTCATCGCCTCATTCTGGTCATGCGTCACATAGATCAGCGTTGATTTGTAAAATTC
>JAYNHH010000030.1:0-27258 GCA_038107835.1 Alphaproteobacteria bacterium
AAATATGAAAACGGTGTTTCCATTTCAGAGCAGGGTTCCGCTACACAGCCTTTTTGTGCTGCTGTGCCTGTTTCTCCTGCACGGCAATCCGGCGATGGCAGATCAGAATGATCCTGAGCTCGACACGCTGTTCACTGCTCTCAAAGCAACCGCGAACAAGGGAACGGCGGCCCAACTTCAGCAGGAAATCTGGGCGCGTTGGACTGCTTTTGGGTCAGATGAAGGCATCGACCAGAAAATGCAGGTGGGCGTGAAGCTGATGAACGCTGGCGCGCTCAGAGATGCCGAACACTGGTTTAGCACCCTTGCCGGGGCAGCGCCCGAATTTGCTGAAGTCTGGAACAAGCGGGCAACGGTCAGATTCATGATTGGTGATCTGTCCGGATCAAAACGTGATATCGCCCGGGTTCTGCAGCTCGAACCACGACATTTTGGGGCTCTTTCCGGGCTTGGCATGATCCACGCCCAACAGGGCAATTACGAGGGCGCACTGCTCGCCTATCAGGCGGCGGCGCGGCAGAATCCACATTTGGAGCAGGTCGAGACCATTATCGCCAGCCTGAAAAAGCGTCTCCGCGGTGAAGCGCTGTAGCGTGGCCGGTTACATCCGCATCACCCGACCCTAGCGACCCTTGGGAACCACCTCATAGCCTGCCTCCTCCGGTTCATCATCAACCATTTCTGCCGGAAAGCCGGGTGCCAGAATATCGACGTCACACGCCTCCTCGAGCCGCCTGATGATGTTGGGTGACCATTCGCGGGGGCCATAACGATCCTGTCCATCCTTGAAAATCTCAATCAGCTTCGGCGAGACTTCCAGCGGCACCCCGGCCCTGTCAGCCACCTCCTGAAACAGGCTCACATCCTTGATCACAAGGTCCATGGTGAAATTTATATCGCGGCTGCCATTCAGGATCACCTGACTTTCCGTCTCATGAACGAAGGAATTTCCCGAGGAAATGCGGATCGCCTCATAGGCGACATTGAGGTCCATTCCCGCCATTTTGGAGGTGACAAGTGCCTCACAAAGCGTGATCAGATTGGCTGTTGCCAGATAATTGGTCACCACCTTCAGGACCGATGCCGAGCCAAGCGGCCCGGTGTGCAGAACGCGGCGTCCCAGAATGGTCAGCACCGGCAGCAGCCGATCGAATACAGCCCGATCGCATCCGGCAAAAATGGCGATGTTGCCCGTGGCAGCCCGATGGCAGCCACCTGACACCGGACAATCCACCGGGTCTGCGCCAACCGCCTGAACCTTTGCCCCGAGACGCTTCACCTCTGCCTCATCTGTGGTGCTCATCTCAGCCCACACCTTGCCAGCCGAGAGGCCCGCCAGAATGCCGTCATCTGCCTCCATTACCGCCGCACTTGCTGCGGGCGATGGCAGACAGGTGATGACAATATCGCAGGCCTCGGCCATTGCCTTTGGGCTGTCGGCCCATTGCGCCCCAGCCTCGAGAAAGGGCGCTGCTGCATCCCTGTCAAGATCGCGCACCATCAGCGCCATTCCATTGCGCAGAATGCTGCCCGCCAGCTTGCCGCCAACATTCCCAAGTCCGATAAACCCAACTGTTGTCATTCTGTCCCCCATGACAGCGATTGATCGAGCGGATCATGCCGATCCGAATGGTCAGGAAAAAAGACGACCACCCGAATTGCCAGCCGGTGCCAGCCGGTGACGCAAGGGCGCTTTTTTCCATCTCATTTGAACCGGCAAAAACACATGAACGCAATCAGAATTTATCGGTGAGGGGCTGAAAAATCAGCTCCCTGTCACAGCGAGACAACACGCATCGAATTTGTGGTGCCAGCAACGCCGAATGGCATGCCGGCAATGACCACAATATGATCACCTGATGCCGCCATTTTACGGCCTTGAACAGTGGTAATGGCCTCGGAAATTGCCGCCTCAAAGTCATTGGTGAGTTGGCTGGCCGCGGACTGCGCTCCCCACAGCAGCATCAGTCGGCGCTGAACCGCGGGATCAGGCGTCATCAGCAAGAGCGGAATCTGCGGGCGTTCGCGTGCAATCCGCACGGCCGTGTTACCTGAGGTGGTGAACGCCACAATGGCCTTTACGCCAATCGTGTCGGCAAGTGCCACCGCCGCTCTGGCAACTGCATGATAGATGCTTGGCTCGACCGGCAATTGCGGCAGCGCCGCCTCGTGATTCTCGGCGATATGCGCTTCGGCAGATTCCAGAATTCGAGCCATCATCCCGGCTGCCTCAACTGGATATTCTCCAACCGCCGTCTCAGCTGACAGCATGACAGCGTCTGCGCCATCAAACACCGCACCCGCGACGTCCGATGCCTCGGCCCTTGTTGGCGAGGGCGACTCAATCATCGACTCAAGCATCTGGGTCGCAACGACGACAGGCTTGCCAACCATACGGCACCGCGCAACGATTTTTTTCTGCCATCCGGGAACCATCTCGGGTGGCAACTCAACGCCAAGATCTCCACGCGCAACCATTATCCCATCGCTTGCGGCGATAATGTCATCCAGGCCTGAAAGCGCCGATGGCTTTTCGATCTTGGCCATCAGCCCGGCACGTTTGCCAATGATGCGGCGGGCATCGATGATGTCGCTCGCCCGCTGCACGAAGGACAGCGCCACCCAGTCAACACCCTGCTCCAGCGCAAATTCAAGATCAGCAATGTCCTTTTCCGTAAGCGGTCTTGTATCGAGGAGGATATCCGGCAGATTGACACCCTTCCGGCTTTTCACCGGGCCACCGGTCAGCACCTCGGCATCAAAACTGTCATCCCGTATGGTGGTCACCCGAAAGGCCAGCTTGCCATCATCCATCAGCAATCTGGCACCCGGAATGATGGCCGCAAAAATTTCGGGATGCGGCAGGCCCAGCCGCGTGCTTGAGCCAATCCCGTCCTGCTGATCGAAAGTAACGGTATCACCAACCTCGACGATGGTGCCAGCTGCCACCTCACCCACGCGGTGTTTTGGTCCCTGCAGGTCCACCAGAATACAGCTCGGCTGCTGCCTGTCAGCTTCGAGTGCACGGATAGCCTTGATCCGCGCCCCATGTTCTGCCTGCGTGCCATGCGAGAAATTCAGCCGAAAGACATTCACGCCAGCATCGAGCAGGGCGGCAAGGCCGTCAGCGGACTCGCAGGCCGAGCCAACAGTCGCCAGAATTTTGGTGGCGCGGATATTTTCTGAACTGAGAGACATTGGCTGTCGGACCCTTTTAACCGGTGATGCATGTATGGTGACGGTGATTGCTGGTCCGTTTCCAGCCCATGCCGCACCGTCGAACGATAGGCCATGGACAGGAAAATACAACATTGCCGCACCTTTATTCCTGAGCAAAAATGATCAAACTGACATCTGATGTTACATTTGCAGGCCGGATCAGTGCCAATTGGCGTTAAATATTGCCCGTGATAAGGTCCCCGCCGACAGATTCGAAAGAGGGACAGCCGCCCGTGATCCAGATACTCTCCGCCGCCTTTCTGCTTGGCCTGATTTTCAATGCAGCACCGGGCGCGGTCTTTGCGGAAACAATCCGGCGCAGCATGACCGGAGGGTTTCGCGAAGCTCTCATACTGCAACTGGCATCGCTGACTGGTGACGCGCTATGGGCCATATTGGGGCTGCTTGGAATCGGTGTGCTGCTGCAAAGCCCATCGCTGCAGCTTCCCATAGCCATCGCGGGATCAGCATATCTTGGCTATCTGGCCCGGGACTCCTGGAAGGCGGCCGGCGCACCAGCTGAAACCAGCCCCATCGCCAGAGGCGGAATGTCAGCCGCACGGGCCGGCGTGATTCTGTCGACAACCAATCCGCAGAACATTGCCTATTGGGCAGCGCTTGGCAGTGCGTTTGCTGCCATCGGAATTGCCGACCCACAACCTGCGGATTTTGCCCTGTTCTTTGCCGGCTTCATGCTGTCGTCAATTCTCTGGTGCTTCTTCTGCGCGGCCATCGTCAACAAGCTGTTCGGCAGTGCCGGCGCAAAATGGAAAATATGGACCTACCGGATTTGTGCGCTGGCCTTTTTATATCTTGCCTGCGGCACACTCTATGAGGCGATCAAGGCATTGGTCTAGCGGCTATTCGCGCGTCGTCCAATATTCACTGCCATAGTCGTGGAGCAGCTCATCACCTGCCGCCACATCACTCGTCGTATAAAATCGCAGCAGCCGATTGTCATCATCATCGATTTCCCATGCCGCATTTGGCGCATCACTGTGATTGTAGAGCATGCCAGCACCCATGACACACAGATAGTCACCAGGATCATCAGGCGAGGTGAACAGATAGTCATTGAGCCGGTTGACCTCCTGCAAATCATCATCATCAATGACAATATAGGCGCAGCGCTCGATGGTGCTGCCAGAGGGCAGATCCTCGGCAGCAAACACACCCAGGCCGTGAAGTGGCGAATCCTTGATCACATATTTCATCACGCTGTCCCGCCGCTGTTTGATCCTGCTGTTGTCTAGCGAATTTCCCATCCCATATCCAGCCTGTTGGACATGACAGAGGACTGGCATCTGTACTTTCTTCGGCCTGACCGCCTTGATTGCGGGGGATGCGTTCCCAGTTAAGACGCATGAAAATGATCACCAACAGCAGATGGCTTGCCCTGTGCAACGTGACGGCAGCGCTGGTTTTTACCAGTTCGGCAAACGCCTCAACCTACGAATGCCGCGAGCTCGAACGGGTTTCGGTTGCCGCTGGAGGCATGATGCAACCGGCCTATCCGGGGCGCGAACTTGTCTTCACGCGCAACGGCAATATCATCGAAAGCAATGGTGTGTTCTTTCATCAAAAATATGTGATGACACCGCTTGGCGAAGAGGGATTCCGGGCCTACGCCGAAAATGATGATCGGACTGATATTTTTCGCCTCGAGGACGGCATCCTCTTTCACAGTGCCATCGTCAAATATGGTGATGAACCATCGGTCCAGTCACAGGTTTTTTCATGCGCGCTGCGACGCTAGGAAATCACACTGGATAATGGCACGTATTTTGCTCTGATCTGCGCATGATCAGACGATTCTTGCAGAGATTGGGCGTTGCGGCGATCTGCCTTGTCGCCGGACAGGAAGCGGCAACAGCCAGCACACCGGACTGTATGGCGCTTGCCCGGGCGGCCGAGGGGCGGCATGGTCTGCCCGACGGCATTCTGCAGAGCATCTCGACAGTCGAAGCCTCACGCATCCAGTCCGACGGCAGCTACAGGGCCTGGCCGTGGACGCTGAATGACAGTGGCAAGGGTTTGTTTTTTGACAATCGTGAGCAGGTTCTGGATTATCTTGATACGCACATGACCAACCCCGATACCAGCATCGATATCGGCTGCATGCAGATCAACACAAAATGGCATGGAGCGTTCTTTGAAACTTTGGATGAGATGCTTGATCCTGCGAGCAATATAGCTTACGCCGCCGGCTTCTTAACCGATCTTTATTATGCACATGGCAGCTGGAACGAAGCGATCAGGCATTATCATTCGAGTGACCGGCGCAAAAATGACCCCTATCTGAAACGGGTACTGGCGACCTGGACAGAACATCACCCCAATGCACAGGACGCACAAATCCAAACAGCTGTCTTTCAGCTGCCGCTCGAACCGATCAGTACTGCAGCTGATGATGCCTTTGCCAGAGCCATGCAGGAGGCAGGCACAGACCTGACACGCAAAGAGGGGGAGCCATCTCCACAACCTGTTGCCCTGCCAGTTGCCCTGCCCGTCGCAAAACCGGTGATCAGGACAACAGCCGAACCCTCTCCCGTCCATCCGGACGAAGATCTGCGGTCCAAGAAGACAGGAGCGATCCAAGCATCCACCGCAGCGGACAGGTCAGCCTTGGCATCTGCACAACCCGCACGAGCTGCACCAGAACCAGTGGATCCAGATCACAGAGTGAAGCAGCGGCAACAGAATTTGCTGGGGCAATGGGATCGGGTTCTGATGTTCCGTGCACAGTTCGCCGCAATGCGCTAAACGCGCCGCCCAAACGGCATTACAGCGCTTTCAACGGGTCAAGATCAGGCACCGCGCGTGCGGTGAGCGGATTTTCTGCCAAAATGATTTCCAGAGATTTTGCAACTTCCAGCAGTTTTCTGTCTTTGCCGGGCGCACCCAACAGCTGGATGCCAAAGGGCATGCCCGCAGCATCAACACCACAGGGCAGCGCCGCAGCGCAAGCAAGCGCCATCGTCGGGCCATAGACAATGCCAAGCCAACTCATGTAGCTGGCCATCTTCTGGCCATCAATCTCAGTCACGCTCCACTCGGCGTGAAGGAAGGGTGAGACCGACGCAACCGGACAGATCAGAACATCAAAATCGTCGAAGAGGGACAGCCAGTTTCGCGCGATCCTTGATTGCTGCAAATGCGCGGTGGCGATATCACGGACTGAAAAACCAAGGCCTCGCTCAACATTGTCAATGACATTTGGCGACATATCCTCACGGTGCGCCGCGACAAGCTGATCATATGCGGCAACGAAACCAACGCCACGCAGCACCTCAAAGGCATTGTCCACATCACTGAGATCGGGATGACATTCCTCGACAACACCAAAATGATGACAGAACAGCTCGACGCGCTCGGCAAACAGCGCGCGGCTTGCAGCTGACATTGCAGCCACTCCCAGATCAGCCGAAATGGCGACCCGCAATCTGCCGGGATCGGCGGCGACAGGCGGGGCAAGGAGATCACGATGGGCACCCGACGAAAAGATATCCCGGGGATCAAACCCCATCATCGCCCGTAACAGCAAAGACAAATCGTCAACGCATCTTGCCATCGGACCAAGCACGGCGAAAGGGTGCAGCCCGACGCCACTATCCTCTATCGGGACGATACCGGGTGACGGCCGAAAACCGAGTATACCGCAAAAACCGGCAGGCGTGCGCAGGCTGCCACCATAGTCCGAGCCAGTGGCAAGTGGTGCCATTCCCGTTGCCAGCGCTACCGCCGAGCCACCTGACGATCCACCACAGGTTTTTTCGACATCGAACGGATTGCTGGTCGGACCAAACAGCATGTTGCGCGTATTTCCCCCCGCACCAAATTCAGGGGTGTTGGTTTTGCCCAGGATAATTCCGCCCTGCGCCCTGATCCGGGCGACCGAACCCTGGTCGGCATCCGGTACGTCATGCCGATGCAGTCTTGAGCCATAGGTTGTGCGGATCCCCGCGGTTGCATCAAGATCCTTGACCGCGACGGGAAGCCCGTGGATCAGCCCCAGATCATCACCACGCATGACAGCGTCCTCTGCCGCGCGGGCGGCTGCAAGGGCTGTATCGAATGCCGGTGTGACCATGGCATTGAGCGCGCCATCAACCAACTTTGTGCGGGCAATGCAACTTTCCATAATCTCGACAGGCGATACCTCTTTTGTTCGGATCATGGTGCCGAGCTGGCTTGCCGATAGGTCACATAATTCTGTCATCTGATGCTCCCGTCCCGGGGTGATCGGGTGCCGGTCAGGATGGCAATGTGCCGTCCTGAACATAACGCAAGATCTGGACTATCTGTTCGGGCGTCTGGGTAACGGCAAGGGCGGCAGCATCAACCTCTTTCAGGGCATGCTGATGATCCACGCCATGCATGATGATCAATGATTTTCCAAGTGCAGACGCATAGCCAGCATCAAAGGCAGCATTCCATTGCCGGTATTTCTCACCAAAACGGACGACAACAACATCGGCACCCGCGATTGCCTTTCGGGTGCGGATGGCGTTCAGCCTTGCACCCTTGTTGTCATGCCAGAATTTGTCATCTTCTGCCCCCATGATCGCAACACCACAATCGTCGCTGGCCGCGTGATCA
Organism: Alphaproteobacteria bacterium; assembly: GCA_038107835.1. Classification (GTDB taxonomy): domain Bacteria; phylum Pseudomonadota; class Alphaproteobacteria; order Puniceispirillales; family Puniceispirillaceae; genus MED-G116. The sequence continues at coordinate 7,819 of JAYNHH010000030.1, forward strand.
GTGACCGGGCTGGAAAACACCACATCAAGACCTGCCGCACCGGCAATGATCTGATCACGCCAGTCAGTGTGAATTTCACCAGAAAGATAGACCCGCATCGTCATGTTCGTCTCCCAAAAGATCTGCTTGATCCTAATACATGGGAGCCAGGCGACGCCATCACAATGCGGCCATCCATTGCCAATGGCTGGAAACCCAACAGAGCCGAGCTTTGATCAATGCTACCGCCACCAGCTGATGCTGCAAAAATTGCAGCGGTGATATAAAAATAAAGCAGTATCATGCAGCAGATTGCAATGGCATAACACGGGGCGCACAGGAAAGCGCATCCCTGTCACCGAGAATGCCAGCAGATTCCGTTCGCCGCCCAGCCACATAGATGAAGAAGGGAAACGTCGCGTGAATGACATTCTGATTGCCGGCATTCTGTTTCCGGCCATTCCTTTGGCGATGAACAATGTCAGCGGCCGATACACAGCCGTCGCCGGCCTGATCAGAAATCTCCACGACACAATGGAACAACCCCACCTCAGCGCGACAAAGCACAGCATTTTCATGGCAGAACTGGTCAGCCTGAAACGACGCATGCATCTGATCAAGGCGAGCCAGTTCTTTGGTGGCCTTGCCTTTGTCTTCAACCTGCTCTTTGTGCTGGCGACCTATCTTTCCATCGTGACCATCAGCCCTTTGCTGTTTCCCACTGCCATCATCCTGATGGCGGTATCAATGAGCCTGTTCGTTGTGGAGATATATCTATCGACAGGGGCGCTGCGAATCCATATTGGCGACGTCGAGACACTGCGGGAAAAGACAGGCAGTTGAACATCACCAGCAGGGTCCAAAAACGCGGTTTCTCTGGTCCTAGCGTGGGATATAGTCGTTCTTCCATTTCAGCACGACATTGAATGAGACCGAGATCCGCGGAGCATCGGACATGTTGGGATGCACCAGATGATGCAGGAAGGACGGCCAGAGCAGCAGATCACCTGCAACAGGCAGGATGCGGTGCTCAGGATCAACCTGGGCATCATCGCGGATGGCGTTCATATTCGCCTGTGGGCGCGGGTCGAAAAAGCTGATGGCAGCGGGATTCAGGTCGGACCTGAACATGCTTGAATCACTCTGGTCCGGAACCGCAACATAATAGGTCCCCGACAACCAGGAATGCGGGTGATTGTGCAAATTGTGGTAATCCGCCTTCATATTCACATTGCCCCACCCCTGAAGAACCCACTCAAGCTCATAGGAAACACCCATTTCACCAGCATAGTCGAGAACAGCCCGGTCACAGCATTGGCGTAGCCAGATCACCGCAGGATGGTCAGACATGAATAGATTGCTGGCCGTGTAGTTCGTCGTCATGTCATCGGCTTCAATGTTCTGGGCGAGCAGAAAATCAGCCAGAACCGGATTGGCCTGTTCATTGCCGGGCAGGCGCAGCGACATGAACTGTGTTGGCCATAATTGTCTGAACTGAGGCGTGCCATCGGCTACCGACATGATAAAACTCCCTGATGAATGGCTTACCCAGCCATACCCGGCCAGCACAGCAAAGGCAACCATGATACGCGCCCCAGCCCTACACCCATCGGGGCACTGCCGTTAGGGTTTGGATCAGCAAAACAACGAACTTCGCGTCTAAAGATTGTTTAGTGAACAACTTACGCGCTATTTTTTGACTTTTGACTAATCTTCGAATGATATTTCTGCTTTTGCCTGAACAATACTCTGGTTTTTGTGTCTTTCACGGGTTGGTCTAAATTTCATAATCATGTACATTACTGTATGGTTGTGGACTAGGAAGTCCGCCAAGGTAACACACAGCGCTTTGACAAATGCTGCGTTCGCTACAACCAATTTTTGGATGGGTATTTGTCATCCGGCACCAGCCCTCCGTCGCGGCCATCACGGTAATCATGTAGAAACCGTGCTTACATGAAACCCGGACCCCACAGCTTGAGATGGTATGCGGGTTTGAAACGACGATGAAAGGACAGGCTGATGCCGACTATTGGCCATTATGCAACCCTAAGAAATCTTCTACTTGAAATGGAACGTGATCTGCAGATATCCGGACTCAGCGACATCGACAAGCGCGTTATGTCGACGCTGGTTCTACTTGACGAGGGACGATATGAAACGGTGCATCTCAATGATATCAGAGACCATGCACTTACCGCATCGATTCCGGCGCCTTCGCTCTACCGGTCCTTTCAGACCCTGATCAATATGGGCTTGATCAACAAGGTCGGCTCAGCACGATCAGGACTTTACCAGCTGACGTCCTCCTAGGGATCGGCCCGACAAATGGTGGCTGAAGGGGGCTGGGCATCCGTCTGCCCACTTCCGCAGACCTCACTCCAGAATGGCAGTCGCCAGGCGAGGCACGGGTCAGCCGTGGTCCGCCGGGGAGCCTCTGACAACAGGTGGCGTGATGGACGGATTTTCCATATTGGCTTCCAACCCGGCACAGTTCTGGATTGTGGCGGCACTTTCAGTCTTTTTTTTGTCTGTTGCCAAGTCAGGCTTCGGTGGTGCGCTCGCATCGATGAGCGTACCGGTGATGCTGTTTGTGCTGTCGCCAAAGGAAGCGCTCGCCGTGCTGTTGCCGATGTTCCTGATCACATCGGTTGGCGTGTTCTTTATCTGGTACAAGCACTGTCACTGGCGGCTGGTTGGCTTCATGTGCCTGTTCGCGCTGGTCGGCCAATTTGTCGGCTGGCTGGTCTTTGACCATCTCACCGATCATCTCCTGAAACTTTGCATAGGTGTTGTCGCCGTCATCACTGCGGCAAATTACTGGATCAACATTCTGCGGGCCAGAGCCGAGACAAAAACCCCTGCCTGGGCCGAGAGACATCTCTGGAAACGCGCTTCCATCTGGTGCGGCCTGTCCGGCATGTCAAGTTTTGTGTCCTTGTCCGGCGGCATACCGGCACAGATTTTCCTGTTGCCCCACCGCCTCAGCAAAGAGGCCTTTGTCGGCTCATTCAGTGTCTATTTCATGGTGATAGATCTGTTGAAAGCACCACTCTTTCTTGAGCTGAACCTGCTGTCACCGGCAAGTTTGAAAATCTCGGCAATGCTCTTGCCCGTCGTCCCGCTCGGCGTGATTGTCGGCTGGTGGCTCAACAGACGGATAAATGACCGGATTTTCTATCATGTTTCCTACGCGTTTCTTCTCGGTCTTGGCACCAAGCTGCTGTTCGATGCCTTAGCGACCTGATACCGGCCAGCCCGGCTGCGCAGAGAGCCACCGCAGCATCTCCTCAACGGCAAAGCCTGTCTGCTGTGGTGATACGATATCCCCGGCAATAACATGCGCATATTCATCATCACCGTTACCAAGCTGCGGGTGAACGAGGGCCACGGCACCACCCCACTGATCGGCGAACGCGGCTGTCTCTGCCGGATCAACGACCAGATCATCCATGCTGTAATAAAACAGCGCCGGAACGGACATTCCGGAAAAATCTTCCCCCATCACGGCCTCAACAAGTGCGGCCATCGGCAGAAGCGCGGTGGTTGGGTAGGTGGTTGTCCAATATCTGGCATGCAACATGTTTCGTGGTTCAGAGTTACGACTGTCACCAACTATCAAAGGCAGCCACTGGCGCGCAAATGGCCATGTCAATAGGCTGGCGGCCCGGCTATTGATGCCAAAATTCGGCGAGACAAAAATAAGGCCACCAACATTTTCCATGGTGGCATCGTCCAGCGCCGCAGCGGCGGCAAGGGTGGCGCCCGTCGAGGTTGAGATGACAAGCACCCTGTCACCAATTGATCGTCCAATGGCCATCGCCTCGCCGACATCCTGCATCCAGCTCGCCACATCTGCCCCGGCCATTGCGGCTGACCCCCGCCCATGTCCGGTCAATCGCGTGAAATACAGATTGGCACCCAGCGCCTCCGCCACCAGATCTGGAACAGGGCGCAACTCCTCAGAGCTTGCTGAGAAGCCATGGATATAGACGATTGCGACAGGCGTTTTTTCGCCCGGTATGCCGAACCAGGAAACACGCTTGTGGGTTCCGGGAACAATATCGTCAAAGCGCGCCTCTGCGATGGACAGATAGGCATCGACATCATCTGGAATGGCGATGCGACGATAATCAATCTGGAGTGTTGCCGGTTCACGTGGACCGAAAATCCACAAGGCACCCAAAACCATAGCCACACAGATGATGATTTTTGCAGCAACCCCGCGCATGTCAATCAATCCCCGCTCCGCCCATAACGCAAATCCCCAGCCACCCAGCTACGCAAAAAGACAGAAGGCCAGGGTATCGACTAAACCGGTCTTAGGCTATAGAACCTGTTCAGACACGCAACACCGACTTTTCCAATTTTGTTTTGAGGCGCCTCACCATGCAACAGATTTCGCCAGAGATGCTGGAGACCATCCGCAGCAAATTCGCCCAGATCGATCAGTGTCCGGAACAGGGCCAGCGGGTTTTCTTTGAGAATGCCGGTGGGGCGTTGACGCTCCATTCCGTTGTTGAAAATTCCCACAGATATGCTGCCATTCCCGACAATCAGGGACGCGACAATGCCGGATCGCATGAATTGGTGCGCGTCATCAAGAAGGCCAAGGACGATATGCGCGTCATGATGAATGCGCCCGATGGACAGTTTTTTGTTGGTGAGAGCGGCACTGAATTATTGTTCCGTCTGATTATGAATGCCTGCCTCGGTGTGGCGGTGGACGGGGTCGTTATTGGCTCGACAGTCGAACATCCTGCCACAAGAAGCGCCTGTGCGCGCTGGTCGAAAATCAGCGGTAACAGGCATGTTCTGATCCCACATGACGATGCTCTTGGGCTGGTAGCAGCTGCAGATTATGCTGCAACCGTCACTGCAGATACGCGGGTCGCGACCATTCTTCACACATCCCCCGTCACCGGAATGGGCATGGATGTTGCGGCGATTTCAGCCGCAATCCGTAAAGTGGCGCCTGACTGCTTCATCATAGTCGACGGCATCCAGCATGCCGCACATGGCCTCATCGACATCAAGAGCTACGATGTCGATGGCTATGTGATTTCTCCCTATAAAATGTTCTCCCGACATGGATATGGATTTGCCTGGATTTCAGACAGGCTGTCAGCGGTGCCGCATGATTCGCTTGTTGGCGGCCCTGAGGATAACTGGGAGTTGGGAACCCGTGATACCGGTGCCTATGCAACCCTGTCTGATGTTGCGGACTATCTGGAATGGCTCGGCGAACAGGTAAGCGACGTGTCTGACCGCCGGGCCAAATTCGAAGCCGCTGGTGCCGCCATTCACGCGCACGAGAAAACGCTGACCGACGCCATGATCCATGGCACAGGCAACCATACCGGCCTTGCCAAAATGGACAGGGTGACGATCATCGGTGGCCCGGAGAATGCAGCGCGTGAGGGGCTGGTGTCGATTTATGTCGACGGCATCGCCTCGGCCGAGGTTGTGACCCGCCTGAATGAAGAGGGCATCCGCACACATCTTCGCAAGGCCGATCACTATTCTGGCAACATTCTTGATCCGCTGGGCGTCGATGGTTGTGTGCGGGTTTCAATGTGTCACTACAACAGCATTCATGAGGTGGCACAGTTTCTGGCAGTGATGGAAACCATCGCCGAATAGGCCGGGCATTGCGTTGGCATGTCAGCCAAGAACGGCGAGTGCTGTCTGCAGATCCTCGATCAAATCATCCGCCGCCTCCAGGCCGACCGAGAGTCGAAGATCTGCATTGGTAACGCCAAGTGCCGCAAGGTCATCCTCGCTGAGGCTGGAATGTGTTGTCGTGTAGGGGTGGCAGGCAAGTGATTTGCTGTCACCCAGATTGTTTGAAATATCGATCAAGGACAGATTGTCCAGAAGGCGAAAGGCCTCTGTCTTGCCACCATGAATGCGGAAGGCCAGAACCGTTCCGAAGCCAGCCATCTGCCGACAGGCAAGATCATGCTGGGGATGGGTCTCGAGCCCGGGGTAAAAAACTGACTCCACCGCCGGATGACCCGTCAACCATTGTGCAATCCTGCCAGCTGAGATGCTTTGCGCGTCATAGCGAAGGGCAAAGGTTTCAAGCGATTTCAGCATCACCCAGGCATTGAAGGCGCTCATCGCGGCACCGGTCTGACGGTAGAATGGCAGCAACACATCATCGATGAATTTCCGGCTTCCCAGAACGGCGCCACCCATCAGCCGCCCCTGTCCGTCGATATGCTTCGTCGTGGAGTAAATCACGATATCGGCACCATTTTCCAACGGGCGTTGCTTGAGTGCGGTGGCAAAGACATTGTCAACAACCACGCGCGCCCCGGCCTCATGCGCCAATTTTGAGACAGCGGCAATGTCCACCAACTCGAGAAGCGGGTTTGAGGGCGTCTCGAAAAACACCAGCTTGGTTGGTGTCGCCAGAGCGGCGCGCCAGGCATCAAGATCACGGCCGTCAATCAGCACCGTCTCAATGCCCCATTTCGGCAGTGTCTTGGTCAGAATTCCATGACAGGCTCCGAACAGCGCCCGGCTCGCCACAACCCTGTCACCCGCCTGCAACTGGCACGCCATCACCGCAAAAACAGCGGCCATGCCCGTTCCCGTCGCCTTGCAGGCCTCAGCGCCTTCAAGAAGGGCGAGACGTGACTCAAACATCTCAACAGTTGGGTTGCCGTAGCGCGAATAGACAAAATTATCGGTCTCATCCCGAAAGGCCGCGGCTGCCTGCTCGGCCGAGTCATAGACATAACCAGACGACATGAAGAGCGCTTCGCTAGTCTCACGATTTGGAGACCGGTTCAAGCCGCCCCGCACAAGTTTTGTTGAGAGACGGTGTTCAGATTTTTTCATTGCTGCCATTTTGCTTGGGTTGTCCCGGACACTGGCCATTCAGTTCGGTTACAGACCGACACATACCATAAATCATCACAAAACATAGCGCAATTTATCAGACCCTGCGTGAACCGACATCCCCCAGAACCAGAGAAAACACCCGAGGGATGGTCAATCTAGTCGGCCCCAAAGCTCTGATAATCCCTCACACATTGTTTGGCAAAATCGACAAAGACCCGCATTTTCTGCGGATAGAGGCGGCGTGACGCGGTGAGCGCCACAATCTGCGCCCGTGGCTCAGGAATGATCGCCGGGCAGATTTGGACCAGCGCACCGGAGCGAAGGGGATTGCGGCAATATAATTCCGGCATCAGGCCAACACCACCCCCTTGCATGATAACCTCACGCAGCAAAATCGGATCATTGATACTCATCGCCGCAGACGTATCAAGATATTGCCGGCCATGCTGGCCCTTCAGACCAAGCCGGCGGCTTTTGTAGCGTCGCTCGCAGAATTTGATGTGCGATCTGAGAGCGGCCAGTTGGTCCGCCCAGTCAAATTGCGCGGCATAGCCGGGTGACGCCACCCAGATAAGGGGTGTTTCGACGATTTTCTGGCTGTTCAACTCGGAATCCTCAAACGGCCCAACCGCCAGCGCGACATCAATATCCTCAATCAGCAGATTGACCTGCTGCGAGGTGACCAGCACTTCCAGCCTGATATCTGGAAACCGGGCGTTGAATTCGGCGAGGCGTCCACCAATCACCTCACGGCTGAAAGCCATTGGCATGGCGATTTTCAGGCTGCCACCCGGCTTGTGCCGCAACCCCGAGATGGCCTCGTCGGCAGCGGCCACCTGATCCATAATCTGCTGCGCATGCGGAAGAAACCTCTCTCCCTCGGCGGTAAGCCTGAACTGCCGTGTGTTGCGGTCAATCAGCCGCAGATCCAGCTTTTCCTCCAACCGTGTGAGACAGCGACTCACCGTCGATTTTGGCATATTCAGCCGTGCCGCCGCCGCACGCACGCCCTGAGTCTCGCACAGGGCCAGAAAAACCGGCAAATCATCAATGTTCCATTTCATGGACAATCCGTCCTGTTTTTAGCGTATTGTTCAATATGAAATACTGTTTTAGCTTTGTACAGTCCATGTGACTCAGCGTGTCGACCCCGTCAAAGGAGGCCCAGATGACAGAACGTGACTATGATGATGTTCCCGGCACCTATGTGCTTGATGGGCGCAGCTACAGACGCGGCTATCACTTGAACATGTTCTGCATGTCGCTGAACAAGGCCGAATGTCGCGAGGAATTTGCCAAGGATGAAAACGCCTATCTACAGACCTTTGCGATGACTGAAGAGCAGCGGCAAGCGGTCCTCGAGCGGAACTATCTGGGCATGCTCAAACTTGGTGCCAATGTCTATTACGCCTTCAAGCTGGTCAGCCATGACCGCCAGCCTCCGCAGGTGATGTATGGCAAGATGAGTGACCCGGAGCTGAGTTTTGATGAATTTCAGCAGATGATGCTGAATGGCGGCCGCCCAATTGAGGGCAACCGCAGCCGGAAGGAGCAGTGCAATGGCTAGAGTGATTGCGGGAATAGGAACATCACATGTACCCGGCGTTGGCGCCGCCATGGACAATGGCAAGACACATGAGGACTATTGGCAGAAACTCTTTGCCGGATTTGGACCGCTGCGCGCCTGGCACCGCGACAATGTGCCTGATGTGAATATCATCGTTTTCAATGATCACGCGACCTCCTACTCGCTTGATTCATATTCCACCTTCACTATCGGTGTTGGTGAGGAGTTCAAGCCGGCTGATGAGGGCTGGGGACCGCGCGCGGTGCCTGTTGTGCAGGGGCATCCGGAATTGGCGTGGCATCTTGTTGAACAGCTGATGGCCGAAGAGTTCGACATGGCCGTCGCTGGAAGCCTCGACGTCGACCATGGGCTGACAGTGCCGCTCTCGATCGCCTATGACCAGCCAGACGCGTGGCCGGCCCCGGTTATTCCGGTCTGCGTGAATGTCATTCAACACCCTCTGCCAACGGCGCTGCGCTGCTACAGGCTCGGGCAGGCCATCGGGCGGGCGGTTGCCAGCTTTGATGATGATCTGACGGTTGGCATCTGGGGGACCGGTGGGCTATCGCATCAATTGGGCGGCGAGCGAGCAGGTGTCGTCAATCCTGATTTTGACAAGCAGTTTCTGGACAATCTGGTTAGCGATCCGCTGGCGAACACGAAATTCTCGCATACGGATTTCATCCGTGAAGCTGGCTGCGAGGGCGTGGAGATGATCATGTGGAACGTCATGCGTGGGGCGCTTGGTGACACTGTCAAAGAGGTTTATCGGCTGTATCACATTCCCGTTTCGGCCACCGCCTATGGGGCGATCATTCTGGAAACTGGCTAATTGCCGATGCGGGGCGATGCCTCTTGTCTTTTCTGCCAGCAATCACAACATCTAGCGCAGCATCGGGATACCCGTGGGCCGGGCGCACCAGCCCATGTTCAATCAAAAAAGGGGTGTGGGCGCGCGACAATAAAAATGGCAATTCACACGCCGGCGCGTTATGTTGCGCAGCAGATGGTGCTGGTCGTACTCATCATATATCAGGGATTTTTTCATGACCAATAACAACACCGGGACCGATTTGGCATTGTCGTCAATCGAGGACGTTATCGAAGATGCCAGACAAGGCAAGCTCTTCATTCTGGTTGATGATGAGGATCGAGAGAATGAGGGCGATCTGTGCATTATCGGTGAGTATGCCGACGCCAAGGCAATCAATTTCATGGCAAAATATGGGCGCGGGCTGATCTGTTTGGCCCTGACGCGCGAACGCACCGAAGCACTTGGCCTGAAACTCATGGAACGCCGCAATGAAAGCCGTCACCAGACCGCTTTTACCGTTTCCATCGAGGCGCGTGAGGGTGTGACCACCGGCATTTCCGCTGCCGACAGAGCACATACCATCCGCACGGCAATCAATCCGCAATGTGCAGATCAGGACATCACCACGCCAGGCCATGTGTTCCCGCTCGTCGCCCGTGATGGCGGCACGCTTGTGCGCGCCGGTCACACCGAGGCCGTCGTTGACATCGCGCGCGCCGCCGGACAGAAGGACCCGTCCGGCGTGATCTGCGAGATCATGAAGGATGATGGCGACATGGCACGCCTGCCAGACCTCATCACCTTTGCCAAGGACCACGATCTGAAAATCGCCTCAATCGCCGATCTGATTGCCTGGCGCCGACAAAATGAGTCACTCGTCCAGCGTACGATGGAAAGCGTTGTCACCCTGCAGATTGGTGGTGAGTGGCGGTTGGTCATCTATGTCAATACGATCTCCGATGTCGAGCATGTAGTGCTGATCAAAGGCGACATCTCAACCGACGATCCCCTACTGGTTCGCATGCACCGTGTTGACCTGCTGACCGATCTTCTCGGGCAGGTGTCGGACAAACGATCGGGCAATGAGTTGAATGCCGCGATGCAGTCAATCACCGATGCCGGGCGTGGCATCATTGTCCTGTTGCGCGAATCATCGAGTTTGAGCCTTTCGCCAATGATCAGTGGTGCCTCCAGTGGTGGTGAGGATGGCAGTGGCGGTGAGGATGGCAGTGATCATGTGCATGGCCTGCGCGAATATGGTGTTGGCGCGCAGATACTCGTCGATCTGGGAATCCACCGCATGACCCTGCTGTCCAACAGCCCCTCCAATGTGATCAGCATTGACGGTTATGATCTTGAGATTGACGGCTGGCAGAGCCTGGAGGGCTGAACACAGCCAGCCAGCAACGGATGAAACAATGAAATGTCATAAACAGAAAAAAACATCCTGAAATATTTCCACGAGCAGGGGATGCTGCACAGGCTCTGGTACCGTCAGTCACATAATATTCTGAAGGCGCCTGCCAACAAATCGGCCAATTACTACCTGAAGCCAAATGATATCACTGGTCATCGTCACACCCTGTTTGGCTATCATGAACCATATCTTGAGGGGCTGGTTGGTGAGGCAGCGAGAGCGCGTGGTGACTTTCTTTTGGGCATCGGCGCGAATATCGGCATGAGGTCCCATCACAAAATTGAAGTCAGGGAAGTTAGCGCCTCAGACACAGCGCCGCATGACTTGATTGTGTATTTACAGCCTGCGGCCTGACCAGCGGATTCAAATCAATTCATCCTTGCGATCATCAGTTTCGCCAAAGCGTTTCAAAACAGCCGGTTTGGTGCCGTCATAGGCGGCGTCAATATTGGCTGCTATTTTCGCATTCTCCCGTTCGAAGAGGCTGTTGCCCTGACGGTCGCTCTCGACGATGAAGGGGCCAAAATTCTCCACCTCGATCACCCACATGGCCTGGGCAAGGCCAAGCTCCCTGCGCCAATGCAAATCACACACCGCCTTGACGCCGCGCCCCAACAACGCACCAGTGCCATAGCCGACGGTGGTCAGATAGATCGCCCCATGCGGGACAAAATGATCGCGGTAATCCTCCGGGCTCATTCCGCCTTTGCCGATGATCAGCTTGGCACCCGACGCGGCCAACCAGGCACCAATCCATTTGGAAAAGCGAAATGATGCTGTCGCTGTTACGGCACCAAGGGTGTAGGAGCCATCCTCATGCTGCGTTGCCGCTGGTGAGCAATGGAAATTGGCAGCGGACGCCATCGGCAGATCGAGCGGCAAATCAACCCCATCATCGATAACCCGCATATACACGCCCTCACGTGCGGTGTAGATGATGCCATCCAGATAGACGATGTCACCGATCTGCAATGCCGCGAGCGCCTCATCCGTCGGGGTCGTGCTGAGCCGGATTTTTCTCAACCCTGTGGCCATTCAACCGTCTCCCGCCTTTGATAATCGGTGAACCATTCCGGATTGGTGCGATATTCAACCCGGCCATCACCGTAGATCCGGGCCACGGCCCGGCGCGAGGACAGGCAGAAGGCATGGACACTCATCTGCATCCCGCCCGTGTGGCAGTAGCCAACTTCGATGTTGCAGTCAATTACCATCGATTTGCCGACAAACCCCATGGCACCCATGCCAATATTGTTGCCAAGCACCTTCAGTTCATCCTCAAGCACGGCAATTTTAGGATCGGGGTTGCGATCGCCAACGACCCGCAGACAGGCCGCCCGCTTGCCAAGCACCATACAGGCATCCTTTGAGCCACCGAGGCCAATGCCAATGATTGCCGGCTGGCAGGCAAGGCCACGTTTGCCAAAAGCCACAAGTGAATCAAGAAAGAAACGTTTGATCCCCTGAATACCGTCACTTGGAAACAACATCCGGTAATCGGTGCCAAACAGCCCACCCTTGTGAACTGTTGTCAGGTCGATCCAGTCACCTCCCGGCTCAAACCCATATTCGATTTCCGGCGCACCAATGCCGACATTGTTGTCATGGTCGGTCCGCCAGAGGGGGTGCACCCGGTTGGGGCGAAGTGGCACCGCCGATGTGGCTTTTGCCGTGGCCCGGCGCAATGCCGCCTCCAATGCCACAGGGCCACCGTCAACCCGCGCCTCATTGCCCATTTTGACATACCAGCGTGGACATCCCGTATCGCCACACATGGCCCGGCCATCCTCTTTGGCGGCGTCGTAATTTTCCAGCATGGCCTCAAGCACGAAGCTCGACAGGTCACCATCCTCGGCTGCCGCCGCAGCTTTCAGTCCGGTCAGATAATCGTCCGGAATTTCGATGGCTGCGCGTCTCATCAACTCTTCTGCTGTCGCCTGTAAACGGTCGATGGTAATCATCGTGCAGCCCCCACCAGCGTTTCAGCCTCATCCACCCCAAGCAGGGTATCGCCCGGCGTGACGATGGTAAACTGAACCGGTGCCCGTGTTACCGATAGGGTCTGGTCAGAGGCTGTCACCACCGTGAAATAGGAATCATCCATGGCACCCGTTTCTGGAAAATCCTCACGGAAATGGGCGCCACGAGAGTTTTCGCGCGACAGTGCGGCGCTTGCGATCACCTTCGACATGTCAACCAGACTGCGCAAATTCAGCCAGTCATGCCAGGATAAATTAAAGGCCAGATTATCGGGTGCAACACCCGTTGCAGATAATTCGACATCAATCTCATCAATGCGCCGCAAGCCGCGCTGCAGACCATTGGCATCACGCATAACCCCGACATCATCCCACATCACATCCAGCAGCTGGTTGCGCAGCGACGTCAAATTGCCGGGCCGCTTGTCCAGTGGCGCCGTGGCCCGAGCTATTTCCGCATCAAGGACATTGCTGTCCGGGTCGTGCAGGCGGGCACCGCGCTGAACATCGCATCCCATGACATCACCGGCAATGCCGCCATAAACAGTCGAGTTGGCGACGCCATTGCCGCCAAGGCGGTTTGAACCATGCGCGCCACCCGCATCCTCGCCGGCGACATACAGGCCGGGCAGGCTGGTGCGGGTATCAGTGTCAACCACGACACCGCCCATCAGATAATGCGCTGTTGGCACCACCTCGACCAGACCCCCAGCGAGGTCAAAACCACTATCAGCGCATCGTTTGGCCATGCCCCTGAATTTGTCAGCCACGAGATCGGGGCCCAGATGGGCCATCGAGATATAGACACCACCATGCGGTGAGGTGCGCTGCTGCCTCATTTCCTCGTAGATGGCGCGACTGACAATATCGCGTGTCGCACGCTCGCCATCAGCATCATAGTCGAACATGAAGCGGCGCCTGTCGCCATTCATCAGGTAACCACCAGCCCCGCGCAGGCCCTCCTCAAGAACAGTTCCCGTCATTTTCGTTCCGGCCCCGGCCAGCAGACCGGTTGGATGGAACTGTACCATTTCCATGTCGCGCAACGCCAGACCCCGGCGCATCGCCATCGCCAGCCCATCCATGCTCTTGTCGCCAGAGGGGGTATGATATCGATACATGGTGGGACCACCGCCTGTCGCCATCAACACGGCTTTGGCGCGTACCAGCCGAAATTTGCCTGTGCGCATGTCGATGAACAGCACCCCGGCCAGCGCCGATCCATCTCGGGAGGGGATCAACCCAATGGCTCGATGTTCCTGCAATCTCTCCACGGGTCGCGCCAGCACCTGCTCCATCAGGCGGCTGATGATTTCAATTCCGGTCAGATCGCCCTTATGCGCAGTGCGATCAAATGTCTGTCCGGCAAAAGCCTTTTGATGCAGGCTACCATCGGGATTGCGATCAAAAAAACAGCCGATCTCATTTTCCAGTTCATGGATTCTTGTGACGGCAGTTCTGCACAGCCGCCAGGCCATGTCCTGATCCGGAAGCCATTTGCCGCCAATAATTGTGTCCATGAAATGACGTTCAACCGAGTCGCCCGGTGCCAGAGCGACATTATAACCACCCTGGACCATGCGTGTGCAGCCGCATTTTCCGATCAGGCCCTTGACGGCGATCGTCACCTTGGCATCCGGCGCCGCCTTCTGGGCATGCAGCGCGGCGAATAGCCCAGCGCCTCCACTGCCCAGGATCAGAATGTCGGTGTCATGCCGTTCAACAGAGGAATACATCACCTAGACCGCCTGTAGGAAAAAACCGGTTGAAACAAAAAACGCCAGCGCTACCGCCAGCGCCGCATAGGTCTTCTGGCGAGGACTCCAGGGCAGAAATTCCAAAGCCATCAACCGCATCCCACCAAACATGTGAACAGCCAGCAAAAACACCAGGCCGAATTCAGCCCATTTGACGAGCAGCATATCGGTAAAAGCCAGAAAGCCATCAAGCTGGCCAGGATCGGTAAGTGCCAGCGAGAGCATGTAAAAATGGACCGGAAGAAATAACGCCAGCCCAATACCGGAAAGACGATGCAAAATGAAGGCAAGCCATAACGCATGAGTGCGATGCGGTCTGATCATGGGAACCCTCCAGCAAAGGTGACCGTCCAGACAGCCTGTCCACCAAGAACAAGCAGCATCACAAGAACCGCCCAACTGAAAACCGACAGGACGATGCCCCTGACGCCCAGCCATTCAGATATGACAACGCGCAAGCCGATCGCCGCATGCACCGCAACGGCCAGAACAAAACTGCCATAGAATAGAAACCAGGCAACAGAACCCTGTGTCCGTGCCAGAATTTCAGCAACGCTCAGGCCATCCTGAACCGCATAGATCATCACCGCAAGATGCCCAAGGGTGAGTGGCGCCATTATCAGGGCGGTCAGGCGCTGGGCAAAATAGAGACGCAGGGTCAACATCTACCGGCCCCACCGCAGGAGTGATTTCGCCGTCGCACGCTTCAGGCCGGAGATTGACAAAGTCGGGTTTAGTTCGTTTGGACAGAATTGTGCGCAGCCCTGCTGGGAGTGGCAATTGTGGCAACCTCCAGCAGCGGAAACCGCCTGCAACCGTTCGGCCTGTCCGGCATCACGGCTGTCATTGACCAGGCTCCATGATCTGTTGAGCGCCGCCGGACCAAGATAGTCCAGATTGGCGGCAACCACATCACAGGCCGCATAGCATACCGCACAATTGATGCATTCAATGGCGTCATCAGCGACAATCCGCATTGCATCATCAGGCGTGATGGGTGCCATGGGATCATCACGGGTCTGGCTTGGCTCAAACACCGCATCAGCAGCCACCCATTTATCAAAAAACGGATCCATGTCGACCACCAGATCCTTGATCACGGGCAGATTACGAAGCGGCGCTATTTCCAGACAGTCCCCATCAGCCACCTTCTGTACATGTGTACGGCAGGTCCATCGTGGCACCCCATTGACCATCATCGCACAGGAACCGCACATGCCAACACGGCAGGCAAAACGATATGACAGCGTCGGATCGACCTGTTGCTGCACCCATGCCACCACATCAAGAATGGTCTGGTTGGCACGCCGTGGCACCTGATAGGTCTCAAAATGGCCATCGCCACCCTGATCCCGCCAGATCGACACATCGAGAAATGTCTCGCCGTCGCCCAAGATCCTACCTCATTGATTGTGAAACCCCAGTATAAATCAAATTTATCTAACAAAAAGAAAATATTATTTACTTTTTGTGTAAGTTTTTATTACATATTATCCAACTATGTTGTGGTGAGTGAAGCAATGTCCATCCGTCATTTCCGCACCCTGCTGGCAATCCGCGACCACGGGTCATTCAGCGCCGCTGCCGAGGCGGTCCTGATCACGCATGCCGCGGTGAGTCAGCAGATCAAGGCACTTGAGTCACAATGGAATGTGGTGCTTTTTGACCGCCGGCCGCGCAGCCCACAGCTGACACCGCTGGGCCATGTCTTTGCCGACAGGGCTGAGGCTGTTGTCCGGGCCTATGACAATATGCTTGTCGAGATATCGGATGAGGCCGGATTTGCAGGCGAGATTGAACTTGGTGCGGTACCGACCACCCTGACAGGTTTGGTGCCCTTGGCCGTATCACACCTGAAACGCAAGCATGAGAAATTGCATGTGGTGATCCAGCCCGGACTATCGGCCGCCCTGCTGCTGCAGGTTGAACGGCGGCAGATTGACGCCGCAATCATCACCCGCCCTGCCAGTCTGCCGCGCAGCTGTAGCTTTCATGAAATCGCAACGGAACCGCTTGAACTGCTGGCACCGCCGCAAACCAAAACTGACGATCCATTGTTTTTGCTACGCCATTTCCCCTTTATCCGGTTTGATCGCAACGCGATTGTCGGACAGATGGTCGAGGCCTGGCTGCAGGAGCAGAATATTACCGTTCAGGAAAGTATGGAACTGGAAGATCTGGAGGCGATCTCCAGCATGGTGATGGCCAATCTGGGTGTATCGATCGTGCCGCAGCGCTGTGTTCGCAATATGAATCCGTTACCGGTCAAACATATCACGCTTGGTGCCAACGCCCCCTCGCGCCAGCTGGGGCTGGTCTGTCGCCGTGACAGTGGCAAATCACAGATGATCGAGGAAGTCCATCAAACGCTGTGCGGTGCCGTCGCCGATGGCCGGTTCGATGTCAGCGTCTGAGTGGAAATGTGATAGGAGTCAGGAAAAGCCAAAAAATGCGGCAAGTTTCACACAAATTGGAACTGTTCAATCGAACCCAGACAGAGATGAAGACAAGATCGGACGACCTGCAGAGTCAGACTGTCACATTTTTGTAATATTTGTAATAAAAGTTTAGGGCGGGTACCCTCCATTGCCTTACGTAATTCTCCCGCATGAATGAGGACTGACTCCTTGGTCAAGAAGAACAAAAAATTTGAAAATAGATACGTCAATGACTTGCGTCGCATTGGCTACGCACAGACGCAGGTCGTAAGTTCAAGATCCTCATTTGTTCTGATCGGAATAGCCACAACATTTCTGTTGGCCGTTGGATCCATTGTTTTTGGCTATGTCGTTGAAAACGACGGTCAAGCGCTGATACTGGTTGCCGCCGCTGTAATCGGCGGCTACATGGCGATGAACATTGGCGCCAACGACGTCGCGAACAATATGGGACCCGCTGTTGGTGGAAAGGTGCTAACGATCACTGCCGCTGTGGTGATTGCTGTTGTTTGTGAGGCGGCTGGGGCTTTGCTGGCTGGCGGCGACGTTGTGAAAACGGTCGCCAAAGGCATTGTAAGCCCAGGGAGTGGAATCGACGTCAATGATTTTCAACTGATGATGCTGTCTGCATTGCTGTCTGCCGCCGTCTGGATCAATCTTGCCACATTGATGAACGCCCCTGTCTCAACAACCCACTCGATTGTTGGCGGCGTGCTTGGCGGCGGTGTTGCAGCTGCAGGTTTTGCCATCGTTAACTGGCCGACAATGATGAAAATTGCCGCGAGCTGGGTGATCTCACCCGTATTCGGCGGCATTGTTGCAGCTCTTCTTCTGTTTTTCATTAAGTTAACCATTCTAAACGTGCCAGACCGTCTTGCCGGTGCCAGACGCTGGGTGCCCATTCTCGTGGGGCTGATGGGCGCAGCATTTACCGCATATATGGCAATGAAGGGCCTCAAGAAAATAATGAAAGTCGAAGGCATTGACATAGTGATTTATTCAGCAGCTGCCTTCTTGGTCTGCTGGTTGGGGTCGCGGCCCTATATTGCACGACGGATCCAGACGTTGGGAAGTCGGAGAAAGGATGTCCACAAACTTTTCAACCTGCCGCTGATCCTTGGTGTTGGCCTGCTCTCTTTTGCGCATGGTGCCAATGACGTAGCCAACGCTGTTGGCCCTCTTGCTGCCATAGTTTCAACGCTCGGCTCTGATGGTGACATCGCAAGCAAGGTAAGCATACCTTACTGGGTGCTGGTCATAGGTGCGTTCGGGATTGCAATTGGTCTTGCCCTATTTGGGCCAAAGCTCATTACCACGGTTGGCGAAAAAATCACGCGCCTGAATTCACCTCGCGCCTATTGTGTTGCCCTGTCATCAGCCATCACCGTCCTCATTGCAACCACCCTTGGCCTGCCTGTCAGTTCAACACACATCGCAATTGGTGCCATTTTCGGCGTGGGCTTCCTTCGTGAATTTCTTGACCGCGCGAAAAGAAGAGAAAAAGTTGCCAAGGCAAAATACCAGCAGCCAAGGCAGCTCGTTCGACGGCGTTTTGTTCTGTCAATTGCCGCGGCATGGGTAATCACTGTACCGGCATCTGCTCTGCTATCTGCGACGATCTATTCTGTGCTCGCGGCAAATTTTTAACCAAGGGAACTGTTGGGGTAGCGGTCACGGCAATCGGTGAATGATATGGCGGGAGGCCGTGTCCTTGCCCCCCGGATAGCGCCCCCCTAAATAGCGGGGCAGGCGAGTTGATCGGCCAAATCCTCGACGGAATTGGCAATGATGTTCCAGTCGCTTGTGGCGGCAAAGTCGGCCTTCTGGTCGATGCCATATTCCGTTGGACGGTTGATATAGGCGGTCTGCATACCCTCATTGCGGGCGGCCTCCAGATCATCATTATGCGCTGCAGCCATCATGATCTGTTCAGGCTCAAGGTGAAGCAGGCGTATCGCGTTCTGATAAACAGCCGGATCACGTTTGAACGCGCGATGCATGTCGCTGGAAAAAATGAAATCCCATGGGAGACCGGCGCGTTTCGCCATGGTCGCCAGCAACATCAATGAGCCGTTTGACAAGGGCGAAATCATGAATTTCGATCTGATCCGCGTCAAGCCGGACACGCTGTCTGGCCATGGGTCCAGCCGATGCCATGCCAGATTGAGGTGGGCGCGTTCATTCTCATCAAGCATTGCCAGCCCAAATCCGGGCAAAATTTCATCAAGCCTGTTGCGATGAATGAAATCGATCGACACAAATGGCTCTTTTCCAGCTGTCACGCGCGCCATTCCCGGGGCATATCCAGCCCGCCACGCTCTGGCAAACGCGTCGCCGTCAAAGTCTGTCAGTCCCTTTGATAGAGCAAGCTCCTCGCCTTCCCGAGCAATGGATGAACGCCAATCCACAATCGTTCCAAATGTGTCAAAAAGAACAGCCCTGATCATTTGAACCCTCAGCCAGACATCATTTTTCAACGATCAATAGCGCACCCGAGCAGAGAATGCGCTGACCATTGATTCTTACGGTGAAACACCTCAACAATGGCACCCTAGCATGAGGATATTCCCGGACAAAGCTCCCTTCTGGCAAGGTCAGCCCAACAGGCTGCGACAACCGAGAACAGGCGTTGCCCAT
>JAYNHH010000031.1:0-3442 GCA_038107835.1 Alphaproteobacteria bacterium
GAGACTGCGATAAAGGCGGCACGCGCAGCGTTCCCGTCCTGGTCGATGACCACCCCACAGGAGCGCGCCGGCTATCTGAAAGCGCTGCTTGCCGTCTATGAAGCCAGGTCGGATGAGATGGCGGAAAGCATCTCGACCGAGATGGGGGCGCCGATTGACATGTCCATGACCGATCAGACAGGTGCAGGCAGATCGCATCTGAAGGCATTCCTGCGGGCGCTTGACAGTTTTGAGTGGTCGAAGCCGATCCGCCCGGGAATGGAGGGACAGGATCTGGTGCATGAAGCAGCTGGTGTCGCAGCGTTGATCACGCCATGGAACTGGCCGATGAATCAGGTGGTACTGAAAGTCGGTGCGGCGCTGGCGGCAGGATGCACAATGGTGCTTAAACCGTCTGAAATTGCCCCGATGTCGAGTGTGCTGTTCGCCGAGATGGTGCATGAGGCGGGACTCCCTGCCGGCGTGTTCAACATGGTCAATGGTGATGGCGTTGGTGTTGGCACGATTCTGTCGTCGCATCCGGACATTGACGTTGTGTCCTTCACTGGGTCGACAAGAGCTGGCATCCTGATCAGCAAGGCTGCTGCCGATACCGTGAAGACGGTGTCACTGGAGCTTGGCGGCAAATCGCCCAATCTGGTGTTTGATGACACTGACATTGAGGCGGCGGTAGCCCGTGGTGCGAGTTTCTGCTTTGCGAATACGGGCCAGTCCTGTAACGCGGCAACCCGTATGTTTGTTGAGCGCAGCGCCTATGACAGGGCCGTTGAGGTGGCGGCGGCGACGGCCACGGCAACCCGGGTTGATATGCCAAGCAAGCATGGTGATCACATCGGGCCACTTGTGTCAGAGGCACAATTTAACAAAGTACAGGCCTTGATCCAGGCGGGTATTGACGAAGGGGCACGCATCGTTGCGGGTGGTGTTGGCCGGCCCGAGGGGCTCAATCGTGGATGGTTTGTGAAACCGACGGTCTTTGCCGATGCGACCCCAGACATGACCATCATGCGCGAGGAGATTTTTGGCCCAGTGCTGGCGATGATGCCCTTTGACACCGAGGAAGAGGCCATCGAGCTGGCAAATGACACGCCTTATGGTTTAGCCGCCTATATACAAACTGGCAGCAATGAGCGCGCCCGCCGCGTCGCTGCCAAGCTACGCGCTGGCATGATACAGGTGAACGGGTCCGGCCGCGCCTCTGGCAGCCCCTTTGGTGGCTACAAACAGTCGGGTGTTGGCCGAGAGGGCGGTGTCTGGGGAATCGAGGAGTTTCTGGAGATCAAGTCGATCAGCGGCATCGTTGGTGACTGAATGGTCTGCTGAGGCAAGGCAGGAACGGGGCGGCATTGATGTCTGAGAAGGATGAAGAGGCCGTCCGCCTGCTGGAGGGGGCTTATGCGCTCAGCTCACCAGCTGACAATCGCAGCTATTACCGCGATTTTGCCCGCCATTACGATAGTTCGTTTGCCGCCGCGCTTGGCTATGTGTATCCGAGCGCTGTTGCCCGCGCCTTAATGGCGTGCCAGCGTCCAGATGGTCGGATCCTTGATGTTGGATGCGGCACCGGCCTCGTCGGTGTCGAACTTCGGAAGGCACAGCCTGACCTGTTGGTTGATGGGGTTGATATCTCGCCGGAAATGCTGGCGGTAGCCGCGCAGAAGAGTCTCTATGGCAGGCTGTTTGAGGTTGATCTGACAGATGATGTTGCGGCGCTGCAAAATGGCTTTGCTGATGGTGGCGGTTATGCCGGGTTGATCAGCGCCGGCACCTTCACCCATGGCCATCTGGGGCCAGAGCCGATTGCCGGTTTGATCTCCTGCTGCCGTAGCGGGGCGCAGGCGGTGATCGGGGTCAATGCGGCGCATCATCAGGCGCATAGCTTCGCGCCTTTCATGGGTCGGCTTGTTGCTAAAGGTCGCATCACGGCGCCGGTTTATGATGAAGTAATGATCTATGATGGCAGCGATCAGGATCATGCTGGCGACACCGCCCTGATTATGCGATTTGTGATCACCTGACCATTGTCATTCAGTCATTGTCATTCAGGCCGGCCCCAGCCCCCGCGAGGCGCGATGCCTCAGTCGCAGGTGCATAGGTGTTGTGCGCAAAACGGGTGAGGGTGGCGATACATTCACTTGCCGTCGAATCGACCCTGTTTCCAATCCGCTTGATTTCATCCCTGTCAGCAGGTCCAAAATCGATGGTGCATTCCGCCTTGCTGACAAGCAGTGCCGTTTCGACCATATTTGCCGAAAATCCATTGGCCGAAATGATAATACGTATTGCCCCCATTTCCAACATGACTGAGTGGCTGTCTGTTGCGTGGTTCGCCAGAAAGGGTAGCAGTAGAAGCGGTTCACGGACGTTGGGTTGCTCAAGCGGCAGGGCGATGCCGCCGTCTGAAATGGCGGTTCCGAGGCGCAGGGGACAGATCCACTCACACGCGGGCTCTGGCAGGCTGTCAGCCCCGCTCATTTTCATTGCGCCCTGATAGGCAGATAGATACCGGCACAGGGCGGTGACGCCGGGAGCACCACTGCGCGTCAGCCAGCGCAGGGCAAAACCGGCTTCCTCGGCGATACCCCATGGCATGCCAACGCCACGCGCTGCTTTGATGGCAAGCGAGCTTGCCTCGCTCACGGACCAGCTCCCAGCGGGGCTGGTCATGGCGCCTCTCTGTCGGGTAGGGGTGGGTAAACAAGGCTGTCCGGGTCGAGCTCGCCCAGTTCGTCCGGGAACGGGGCACCCTGGAACATGGTGATCCGGAGCCACCTGTCCGATCGCGGATCAAACTTCGTCGCGCCGAAGAACGACAATTTGCACCGCAACAGATCGATCGGCAGCATCTCGGCGGCAATTGTATTGTCATGTATCTCGCCAAAGGGACAATGGCTGACGAGCTGTGCACGCCGCGTAATATGGCGGTGTTCAGGATGCGCCATCAAAAAGGATGCAATTGTGTCATTGGCAGCGAATGCACATAGGTCTGCCAGTGCTAGCCTGGCATCACGTCCGGGGGCCAAGGGCTGTTCGTAGTCAGCAATTGGCTCTTCGAAACGTTCACCAAGCCGTGGCTCCAGTTTTTCCTCGGACACATACCAGACGCGCGCCTGCGCCGAACGGCTGTCATAGTCGATGTCATTCGTCCAGTCATAGGTCTCCTGCAGGATAGCGCGCAACGCACCAATTTTCATCGTGCCGTCGATGCGGAACCGCTGCGCCTCATCAGCCGCCATGTTCGTCGCCAGATCATCAACCAGCTGCGGATAGGGTTCCAGCAGCAGCGAGACAAGCTGTTCCTGTCCCTCAATGCCAAGCGTGGTTTCTGCCCAGCGGTAAAGTCTGTCCCAGACATGGTCGCCGCTCAGATCGGTCGACGATAGATAATCTGCCGTGGTTTTCAGATCGTCGCGCAAACCGGTTATCTTCCTTGCCTGATAGG
>JAYNHH010000031.1:3542-6735 GCA_038107835.1 Alphaproteobacteria bacterium
CTCACCGCTGTCTCGGGCGCGCGCATCCGGGCCATATGCTCGACCATATCGATGGTGAAGGCGCGGATCAGCCAGACTGATAGAAGTTCGGGTTGGAATGAGCCGGCAAATTCCGGCCGGTCAGCCCAGAGGTCGCGGTCTGCGGCGCCGAATTTGCCTGAGCCATAGACCGCTGTCGTTCGCATGAGATAGCCAACAGGCTCGATCTGTGCAACATCGGGCTGGGTGCCGGCAGCAAGGCAGGTGGCAACATAATCAAACAGCCTGACCGATCTGTTGGCCCGCGACAGTGACAGTTCGGCTTCCGAAATGCGGCCTGCCTCCTGATGGGGAACATTGGTGCCAAGTCGCTCAATGTCGGCCTCGCTGAGATCACCATCATGCAGGGTGAAAGTCGCATCCCACGCCTCGGCGATGACCCTGTCCGAGCGCAGATCATCCCGCAAATCATGGGCGAAGGCCACCAATGTGTAGCTGCGTTCCGGTCCACTTGCCCGGTAGGTGGCAACACCGACCCCCTTTTCATTGATCCGCCATACGGGGCGGTCAAATACCCAGCCATTTGCCTTTAGCCGGCGCAGCATAACCCGCATGAAGCTGAGGCGGCTTTGATGCAGCGATCCCATCCGGGCAAGGCGCATGACCTGGCTGGCTGGCCGCAGGGGGACCGTATTGACGCTTTCAGTCTGTATTGGCTGATCTTCCATTAATCTATCCACCTGCTGGTCCAAAATTATTATCATAAAACCGCAGCCAGTTTTCCCCCATCACGGCGGCGGTGTCGGCCTCGCTGAATCCATGTTCGGCGAGGCCGGCGGCAATATTGCCAAAATGCCGGTTGTCCCCAAACCAGTCTGGCATTGGCGGGAAGCCGGCATCGCTTGCCGAGCCCTCCCCATAATCTATTTCCTTCGACCAGCGGCCCACCCGCATCCATTCAACCACACTGTCAGGCTGATCCTGACAGAGATCGGAGCCAAGGCCGATATTGTCAATACCCATCAGATCGGCTGTGCGTGCAATCATCTCGCAGAAACTCGCCAATGTGCAATCGCTCTTGTCTTTGAGATGATGCGGATACATCGAAAAGCCAAGCATGCCGCCTGTTTGCCCAAGGGCGCGCAGGACATCGTTGGATTTGTTGCGCCGCGCCGGGTGCCAGAAGGCGGGATTGGCATGGGTGATGGCAATCGGCCGCTCTGAAATCTCAATCGCCTCGAGGGTTGAACGTTCAGCCGAATGACTCATGTCAACGACCAGTCCGACGCGGTTCATTTCCCTAATCACCTGCCGACCCATGCGCGTTACGCCCGAATCCTCAGCCTCATAGCAGCCGGTGGCCAGCAGGGACTGATTGTTGTAGGTCAATTGCATGAATCGTGCACCGAGACTGTGCCAGATTTCGACAAGGCCGATATCATCCTCAATAGGCGAGGGGTTCTGAAACCCAAAAAAGATCGCTGTGCGTCGCTCGGTCTTGGCGCGCCGCACATCATCGCCCGTGCGGCCATGGAAAATCAGCTCGGGAAACCTCTCAAACCAGCGGTTCCAGGTCTCAACATTGGCAACCGTCTCACGAAACGTCTCGTGATAGGCGATTGTTACATGCACTGCGGTGACGCCGCCTTCCTGCATCTGCCGGAATATCTTTTCCGACCAATTGGCATATTGAAGATTGTCGATCAGATGCATGGGCTATCTCGCTACCACATGTTTGTTCCAGCGTCTATGCTAGCGTCTACGAAGGCGTTCCCGAGCTGATGTAGGCCGTTTTGACGGTGGTATAGAATTCCACAGCATAACCACCCTGTTCGCGGGGGCCATAGGACGAACTGCCACGCCCACCAAACGGCACATGATAGTCGGTGCCGGCGGTTGGCAGATTGACCATCACACAGCCGGTTCTGGCGTTCCGGCGAAAATGTGATGCCCGTGCCAGATCCCGCGTGATAATGCCGGAGGTCAGGCCAAAATGCGTGTCATTGACCAGATGCAGCGCCTCGTCATAGCTATCCGCCGTAATCACACAGGCAATCGGCGCGAACATTTCCTCCTGGTTTATGCGCCAGTCATTGCTGGTTCCGGCAACAACCGCGGGTGTCATGTAATAGCCATCCGTGTCCCGATTGACCCGCTCACCGCCGCAGATTACCTCGCCGCCCTCAGCCCGGGCCAACTCCATATAGGCCATGTTTTCATCAAGCTGGCTATGGCTGACAACAGGACCAATCTGGGTACCCTCGATAAGCGCATTGTCGACTACCATCGCAGCCGCACCAGCGGCCAGTTTCTCGACAAACTCATCGTGAACCGCGCTATGCACAATCAGGCGTGACGAGGCAGTGCATTTCTGGCCCGTGCCACCGAAAGCGCCGCCAAGCGCCGCTGCCACGGCGATGTCCATATCGCCATCATCCATTACCGCAAGCGCGTTCTTCGATCCCATTTCCATCTGCACTTTGGTCAGATTGCCGATCGCTGACTGCGCGATCTGTTTTCCGACCTCGACCGATCCGGTAAAGCTGATGGCGTCAATCGCCGGGCTTTCGATCAACTGCTGCCCGATGCTGCCGCCAGCGCCCATGACAAGGTTGAACAGGCCGGCGGGCAGGTTCTGACGTGAAATGATTTCGGCCAGCGCAACCGCGGAGGCGGGAACGAGATTGGCCGGTTTCCAGATCACGGCATTGCCAAAGGCAAGCGCTGGCGCAATTTTCCACACTGCGGTCGCGGTTGGGAAGTTCCAGGGACTGACAATGGCCACGGTACCGACTGGTTCCCGGCGCACATCAATCTCGATGTTGGGGCGCACGCTGTCTGCGGTGTCGCCAATCTGGCGCAATACCTCGGCGGCATAATAGGTGAAGAACTGGCCGGCACGGTAAATCTCGCCCTTGCCCTCGGCCAGAGGTTTTCCTTCCTCGCGGCTCAGCAATGTGCCAAGCTCGGCGCTTCTTTCCATCAATTCATTGCCGATATTCATCAGCACCGTCTGGCGCGCCTCAAGCCCTGTCGCAGCCCAGATTTTCTGCGCGGCGCGGGCGGCGTCGAGCGCCTTGTCGAGCTGTGTGCTGCTTGCCTGCGCAAAATGTCCGATGATGTCCGACAGGTCAGACGGGTTGCGGTTTTCAATGCTGTTGTCACCAGCCAGCCATTCGCCAGCAATGAAATTGTTTTTGGTCTCGGTCATTGT
>JAYNHH010000031.1:6835-21346 GCA_038107835.1 Alphaproteobacteria bacterium
TGTCACCAGCCAGCCATTCGCCAGCAATGAAATTGTTTTTGGTCTCGGTCATTGTTGTTTCCATTCTATCAGGCGGGTTCCAGCCAGAGGTGCAATCCTGTGCGATTGTCGTAATCTCGTTAATGAAGTCAGGCCAGCCAATCAACAGTTGTGGATGTCTGTTTCACATCACAATCCAGTTGGTGGGACCTCGCCCACCATTATCGGTTATATACACGGCTTTCAAGTGTCTTACACCACACTCATTTTGTGACCCTCAGCAATCGGCGCATTGTCAAACTGTCTGGGATCAAGCCCGTCAATGCAGCCTGAATTATAGCCATATTCGGGTCTGCTGCGCCGCCAGTGATGCGTGTAGATCCCACAATGCCAGCAGAAATAATGCTGCGCGGTTCTGGTGTTTCATTGATAGGGGCTGAGATGCTCCTCGCCGGCGGTGTGGCGGAAGGCCTTCCTCGTGGCGGTCAGCATCACTGCGCCCTTGCGCCGGCACAACGAACAATCGCATCGGCTGGCACCGTGTGCGTCTTCCGCAACCTCAAACCGCACCCTGCCACAATGGCAACTGCCTTTTTGGATGGTCATAGTTCAGATATCCGCGTCGTTCACTTTCAGATGGGGCGTCATCCGCTCTTCCACGATAAAAAACCCTGACGGATAATATCATGACAATCAATCCCAAAACGGTGCTTTGCAGACAGCTATTTTACTGATAAGCGGGAGTTCGCATTTATTGGAGGAGTGCACAATGAGTCGTCTCGCCGAATGGTTTGCACGGCCCTATGCGGCGTTGTGCTTTCTTGCCTTCGGAATGGCTGTCATTCCGCTGAATGACGCATTGATCAAGCTGCTTGGCGAAACCATGCCGCTCGGCCAGATCGTCGCCATCCGCTCACTGATGAGCCTTGCCTTCATTGCCCTGTTCAGTTCTGGCCTGCGGCGGATGACGGGTCTGTCATCATCGGTATTCTGGCAATTTGTTGGGCGTGGCATGTGCCTTGTCGTGGCGATGATACTGTTCTTTGCCTCGCTTGGCAGCCTGTCTCTTGCCAGCGCTGTTGCCATTTTCTTTACCGCGCCTTTGCTGATAACCCTCTTGTCGGTTCCTCTGCTGGGCGAGAAAATTGGTATCCACCGTGTGCTGTCGGTGATTGCCGGCATGGCTGGGTGTTTGCTGATCATCCGACCGGGGACTGCTGATTTTCAGGGGGAAACGCTGCTTGTCCTTGGGTCTGCGCTAAGCTACGCACTGTTCCAGATCTGGACGCGGCGGCTGAAATCTGTTGGCGATCTGCCAGCGATGGTCGCGGTTCAGCATTGCTGTTATGCGGTTGCTGGCGGGGCGATGGTGCTGTTCAATTTCGCTTTGCCCTTCAACGATCTGGAAAATGCCTCGCTGACTTTTCTGCTGCGCGGTCCCATTTCGGTTGATGCCACCGATCTTGCCTTTATCTTTGTCTGTGCCTTTGCCGTGTTGCTGCTCTCCGTTGCGTCATCGAATGCATATCGGTGCGTTGAGGCTTCGCTGATTGCACCATTTGAATACACGGCGATTCCCATGGGTGTTTTCTGGGGCATTGTCATCTGGGATGACTGGCCGGTTTCGTCGGCCTGGGCCGGAATGGCGTTGATTCTTGTTGGGGGGTTGTATGCCGTCTACCGTGAACACACACGCAATGTAACAGTGATCACACAGGTGCCGATGCCCGCCTCGACGGCGATGGTTCATCAGGCCGATGGCGGTGCCGACAGTGCCGCCGGACCACGGCCGGGCGACCAGCCCTAATCCCCTCCCTGCCAGACGCCCTGTTTCTTCAGGCTGTCTGCGATTTCCTTTGGCATGTAGGTCTCGTCATGTTTCGCCAGAACATTGGAGGCGACAAGCACGCCATTTTCGAGCCTGCCCTCGGCGACAACGCCCTGGCCCTCACGGAACAGGCTTGGCAATGCGTTGGCGTACCGGATTTCGATTTCAGCGCCGCCGTCAGTGACGGTGAAAATGGAGTTGAGTCCGTTGATGGTGACGCTCCCTTCCTTGACAAGCCCACCAAGCCGAATGGCTTTTCCCGGCGTTGCCCTGTCGATCTCGGAAGGGGAATAGAAAAAAACGATGTTGTCCCGCAGTGCACCAAGCACCAGCATCAACGCGACGACGAGCAGGCACGCGATTGCGGCGATGGAAAAGCCTCTCCTCTGCTTTGGTGTCATCGGCGCCGAACTCCTTTTCGGTGGTCACAGCATAGGTGGGCCAAAAGCCCCCACTTGGCAAGGCCGCCAACCCCTCTGAGCTGGTGTTTTTGCCGGGCGATACGCTTTTTTTTCGGGTTTGGCCACGCTGGTGCATGCGTGATTACGGCACAGGACGGACGTCTTGCTGATTTTGGTGTCATTACCTATGTGCAAAGCTGGTGCAATGTGATAAATCCACGGGGCGCATGAGGTGTATGGCCATCAGGCGCTCCCTGTTCAGGAAAAGGCAAAAATGGTGATGAATGTGTTTGGCAGAATGGCCGGTGTGGCTTTGCTTGGGTTTGGTCTTGTGGTCGCAGGCAGCGCCATGGCAGGTGATGCGGTCAAGGGCGAGAAGGTCTTCAAGAAATGTAAGGCATGCCACTATGTGGACAAGGAAAAGAACAAGACCGGTCCGCATCTTGTCGCGGTGTTAGGGCGTGAAGCTGGCAGTCTTGAGGGATACAAATACTCGAAGGCAATGAAGGCATCCGGCCTTGTCTGGGACGAGGAGACACTTGCCGCCTATCTCAAAGCGCCAAAGAAATATGTCAAAGGCACGAAGATGGCTTTTGCGGGTCTGAAAAAGGACAAAGATGTCGCAGATGTCATTGCCTATCTCAAGGCGGCCAATTAACCAGCGCGATCCATTGGCGGTCACATGACCGGGACACGACAGCATCGGGGCAGGTGATGGACATCTCCAACAAATATCCGCGGTTGAGCGATCTCGAAGCCACAGCAAAGCGCAAGATTCCGCCCTTCGTCTATGCCTATCTTGACTCAGGGACAGGCCATGACAACACGAAGACAGCCAACCGGTCGGTCTATGACTCCATCACCCTGACACCACAGTTTCTGCGTGGGCGTGTCGATCCTGACATCTCGGTCAAACTGTTTGGCAAGACCTATCAGGCGCCCTTCGGCGTCTCGCCTATCGGCCTGTCATCACTGATCTGGCCCGGAGCCGAACTGGTTCTGGCGAAAGCGGCAAAAGCTCATGGCTTTCCCTATGCGCTTAGCACGGTTGCCGGCGAATCAATTGAGCGGGTGTCTGCTGTTGGCGGTGATATGGCCTGGTTTCAGCTTTATGCTCCCTTTGACCGGACGCTTTGCAGCGACCTTCTGCGCCGGGCAGCGGATTGCGGATGTGAGACAATCATCTTGACCGCCGATGTGCCGGCTCCTAGCCGGCGCGAGCGAATGCGCATTGCCGGTGCGCCGCTGGGAAGCCGGGGCAATTCCACCTTCTCGCCACGGGTGATCTGGCAATCAATGACCCATCCGGAATGGGCGCTCAGAACGCTGATGAACGGCGGCGCACGCTTCAGGAACATGGAACCCTATGCCAATGGCCAGCGCGGCATGGCGATCACTAAATTCATTGGCTCACAGCTGAATGGTTCGCTCGATTGGGATTATCTTGCCGAGATCAGACAGCAATGGCAGGGCAATCTGCTCCTCAAGGGCATTCTGCATGCCCAGGATGCGACGCGCGCCGTGAAGATGGGCGTTGACGGTCTTGTAATCTCCAACCATGGTGGCCGCCAGCTCGATGCGGCACCGCACCCGCTTGGCCAACTGCCGGGAATTCGCGCAGCTGTTGGCGGCAATCTGCCGATCATCATCGACAGCGGTGTCCGCTCGGGACTCGATGTGGTGCGGGCTCTTGCCAGTGGTGCCGATTTTGTGATGCTTGGCCGCGCCTTCATGTATTCGGTTGCGGCACTTGGCAGGCGTGGCGGTGATCACGCTGCCGGCATTCTGCTGGAGGAGGTGCGCGATGTCATGGCGCAGCTTGGAATCGATTCAATCAAAGGTCTTCGTGATGTTCATGTGGGGAAATCGTAAATGGTGTCTGGCAGGTTGGCTCGGTTGAGCAGGAAAATGAGGTTGTGGGTTTTCGCCCTGCTGCCGGCAATGCTGCTGGCGCCTCCGGCAGCCGCAGGTGATGCCGCGATCAGCGTGCATCAGGCCGAAATCCGTGCCACTGCTGGGGCGATGACGGCAACGGGCGGCTATGCCCGCATCGTAAATTCCGGACATGCTGATGTGACCCTGGTCCGGGTCAATGCTGATTTTGCGGCCAAGGCTGAAATCCATACGATGTTCGCCGAGGATGGCGTGATGAAAATGCGGCCACTCGAGGGTGGTCTTGTCATTCCCGCACATGGCGAGGCGTTGTTGAAGCCGGGCGGCAATCATCTGATGTTCATGGGGCTGACCGGCGCAATGAAGCCGGGGGCGATGCAGCACATCACCCTGCATTTTGATGATGGACACACGGTTTTGGTGATGGCCAAGGTCAAGAAACCAGCCGATATCGGCGGCGCGGCGCATGACCATTCTGCAGCGGGGCATGACCATTCCGGGACAGGACACGACCATTCCGATGCTTCAGGTGACGCCATGAAGATGGGGTCTGGCGGCTAGAGCTGGCGGCAGTCAGAAAATACCGGCGTCAAGGCCAGCCGCCATGGCTGTTGCCAGTTCCTCAACCTGTGTGGGGTAGCTGTCTGACCAGTTGCCGTGAAGGATCAATGGCGCGGCGACAAGGCGCCACCTCTGGGCGCTGAAGATGCCTTCCAATGCCTGTCTGGTCGCGGTACCGTCGAGGCCGGCACGGATATAGAGGCCGACAGGCATCGCCTCGGTTCTGCCCAGCCATGTGTTGTAGCAGCGGTCGAACATGTCCTTTGTGGCACCGGCCATATAGCCGATATTCTCGGTTGTGCCGAGGATCACCCCATCAGCTGCCAGCAGATCATCCGCAACCACGTCAAAGGGCGACATGGCCTGCGCCGTAACCTCGCCAGCGTCATCTGTGCTTGCACCGCGCAGTGCCGCATCGGCGAGCGCTCTGGTGTTAACAGAGGGTGTATGGGCGATGATCAGCAAATGTTTTGTCACGGCGGCAACCTGCCTTTACGATCAGAGTGGAACGGGCGACATGGGGAGCTGGATTATGACACAGAAACTTGATGCGGCGGAACTGCAAAGCGCACTGACAGCATTGCCGGAATGGCAGCTGTCTGAGGATGGGCTTGGTCTGGAGCGGGTTTTCACCTTTGCCGGTTTCAATGCGGCTTTCGGCTTCATGAGCCGTGTGGCACTCGCTGCAGAACGCGAAAACCATCACCCCGAATGGTCCAATGTCTATAACAGGGTCACGCTGCGCTGGACGACCCATTCGGTTGGTGGAGTCAGCGCGCTCGACGTCAAGCTGGCCAAAAAATGCGACAGCTTCGCCTGAGCCACAATCATTGATCAAGGTCTGCTGTCAGGCGTTCGTCCGCCGGTCCTTGACCACCGTCACCCGGTTCATGCAGCGATAGGCTGGCAGATAGTCGGCAACGGCATAATGCTGGGTGCAGCGATTGTCCCACATTGCCACTGAGCCGTTCTGCCAGCGGAACCGCACCTGATATTCGGGCCGGTTGACATGATCCAGCAGCCAGTTCAGCCAGTTCCGGCTCTCGCGGGCAGTCAGACCGACGATATGCTGGGTAAAGCTCTCATTCACATAGAGGAACTTTCGGCCGGAGACGGGGTGTGTCTTGATCACCGGATGGATCGCACAGCCAAATCTGTTCATGCCCTCCAGCAATTTCTGTCCATCCGTCTCGCCAGCGCTGAAGGTGTTGCGGAAATCACCCATATCGTGAATCGCAGACAGTGTCCCGAGATAGGATTTGATGTCGTCATCAAGCGCCTCATAGGCGGCATACATGCTGGCCCATAGCGTGTCGCCTCCAACTTCAGGCACCTCTCTCGCGACCAGAATCGAGGCAAAGGCCGGGTCCTGCTTGAAGGTCAGATCGGTGTGCCATTCATTGGTGTCGGGCGGGTTGTTGGCGTCATTTGCCAATTTGACGATGGCCTCATATCCCTCAACATGTGCATAGACAGGATGCGGCTGGTCAATCTCACCAAAGCTGCGGGCAAAGGCAAGATGGTGTGCGGGATCAATATCCTGGTCTCTGAAGAAAATGACACAATGATCAATCAGCGCGTCATAGACTGCGTTTTCCTCGCTTTTGCTGAGGGGTCTGCCAAGATCAATTCCGCTGATCTCAGCGCCGATATGCCTTGTCAGTTTGGTGATGGTCATGTCTGACATCGGCATTCTCCTTCCATGCTTCACGCCGCATCTTCAACCGGAAAAATATCTGACGCAAGCCATTTTGATGGATGCTGGTGGTCTTTCAGGCACCAAGAAAGGTCAGCAGCCAGAGAGTGCCAAGGCCAGCGCTGATGGTCATGACAACTGACCGGCTGACAAGTGCCACAAAGATCGCGATGATCGTGGCTGGCAGGCGGGCATTGTCCAGCAGCATGATGCTGTCATCCTCGCCCACCAGCACCGCCGGAACGATGATAGCCGTCAGCACGGCGATGGGTACAAAGCCAAGAGCCTCCTCAAACGCGGTCGGCAGCTTGCGGGGCGCAACAGCTGACAGCATGACAAATCGCATGGCAAATGTAAGCAGGCCGGTGACAATCATGATGGTCCAGATCATCGCGCCATCCTCGGCTGCTTGAAACGGTGCGCCAGCCAGCCGGCAAGAACCCCGCCCACGGCGGCGATCAGAAGTCCGCTATTCCAGGGCAGTGACTGCCCAGCAAGAGCAATCCCACCCGAGGTGACGCAGGCCAGCAGATCGGGCCGCGTCCGGATCGCAGGCGCGACAATCGCAATGAAGGTCAGTGGGATGGCAAATTCCAATGACAATTCTTCTGGAATGGTCGCGCTGGCAAAGACTCCGATCATTGTCGAAATCTGCCAGAGAACCCACAATGTCATGCCGGCGCCCAGCAGATGAAAATGTTTGAATGGGTTGGCGGGACGTTCAAGAAAGCGTTTGATACTGACGGCATAGGCTTCGTCGGTGAGAAGATAGGCAAGTGCGATGCGCCAGCCGAGCGGCAATTGGCTAAGATAGGGCGCGACAGATGCGCTGTAGAGACCATGCCGCAGGTTGATCACCGAAACTGACGCGCCAACAAAGACCGGCGGTGCGCCCGTTGCCCAGAGCTGGGCAAAGACGACCTGGCTGGCCCCGCCAAACAGGATTGATGACATCAGGATCGTCTGCAGTGGCGTCAGGCCGCTGGCAATGCCAAGCACGCCAAAGACCAGGCCAAAGGGGACGACACCGAGCTGCAGCGGCAACTCATCACGAACGCCAGTCCAGAATTCGGAACGGGCAGAGCCTGCCGCGCCATCGGCCGGGAGGTTCGGTTCGCGTGGGTCCGGATCAATTGACGGGGGAGGGTGTGCGGCTGACATTCAGTCTCCAGAATTCTGTGCCGGTGCCTGTTGTCGCCCGGTGCCATTCTGGATATCACTGGTGGCCAGTGTCGCTCAAGGGGTAAGGTGGCAGGCCAAGACAACAGATCAGGTCTGCCCCCCTACATCACCAGCCGGCTCATCGCTCTCAGATAGGATGGAAATTTCAGCCGTTTGTAGATCGACCAGCGCAACCTGTTGACCCGCCGCAGCAGGCCGAGAAACAGGTTGCCACCCCTGGCCTTTTCTGCCCCCTCATAGCCGATTGATGTTTGCCTGCCATCCTCCTCGAACAATGGCTGGGTAAGATAGAGAACCTTGCTGCCATTGAGCCACCAGTGATGCATCAGCGTGTCGACCTCAAGCGCCAGGCGCAGGGGGTTGCGCAGCAGACGCTCGGCCGCCGGTCTGGTGATGAAATAGCTCTCGGCGCCGACGCCGCTATATTTCAGGCAGCACAAATCGAGGGCGGTGCCGGCAAAGACAGTGTTCTTGCTCTGAATTTGCCGGTTTGCCAGAAACACAATGTCGAACTGCGCCGCATTTTCCCATAGCCTGTCAAGCTGGCCCTTGATCTGCGCCTTGCGGGACTCAATTGGTTTTGCATCATCCTCAAAGACAAAAGCGCCATTGGCACCAGACTCCAGAAACTGGTTCCAGGCCTGAAAGTGGCTGAGCGCACAGCCAATGGCATTGCTACGAAATGCCTCCTTGGCCCAGATTTGCCTGGACATGCCCTGAAATTTTTTCTGCTCCTCGGTGGGCAGCTCACTGCCCCTGATTGCATCAATGAATGTTGGCTCCAGACCGATTTCACGAAAGCGCGCGGTCAGCAGGTGTCTGCGCTCAGTGTCCTCCTTGAAAACGATAATATAAACCAGCACCGCCAGCCCTCACCATGTCCTACGCTCTGGAACCAGATATCACCCTGTCCAGCGGGCACCGCTTATCGCACAACGCTAGCCCCCGCCCGTTCGTTACTTGCAAAAGAGAGGCGATTTCGCTATCCGGAGACACACCGACCCTTAAATCCAGTTATATCAGGAAAATCTAATGAATTCGCGCTTTTTGTTTGTCGAACAGGTTGATGTTGCAGACAGGACCGTTCTTCTGCGGCTGGATCTCAACGTCCCGATGAAAGATGGCGTCATCACTGACGACACGCGGCTGCAGCGTGTGCTGCCGGGCATGGAGGCGTTGCGCACCGCAGGGGCCAGTATTGTCATCCTGACCCATTTCGGCAGACCCAAGGGCAGGGTGGTTCCCGAATTTTCAGTGGCCCCGGTGGCGGCAGCATTGGCCGCGCAGCTTGGCTGTGAGGTGCCTGTCGAGGCGGACATCACCGGCGATGGCGGGGAGGCTGCTGTAGCCCGCCTCGGGGCGGGTGATGTGCTGATGCTGGAAAATCTGCGCTTTCATCCTGGTGAGGAGGCCAATGATCCTGCTTTTGCCGCGGCATTGGCAGGGCTTAGCGATATCTATGTCGGTGATGCCTTCTCATGTGCGCACAGAGCGCATGCGTCAGTCGAGGCATTGCCCCGACAGATGGCGGCAGCTGGTAAAACAGTCTGCGCTGGACGTTCAATGGGGGCTGAACTTGCTGCCCTCGGTGCCGCGCTGAGCAATCCTGAACGGCCGGTTGTTGCCGTTGTTGGCGGGGCGAAAGTGTCAACCAAGCTGCAGATTCTTGAAAATCTTGTAACACGTGTCGACGGCATTGTGCTGGGGGGTGGCATGGCCAATACCTTCCTTCTGGCCATGGGGCATGATGTCGGGGCCTCACTTGTCGAGGTGGATATGGTGGAAACGGCCACCAGCATCATCGCCGCTGCCGCTGCCAATGACTGCCGCCTGATTCTGCCGGTCGATGCGCTGGTGGCAGGTGAATTTGCCGCTAATGCGCCGCATCGCGTTGTCGCCATCGACGCTGTCAGTGCCGATGAGATGATTTTGGATGTCGGTCCGCAATCAATTGCAGCGGTTACCGCCTTCATCACAGGCTGCAGGACTGTTGTCTGGAACGGCCCGATGGGCGCCTTTGAGATTCCGCCCTTTGACACTGGCACGAATGCGGTTGCGCAGGCGGTCGCCGCACGGACGGTGGCTGGCGAGCTGCTCAGCATTGCCGGTGGCGGTGATACCATGGCCGCCCTTGCAAATGCCGGAAGCAGTGACCAATTCACCTATATATCAACCGCTGGTGGCGCGTTTCTGGAATGGCTGGAAGGAAAAACCCTGCCCGGTGTCGAGGCGCTGCAGATCGTCGGCTAGCTGCCGGACGCAAGGCGGGTGGCGTCCACCGCGCGAAACTGAGCCGAAGTCCAAGCCGGGTCAAAGTAAGGAGGCAAGAATGCTGTTCAGCAATCCGTTCAAAACCAGAATGCCCCTTGTCAGGGAAGCCCTTCCCGGACGTGACATGCCGGTCTGGAATGGCGCGCCGCACGCTGTTCTGGGAACGCCGACGATGCCACCTTTTACTGCTGGATATGCCGAGATCGTTCTCGGTCTTGGCTGCTTCTGGGGTGCCGAGAGATTGTTCTGGCAGCTGGAGGGCGTTCACACCACCGCCGTCGGCTATGCCGGAGGCCTGACCCCCAATCCCACCTATGAGGAGGTCTGTTCGGGACAGACCGGCCATACCGAGGCTGTTCTTGTGGTCTATGACCCGGCGGTGATCAATCTGGAGACCATTTTGAGGGTTTTCTGGGAGGAACATGACCCAACCCAGGGCTTTCGCCAGGGAAATGATATGGGAACACAATACCGATCAGCTGTTTTTTACGCTGAGGACAGGGATGCTGATCGTGTCACACAATCTGCCGCTGCCTATGGTGCGGCACTTGCTGATGCCGGCTTTGGCGCTATCACCACCGAGATTGGTCCCCTTGATCGGTTCTTCTATGCCGAAGATTATCATCAGCAATATCTGCACAAGGTTCCAAACGGTTATTGCGGCCTCAAAGGCACGGGCATCAGCTGTTCTGCCTAGCAGCCCATCGTGCCGCCATTACCGTCGGAAACAGCGGAGTCAGCCCCTGTACCCTCCTTGCCGGCACACATGGTCTGATGCAGCTTTTCAAGATTCTGCTCGAGTTGACTTTCAAAGGCCGGGTCCGAAATCGTCTTTTCCGCAAGCGCCAGACTGTCTGAAATGACCTGCTGCGCCTGTTCGAGCGCCTTTTCACTATGTTCTGCTGCTGCCTCTGCGGTTGCAGCCAGCCCCTG
The DNA here is from genome assembly GCA_038107835.1 of Alphaproteobacteria bacterium. Classification (GTDB taxonomy): domain Bacteria; phylum Pseudomonadota; class Alphaproteobacteria; order Puniceispirillales; family Puniceispirillaceae; genus MED-G116. The sequence continues at coordinate 17,580 of JAYNHH010000031.1, forward strand.
AACAACCTCATCATTATCCAGATCGAGGGCTTCGAGGTTTTCCGCCAGCCCTTCAGTGTCAAGCTCGCCCATCTCATCGGTAAGGCTTGCTGCCAGATTGTTGGTCAGCGACTCGACGATATTCTGTTTGACAATTTCGCGGATGGATTCCTTGGTTTTGCCACGTAGCTCATTGAGCGGGACAAAAACTGGCTTTTCCTCAACAACAATAAAGAGATTCTGTCCGATAACACCGGAGGTTCGCTTGTTGCCAGCCCAATCTTCCCGCTCGGCATTTTCGACGAGCCGTTCGATCTGCTGTGGCGATGCGCCGTCATAGACCTCGCCATCTGCCCCAAGAACCTGCCCTGTTTTCAGCGTCAGCGCCGTCGCCTGTCCAGCGCCAAGGACCAGAAAGCCGGCGAGTGCGGCATGTATTGTTCGTTTCATCACGATATCTCCCAAATTGGTTTTCCTCTGCCTCGGGCGGCAGATACCGGTTGGGGACCTGCTGAAGAGCGAGACGCGAGGCTGCGCGCGTCTGTATATCAGCGTTAATAAATATAACGTCAGGCGTTGACTGCATGAGTGTTTTGCAATGTAAGGTTAATGGACGATCCCCCACCGACTTCCTCCCTGCGATCAGATGACGGTTTGATGAAGGGGGTATTCATTGCTTGTATTGCTGGTGCAAAACACAACCGGTGTGAAATTGAGTTCAATTATTAATTAGATCTAACTCATACAAATTTTGTGGAGTTGGAAAATGAAAACCTATGCCCAGAGACTGCTGGCATCCGGCAGATATCTTGCCCTGGCCCTGATGATTGTCATCGTTCCCGCTCATGCTCTGACCCTGAAACCAGGTGAGGTTCTGGGCAGTGATGGCAAGGTTTATGAGGGGGCGTCACCTGCTGAGAGGGCGGCGCTCATAGAGACCGCGGGCCGAACTGGCAAATCGGCTGGCGTCTGGGGCAACAATATCTATGTTGTCAGCGGCGAAAATGTGACCTTTGTGCCACTCCGCAAAATCCGGGGAAAACAGACGGAAAGCATCAAGCAGATTGTCGGTGATGCCGTTATCCAGGATGTTACCGGCATCGAGGGGTTGAAAATGTCCGCCGTGGAAAATGCCCGAAAGCTGGCTGACGAGCAGGGAATTTCACTGGCTGACGCCCTGATGAAACAGATATTGACCGAGGCCGATGACATCGAGGTGAATGAATTCCTCACACCGCTTTTGCCGAACAGCAGGCAGACATCCTTGAACAGCTGAAAGATTCCGAGAGTTTTGATCCTGCCGCTCTTGACGCAGCCCGGGAACAGCTGGCAGGCATTGCCGAAAATGTTGACAGAGAGGTGTTCCGGGACCTTGAGAAACTTGCAGAGGAGATTGAGCGTGTTGAGACTGTGGCAGCCGAGGCGGTTGCGGCGCAGGCAGCTGTCAGCGCGCCCGGTGGCCTGCTTGACCAGCTGGATTCAGGTGATATCACCCAGGAACAGCTGATGGAGCAATCGGCATCTCTTCCCGGTTTCGATGGACATTGCGATACCAACTGCTGATTGGAAAATTGCGGGATTTGACCATTGACCTTACCGGACGCTGGTGTTAGGTTCCGCGCTCAATTTTGAAGACGACCCCAATGACGACTGGCGATGGAGCCGAAAATGAAAGTTGTAAGCTCGCTGAAGACGCTCAAATCCCGTGATCGCAACTGCCAGGTGGTGCGCCGCCGTGGTCGCCTTTATGTGATCAACAAGAAAAACCCGCGCCTGAAAGCGCGCCAGGGCTGATTCTGATTGGTCAGTAATTGATGGAATACGGTCAGCTTTGCTGGCCGTTTTCATTTGTGGGTATTGTGCCGGCTGGCGATCATCCCCACCTCGACAGGGATGATCGGGCTGTTGTGATTCTGGCCTGCGGCACTGCGAATATTGGTCGCGTGGCACGGTGGCCATTGTTCTTTACCCGAAGCTGCGATGTGGCGATAATCATCCGGGGCGGTCCTGGCCGCTCTGCTCACAGACTGTCCAACCCATTGGTAAGGGAACACCACAATGTTGATGCCGGCTCCAGATCAGGATGTGATCGACAGGCGCGACGCGATTTGCGCGGTGCTGAAAAAACTCGTACCGGCGGCCTGTGTGATCGACTCGCAGGAGAGCATGCGCGCCTTCGACGCCGACGCCCTGTCTGCCTATCGCCAGTTGCCGCTTGCCGTGGTGCTGCCTGAAACCGTGGAACAGATCGCCGAGGTGATGAAATGGTGCAAGGCCGAGGGCATCAAGGTGGTGCCGCGCGGGGCAGGGACATCATTGTCCGGTGGGGCATTGCCGCTTGCCGACGCCGTCTTGCTTGGGCTTGGCAAATTCAACCGTATCCTTGAGGTTGATTACGACAATCGCTGTGTCGTTGCCCAACCTGGTGTCACCAACCTTGCCATTACACATGCGGTGCAGGGTGATGGTTTCTATTACGCGCCCGACCCCTCAAGCCAGATTGCCTGCTCTGTTGGCGGCAATGTCGCAGAAAATTCGGGGGGGGTGCATTGCCTTAAATATGGGCTGACGACCAACAACCTTCTCGGTATTGAGATGGTGACGATGGATGGCGAGATTCTGCGCCTTGGCGGCAAGCATCTTGATGCCGGTGACTATGATCTGCTGGGGGTGATGACAGGGTCCGAAGGGCTGCTTGGCGTGGTGTCCGAGGTGACTTTGCGGATTTTGCAGAAGCCGGCAACGCAGCGGGCACTGCTTGTCGGCTTTGATGATACCGGTTCGGCCGGCACCGCTGTCGGTGATGTGATTGCGGCGGGAATCATTCCGGCTGGTATGGAAATGATGGATGGTCTGGCCATCAATGCGGCTGAGGATTTCGCCAACGCCGGCTATCCGCGGGGTGCTGCCGCACTGATCATTGTCGAGCTGGATGGACCGGAGGCGGAGGTTGATGCGCTGATCGAGCGTGTCGAGACAATCATGCGCACGGCCGGGGCGTCATCGATCAAGATCAGCCAGTCCGAGGAGGAACGCAACCTGTTCTGGGCCGGACGTAAATCGGCTTTTCCAGCTGTTGGACGGATTTCCCCTGATTATCTGTGCATGGATGGCACCATTCCACGTCGGCGATTGCCTGATATGATGATAAGAATGGCTTCGCTCAGCCAGAAATATGGGTTGCGTGTCGCCAATGTGTTTCATGCCGGTGATGGCAATCTGCATCCGCTGATTCTGTTTGATGCAAATCAGCCCGGTGAATTGGAACGGGCCGAGGATTTTGGCGCTGACATCCTGCGCAGCTGTGTGGAAATGGGCGGTGTTCTGACCGGTGAGCATGGCGTCGGTGTTGAAAAGCGCGATTTGATGAACATCCAGTTCACTGAAGAGGATCTGAAACAGCAGCAGCGGCTGAAATGTGCGTTTGATGCCGATCACCTGCTCAATCCGGGCAAGGTGTTCCCGCACCTGCATCGCTGTGCTGAGCTTGGCCGCCTGCATGTTCATAAGGGAAAAATGCCGCATCCCGACCTGCCCCGTTTCTAGGCGGTGCGTGCCATCAGGGTGGCAACACCTTCCGGATGATGGTTTTTTGTTGGTGATTTCAAAAAACTGGAAAAATTGAAAACCAATTTAAAACATATAGTTAGCGTATTTCTGTGAGGCATGTTTCGCGGGCTCTTTAAAAATATACATATGTGATCAGATCGACAATAATGCGCGCTCTGGCACCGGCATCCGTGATGCCATTACAATGCGACTGAAAAGCAAGGATTGACGCTGTATCA
>JAYNHH010000031.1:21446-26338 GCA_038107835.1 Alphaproteobacteria bacterium
GGCATCCGTGATGCCATTACAATGCGACTGAAAAGCAAGGATTGACGCTGTATCAATGACCCTCGTTTCCGTATCCAATCTTGATGAGGTGAAGGCCGTCGTGAATGACGCGATGGCAGACAGGAGCCGTCTCGAAGTCATTGCCTCGGGCAGCAAGCGCGCGCTTGGTCGCAGCTGTGCGTATGATCTGACGCTGGATCTCTCGGCAATGGCGGGAATAGTCGACTATCAGCCAGAGGAGCTGGTGCTCACCCTGCGGGCGGGAACGCCGATGGCTGAGGTCCAGTCACTCCTCGCCGGGGCGCGGCAGATGCTGGCCTTCGACGTGCCGGATTACAGCCATCTTCTCGGTGCCTCCGATGCGGGAACGATTGGCGGTGTCGTTGCCACCAATCTGTCGGGACCGCGGCGCCTGACGGCGGGTGCCGCCCGTGACTATCTTCTGGGCTTTGAGGCCATTTCAGGCCGGGGAGAGGCGTTCAAATCCGGTGGCAGGGTGATGAAGAATGTTACCGGTTATGATCTGTCGAAACTGATGACGGGTTCGTTTGGCACCCTTGCCGTGATGGATGAGATTACGCTGAAAACATTGCCACGGCCGGAGACAAGCTGTTCTCTGCTCGTCCAGGTGGCGGATTTCGCAGCCGCAACAAGCCAGATCGCCAGTCTCTTTGCGACGCCGCACGAACCCGGCTCAGCGGCGATTCTGCCAGCCGAACTGGCAGCACGGGCTGGTCTGCCGGTGGGGGCGGGGGCTGAGTCCTGCCTCATCGTCGTGCGGCTGGAGGGAATTTCCATCTCGATTGCCGACCGGCTTGCCAATCTACAGCGCCTGACAGGGGGTGACAGCCTTGAGGCACAGGCCAGCGAGGCCCTGTGGGCAAAAATCAGGGATGTAAAACTGTTTGCCGCGCCGGTGCAGGATGTATGGAAAATTTCCTGTCCACCAGCTGCTGCGGCGTCATTGATCAGCACGATCAAAGCCAGCCATGAAATTAGTTATTTCGCTGATTGGGCTGGGGGGCTTGTCTGGATGACCGGCGGCAGAGACAGTCTTGGCGCTGATTTGCGGCATGTGCTGTCTGGCCTTGGCAGCGGTTTTGCCATGCTTGTCCGTGATGCCGGCACAACACGACAGACGACCCCCTCCTTTCAGCCGCTTTCCGGCCCGATGCTGGCGTTGCACAAGCGTGTGAAGGCGGCATTTGATCCGCTGGCTGTTCTCAATGCAGGCCGCATGCATGACGGTATCTAGGCGAAGGTAGAGACGATGCAGACCCATTTTACCGCTGAACAGCTGGCCGATCCAAAAATCCGCGAGGCAGATGAGATTCTGCGCAAATGCGTGCATTGTGGGTTCTGCACCGCAACCTGTCCGACCTTTGTGATGACCGGCGATGAGCGAGACAGCCCGCGTGGTCGAATCTGGATGATGCGCGAGCTGCTGGAATCGCCTGACAGTATTTCGGCCGATACCGGTCATCACATTGATCGGTGTCTGGGTTGTCTGTCCTGCATGACGACCTGTCCCTCTGGAGTGGATTATGGCCATCTGGTGGAAATCGGGCGGGAAAAGCTCGACGAATTGGTTCCGCGCAGCCTTGCCGATAGACTGATGCGACGGCTGCTGGCTGCCACCATTCCCTATGCCACGCGCTTTCATGCGCTGCTGTGGCTGGCCAGGCTGGGCCGACCTTTTGCGCCGCTTATGCCGGCCCGGATGCGCGCGGCACTTGCCAAACTGCCAACCAGAATCCCGTCGCTTGACCCGGTTGGTGCCAGCACCCGGAGCTTCGCGCCAGCCAAACCCGGGATCAGGCGCGTTGCCCTTCTTGCCGGCTGCGCACAGCGGGCGCTTGATCCGGACATCAATGCTAGCACCATCCGCGTTCTGAACCGCCTTGGTGTTGAGGTGGTGGTGCGCAGCGAGGCGCATTGCTGTGGTGCGCTGGCGCATCACATCGGCGAGACTGCGGCCGCCGACAGATCGGTCAGGCAGGCGTTGCTTGCCTGGCAGGATGAGATCAGAAATGGTGGGCTGGATGCAATCGTCGTCAACGCCTCCGGCTGTGGAACAATGGTCAAGGATTACGGACATTTGCTGGATGGCGACCGTGAATTTGGCCATATCGCTACGGAAATTTCCGGAATGACGATGGATATCAGCCAGTTGCTGGCCGAGATTGGCATTGAGACGATCATCGAGCCAGCCCCAGATAGCGGGCGGCCAGTGATCGCCTATCATTCGGCCTGCTCATTGCAGCATGGTCAGAAAATCCATGATCTGCCGCAGCAGTTGCTGCGCAGCGCCGGCTTTGCGGTGACGCAGCCGGTCAATCCGCATCTGTGCTGTGGGTCTGCCGGTGTTTATAACATCCTGCAGCCGGAGATGGCCGATGGGCTGCGTACACGCAAGCTCGACAGCCTGCGCCAGACCGGGGCAATCGCGGTGGCTGCTGGCAATATCGGGTGCATTTCACAGCTGGATGAAGACGCCTTGCCGGTGCGTCACACGGTCCAGTTTATTGACTGGGCAAGTGGCGGCCCGTCACCGCTCTGAGGTGACCCTAGCCGAGATCGAAGAAGTCATTGCCTTTGTCATCGGTGATGATGAAGGCTGGAAAATTTTCCACCTCGATCCGCCATACAGCTTCCATTCCAAGTTCCGGATATTCCAGAACCTCGATTTTTTTGATCGATTCCAGCGCCAGCTTGGCGGCAACGCCGCCAATACTGCCAAGATAGAAGCCCCCATTCGCCGCACAGCTGTCGCGCACCTGACGCGACCGGTTGCCCTTGGCAAGCATCACCATTGATCCACCAACCTGCTGGAAGGTGCTGACATAGCTGTCCATCCGTCCGGCTGTTGTCGGCCCGAACGAGCCGGAGGCCATGCCCTCAGGTGTCTTTGCCGGACCGGCATAATAAATCGGATGATTCTTGAAATAATCGGGCAGATCGCCTTCGGCCTGAAGCCGTTCGAGCAGTTTTGCATGGGCAATGTCACGGGCAACAATGATGGGTCCGGTGAGCGATACGCGCGTTGCCACCGGATGCTGGCTCAATGCGGCCCTGATTTCCGCCATCGGCTGCGTCAGATCAATGGCGACAACATCATCGTCCATCTCGGTCTCGACCGAGGGCAGGAATTTCGCGGGGTCACGCTCCAATTTCTCGACAAACAGGCCTTCTGGCGTGATTTTGGCAAGCGCCTGCCGGTCGGCCGAGCAGGACACCCCGATGCCGATGGGGCAGGAGGCACCATGACGGGGAAGGCGGATAACGCGTACGTCATGACAGTAATATTTGCCGCCGAACTGAGCACCGATTCCCAGATTTCGGGTGATCTCCAGAATCTCCGCCTCCCACTCAAGATCGCGCCAGGCATGGCCAAGCAGATTTCCCTCTGTTGGCAGCGTGTCGAGCGAGCGGATTGACGCCATTTTGACGGTTTTCAGATTGAATTCGGCTGAGGTACCGCCAATGACAATCGCCAGATGGTAGGGCGGGCAGGCCGATGTGCCAAGATCGAGAATGGCCGTCCGGATGAAGTCGCGCAATCCGTCAGGGTTCAGCACAGCCTTGGTTTTTTGATGCAGGAAGGTCTTGTTCGCCGAACCACCGCCCTTCTGGATGAATGCAAATCTATATTCCAATCCCTTGCCGGCATAGAGTTCGATCTGCGCCGGCAGGTTTGTCGCCGTATTGGTTTCCTCGAACATTGAGGATGCGGCCAGCTGCGAATAGCGCAGATTGCTGGTCTGATAGGTGTTGTAGACGCCGCGTGACAGCGCTTCCCCATCATCACCACTGACCAGCACATGGTCACCACGATAGCCGCTGATGATTGCGGTGCCGGTATCCTGACACATCGGCAACAGGCCATCGGCGGCGATCACGGCATTTTTCAGCATTTCCAGCGCCACAAAGCGGTCGTTGTTGGTCGCCTCTGGATCCTCGAGAATGGCGGCAAGCTGGCCCAGATGGCTGCTGCGCAACAGATGCGAGATGTCGGTAAAGGCCCGCTCGGCAAGCAGGGTCAGCCCGTCCGGGTCGACCTGCAGGAAGGTTTCACCATCAAGTTCGACCAGCTTTACGTGATCGCTGGACACCAGCTCATATTCGGTTTCATCCGGACCGAGGGGAAACATTGGGCTATAGGCGAAATCAGCCAAGACAGCTCTCCTGTTCTGGGTTATCTGGCAACAAAGCAGGGGGGTCAGGACGGGTTTTTGCGAAAACTATCCAATTGTACGACATCGGCTGTTTCCTGTTCCCTGCCCGGTTCAGCCGCCGCCGTGATGACATCACCGTCCTCGATCTCGTCATTCTCATCATGCTCGATCACGCCGAATTGCAGGCCAAAACCAACCGAGGGGTCATTGAAATTCGTGACCGCATCGAATGGCACGATCATCGGTGAGGGTTTGCCGCCAAAGAACAGGGTGATACTGAATTTATCATCCTCTACGACAAGGTCGGCATATTGGTGCTGGATCACGATGGTGATTGTGTCCGGGTGGTCGTGTCGCAGTGAGTCTTCCATTTCGACACCCGGATGCTGGGTGCTGAAGCTGATATAGAAATGCGTGTCACCCGGCAGGCCAGCCCGCTCGACAATGGTCAGCGCTGCCCGCACGACCATCCGCAAGGAGTCCTCGACAAGCAGCTCGTAGTTCAGGCCCATCTTCTGACCGTCGTCGCTATCCATCTGCTGTTGTCCGTTTCTGGTTGTCATCCGAAATCAAGCGGACCGCTTCTGTTGCCAGGTGCGATCCAAACCCCGCCAGACTGAGCTCAATCAATCTGGGCTTAAGATCGGTTGCTCACGCAGAACTAGGCTGCGATTGCTACCGGAGCAGTGTTGTCATTTGCAACTACTACATGGCCCG
>JAYNHH010000032.1:0-24108 GCA_038107835.1 Alphaproteobacteria bacterium
AGGCATATCTGGCCGGAGTGGAGAGCAGAAAGGGCGGAGGCATGAATTATCTGTTGGTGGCGCTGGAGATGGAGCTGCCGGACGCGCTGCTGGTGCCGGCGGGGTTTGAGGTCTGCTTTACCGGTGTTGGCAAGATCAATGCCAGCCTTGCCGCCGCCCGGGTCTGTGCGCGGCCGGACTGCCGGCGGGTGATCAATTATGGCACGGCGGGAACGCTGGATGCAGGGCTGGCCGGCCAGCTTGTGCGGGTGGCGCGGCTGCTGCAGCGCGATATGGATGCGCGGCCGCTGGCACCGCTTGGAACAACGCCCTTCGAGGATGATGGCGGCGTGATCGAGCTTGGCGGTGCGGGTGTCTCGCTCAGCACCGGGGATAATTTTGTCACCAGCCCACCAGCCCTGAGCAGCGACATCGTCGATATGGAAGGCTATGCCATCGCCAAGGCCTGCACGCGCGCCGGCGTTCCCTTCGACTGCTACAAATTCGTCACCGATCTGGCGGATGCCGACGCGACGCAGAATTGGCGGGACAATGTTGCCAAGGGAGCCGAGATGATGCTGATGCGGCTGGCAGAACTCCGGGCGCCTTAAGGTATGGGAAGATGGTGAGGGGTGGTCAGGCGGGCGCGCAGCTGGCCGACAAGAAGCGCATGGGCAAGCGCATTCGCCGCATCAAGCAGGACGAGGCCAAGCCTGTGGCAGCATCCATGCGCCAGCGCCTGTTGAATTAACATTGACAATTTGTTGATAAAATATGAACGTTGTGGCTTGATTTGCTGGAGATGTCTGCTGACCGGACGTGGCGCGGTGCGCACCCGCCGGACAGGATGCAAAGATCCCGAAAGCAGGGACTCCAGAAGCAGGGGCCGCGAAAGCAGGGACTCCAGAAGCTGTACCGCGAAAGCAGGAGAGATCGACGATGGATGAGATGACGCCGCAGAAAGAGGGTGGCTGGCAATTCTGGGTGGACCGGGGTGGCACCTTCACCGATGTTGTCGCGCGGGCGCCGGATGGCACGCTGAAAACGCACAAGCTGCTGTCGGAAAACCCGGAGGCCTACGCGGATGCAGCGCTGCAGGGAATCCGCGACATGCTTGCACTGGCCGATGACGCGCCCGTCCCCGAGGCGGCAATCGAGGCGGTGAAGATGGGAACGACGGTGGCGACCAATGCGCTGCTGGAGCGCAAGGGCGACAGAACGCTGCTTGTGGTGACCCGGGGGTTCCGGGACCAGCTGCGGATTGCCTATCAGGCGCGGCCCCGGCTGTTCGACATGAATATCGTGCTGCCGGAAATGCTGTATGAGCGGATCGAGGAGGCCGATGAGCGTGTCGATGCCAGGGACCAGGTGCTGGTGCCGCTTGATGCTGGGGGGCTGCGCGGCCGGTTGCAGGCAGCCTATGATGACGGCATCCGGTCAATCGCGATTGTGCTGATGCATGGCTACCGCGTGCATGATCATGAAAAACGGATTACCGAAATGGCACGCGAGATCGGCTTTGGACAGATTTCGACAAGCCATGAGACAAGCTCGATGATCAAATTTGTCGGGCGCGGCGACACCACCGTTGCCGATGCCTATCTCTCGCCGATCCTGCGCCGCTATATCGACCGGATCGCCGGCGCGCTTGGCAATGTCAATCTGCAGATGATGCAGTCGAATGGCGGCCTGACCGGGGCCGATCTGTTTCAGGGCAAGGATGCCATCCTCTCCGGCCCGGCAGGTGGCATCGTCGGCGCGGTGAAAACGGCCGAGCAGGCCGGTTTTGACAAGGTGATCACCTTTGATATGGGTGGCACCTCGACCGATGTGGCGCATTATGACAAGGCCTATGAGCGGGTGTTTGAGACCCTGGTCGCCGGCGTCCGGATCCATGCGCCGATGCTGTTGATCCACACGGTGGCGGCAGGTGGGGGATCATTATGCCAGTTTGACGGGGCGCGGTTCCGTGTGGGTCCACAGAGTGCCGGGGCCAATCCGGGGCCGGCCTGTTACCGGCGTGGCGGTCCGCTGGCGGTGACTGACTGCAATGTCATGCTTGGCAAGCTGCAGCCTGATTTCTTTCCCTCGGTGTTTGGCCCGGACCAGAGCGAAAAGCTCGATGCCGATGTGGTGCGGCAGAAATTTGCCAGCCTTGCCAGTGAGGTCTCGGCGGCAACCGGCATTGCCCGCAGCGCCGAGGAGATTGCCGATGGCTTTCTGCGGATCGCCGTCGAGAACATGGCGAATGCGATCAAGAAGATTTCGGTGCAGCGTGGCTATGATGTGACCGATTATGCGCTGCAATGTTTTGGCGGCGCCGGTGGACAGCATGCCTGTCTGATCGCCGATGTTCTGGGAATGAATGTCGTTCTGGTGCATCCCTTTGCCGGCGTGCTGTCAGCCTATGGCATGGGGCTGGCCGATGTCCGGGCACTGCGCGAACGGACGGTTGAGGCGCCGCTTGACGTGGGTCTGCTGCCGCGCCTCGCAGATGAGCTTGACGAGCTGGCAGCGATTGCCGGTGATGAGGTTCTGGGACAGAAGATCACGCCAGAACAGATTGAAATGAAGAGATTTGTGCATCTGCGCTATGATGGATCGGATACCTCGCTCGAGGTGCCGTTTGGCCCGGTTCCAGAGATGGTTGCCGCCTATGAGACTGCCTATCGTTCCCGCTTCGGCTTTGTCATGCCGGGCAAGGGCGTGATCGCGGCGACAATCTCGGTCGAGGCGATTGGCCATACTTTTGATCTGGAGAGCCAGACACGCGATGTAACCGGCGAGGCGGCACCGATCAGCAGCGTGGAGGCCTATATGGCCGGCGCATCTGTCACCGCACCCGTCTATGACCGTGACAGGGTGCCGGCGGGAAGCCGGATTGACGGGCCGGCACTGATCATCGAGGCCACGGGAACGACGATTGTCGAACCTGGCTGGCAGGCGGAGATGACGGCGATTGGCAATCTGGTGCTGCGTCGCGTGCTGGCCCGCGCTGCCCGTGTTGCGATTGGCACCACCAGCGATCCGGTGATGCTCGAGGTGTTCAACAATCTGTTCATGTCGATCGCCGAACAGATGGGCTATACGCTGCAGAACACGGCCCTGTCGGTCAATGTCAAGGAGCGGCTTGATTTCTCCTGTGCAATTTTCGATGCGACGGGCTCGCTGATCGCCAATGCGCCGCATATGCCGGTGCATCTGGGTTCGATGGGCGAGTCGGTGCGGGCGGTGATCCGTGACAATGAGGGCGCGATCAATGAGGGCGACAGCTTTGTACTGAACAACCCCTACAATGGCGGCACACATCTGCCCGATATCACCGTGGTCACGCCGGTGTTCGACGAGGGGACGATCCTGTTCTTTGTCGCCTGCCGGGGGCATCATCCCGATGTCGGCGGCAAGACACCCGGATCAGCCCCGCCGGATTCGGCGCATATCGACGAGGAAGGTGTGCTGATCAACAATTTCAAGCTGGTCGATGGCGGGGTGTACCGCGAGGCGGAGATGTTGGAGATTTTGAACGGGGCGCTCCATCCGGCGCGCAACCCGGAGCAGAATATCGCCGATCTGCGGGCGCAGCTGGCGGCGAATGAGAAGGGCGTGCAGGAACTGCACAGGATGGTCGCGCAATATGGGCTGGAGACAGTGCTGGCCTATATGGGGCATGTCCAGGACAATGCCGAGGAATCGGTGCGCCGCGTGATTGATGTGCTGACCGACGGCAGCTTTACCTATCCGATGGACAATGGCCAGCAGGTGAACGTGGCCATCTCGATTGACCGGAAAAGCCGCTCGGCCGTGGTTGACTTCACCGGCACCAGCAAGCAGGGCGCGAATAATTTCAATGCACCGGCGGCAGTGTGCCGCGCGGCGGTCCTGTATGTGTTCCGCACGCTGGTCAATGACGATATCCCGATGAATGAGGGCTGTCTGAAGCCGGTTGAGATCATCCTGCCCGATGATTGCATGTTGCGTGCGCAATATCCGGCGGCGGTGATTGCCGGCAATGTCGAGACCTCGCAGATTGTCACCGATACGCTGTATGGTGCGCTTGGCGTGATGGCGGCGGCGCAGGGAACGATGAACAACTTCATCTATGGCAATGAGGAATATCAATATTATGAAACATTGTGCGGCGGGTCCGGGGCCGGCCCCGATTTCGACGGGGCAGATGCCGTGCATACGCATATGACAAACAGCCGCCTGACCGATCCGGAGGTGCTGGAATGGCGCTATCCGGTACTGTTGGAGAGTTTCGAGATCCGCGACGGATCCGGTGGGCGCGGCCGGCATCATGGCGGCGACGGGGTGCGGCGGCGGACGCGCTTTTTGCAGGAGATGGAAGCGGTGATCCTCGCCAACCACCGGATCGTGCCTCCCTATGGCATGGCTGGCGGGGACGCGGCGGCGGTCGGGCGCAACTGGGTCGAGCGCGTCGATGGCAGCGTCGAGGAATTGACGGCAACCGATCTGCGGGTGATGCAGCCGGGCGATGTGTTCGTCATTGAAACGCCGGGTGGCGGCGGCTTCGGTGCCGAGGAGGGGGAGCTGGAATGAGCGCCAAACGTGCCAGAATTGTCTCGTCGGCGCATCTGGTCTCGGAGAGTGCGGCAGAGCTGAGCGAGGTCGAATATGGTCTGATCGTCGCCAACAACGCCTTCGGGCTTTGGTGTGTCCGTGGAACAGCGGCGGCGATTGCCGAATTTCCGGTGGCTGCCGATCTCGGAGTGCTGGATGTTCTGTGCCTGCATTCGGTCAATCACCGCGGCCGCGAGAAGAAGCTGGCCGATATCTGCTTCAAGCTGAATATCGAGGACACGCATCTCGTCAATTACGCGCTGAAGAAGCTGCTCAGGGCGGGGCTTGTCGAGGGCCGCAAACAGGGTAAGGAAGTATTCTATTCAACAAGCGGGATGGGAGAGGCGCTGTGTCTGCGCTATCGGGAAATCCGCGAGGCCTGTCTTGTCGATGCCTTTTCCGCGCTTGGCGAGGTCGATGCCGAGAGTCTGGCCGATCTGGCGCGGCAGCTGCGCGTTCTGTCCGGGCTGTATGGGCAGGCCGCCCGCAGTGCAACCAATCTGTAGCGGGAGACAGAGGCGATGAAGGCTGTCTGGTATGAGCGGAATGGCGCGGCATGTGAGGTGCTGGTAACCGGCGAGATGGCGCGGCCAGAGCCACAGGCGGGCGAGGTGCTGGTGCGGCTTCATGCAAGCGGCGTCAACCCGTCGGATGTGAAGGCGCGCGCTGGCGCCCGGCCGATGGGTTTTGACCGGGTGATCCCGCACAGCGATGGCGCCGGAATCGTCGAGGCGGTTGGCAGCGCTGGTTTAGGCATCAGCATCGGCGAGCGGGTGTTTATCCGCAACGGGCAATGGCGGCGCTGGCAGGGAAGCGCGGCAGAATATATCGCGCTTGACGCCGGGTTGGTGCATCCGCTGCCCGATGCCGTGTCTTTCGAGGTTGGGGCCAGCCTTGGCATTCCCGCCCTGACCGCGGCGCATGCGGTGCTTGGGGACGGGCCGGTGGCCGGAGCCAGCCTGCTGGTGCAGGGCGGCGGCGGCACGGTGGCACGGCTTGCCGTGCAGATTGCCCATGCCAGCGGTGCCAGGGTGATCACGACAAGCAGCCGCGCCGACCAGCGGCAGCGTCTGATCGGGCTGGGCGCAACAGCGGCGCTTGATTACCGTGATCCGGAGCTGGCCCGGCAGATCCTGGCGGCGAATGACGGGCAGCCGCTTGACCGGGTGATCGATGCCGAGGTCGGGGCCAATCTTGGCACCAGCCTTGATGTGCTGCGCGAAGGTGGTGCCATTGCCGGTTATGGTTCGGTCCAGCAGCCCAATCCGGAACTGCCTTTCCTGACAATGATGTTTAAAAACATTGTCCTGTCAGCCATTCTTGTCTATCTGCTTGAAGAAGATGAGGCGCAGCATTACGCGGCAATTGTCGGGCGGATGCTGGCCGCGGGACAGTTGCAGCTGCCGGTGGCGGCGGCGCTGGGGCTGGCGGAGGCGGCGCTGGCGCATGAGATGGTTGAGGCAGGCGGCCGCGAGGGGGCGGTTGTGCTGACGCTCTAGACGGGAGCGGGAAACCGCCTTTGGCTTGTAAAGAAGCTGTCATTTGGGTACATCATGACGGCAAGCGATGATAACCAACCCTATGTGGCAAATCTGTCTGGAAAATCCCCATGAATGAGCAGAAATCTGTGTTGAAAATCGGCATTGCCGGTCTTGGTGTTGTTGGCGGTGAAGTGGCCCGGCAACTGACGGCGCGCGGCGCGGCGCTTGGCGCGGCGGCGGGGTGCGGGTTGCAGCTTGTTGCGGTTGCGGCGCGTGACCGCACGGCCGACCGGGGATTTGATACCACAGCGATGACATGGGTCGGGAATGCCGCTGATATGGCGGCGATCGAGGAGCTGGATATCATCGTCGAGATGATCGGTGGCAGTGAGGGTGTGGCGCTGGATCTGGTGCGCGCGGCACTGGCCGCCGGCAAGCATGTGGTGACAGCGAACAAGGCGTTGCTGGCGCATCATGGCAGCGAGCTGGCCCAGCTGGCCGAGGACAATGATGTCGGGCTGCTGTTCGAGGCGTCGGTGGCTGGCGGTATTCCGGCAATCAAGATTTTGCGCGAGGGATTGGCCGGCAATGAATTCACCCGTGTTTCAGGAATCCTGAACGGCACCTGCAATTACATTCTGACCCGAATGGAGAAAACCGGCGAGGCGTTTGATGACGTGCTGGCCGACGCGCAGAAGCTGGGCTATGCCGAGGCTGAGCCGTCCTTTGATGTCGATGGCATCGACGCGGCGCACAAGCTGACGCTGCTGGGGGCGATTGCCTTTGGGCAGAAGCCGCAGTTTGACGCGGTGTCGATCCGGGGAATCCGTGATGTCGCAGCGGTCGATTTCACCTATGCCAAAAAGCTGGGCTTCAGGATCAAGCTGGTCGGCGTTGCCGAACCCGGCATGGCACCGCGCATGCAGACCTGTCTGTTGCCGCTGAACTGTCAGCTGGCGAAGGTCAATGGCGTTTTGAACGCGGTCGAGTTTCATGGCACGCCCATTGGCGGCACGCTGTCGATCGGGCCGGGGGCCGGGGCCGGGGCGACTGCCTCGGCGGTGCTGTCCGATCTGATTGACATTGGCCGGGGGCGGATCACCCTGCCATTCGGCCGGCCGGTTGCCGAGCTGGCCGAGGTTGATGCGTCCAGCCAGCGTGATGGCGATGACACGCCATTCTATTTGCGGCTGATGGTGGTCGATCAGCCGGGGGTTCTGGCCGATGTGACGAAAGTGTTGCAGACGCACCGGATTTCGGTGGAATCGCTGTTGCAGCAGGGCCGGTCACCTGATGATGTGGTGCCGCTGGTGATGACGACGCATGAGACTAGCGGCAAGGCGCTGACATCGGCGCTGGCGGCGATCGAGCAGCTTGGAGCAGTGCGCGGCAAGCCGGTGGCTATGCCGATCCTGCCGGACGAGGTGGAGGGCTAGGTGACTGCCGACAGCGCGTTCATGGGGGTTGCACGCTCGGCAGGCGGCGCGCGCTGGCAGGAAATTCCGAAACATGTTACGGAGACTGATCTCGATCGGTTTGCCGCTGGGCTGGTCCAGCAATTCACCGATCTGCCGCTGCCCATTGCCCGCATTCTGGCGGCGCGCGGGATTACCGCCGAGGCATTGCCCGCGCATATCGACCCAAAATTACGTGATCTGCTGCCTGATCCGTCGCGCTTTCAGGATATGGACCGGGCCACGGCACGGCTGGCCGATTGTGTCGAGGCTGGCGAGCCGATCGGCGTGTTTGGCGATTATGACGTCGATGGGGCGGCGGCGGCAGCGCTGCTGGTAACGGTGATGCGCGAGCTTGGCGTTGCCGTCGAGGTTCATATTCCTGACCGGTTTTCCGAGGGTTATGGGCCGAATGAGGCGGCGCTGCTGGCGCTCAGGGAGCGCGGGGCAAAGCTGCTGGTGACGGTGGATTGTGGGATTACGGCGCATGCGCCACTGGCCGCCGTGGCCAGCACCGGCATGGATGTCATTGTCATCGACCATCATATCGCCGGACCCGAATTGCCGCCGGCGCATAGTGTGATCAACCCGAACCGGCTGGATGAGACAGGTGAGTATGGGGCGCTCTGTGCCGCTGGCGTGTGTTTCATCACGCTTGTCGGGCTGGTGCGTGAGCTGCGTGCGCGGCGGTTTTTCACCGATCAGCGCCCGCCACCTGATCTGATGATGCGCCTTGATCTGGTGGCGCTGGCGACGGTCTGCGATGTGGTGCCGCTTGTCGGGCTGAACCGGGCGTTTGTGGCGCAGGGGCTGAAAATCATGGCAAAACGGCAGAATCCGGGGCTTGCCAGCCTCGCCGATGTCGCCGGGATGAAGGCCGCGCCGAATGGCTATGCGCTGAGCTTTCTGCTGGGGCCGCGAATCAATGCTGGCGGGCGCATTGGCTCGTCGCAGACAGGGGTCCGGCTGCTGGCGACAGAATCGGTGGATGAGGCGGTGGGGCTGGCCGCCCGGCTTGACCAGCTCAACCAGGAACGACGGCAGATCGAGGAGGGCATCCGCCAGCAGGCGATTGACCGGGCCAGCGCGCTGGTGCAGGCGGATGTGCTGGTGCTGGCCGACAGGGCGTGGCATGAGGGTGTGATCGGCATCGTCGCCGGCCGTCTGCGCGAACGGTTCGGCAAGCCGGCTTGCGTGATCGCGCTTGGGCCCGATGGTGTTGGCAAGGGGTCAGCGCGCTCAATACCCGGTTTTCGGCTTGGCAGCGCGATTATCGCGGCGCATCAGGCAGGGATTCTGCTGGGCGGCGGTGGGCATGACATGGCCGCCGGATTTTCCATCGAGGAGAGGCAGATTGACGCCCTGCAGGCGTTTCTGGCCGAAAGAATGGCACAGGATCTGGCCGGACAGGCGCCGCAGATGGTGCGCGAGGTGAGCGCGGTGCTGAGCTGCGCCGGCGTGCAGCCGGAGATCGCCGACTGGCTGGAGCGGCTGGGGCCGTTTGGCAATGGCAATCCGGAACCGCGCTTTGTCCTTCCCGACTGCCGGGTCAAATTCGCAAAGCCGGTTGGCAGCGATGGCGCGCATATTTCCTGCCGGCTTGATGATGGCGGCGGGACAGTGCTGAACGCGATTGCCTTTCAGGCGGGCGGCGCACCGCTTGGCCAGCTGTTGCTGGCGGCGGCCGATGGGCGCTATGTGCATGTTCTGGGGCGGATCAGGCGCGATGATTTCCGTGGTGGCAGGGCGATGCAGATCGAAATCGAGGACGCCGCCACACCGCCACAGAGCATTTTTGGCGCAGGCGGGGACAGATAGGTGAAAATTGCGTGAAAAGCGGCTTGATTTGCCCCGCAGAATTGACTAAACACACCGTCACTGGCCTTTAAGTCCCGTTCGTCTAGGGGTCTAGGACACCGCCCTTTCACGGCGGCAACAGGGGTTCGAATCCCCTACGGGATGCCAGTTTTACCGGAGGCACAGCCTCGAAAACAAGCCCTCGGCCCGGACAGGCCGGGGGCTGTTTTTTTGGGATTTTCCGGGGGGTGGTCTGGTGGACGCTCACACCCTTGTGAAGTCAGGCCCGGGCGCAGCGGCTTTACCCCGGACGGCCGCAGATTATAGATTGACGGTATGATGATGCGATGGATTTTGCCATTGCTCCTGTCGTTGATGTTTAATGCCAAAGCGCAATATAATCTGGGTGTGATGTATGGCATAGGCCGAGGCGTTGTGCAGGATTATGTCACCGCCCATATGTGGGGCAATATCGCGCGGGCCAATGGGAGCGATAATGGCGGAAAGCTGGTTGATTTGCTGGAAACCCTGATGAGCCGTACGCAGATTGCCACCGCGCAGGAGCGCGCCAGCGCTTGTGTGGCCCGGCAATATAGGGAATGCCAGGTAGGGACTGCCAGATAGGGTATGCCAGATGGGGAACGCCAGATGGGATATGGCAGATCACAGGACACGTGAGAGGCAGACATGAGGCCAGAGACAGATGAGCGCAGACCGGCATGAGGAGGATATCGACGCATCCGCACCCCCGCTGGCGCGCTGTCCTGCCTGCGGCCAGCCGGAACAGCTTGTCTGGGTGCATGGGCATGGGCAATGCGCGCATTGCCGGATGAATGTCATGCCCTGCTGCGATGGCGCGGTGTGCGAGAGTGACTAGCGGCAGATGGATCTGGATGCGGGGTTGCGGCGAAACGACCCGCCCTGTGCAGTGCGGCGTGTTTAGGGGCTTGCCAGACAGGCTGCAGGCTTTATAACCGGGTGATCAAAACGACGCCATCCGGGCGGGGGAGTTCATCATGGACGCAACAATCGGCCTTATGCTTGTCATCGGGTTTCCGCTCGCACTCTGTTTTGCCCTGTGGGCATTCGGCAAAGTGTCGGTCCGCCCCGACTGACTCCCGACTCACGGATCGGTTTTCACGGGTCTGTTTTCACGGACGTGATATCGGAAACGTGATATCGGAGACGCGATGATGGGGGTGATATCGGGGGTGGAACCCGGACCTTCGTTGAGGACCGTGGTCAGCCGCCCGTTGCGGTATCGCTGAGGGCGGCGGTGCCGGCCTCGAAGGCAAGCAACACACATTTCTGACGGTTTCTGATCCGCCGGACAGGGGTGAAATCCTGCATTGCCGGCTCGATCTGCGCGCTGTCATCGGTGCCAAGCCAGGCGGTAAAGCCGGTTTGCAGGGCCGGCAGTGCGGTGGCGGTCATACCCGGGGCAAGGCTGGCGAACAGACCGGCACCCGCCTCGCACAGCGCACAGCCGCGCACAGCGGCCGAGACATCGGTGATGACGTTGTCGGCATCAAGGCAAAGGCGTACCTCGACACGGTCGCCGCAGGTCGGGTTGGAGATGGTGGCGGAAACAAAGGCACCGGAAAGCGGCGTGATCGCGCGGCCTGCCCTGGCCCAGCTGAGGATTTTTTCCTGATAGAGTGCGTCCATGAGCGTTACCCCAGCTCCTTCAAAACAAAACGAACGCATTGGTCTGCCGGTTGTCTGCCCCGGCAGGCTGGCTTGCTCAGCCAGCACCCTGCAGCAGCAGGGCAACGGCGCCAATGGCAACAATATAGGTCACGAGGACCATCCAGTGCGTCCGTGAATAGACATTTTCCTCCGGCACATTCGCCGGACGTTGCTTAGCAGACCCCATTTTATCCCCCATATTATCGCCCGTAATCGCGGCCAGCGCATGTCAGATGCAGGGCCGCGGACAACAGCTTAACTGTGTGGCGGAAGCCACCACCCCGTTTTTCTAGCGTCTTGGCAGGGTGAAAACAAGCTGAAAAAGGGCGGGTTTTTGCGGAAATGGCGTTGCACAGACAGCCGGGCCTCTTTACATTATCGGCATTGTCTTATGGAAGGCATCGTTCCGGGTGGGGGTTTGTGACGCGTAATGCGACCGTTGTTGTTATTTGTCATCTTGCTGGGCATGTGGCTGTTGATGTCGGGCCATTATACGCCGCTGATCACCTCCCTTGGCATTGTCAGCTGTGGTCTGGCGGCGGCGCTGGCGCATCTGATGGGCGGGACCGACCGTGATGGGCTGCCGACGCATCTGTTTGCGCGGCTGCCTGGCTATCTTGTCTGGCTGTGCCGGGAAATCATCACCTCGAACATTGCCACCGGACGCATCATTCTCAAAGGCGGCACCGACGAGGAATGGTTCGAGGTGCCGGCGACGCAGACAAGTGATGCCGGCATTGTCACCTATGCCAATTCGATCACCCTGACGCCGGGGACGGTGACGGTCGATGTCACCAGCGAAAGGGATGGCAAAACGCGCTTTCTGGTGCATGCGCTGCACCCCGATTTCGGCGATGATGTGCGTGATGGCGAGATGGACCGCAGGGTCAGCGCTGTTGAGGGTGGTGCCTGATGATGATGGTTGTTGCACTTGCCGGATGTGGCGTGGCCATGGTTCTGGCGCTGGTCCGCGCCGCCAGAGGGCCGACAGCCTTTGACCGGTTGCTGGCGGTCAATGCCATCGGCACGCTGGTCATTCTGGGAATCGCGCTGCATGGCTTCATCATGGGGCGGCCTGAATTTGTTGATATTTCAATCCTCTATGCGGTGATCAATTTCATTGGCACCTTCGCCATTCTCAAGCTGTTCAGCACCGGTGGGCTGGGTGATCGTGGCGGCAAGGCCCGGGTCACACCCGAAACGGATGAGGGGTGAGGTGATGGAGATGCTGCTGAGCTGGCTTTCTGGAGGGGCGCTGCTGCTGGGAACGGCGGCGCTGCTGGTCGGGGCTTTGGGGCTGGTCCGGCTGCCCAATCTGTTCAGCCGGATCCATGCGGTTGGCATGATGGACACCGCCGGGGTGGCCTTCATCACGCTTGGCATGCTCATTCATGAGGGGTTCTCGCTGGTCAGCGTGAAGCTGGCCGTCGTTGGCGTGTTCCTGTTCTTCACCAGCCCGATTGCCACGCATGCGGTGGCGCAGGTGGCGCATCGAAGCGGCTTTTCGCCGGTGAGCCCGGCGTCGAAAAAAAGGGCCACAAAAGCGGCCAAGACGGCAGCCAAGAAGAAAGCAGCCAAGAAGACGGCAGACGCAAAGAAAGTGGCCAGAAAGGCAGCGGTGAAGACGGCAGGCAAAAAGGCCACAGCCAGGAAGAAGGCCGCAGCCAAGAAGAAATCCGCCCAGAAGAAGGCAGCAAGGAAGGGGGCATCATGACCGGGTTGATGGTGAATATCTGCCTGTTGGCGCTGCTTGTTGTCATTGTCGTCATGGTGATGCGGACGCACCGGCTGTTTGCCGTGGTCGTGCTGTCGGGTGCCTATTCGCTGATCTGTGCGGTGATTTTCGTCAATCTGGACGCGGTCGATGTCGCCTTTACCGAGGCGGCGGTTGGCGCTGGCATCTCGACCGTGCTGTTTCTGTCAGCCATGGCGGTGCTGCCGGCAAATGAGAAACAGCCACCGCGGGCGCACACGCTGACAAGCAACCTGGCCGGATTGGTGATCGTGGTGATTGTCGGTGGGTTGCTGATGCTGGCGGCGTTTGATCTGCCGGCGGTTGGCGACCCGAACGCGCCGGCGCAGCTGCATGTCGCGCCGCGCTATCTGGTGGAGAGCGATAAGGTGCTGCATATCCCGAATGTGGTGACGACGGTGCTGGCGAGCTATCGCGGTTTCGATACGCTTGGCGAGACGATTGTCGTGTTCACCGCCGGGCTTGGGGTGTTTATGCTGCTGTGCGGGGCAACGCGGACAGCGCGCCGCCGGATGGCCGGTTCGGAGCAGAACCGGGGGAGCGCACGTGATGAAGGATAATGTGATCCTGCGCGTTGCCGCAAAAATTCTGTTCGCACCGATCATCGTGTTCGGCCTCTATGTGCAGTTCCATGGTGATTACGGCCCTGGTGGCGGCTTTCAGGCCGGGGTGATCATCGCCGCGGCGTTCATTCTGCATGCGCTGGTTTTCGGGCTGGAAGCCGGGCGGCGGCTGTTTCCCCTGTGGCTGAATATCTGGCTGCTGGCGGCCGGCGTTCTGATCTATGGCGCGGTGGGCGTCGTCTCGATGGGGCTGAACGGGCTGTTTCTCGACTATAATGTGCTGGCGGCATCGCCGGCGGCTGGCCAGCATATCGGCATTCTGCTGGTCGAGTTTGGCGTCGGGTTGACGGTGACGACGGTGATGCTGTTGCTTTTCCACGCTTTTGCCGGTTTCTCGCCGCGCGCCTTTGATGCCGACGACGCGGAGGAACAGGGATGATGACCGAGGCACCCCTTGCCGTGACTCTGGCGGAAAACTGGAATTATCTGGTGGTGATCACGCTGATGATGTCCGGCCTGTTCATCGTCATCTCGCGCTTCAATCTGGTGAAAAAGCTGGTTGGTCTGTCGATTTTCCAGACATCGGTGTTTCTGTTCTATATCTCGGTTGGCAAGGTCGCCGGTGGCACGGCGCCGATCATCACTGGCGATCCCGATACGCTGTATTCCAATCCGCTGCCGCATGTGCTGATCCTGACGGCGATTGTCGTCGGCGTGGCGACGACGGCGCTTGGCCTTGCGCTGGTGCTGCGGATCCACGCTGCCTTTGGCTCGATCGAGGAGGATGAGGTGCTGGCGATGAAGGCCGAGGACGGTCTGGAGCGGCTGCGCCGCAGGGTTGATGGGGAGGTGGAGCAATGAGCATCTACGCGATCTTCAACAACCTGCCAGCGCTGCTGGTCGTTGTGCCGCTGTTGCTGGCACCCATTGCCGCGCTGATCCCGGTTGGCCGGCTGGCCTGGGTGCTGACGCTGCTTGGCACGGGTGTTTCGGTGATTGTCTCGATCCTGCTGTGCAGTGTGACCGCCAGCGGCATCCGCATCACCTATTTTCTGGGCAACTGGCCGCCTCCCTGGGGAATCGAATTTGTCGTCGACAGCGCAACCAGCCTGACGGTGATGGTGATGACAACGCTGGCCTTTCTGGCGACGCTGTTTGCCGGCAGGGCGCTTGCCGCCGAGATTGCGGCAAAGGATGTCGGCAAGGCCTATGCGGCGTGGCTGCTGGCCTGCGGCGGGCTTTACGGGCTGGTGATGACGGCGGATGCGTTCAATCTGTTTGTCTTTCTGGAAATCTCGGCGCTGGCGTCGGTGATCCTGATCGCGCTTGGAGCGGGACAGGACAGGCGGGCGCTGATTGCCGCCTATAATTATCTGGTGATTGGCGCGGTTGGCGCAACTTTCTATGTGATTGGCGTCGGCTTCATCTATGCGGTGACCGGATCATTGAACATGGCCGACCTGGCTGAGCGGATCCCGGCGGTTGACGCCAGTTCGATCATCTTCATCGGCTTTGGCTTCATGGTGGCCGGGATGCTGGTCAAGGCGGCGGTGTTCCCGGTGCATATCTGGCTGCCAGCGGCCTACAGCTATGCGCCGTCGGCGGTTTCCACGCTGTTGGCGGCGATCGCGACAAAGGCAGCGATCTATGTCTTGGCGCGGATTGTCTTCACGATCTTCGGCGGTGTTCCCGAGATCACGGCGCTGGCACTTGAATGGGTGGTGGTGCCGCTGTCGATTGCCGGTATTTTTGTCGGAACGGTCATGGCGATCTATGAGCGCGACCTGAAAAAGATGCTGGCCTTCTCGTCGATTGCGCAGATCGGCTATATCACGCTTGGCATTGGCATCGCGACAGGCGCTGGTATCGCCGCCGGCTTTATCCATATCGGCAATCACGCGCTGATCAAGGGCGGGCTGTTCATGGCGGTTGGCGGGATTTTTCTGGCGACAGGATCGCGCGTCAGCGTTGAGAGCATGACAGGCATTGGCCGGAAGATGCCGTTGACGGCGACGGCATTTCTGATCTGCGGATTGAGCCTGATCGGCCTGCCGCTGACGGCTGGCTTCATTTCCAAGCTGTATCTGGTGCGGGCGCTTCTGGACAATGACAATCTGGTGATTGTCGGGCTGGTGCTGGCGAGCAGCGCGCTGTCGGTGATGTATCTGTGGAAGATCGTCGAGGTAATGTGGGTGCGTCCGGCAGCCATTGACACGCTTGAGATCAGCGAGCGGCCGGCGCTCTATATCCCGCTCTGGATCATCGCGCTTGCCAATATCTGGCTGGGGTTTGATGCCAGCTGGCTGGTCGGGGCTGCCGAGGCCGCGGCGGCCGCATTGCTGGGAGCAGGAGGATGAGCGGAATGACGGCCCTGATGACGCCGCTGATGTCTGGCGAGACAGCGATTGTGATTGGCCTTCTGGTGCCGCTGCTGGTGGGGCTGCTGACGCCATTGCTGGCGGTGCGCAATTTGTGGCGCGACGCCGCCGGACCGCTTGGCGCAATCGTCACTTTTGTCGCGGCACTGCATGTGGCTGGCGCAGTGCTGGCAGGTGAGACGCCGCGCCTGCATCTGCTGGAATTTACCGAGGGTCTGAGCTTTGAATTTGCCGTGACGCCGCTTGGCGCGCTGTTCGGGCTGGTCGCCTCGGGGCTGTGGATTGCCGCCGGGCTGTTCTCGGTCGGCTATATGCGGGGCAATCACGAAAAGCACCAGACGCGCTTTGCCGCTTTCTATGCGGTGGCGGTGCATGCCGCGCTGGCGATTGCATGGTCGGGCAATCTGCTGGTGCTGTTTGTTTTCTACGAGATTTTGACCTTTTCAACCTTCCCGCTGGTCACCCACAAGGACAGCAAGGCCGCGCGCGATGCCGGCCGGCTCTATATGAGCATTCTGGTCGGCACCTCGGTGGTGCTGCTGCTGCCGGCCGTGATCTATGTGTGGGTGAAAACGGGAACGCTGGATTTCGTTCCCGGCGGCATTCTTGCCGGCCATGTGACACCGGCGGCGCTGCCATGGCTGCTGGGCTGTTTTGCCTTTGGCATCGGCAAGGCGGCGCTGATGCCGTTTCACCGCTGGCTGCCAGCGGCGATGGTCGCGCCAACGCCGGTTTCGGCGCTGTTGCATGCAGTGGCGGTGGTCAAGGCTGGAGTCTTTACCATGCTGACCGTCGTTGTCTATGTTTTTGGTATTGATTTTCTGGCGGATAGCGGCGGGTCTGACTGGCTTGTCTGGCTGGCGAGCTTTACCATTCTGGCGTCCAGCTTTGTGGCAGTAACCAAGGATGATCTGAAGGCAAGGCTGGCCTATTCGACGATCAGCCAGCTGTCCTACATCGTTCTGGGAGCGGCAATCGCCACCTCGATTGCGGCGCAGGGCGCAGCCCTGCATATCGTCATGCATGCGGCGGGCAAGATCACGCTGTTCTTCTGTGCCGGGGCGATCTATGTGCGCGCGCATCTGACAAAGATTTCGGAGCTGGATGGGCAGGCGCGTGAGATGCCGTTTGTCTTCATCGCCTTTTTCCTGGGCGCACTCTCGATCATCGGCATTCCGCCGCTTGGTGGCAGCTGGTCGAAATTCTATCTGATGCTGGGCGCGATGGAGCGGGATCTGCTGGTTGTGCTGTTTGTTCTGGGGCTGTCATCGCTGTTGAACATCTATTACCTGCTGGAGCCAGTGCAGCGCGCGTTTTTCAAACCGAAAGTCAAGCAGGTCGAGGTGGCAAGCCACCCGCTGACAGTGATCCCGCCAGTGGCGACGGCGATCCTGTCGGTGCTGCTGTTTTTCTATGTCGATCTGATCGACGGGCTGGCACAATTGGTAGCGGGGTAGGGCGATGGACGAGCAGAAAACAGCTTTGCAACGGCTTGGCAGCCGCTTTACGGCAATCCTGCTGGCGATTGCCGCACTGCTTGTCGTGCTGGAATTCATCCTGCACCGGCATGGTGAGGTGGCAGTTGAGGATGTCCCGCTGTTTCCAGCCCTGTTCGGCTTTCTTGCCTTTCTGTTCATCGTGCAGATTGGCAAATGGCTGCGGTTGATGATCATGCGGGATGAGGATTATTATGATGACTGATCCGATGATCTCGTTTGATATTGCCAGCTGGCCACCCGGACTGATCATGATTCTGGCCGCTTTTGCCGTGCCGTGGATTCCGCATGTTGCGCGTCAGATCTGGATGCTGGCAGCGATTGCGCTGTCGGCCTGGGGGCTTGCGACCGGTGCTGGTGTGCATGCCGTCTGGCAGGTGATGGGGCTGGAGCTGGTCCTCTACCGCGCCGATCATCTGACCTTTCCGTTCGCGCTGATCTTCCATATCGCGGCGGCGCTGAACGTGATCTACAGCTGGCATGACCGCAAATGGAGCGAGCATATGGCCAGCCTGTCCTATGCCGGGGCGGCGATTGCCGCAGTGCATGCGGGCGACCTGATCACCCTGTTCATCTGGTGGGAGGCAACGGCGATCACCTCGGTGTTCCTGATCCTTGCCGCCGGCACCAGCAGGGCGCAGCGCGCGGCCATGCGCTATCTGCTGTTCCAGGTTCTCAGCGGCGTTCTGCTGTTGGCAGGCGCGGCAGTCATTGCCAGCCATAGCGGCGAGATCGGCTTTGGCAGGATGGCCTTTGACGGGCCGGATGCGCCTGGCGTGTGGCTGGTCTTTATCGCCTTTGGCATCAAGGCGGCCTTTCCGTTTCTCAATGGCTGGCTGCAGGACGCCTATCCAGAGGCAACGGCGACCGGGACGGTGGCGCTGTCCGCCTTTACCACCAAGCTGGCGATCTATGCGCTGGCGCGTGGCTTTGCCGGAACCGACATGCTGATCTGGATTGGCGCGGCGATGACCGCGCTGCCGGTGTTCTTTGCGGTAATCGAGAATGATCTGCGCCGCGTGCTTGCCTTCAGCCTGAACAACCAGCTTGGCTTCATGGTGGTGGCGGTCGGCATTGGCTCGGAACTGGCGCTCAATGGCGCGGTGGCGCATGCCTTCGTGCATATTCTCTACAAGGCGCTGCTGTTCATGAGCATGGGTGCGGTGCTGCATCAGGTCGGTACGATCAAGGCGTCGGCGCTTGGCGGGCTGTATCGGCAGATGCCCTTTACCATGGTCTGCTGCATCATCGGGGCGATGTCGATCTCGGCATTTCCACTGTTCTCCGGCTTTGTCGCGAAATCACTGACAATGTCGGCACTTGGCGATACCGGTATTGTCTGGGCCTATATCGTGCTGCTGTTTGCCTCGGCCGGTGTCCTCGAGCATTCGGGAATCAAAATCCCCTATTTCGCCTTTTTCGCACACCCATCCGGACATCAGACGGGCGAGGCACCGATTGGTATGCGTGTGGCGATGGGCATTGCCGCGCTGCTGTGTGTCGGCATCGGTGTGTTCCCGGCACCGCTCTATGCGATCCTGCCCTATGCGGTCGATTACCACCCCTATGACGCCAGCCATGTGACCGGCCAGCTGCAGCTGCTGATCTTTGCCATGCTTGCCTTCATCTTTTTGGTGAGGATGAAATGGTATCCTCCTGAAATTCCATCAGTTGTGTTGAATTCTGACTGGTTCTACCGGTGGCTTGCGCCACGCCTTGGCCGGCCGGTACTGGGCGCCGTGATGGGGGTCTGGAGTGTCTTTGTGCGGATGCTGGTCTGGTACCGCGATATGGGCTGGGCGGCGCTTGACCGGGTGATGCATGCGCCGATTTCCGGCCCCACGGTTCCCGGACGCGCGGTGATGGTGCAGGCGCTGCTGCTCTCGCTGCTGCTGCTGCTTGGCTATCTGCTGCTTGGCTAGGAAAGGCGCGATGCGTGCCGCCGCAAGCAGGATGAATGTGCGAGGCTGGTGTGAGGCTGGCATCTCTGCTCTCGTCATTGGGCTGTGGCTGCTGGTGATGCCAGCCACCGCGCAGAACCCGCAGGATTTTGCCAGCGGCGAGATCGAGCTTGCCGGCACCACAGGCGGAAATCTGGTGATTGTGGTTGAATTTGCCAGTGACGAGGCGCAGCGCCGCCGGGGGCTGATGTATCGCGAGGAGCTGGCCGCAGGGACGGGAATGCTGTTCATCTATCAGGGTGAGGGGATGCGCGCCTTCTGGATGAAGAATACATTGATCCCGCTGGACATGGTGTTTTTCGACAGCACTGGCAGATTTGTCTCGCTGCACCGGGATGTGCCGCCACTGACGCTGGCGCTGCGGCGCTCGACGGCGCCAGCGCAATATGTGCTGGAGTTGAATGCGGGGGAGGCGGAAAGGCTCGGCATCGGGCCGGAAACGCGGCTTGTCCTGCCGGTTGGTCAATAGCGGTGGCCACGGCGGGATCATCGCAGTGACGTGATTTCAAAGAAATGATCGCTGGCAAATATTTTCAGAGAAATATTTTCGGGGAAATAATTTCAGGGGCGGGGTCATAACAGGGCTTGAATTTGTTCCGGACAAGCGATAAACAATGGCCCGTCGGAGTGTAGCGCAGCCTGGTAGCGCATCTGGTTTGGGACCAGAGGGCCGGGAGTTCGAATCTCTCCACTCCGACCATTTTTTCCCATTTTTTTAATTGACGCGCCCCCGGGCGCAGCGGCTATTATGCCGGCAAATCAGGGGCCGGAGCGGCCCCCAATGACAGCCGGGGGCGGTTCATGACACGCGCGAAAATCTACAGACCAAGCAAGACTTCAATGCAGTCCGGGCGCAAGGCGACAGTCAGCCGTGGTAATGAATGGGTGCTGGAATATCCCCGCAGCGCCTCGGTGCAGCCTGACGCTCTGATGGGCTGGCAAAGCTCCGCCGACACCAAGCGGCAGGTGCGCATGCGCTTTCCCGATCGCGAGGCGGCGATCGCCTATGCCGAGACGCATCACATCGCCTATGATGTGGCCGAACCGAAAACGCGCCGCGTCAAGCCAAAGGCCTATGCCGATAATTTCGCCTATACGCGCCGTGGTTCCTGGACGCATTAGGGCGCATCTACCACCGCCAGCAGCCTGATCCGAGCTGGACAAGCCACCAGGAATCAGGCAGTAAGGCGGCATGCGGTTCCGTAGCTCAACTGGATAGAGCAGCTGACTTCTAATCAGCAGGTTGGGGGTTCGAGTCCTCCCGGAATCGCCATTTTTCAATAGGTTACTCTAAAAGGCCGGTTGTCTGGTGGATTTGTTTCCACTGTTGACCAGCTGTGACAAAGCCAAACATCGTCACAGTGACTTTTTCACCAGTCTTCACCTCGATGAAACAACCGGGAAATCCTGGATGTAAATCGAACTTTAATTCATCTAGGCGTGAATTTCTGCCCGGAATGAAAATCCCGTTTTTATCAGCGTCAGTAAATCATCCCGCTTTCAACATACGTTTGATAGTGGCGATGCTGTTTTCTTTCAATTCTGCCCATTTTGCAGCGTTCTGAGCGATGGATGCACTTTCCTCAATCAACTGCGTCGAAATCAAGCGATAACAGCCAACGATTTCTTCTTACAGGTCATTGGAAAACGCATCAGAATTATAGGCCATAATCACCTTATCGGTGTTACCGCCCAGGATTTTGTCTGCAATCTCCAGATCGGACTGTGCATACCCACCAGTAAATACCTCTGAGAGATAGGCGGTATAGGCAATATCTGCCGCAGCATCAAAAGAGGCCTCATCGCCGAGAAAAAGATCTACAGCCCCGTTACCCAGCACTACGCCTGAACATGCGGCCAGGTTGTCCAGCTTGTCCGTGCCTGCATTCGCGACAGAAATCATCCCAAGAAAAAGCAAATGAACCGCTACACCAAAACGCAAAATCAACATTTATTCCTCCGACTGACTCTTTCATGCGATCTCTGACAACAGCGTTGCGAATGATGGTGGATTTTGTCAACTTGATTATGTTCACCATCGGATCGCAGTTTTTATCCAACATATTGAAATTATGATTATCTGAATTTTTGGGAAAGCTGACGTCCAGCCTGCAGGCTGCGGGTGCGAGCCCTCCCGGAACCATCATCTTATCAGAACGCTCTTTTTTCCCGGTTTCGACGCGGTGTGACCGGTGGAACGGTTTGACGTCTCATGGCCTGTTGCATGGCCTATTCCATGGGGGCATTCCATGGGGCATTCGATGGGCTGGTCTATCCTGCAGTCTGGCATGACAATTGCTCTGATCCGGTATGGCACAAATGTGGACAATCCGGAATTTTGGCAGGGCCATCGGGTTCGGCACCATCGCGCTCGTGCTGTGTGGCCCGGCAATGGCGCGCGCCGATTTGCTGACAGGGGCCAGTTCTGTCGATGATGTCGGGGCCGGGGGCGCGCCGGCAGCTGCCACGGCCATCACCAATATGCCCATCACCAATATGCCCATCACCAATATGCCGGACAACAGCCCTGCCGGAGCTGCGACGCCGCTGGCCGCTGAGCTGGCGTCGATCAACCAGCCACATCTGATCGCCAGGCAGTCGCGCGTGCAATTCTTCCGGGAGATGTTTGCGCTGCCTCTGGCCGTTCCCCGGGGCATGCCGTCGGCTGCGGGCCAGAGTGGCGGCGCTGACGCACCAATCGGGGGTGCTGCCGGATTGACCCCATCAGCACCGATCAGCATACAGCAGGCGGCGATTGAATCGCTGCAGAACAGGGTGGCGGCACGGCAGCCGCCAAATCCGCTGATGCCGCTTGGCAGTCTGGCCACCGCCTTTCATCTGATCAGCAACGGCGTTGCCAAAATCATGATCCACAATCTTGATGCCGGGCATCTGCCGGTCTATGGCGAGGATGGCGCAGTCATCGGCACACGCGATGCGATCACCGGAAACCTGACCGCCGGCCGCGAAAGGCCGAAAGGCAAGGGGCAGGTCTGGAACAATCAGGGTTGAGCCGCGGTTTGCCAGCGCGTATATGGGGCGCGTGAGGGCGGCAAATCACGCCAGAGGCTAGAGAACCAGATTGGGGTTGAGAATCTCAGCCACTTTCTTTGGCACCAGCCAATCGGGTGTTGCCGGTCTGATCTGCTTGTAGATCTTCACCGTATCCATGAAGGCCTCCGGCACCGTGCGGTAGCCGCAGCTGAGCTGGCAGTGGAAATAGCGCTGCACTGCCTCGGGAAGATCCGGATCACCGCAATAATGCGACAGGGAAATAACACATTGCCTGCACATGATGGTCTATCTCAACCTCTCGAAACCTTTTGGGGAACGGAGTCTGAAACGGGTCAAACGCCGGAACAGGGCGACAAAGGGGAACCAGTACATCGACCAGACAGATTTCGTGTAGCCCGCATCGGCCGGTCCGAGGCCATAGCTGATCTCCTCGTCGGTTGACGGGTGAAAAGAGCCAAGCAGCCGGTCCCAGATCGCCAGAACGACGCCAAAATTGCGGTCGAAATGCCGTGGGTCGCGCGAATGATGCAGCTGATGCTGGGCCGGAGAAATGAAAATCCGCTCAAGCGCCGCCGGATAGCGGATGGCAATGTGCGAGTGGCGGAGGTTTGATCCCAACGAGTGGAATAACAAGCCAAAGATACCGACGCCGTAAATTGTGAGTAAATCGACCTTGCTTCCGAACAAACCAACAAACAAGGCGATGGTGACACCCTGAACAGCCGCGGTGCGGACAAGAAAAATAAGCCCTTCAATAGGATGTGTTCGCGTAACCGTGAGGGGGGTAAGTGTTTCTGCACTGTGATGAAATTTATGAAATTCCCAGAGAGCAGGAACATGGTGCATTAAATAATGGACGCCAAAGCGCGAGAAATCATCAAAAATGAAGTAAAACACGGTGAATGTGGCTGCTGCAATCCAATAATCTACATGCTCCAGAGAACCAATTGGCATCAACACCTGAAGATGCAACAGCTGGTAAACGATTGTGGCAACTGTAACCTGTGTAAGCAGCACTGGTCGCAGGAGGGTAAAAAACAGACGGTTGATTGCAAAACAGATAACATCGAACAGGCTTGAGCGACTAAGCCAGACTGCGGGAGCAAAAACCATGGCCATAGCTGTTTTCAAGCCTGTTCGACTGGTTACACATACCCAGAGAACAGCAATGCAAAAGGCGCAGGCGAGGTATCCAATAAAGAGCCTTTTCCGAGGGCTAAGAAATTGTGCTGACAAATCGCTAAAAATCAGTTCAATAATCTCAGGCATTGTGTTCTCCAGGTATGGTATCGGGAAAACCGTGCGTTTCCCAATTAACAGGTCTAGTCGTTTTCCACGCTCTCACCTGACCCGAGTTTTTCCGCAAGGTTGGAAATCCCCGCAAGTTTGTCATTATTCTTGGCAACAACACCGAACTCATCTTCCATCAGCTTTTGAAGACGGAGCATGTAGAGCATGTATTCGTCTACGCTTGCGGTCTGGAAGGTGAAGTTTCCGTCATCATCCACCCCATCTACACGTTGGGTGTTCAGTGTAATCTGTGATGGAGACACACCGCCAACCACAGGTCCAAATTTGATGAGACCATCAATTTTGCGACCAAGCTCTCCAAGGTTCTGATTGCTGGTATGGAGCGAAAGTGCAAAACCTTTCAATTCTCCCCAATGCTTGACATATTTGCGGTAGGTCTTTTCATCGGCGCCGCCTCTGAGCTTTTCTAGATCGCCATAGACACTTCCAGCATATTTGAACACTGCTTCAGCAATTACCTTTTCCCAATTTGAGCATATGACCCTTGCCTTGCCCATGATCGTGTTTCTGTCCGAGTCGGTCAAAGCCTCGCCTCCTGCATCGGCTATGACTTGACGACCGTCGATAAACGCTTGTGTGATCGTGTTGTAATATTTTGTTTTTCCGCCCTTATCAAAAGCTGAGGCGTAATAGGCGTGAGCATAATTCAT
>JAYNHH010000032.1:24208-25520 GCA_038107835.1 Alphaproteobacteria bacterium
AGTTCTCCACAGAGGTTTTTTCATACGGTTTACGAATCAAACAGGACTAAATTCGTACTGTTTTTATTTGTTATTGAGAGTCATTATCATTGTCAACAAAATAAGGACTATTTTAGTCCCCTTTTTGTCGCAGGGCCAAAACCGCCCTTAACACACCCTGAAAATGGCGTGAGTCCGGCCTGAAAATGGCGGGGACATGGTGTTACGGAATCTGATGGGGCGGCTGGCTATTGCATGGACCCCTTCGCCTACCCAGCTATAGGCCTTGAGTTTGGCCATGTCTGTTCCAGGAGTTGCCGGTTATGCTGGGCCTTGTCACGCACCCCGCCTATGATATCCCGCTGCCCGATGGGCATCGGTTTCCGGCGACGAAATTCAGCCGGCTGATGGCGATCATGGCGCGTGATGGGCTGTTGGACGGCTTTGACCAGCACCATCCGGAGCCGGTGGCCCGCGCCGATCTGGCGGCGGTTCACTGTCCGGACTATATCGACGCGGTGGCGGCGGGAACGCTGTCGGCCGGGGCGCTGCGCGTTCTGGGGCTTCACTGGAGTGATGTGCTGCGCAACCGGTCCTTTCTGGCACCCAATGGCACTCTGGCGACAGCACGGCTCGCGCTGGCTGAAGGGCTTGCCTGTCACGCGGCAGGCGGAACGCATCATGCGCATTATGATTATGGCGCCGGCTATTGCGTGTTCAATGATCTGGCCTATGCGGCGCGGCGGCTTGTCGATGAGGGCGCGGCGGGCGAGGTGCTGATCCTTGATTGTGATGTGCATCAGGGCGACGGCACGGCGCGGATGCTGGCAGGCGATGACCGGATTTTCACCTGCTCGCTGCATTGCCGGACGAATTACCCGGCGCGGCGCGCGGTGAGCGATCTGGATGTCGAGATCGAGAAAGGCACCGGCGATGCTGGCTATCTTGCGGTGCTGGCGGATACGCTGGCGGCGCTGGCTGCGCGCGGGCGGCGACCCGATCTGGTTCTCTATGACGCCGGTGTTGACGTGCATGATGATGACAGGCTGGGGCATCTGGCGCTCAGCCATGCCGGCATCAGCGCACGTGACGAGATGGTGATCAGGCATTTCCGGGAGCAGGGCAGCGCCGTGGCGACGGTGATTGGGGGTGGCTATGGCACCGATACCGACGAGGTGGCACTGCGCCATAGCCTCGTTTTCCGCGCCGCACTGGCAGTGGCGACGGGATGAGGGGATCAGGCGTTGATGATCTGGTCGTCGGTGTCGCCGACGGCGGCGAGGATGGTCTCGATATCCGTAGGCGCGACCTCCGGTTCGATCAGTGATGCCTC
>JAYNHH010000033.1:0-25391 GCA_038107835.1 Alphaproteobacteria bacterium
GGGATGTGGAGGTAACCCTTTTCCTTTCGGGCTATCGGTGTTATATCATCCTCACCATGCGGCGTTTGTGTAGTGGTAAGACCTTAGCCTTCCAAGCTAAAGACGCGGGTTCGATTCCCGCACGCCGCTCCAAACTCCCAGTTTCAAGGTCCGTGGACCGCGCCGCCGGTGACTGTTTCCAGATGCCGGTGACTGTTTCCAGACAATGAATGGTCCGGGACAGGCGTTTGCCAGATCCCCGGAATAGCGCCAGATCCCCGGAATAATGGTGGCCGCGGCAGCAATCGCCGGGCTCGGTCAATGGGGAGGCATGGCGTCATGCCTGCATCGCCCCCGGCCGGCATGAGGGCCACGAAGCTGGCGGCAGCAACGGAACAGGCACGCCGGAGGGCTGCAAATGGTCAAAAGCAACCGCCGGCCCTGTTCATGGACTGCTGATCAAATTCCGCGTCCGCATGGCAGCACCTTTCTGCGCCACCGTCACGAAAAGACCGTCATCTTCGATTGCGACATTTCCTCGAGCGTATGGGAAATTCCGCCAACGCCAAGACCAGACCGCTTTCTGCCGGCAAACGGCATCCAATCAACCCGGAATGCCGAATGTTCATTGACCATTATGGCTGACCCGTCGAGCCTGTTAACCGCGTCCATGATCTCGGTGTAATCATTTGAGAACACTGATGCCTGGAACGCGAAGGGAAGGCTGTTCGCCTGCACTATCGCATCATCGAGGCTCTTTTTGTCATAGACGGAAATCACAGGCCCAAAAATCTCCTGACTTGACACCCGACAGGTTTCCGGCGGGTTCAGCAGAACGGTGGGAGCGTAGCAGGAAGCGGACAGTCTCTTGCCACCGCAGACAACCTCAGCACCCGCATCAACAGCCTCTGCAACCCATTCCTCGACCCTGTCGACTTCCCTGTTCCTGATTAACGGCCCACACTGCGTTTCGGCATCAATGGCATTGCCAACAATCAATCCTGACGCATGATCGGCGATGTTCTCAGCAAGTTCCCGTGCCGAAGAGCCAAAGGAAAACACACGTTGAACGGATACACAGACCTGGCCTGAGTGATAGAAGCCTCCCTTTACCAGGCTTGGAATGAATTGTTCCTTTCTGGCCGACGGACAGACAATGACCGGAGCAACGCCGCCATGTTCCAGCGCAACCCTTGTTCCAGGTGCCAGTAACGAGCGCAGCTTCCACCCGACAGCCGCCGAACCGATAAAGCTGAAAAACGCAACCCGTTCATCGGTGACGAGCTTTTGCGCCGCACTCACGTCGCAGCAGATGAATTGCGCCCATTCTGGCGCCAGACCTGCCTGATGGAGTATGTCGATAAAGATTTTACAGCTGAGGGGGGTGTCATCAGCTGGCTTGACGATAACCGGATTTCCGGCAGCAACAGCTGGCGCAACCTGATGGACAATCAGATTTAACGGATGATTGAAGGCCGAAATGGCAACCACAGGACCAATCGGTTCCCTGATGGTAAAGGCCATTTTGCCATCTCCGGCTGGCGTTAGATCCATCGGTATTTCATAGCCCGCATTGTTTGCAATATCGGCGGCACAGGTCTCAACGCCGTCAATTGCGCGTTCCACCTCAACTTTTGCGTCAATGAGTGGCTTTCCCCCTTCCGATGCGATGAGCAGGGCAAGTTCGTCTGCTCTGCCTTTCATGAGCGCGGCGGCTCTTTTCAGAATGGCGGCTCTTTCGTGTCTTGGGAGTCCCTTTCTGTTGGTCCTGTGCGTCTTTTCGGCAATGGCTAATGCCAGATCAACGTCGCTCTCGGGGGAAAGTTTCACCTCGCCCACGGGAGAGCCGTCAAAAGGATTGGTTACATTCAATTGGCCCATAGCGCGAAACCTCACACAACCGATTGGTGATCTCTGAGATCAGTGATCAGTTCTTTGACATTCTGTGAATAATCGACTGGCAGATCGATCAGATGGACACCACCTTGTCTGTAAGCTCTGTCAACCGTCTCGATAAACCCGGTCACACTGGTGATACGGTGTCCATGCGCGCCATAGGATTCCGCATATTTCACGAAATCCGGATTGTCATACTCCAGGCCCCAATCCTCGAAGCCTGAGCCAGCCTGTTTCCAGCGGATCATTCCATAGGAGCTGTCGTTGAGGATCAGAACGACCAGATTCAGGTTCAGCCGGACAGCTGTTTCAATCTCCTGACTATTCATCATGAAGCCGCCATCACCACAAATCGACATCACCTTGCGGTTTGGATGAATCAGGGCGGCGAGCATTGCAGATGGCAACCCTGCCCCCATCGTGGCCAGGGCATTGTCGAGGAGAATTGTGTTCGGCTGGAATGCCAGGTAATTTCTCGCAAACCAGATTTTGTAAACACCATTATCGAGGGCAATGATATCGTGATACCCCATCAGATTTCGAATTTCTGACACGATCTCCTGTGGCCGCATCGGGAATGTCGGCTCCTCGGCAAGTCGGAAAATCTCCCCTTTTACATTGTCCCTGACTTTCTCGAAATCACCCAGATCTATGTCAAGTTTTGATCCAAGGGCGGCGGCCAATGCGTCAACAGACAGGGCGATATCACCGACGACCTCTATCTGTGGGAAATAAACCTGATCCACCTGGGCCGATTTGTAATTGATGTGGATTACCTTTGTGCCGCCATGTTCCATGAAAAACGGCGGCTTTTCCACGACATCATGACCAATATTCACGATCAAATCAGATATCTTGATATAGTCGTGCAGGTAATCCTTATCTGAAAGAGCGGCGGTTCCGAGGAAATAGCTGGAGCTCTCATCAACGACGCCCTTTCCCATCTGCGTGTTGCAGAATGGCACCCCAATCATACCAATGAATTCAGATATTGCGCGGCGGGCTTCCTTGCGATTTGCTCCGGCACCAATCAACAGCAATGGGCGCTTTGCATTTTTGATTGCTTCAGCGGCCATGTGAATAACGTCTGCGCCTGCGATTGCGTAATGCCGTTCTCCTGGTGGAATCAAATCCACCATGTCCGCGGTCTCCTCGGCTATATCCTCTGGCAACTCAAGCAATACAGGGCCGGGCTTTTCCTCTTCTGCGACACGAAAGGCTTCCCTGACCAGGGACGGAATCGTGTTTGCGTTGACAATCTGTTTGGTCATTTTGCAGATCGGCGCGAACAGCTGTACGACGTCGATTATCTGAAACTGGCCCTGCTTGGACTTCTTGATGGGTTTCTGCCCCGTGATCATGACAAGGGGAAAGCCTCCGAGAAAACCATAGGCTGCAGGAGTTGTAAAATTTGTTGCACCGGGCCCAAGCGTTGCAAGACATACCCCGGCCTTGCCGGTAAGCCTACCATAGGTTGCCGCCATGAAGGCCGCGCCCTGTTCATGCCTCGTCAGGACGAGTTTGATCTTACTGGATTTTCTGAGCGACTCCAGAAGGTCCAGATTTTCTTCTCCGGGAATCCCAAAAATATACTCTACCCCTTCATTCTCCAAAGCCTGGATGAACAAATCTGACGCTTTCATGACAACTCCCGTAACATCGCTTAACCGCAAAACTCTAGAACAAACGCCAGACATTTCATATTCAAAAGTCAAACCTGTCTTGCGGTCACAGGTTCTGCGTTACTCAAAATGTGGCTGACGGCTGGGGGCATCAATTCACTGCGCATGGGTTCCCTGCCCATTTGCTCTCCACGCTGTCGAACAGATTTCCGCACTATCCCCCGGTGATGCTGGTGACACGCATCCTGCCAGCGGGTGAATTGGAACATCATTCATATAGCATTACCTGAACAATGCCATCTCCAGTGAGAGGCGCAGATATCAGGTTTTGCATGGCAGGCATATATCGCAGGCATTGCGCTGACAGAGTTCGAGACTGCAAAAACACCGCCCCGCAGACAGGATGCTGTTTGAAACCACCGGACGAACACACCCGCAAGAGTTGACTAAGTGACACATTCTGCGCAGATTATTCGAAGGCCAGACAAAATCAGCCTATTGAACTCACCCAAAACTCCCGGAAAGGAGCGTCAATAAGAGGCCAGACAGTCGAAGATACATGACATGCGCCTTATTGACACCGCGTCAGCGGCCCCTCATTCTTACCCTTAATTAGTGATTTCTTTTATTTAGCCGAGACAGTAATCCCATGATTGTTACGTTAGTTTCCTTTGCCTTCTTCTTTGGATTGTTGATTAACCGCATCGGACTACCCCCGATGGTTGGATTCCTTGCTGCCGGCTTTGCCTATAATTTTGCTGGCCTTGAAGCGCCAGAAGGATTGCAGACTGTTGCCGATCTTGGCGTAACACTCTTACTTTTTTCGATTGGCCTGAAACTCAAATTGAAGGATCTGGCGGCTGCGGAAGTCTGGGGGACGTCTGTCGCCCATATTGTTGCCTCTACGCTGTTCTTTTCCTGCGTGATTTTCATTGGTCAGCTGTGTTTCAACACAGAATTGTTCCAGTTATCGCTCCCCTCAATCCTGGCGCTGGGTTTCGGACTTTCCTTCTCAAGCACGGTCTATGCGGTAAAAGTGCTCGAGGACAAGGGCGACATGGGCGCTCTCTATGGAAAGGTGGCGATTGGTATCCTGGTCATGCAGGACATCTTCGCCGTTGTATTCCTGACTGTCAGCGAGGGCAAATATCCCAGCGCGATGGCGGTTTTGGCGCTCCTACTTCTGCTGCCGCAGGTACGCAAGGCCATCTACAAAGTGGTTGATTACGCCGGCCATGGGGAACTTCTGGTTGTTAGTGGATTGTTTTTCGCATTGGGTGCCGGCTACGAATTTTTCTATTCGGTGGATCTCAAGGGAGATCTTGGCGCCCTGATACTTGGCGTTGTGATATCCAATCATCCGAAAGCCAAGGCGTTGGCCAAATCCCTTTTCAGCTTCAAGGAGCTGATGCTGGTTGGATTCTTCCTGTCAGTGGGAATGCAGGGATTGCCAAATCTGGCGGTGATTTTGACAGCCCTCGGCCTGGTCCTGCTGCTTCCAGTGAAAACCTGGCTTTACATGTTTATAACAACGCGATTTGGTTTGAGAGCCCGAACGTCACTTTTCAGTTCAATAACGCTCGGCAACTACTCTGAGTTTGGATTGATCGTCGCGGCATTGGGTGTCTCGCAGGGGTTTCTGTCTGTCGATTGGCTGCTGGTCATGGCGATTGCGGTCAGCATCAGTTTTGCGGTAGCCGCCCCGTTCAGTGCCAGAGCCGAGAAAACCTATCATGACAACAAGAACATGTGGAACGTGTATCAAAAGGATAAACTCAATCCCAAGGATGAGATCCTCGATACCGGAAATTCGACTGTATTGATCATTGGGATGGGTCGTGTCGGTTTGGGAGCCTACAAGGTGCTGAACGAGGAACGTTCCGGAAAAGTGCTCGGCATAGAACTGAATGAAGAGCGTGCAGCTGACCTTGTCCAGCAGGGTTATAATGTCAAGGTTGCAGATGCCACCGATACAGATTTTTGGAACATGGTACGTCTGTCTGAACCGGTCGAGGAAATGATCCTGCTCGCGATGCCCAATCACCATAGCAATGTTTTTGCCGCAGAACGCATTCAGGCGAGTGGACTTGACTGCAAGGTAGTGGCGATTGCCAAGCATGAAACAGAGGTTGAGGAGTTGCTGAAACTGGGCATCCCCTCTTTCAACCTGTATCGGGAAGCCGGTGAGGGGTTGGGGCGTGAAGCCATCAAAGAGATAAATCTGCAACATGCCTGAGTGGCGAGTTTCCCCAATCAAAAACTGCTGAAAGATGCCTTGCCAGTGGTAGGCCAGGGATGAAAATTCCGCACGGGCGAGGGGAAATCTTCCTCTCCAGCATTGCCCCACCGAAACTGGCCAATCTGGCGAGCGCAAGGCCAGCGATGACACGAATGACGGCAACACCCACCCGGCGGTAACATGGCTCAGGGTGACTGGTGAATGAAAAGATTCAGCTGTCTGGTGCCTGAACCGACGCTCAAAGGGGCCATCGTCATCGCAGGGATTGGCAGGACAGTGACGCCCTGCAAGCCCCCCCATGCCAGCCTTAAGTCAGCCTTATGTCAGCCTCATTGGGGCCGGCAGTCCGGGCTAGGACTGCAACCGATCATGGTCAACAGGATGAAAGCTCGTTCCCGTTACCCGGTGCCAGTATGAGGCCAGCCGAGGGTCCTCCACTGGCTTGCCGTCTATCAGGGCATTGATTTCCACACGGGGATAAATTTGATCCGCCAGCTTGATCTGGCTGGCTGACAGGCGTCGCACGATATGCCTGCGGTTCAGCTGATGGGTATGTGTCAGGCCAGCTGCTTCCAGCATTTCTGTAAGGGCAACCAACGTATTCTTGTGAAAATTATGGACACGTTGCGCCCGATCATTGACGTCAACCACACGGTACCGGCTGGGGTCCATCGTCGCGACGCCGCTCGGACAATGGCCCGATGCACAATCGCGCGCCTGAATACAACCAACGGCGAACATGAAGGGGCGGGCCATATTGCACCAATCGGCACCAAGCGCACAATGCCGGACGACATCATAGGCACTCACGATTTTCGCCGATGCCGCTATTTTTACGCGATCACGCAGACCAGCACCGCGCAGACAGTTATCGACAAACACCAGAGCGTCCCGCAAGGGTGAGCCAAGATGCTGTGCAAATTCAACCGGGGCCGCACCTGTTCCCCCCTCGGCACCATCCACAGTGATAAAGTCGATCATTTTACCGGTCTCGACCATGGCTTTCACAATGGCGATGAATTCCCATGGGTGACCAATACATAATTTGATGCCGACAGGTTTACCGCCAGACAAATCCCGGAGTCTTTCCACGAAATCAAGCAGTTCATTGGGGGTCGAGAATTCCGTGTGACGTGACGGCGAAATGCAGTCCTGATATTCCGGGACACCACGGGTTTCGGCAATCTCCGGCGTCACTTTCGGCGCCATCAACATGCCACCATGGCCAGGCTTCGCCCCCTGACTCATTTTGATCTCAATCATTTTGATCTGATCGCGTTGTGCTTTCTCACCAAACGCCTCTGGATCAAATTTACCGTCAGAAGTGCGACAGCCAAAATAGCCTGTTGAAATCTGCCAGATGGTATCGCCCCCACCGGCTTCATGGTATTTTGAAAAGGATCCCTCACCAGTATTATGCGCGAAACCGCCAAGTTTTGCTCCATGTGACAGCGACTGGATGGCGGGTGGCGACAACGCACCAAAACTTGTCCCGGAGATATTCAGAACCGAAACATCGTAGGCAAGCGGCCCCTCACCAACAGTCGTGTGAAAATCACTTTCAGAGATATGGCTGGGCAGAACCGAATGATTCAACCAGTTGAAATCCTCATCATACATATTGAGGATTGAACCAAAGGGTCGCGCTGCCTGTATATCCTTGGCGCGCTGATAGACCATCGCCCGCTGGTTGCGGGAAAAAGGCAGTTCATCCGTATCTGATTCCCAGAAATATTGGCGCAGTTCCGGCCGAATTGACTCAAAAATAAACCGAAATCGCCCAAGCAGCGGGTAGTTCCCAAGAACGCTGCGGCCTTTCTGGCTGTAATCATACCAGCCAAGCACTGTCAAAATAGCGAAAACAGCAGAAACTGGCGCCAGGACAACATACTCAAACGAAGCTAAAGCTGTCAGAATAAACGCCAAGGTTGAGTAGAATAAAACTGCATACCGACCAAAAATAAATTCCAC
The DNA here is from genome assembly GCA_038107835.1 of Alphaproteobacteria bacterium. Classification (GTDB taxonomy): domain Bacteria; phylum Pseudomonadota; class Alphaproteobacteria; order Puniceispirillales; family Puniceispirillaceae; genus MED-G116. The sequence continues at coordinate 7,708 of JAYNHH010000033.1, forward strand.
GAAACCGTCCCCAAAATCACAAAACTACAGACAACTAACAAGTGATGGCATGTAACGGTAAATTGTTGGCAGAAAAAACCCGGTTTGGCAATTATTGGCGACAATCGCGATTCCGGAACGAGCCGCCACCAGGCTGCGGGTCACATGCTCGGGATGAATTTGCCCCGTCTCATCTCCGCCACTATATCGCCTTTTGATGCATTTGTTGATCCGCCACACGCCCCCCCTTGCGTGACTACAGAAACGCCGGCTTGACCATATTCGGGTTGGTGGCATGGATCAGCGTCAGAATGTCGAATATCTCGACGTCAAATCGCGCCTGAAGCGCCGCTTTGTAAGGTGGTAGATTGGTACATTCAAGCAGAAGCGCGCGCACCACCGGTTGTGTTTGCTGCACCCCCGCAACAAGGTCGATCAGCTCAGCCTCGGCGCGTGCCTGATCGAGCGTTGCAAGATCCCCGGCGATCACACAGCGCAGATGGGCAGCGGGCGGCAGGCCGACAATCGGTCCGCCAAACCCCGCCAAAGCCGGTTTGAAGGCGGGCGCAGCAAGGCTGTCGGCATCGAAGGTCAGGATGGCCACCTCATCAGACGCAAAGGACGCTGAAAGCATCGGCAACTGCATCAGCGCCGAGCCAAGAAAGGGTACGGGGCTGCGGGCTGCCAGCTGTTCCTGCCAGACGGAAAGAAACCCGCAGGATGTGGTGATCACATCACCCGGCGCATCGCAGAGATGGGGTTCGATAAGAGACAGATCATCCGGATCAGGCTGGGCGGACACCACCCGCGCCACCGACAGGCCGGCAAGGCTCCTGATGTCCAGCGCGCAGTCATATGTATCAGGCGAGGCAACGTCCCCCGGAATGCGGGGAAACTGCGTGTCAAGCTGGAGCAGAGAGAGGCACGGCATCAGGCGTGATGAGCGATCCCGCATCAGCCATTTGGCCGCTGGCGGATATTGTCAGGCAGCCAGGTCGCCAATTCCGGCCAGATGACCAGAATGATCACCATCAGAACCATCAACCCCACCATCGGAATCGCGGTCCGCGCAATGTAGGAGATTTCGTGGCGCGTCATGCCCTGCAGAACAAACAGATTAAAGCCGATGGGCGGTGTCACCTGTGCCATCTCAACCACAACGACGACAAAGACACCAAACCAGATGACATCAATGCCCGCCTGCCGGATCATCGGCTCGACAATCGCCATCGTCAGCACAACCGAGGAAATGCCATCGAGGAACATGCCAAGGATGATATAGAACACCGTGAGCACAGCAATCAGGACGATCGGAGAGAGCTGCATCTCGTCAATCCAGCCGGCAAGCGCACGCGGCAGGCCGGTAAAGCCCATCGACAGCGACAGGAAGGATGCCCCCATCAGGATGAGCGCGATCATCGCCGAAGTGCGCGTCGCCCCCATCAGGCTGACAAAAAATGTCTCAAGCGTCAGTGAGCGCTGCAACGCTGCCAGTAGCAGTGCCCCGATGACACCGACAGCCGCCGCCTCGGTTGCCGTGGCCCAGCCGAAATACATCGAGCCAATGACGATGAACACAAGGGCAAGCACCGGCAGGAGAAAGCGGCTGTCATGGAACATCCTGCCAATCGACATCCGCGGTTCAGGGCGCGGCCGCTCACCCGGGCGCAGAAAATGCCAGCCGATGATATAGAGCATGAACAGTCCGGCCAGAACGAGGCCGGGGATCACACCGGCAAGAAACAGCTTGGTGATCGATTCATTGATCGAAACGCCATAGACGATCAAGGTCAACGAGGGCGGGATCATCAATCCCAGCGTCGCTGCGCCAGCAAGTGTGCCGATGATCATATATTCCGGATACCCCCGGCGGCGCAGTTCGGGGATCGACATCTTGCCAACAGTGGTCAGGGTTGCCGCAGACGACCCGGAAACAGCCGCGAAGATTGTGCAGCCGGCGATATTGGTATGAAGCAGGCCGCCGGGCAGCCAGCGCATCCACGGCGCAAGCCCGCGGAACATATCCTCGGATAATCGCGTTCGATAGAGAATCTCGCCCATCCAGATGAACAGCGGGAGCGCTGTCAGGGTCCAGCTCGAGGCGCCGGTCCATATTGTCGTGATCATCGCATCGCCAGCAGGACGCGAGGTGAACAGCTCCATCCCGATAAAGGCCACACCGACAAGGGCAAGCCCAACCCAGACCGATCCCCCAAGAAGCGCGAACAGGGCAAACAGGAAAATGAGGGTGGCGTATAGTTCGGTCATTCGACGGTTTCCCTCTTGATCGCGCTCTGATCGGTCACCACGAGTCTGATCAACTGGTCCCACAGGCAGATGGCCAGCAAAATGGTGCCAATCGACATCGGTATCTGCGGCACCCAGACCGGCGTGTAGATCAGCGCATCACCACTTGATTGCCAGAGCGCCGCCCAGTCCGACGGGAAAGTGCCAAACATTTTCAGGAATGTCACAACCCATTCGGGAATCTGGTCCTGCCCCTGTGTCCGGTCATTCAGCAGCGCCGACAGAAAATTGGTCTTGATTGCGTAGCGCGCGAAATAGGTGGCGATGATCGCCGCCACCAACATCGCCGCCGCATCCAGCCACAGCCTGGTGAAATTACTTATATTGAGAAAGATGGATACCCTGATATGAGCGCCCCGGCTGAGCGCATGCGCAAGGGCAAAAAAGCTGGTGGCAGCCATCGCGTAGCCAGCAAATTCGGTCGACCCCTCGAATGTCAGACCTGTCCAGCGGGCTGTCATCTGGCAGACGATCAGCACCAGGATCAACAGCATGAAAATTGCTGCCAGAACACCCGAGCCAAGATACAGCATATCCAGCAGCGCCCACAGACGTCGCAGGGGCCGTTCGATGTGGTGACGGCTGAAACGCGCGCCGCAGACCAGCAATGTGGGCAGGACAAAGAGCCAAACCCACAACGGCATACCAAGAAAAGGGGACCAGTCAGACATTAGCGGAAAAAACGGCTCCCCAGCCAAAACCGGGGAGCCTTGCTTGAACCGGCCAGCTTACATTGCCTTGTAAGCATCGATGATCGCCTGACCATCGCTGCCTACAGAGGCAAGCCAATCTGACTGCATTTTGGCGCCAATCGCCTGCAGCTCCTGCAGGAAGGCCGGGCCAGCGTCCTCAACCTTCATGCCATTGGATTCCAGCTGTTCGAAATACCAGTCGGCAAGCTCTGCTGACTTGGCGGCACAGGCAGCACCGGTCTCATCTGCGGCTTTCTGCACAGCAGACCGTGTGCCGGCATCAAGACCGTTCCAGACACCCTTGTTGACAATCACATAGTTGCGGGGAAGCCAGGCATTGACCTTGTAATAGTGGCTGAGATGTTCCCACACCTTGCGGTCATAACCGGTCGATCCTGACGAGATGAATGATTCGGCAACGCCCGTGGCAAGAGCCTGCGAGAGTTCAGCTGCCTCAATCTGCACCGGAATCATGCCAAGCTCCTTGGCAAAGGTTGCTGTGGCGGCATTGTAGGAGCGGAATTTCACGCCCTTGGTATCGGCTGACGACGCCACCGCCTTGTTGAAATAGAACCCCTGGCCAGGCCATGGACAGGTGTACAGCGCCACAAGGTTGAGGCTGTCAAGCTGGGCATTGACCTTATCCCTGGCGGCATCCCACAGCTTGTTGTTGTCCTCATAGGTCGTGGCAAGAAATGGTAGGTTGTCCCAGCCAAGAAGCGGAGCCTCATTTGCATGTGCTGACATGAAGCGTTCACCAATGGGAGCCTGACCTGTCTGCACGGCGCGCTTGATCTCACCGCCCTTGAACAGCGATCCACCCGGATGCACCGTTATGTCGATTTTTCCGCCGGTGTAATCCCGCACCTTGTCAGCGAACACAACGCCCATTTCAGAATGGAAATTGGTCGCCGCATAGGCCATCGGCATATCCCATTTTTCTGCCTGTGCTGCCGTTGCGGACAGCACCAGACCAGCAGCAGCCGCTGCTACCAAAATTGTCTTTTTCATGTTTCCCTCCCTTGATTTGGCTTAATGAAAATGATCAGATTTACGAATGATCATCTAACGCCAGCGTCCTGTCATCACCGGGATGGCAGGATCGACATGAATACCCTCACTGCAAACGCTTTTATTGCTGGTGTCAAGAGGCAGCCCGGACGACCTGAACCACATCCAGCGGCCTCGTTTACACAGAATACTACGATTAACCAAAAGACAGAATGTCTGAATTGCGGCTCACCCGTCTGCGGCGCGGCGTGGCAAGGTGAGCATTTTCAGAACGACCATGATGAAAATACCCATCGAGACATGACGCATGAGTGTCCCGGCAAGTGACCGGCAGTGACAATCAGTGCCGGGATAATGCCACATGATCTGCCGATCAGACTATTGACTGCCGCAATTGCTGCCACGGGAGCTGGGACCAGATAGTCGATTTTCAACAGCGCGCAGGCCAAACGACCTGCCCGACAATTCACCCCTCCACCCGAATGATTTCTGCCGGGGCAAGAGCGCCCGGGTGCAGCACCACGCGCGCCGCACAGTCATGGGCATCCGGAATCGCCTCGCGAACGGTTTTGCCCCTCGCCACGCCAGCCATCAGGCCGCCATTGAAGGCATCGCCAGCGGCCGTGCTGTCAACCGGCGAATAAACCGTCTGCGGGGCAAGCCAGACGGCATCATCCGCATCCACCAGCAAGGCCGGTGCCACACCATCCTTGATGACGACCGTTTGCGCGCCCCACCCCCGATAACGGTCGGCCACCGCGTGCGCATCAGCGTCGCCAAAGCTGCGCTTTTCATCATCGAGGCTCGGCAGGACAATATCGGCGACAGCGCCCGCCGCCGTGATGACAGAACGCATCTCCGCCGCATCCGGCCAGAGCTTCTCGCGAATATTGCTGTCGAAAAACACCGTACGGTCTGCGCTGCGCACCTGCGCGACCATCTTCAGCAACAGCTGCCTGTCGGCTGGCGGTAGGATGGCAAGGGTGATGCCTGACAGATAAATGAACCGTGCTGCCACAAGTTTGGCAGCAAGCAGATCAGGCTGCCGCATCAGCTGGCGCGCCGCCGAGGCGTTGCGCCAATAGCTGAAACTGCGCTCGCCGTCCCGCAGATGGATCATGTAGAGGCCAGGGCTGCCCCCCTCAATCCGCGGTGTGTTCAAACAGTCAATGTTGTGCCGGGCGATGAAGGCCATCATGTCATCGGACAGACTGTCAGTGCCAAACGCCGTGTGAAAGCCAACCTGCCAGTCGGCAGGCATCAGCAGGCGCGCGTAATAGAGCGTGTTGAACACATCGCCGGCAAAGCCACGGCGCAGGCTGTCGGGACTGTCCGATGGTGCCAGTTCGACCATCAGTTCACCAATACCCAGACAAAGCGGCATCGGTGTCATCGCTGCCGCCCATGGGAGAGCGCGTGGATCACACCGCGCAGTTCCGCAAGCCCGCGCATGCGCCCGACAAGCGGATAGCCGGGGTGCGTGCCACGTCCGATGTCGGACAGCAGCTCATGGCCATGATCCGGCCGAAAAACGATATCATCATCGCCCTGCCCGGCCTGTTTGCGGCGGTCCTCCTCATCAAGAAGGATGCGGATGAGCGCGACCATATCCGTATCGCCGGCCAGATGCGCGGCTTCCTGGAAGGATCCATCCGCCTCCTTTTTGACATTTCGCAGATGGGCAAAGTGAATCCGGTCGGCAAACTGACGGGCTATCTGCGGCACGTCATTGTCAGGATGCGCGCCAAGTGACCCGCTGCACAGCGTCAAGCCGTTGGCATTGTCATCAACGGCGTCGAGAATCCAGGCAATGTCCGCCGCGGTAGAGACGATGCGGGGCAAACCGAGAATGTCGCGCGGTGGATCATCGGGATGCACGCACATGCGAATGCCAAGCTCCGCCGCCGTCGGGATGATTTCCCTCAGGAAGCGATGATAATTGGCCCGCAGTGCGGCATGATCCATCCCCTCATAGAGATCCAGTGCGCCGCGCAGGCCGGCCAGTGAATAGCGGTCATACGCACCTGGCAAACCGGCCATGATGCTGGCAAGCAATCTGTCCCTGTCCTCCGCCGTCATGGCGTTAAAGCGGGTGGATGCTGCGGTCACTATGTCGGATGAATAGGCCGTGGCAGCCGCCTCGTGCCCGAGCATGAAGACCTCGAAAACGGCCATCTCTGTCTGATCAAACCGCAACGCCGTCCCACCGCCAGCCACTGGCGCATCCAGTCTCGTTCGCGTCCAGTCGAGAAGCGGCATGAAATTATAGCAGATTGTCCTGATTCCACAGGCCGCAAGGTTGGCCATTGACTGGCGGTAATTGGCAAAGAGCCGCGACAGATCACCCTCGCCGCGCTTGATCCGTTCGTCAACCGGCAGGCTCTCAACCACCACCCATTGCAGTCTCCCCGTCGCGGCGATTTCCGCACTGCGCGCAGCTATCTCCTGTTCAGGCCAGACCTCACCATAGGGAATGTCATGCAGCGCCGTGACGATGCCGGACGCCCCTGTCTGCATGATCTCCGGCAGGGTGATCCTGTCGAGCGGACCGAACCAGCGCCATGATTCCATCATTGCTGCGCACTCCTGTTACTGCTGTCCCCGACCAGGGCGGCTTCCTCCAGACAGGCGGCAATGCCACCCGCGTCGATCCGGCGATACCAGCTGGTAATCTCGGTAATCACCGTATCATGGCTGGCAATGGCGTGGGTGAAAACCCCCTCAAGGCCCAGCATCGCCCGTACATAGCCGTCACCGTCAGGCGTTGCGGCAATGATCCCGGCAATGGTCCTGGCAAGCGGGTCGTGAAGCCTCTGCCCCGAAACCTGCATCTGTCTGACAAAGGCCAGCCAGCCAGCAAGTACCAGACAAAGGCGGGTCACTGAACGGCCAGCTGCAAGATTTTCGGCAAGTGGCGCCAGAATTCGCGGTGGCAATTTCTGCGAGGTGTCCATCGCGATCTGCGCTGTCTGGTGAATGATCCGCGGATTGGAAAAACGCTCGCCAAGCGCTCTGCAATAGGCGGTGATATCCTCTCCCTGCGGAACGGTGACCGAGGGAATGATCTCCTGCGTCCACAGGCTGTTGATGAAGCCAGCAAGCAGCGGATCCGCAATCGCCGCGCTGACCGCCTGTTTGCCATGCAACTGGCCCAGAAGGGCTAGTGCTGTATGGCTGCCATTCAGGCAGCGCAGCTTCATCATCTCATAGGGCGCAACATCGGCAACCATCTGGACCCCGACATGGGCAAGATCAGGCCGGCCCATCGGCCCAAAATCATCCTCAAGCACCCATTGCCAGAATGGTTCATGGATCACCGGCGCCCGGTCCGCGCCCCCGACGAGCCGGGCAACATCGGCGCGATCATCGTCGGTGGTTGCCGGAACGATGCGGTCAACCATACTGACGGGGAAACGGGCCTCGGCCTTGATCCACGCGGCAAGCGCCGGATCGGTCAGGGTGGCAAACCCAGTGACAACAGCGGCCAGCAGGCGGCCATTATCGGCCAGATTATCGCAGGACAGGCAGGTAAATGGCGCTGTTCCAGCGGCACGCCGGCGCGCCAGCGCCGCCACGATGAACCCCGGCGCCGAGACCGGTGTCGCCGGATTTTCAATGTCATGCAGGATATCGGGATGGCTGGCATCAAGCTGGCCATTCTTGTGGCAATACCCCTTTTCGGTGATGGTCAGCGAGACAAGGCTCACCTCCGGTGCCGCCATCGCCGCCAGAATGCGCTCGCGATCCTCTCCCGCAAAGCCAACATCCACCAGACATGTCACGCGTCGTGCTACATCGCCATCCGGGCCGCGTTCAATGGTGTGGTAGGTGAAATCCTGCAGCGCCAGCGCATCGCGGATGGCAGGTGAGCGCAAACTCACCCCCATCACCGCATAGCGATCCTGTTGCCGCGGCAGGGCCGCGTTCAATGCCTCGAAGCGTGGCAGAGCGAAGGCACGGAAAAAGGCACCAATGCCAAGATGCACGACACGAATTGGTGGGCGGGCGGCGGCTGTCGACATGGCATGGAACTCTCGGTTGGTACGGGCAGACTATATTCGGATATGGGCCGCATGTTCAAGCAATGGGTCGCCGCCTGCCCGGCGTTATGGTTGCTGGTGCCGCAGTGAATTCCGTTTCACCAGCGCCACGCAGGTGAAACGAATTTTCAGCTTAACTTTTAAACAATTTATTAATATTTGCCTATATTTTCATCAAAATGGGATTTCACTGGACAAAAGCTGGGCAAAAAACTTGCACCTGACGCCCCTCACCCGGCATCTAGGCCTCATAAATGGCGCCGTGCCATAGTCCATTTGGAGTAGTTTTATGTTGATTTCCCGCCTCGCAGGATGGCTGGGCCTCGCCCTGCCTGTTCTGTTTCTTGCCGCGCCCGCGATGGCAAGTGATGCGGCAGATACAGGTGACACCGCCTGGATCCTGACCGCAACCGCTCTTGTCCTGTTCATGACACTTCCGGGTCTTGCACTGTTCTATGCCGGGCTTGTCCAGGCAAAGAATGTCGTCTCGGTGCTGATGCACCATTTTGCGCTCGCCTGCCTGATGTCGATACTCTGGGTGATTGCCGGCTATTCGCTGGCCTTTTCCGGCAGTGGCGCCTGGTTTGGCTCGCTCGACAATCTGTTCATGATGGGGCTTGGTTTTGACGCGCTGTCCGGCAGCATTCCAGAAAGTGTCTTTGCCGCCTTTCAGATGACCTTTGCGATCATCACCCCAGCGCTGGTAATCGGTGCCTATGTAGAGCGCATCCGGTTCTCGGCTGTGTTGCTGTTCTCGGCTCTGTGGCTGCTGGTGGTCTACGCGCCGGTCACCCATTGGGTGTGGGGTGGCGGGATCATGGCCGGATGGGGCGTGATGGATTTTGCCGGTGGCATCGTCGTTCACGCCACCGCCGGAACGGCAGCCCTTGTCTGTGCGGTCATGATCGGCAAGCGGCGTAATTTTCCCGCATCACTGGTTCCCCCTCACAGCCCGGTACTGACGATGATCGGTGCCAGCATGCTGTGGATTGGCTGGTTCGGTTTCAATGGTGGATCAGCGCTTGGGGCCGGCAATAGCGCGGGCATGGCGCTTCTGGTAACGCATATTGCCGCAGCCACCGCCTCGCTGGTGTGGATGTTCATTGAATGGAAACGCTTTGGCCGTCCATCACTTGTTGGCATCGTCACCGGAATGGTTGCCGGCCTTGCAACGGTAACGCCGGCTTCTGGCTTCATCGGGGTGCCTGGTGGCCTGATCCTTGGCCTTGCTGGCGGTGCTGGCTGTTATCTGGCGGTCGACCTGATCCGTGTGAAACTGCAGATTGATGACTCGCTCGATGTGTTCGCCGTTCATGGTGTTGGTGGCATTCTTGGCAGCCTGCTGGTGGCGTTCCTGGCGCTGCCAACCTTTGGCGGACTTGGTCTTGCCGAGGGCGTCAGTGCTGGTGCGCAGTTCATGGTGCAGCTGAAATCAGTTGCGATCACCGTGGCCTGGACGGCAATTGCCTCTGTCATCATCCTGATGATCGTGCGGATGTTTGGCGGCCTTCGGGTTGATGCCGAGGTCGAGGTCGAGGGGCTTGATCTGAGCGAACATGGTGAACGGGGCTACCACACAGGCTAGCCCCACCCACAATTTCCCTGCTCCCTTGGGAGCAACTTGCGGCAGCGTTCCCCCGGACACTGCCGTTTTTTTCAACGTTCCATCATGTCGATGACCGCGGTCTCACGCAGGGCAGCCGTGACCCACTCCTGCCAGGCAGGAAGCGCACCCAGCGCCGCACCAAACTGGCTTACCACCGGATCAGATGACAGCTGATAGCTGATGATGCGCGAATAGACCGGCGCAAACATGGCATCGGCAATGCTGAACCCGCCGAACAGAAACGGCCCACCTGACCTGACAAGACATTCCCGCCAGATTTCCAGAACCCGGCTGAAATCGCCAGTTACATCCCCACCCACCGCGAGCGGCACCGGCGGCCGGCGCAGGTTCATCGGACAGTCCCGGCGCAAAGCGGCAAACCCGGCATGCATCTCATGCGAGACAACGCGCGCCCGCGCGCGGTCGGCCGCATCAGCTGGCCATAACGGCAGATCACTGAACAATTCAGCCAGATACTCAAGAATGGCGAGCGATTCCCAGAGCACCAGATCCCCAGCAGCTTCATGCGCAATCAGGCACGGCACCTTTCCCGTGCCCGATATTCCCCGCATTCCGGGGACTTTGTCCTGCGCATCCAGCGGTGTCATACGTTCCTCGAAGACAATACCGAAATGCCGCATCACCAGCCATGGCCGCATCGACCATGAGGAATAGGTCCTGTTGGTTATGTAGAGTGTCAGTGCTGGCATTCTCACCTCCGCGACAGCTGGCGGTGGCTCAGCCCCATTCGGCACGGACCATCGGGTCACGCTCATCCGCCATATGGGTCAATTCTAGGGTCCGGTAAGATTTTTCGTCCACCAGCTGGCGTGCCGCCCATACAGCCATGCCACGCACCAGCGGGCTGTCGCTTCCAAGATGCGCCGTCACCAGCCCGGCAAGCGTGGGATCACCGCTGTTGCCAGCGGCCACCAGCACATTGCGCATGAACCGCCCATAGCCAGCGCGGCGCACCGGTGTCCCGGCAAAACGGGCGCGGAAGCCGGAATCATCGAGTGCCAGCAGCTCGGCCAGCGGTGGCAGGGTCGAGGCCGGACGCGCCTGCAGTTTCGCCTCGCTGGCGCGAGCGGCATATTTGTTCCATGGACAGACGGCAAGGCAGTCATCGCAGCCAAAAATGCGGTTGCCGATCGCGGCGCGGAATTCGCGCGGGATCTGCCCCTTATGTTCGATCGTCAGATAGGAAATACAGCGCCGCGCATCGAGGCGGTAGGGTGCCGGAAAGGCGTTGGTGGGACAGATATCAAGACATTTCGTGCAGCTGCCACAATGGTCCTGCCCGGGGGAGTCATGGACAAGCTCGGCATCGGTGAGGATCACCCCCAGAAACAGCCATGACCCGCCATCACGGGCGACCAGATTGGTGTGTTTGCCCTGCCAGCCGGCCCCGGCCTCGGCGGCCAGCGGCTTTTCCATCAGCGGCGCGGTATCGACAAAGACCTTGACCGCCGCACCCGACTTTGCGGCAAAGCTGCCTGCCAGCTGTTTGAGCTTTCCCTTGATCACATCATGATAGTCGCGGCCACGCGCATAGACCGATATATTGCCGTGACCGGTCGCGGCAAGATTATCCATCGGATCGTGATCAGGGCCATAATTCATCGCGCAGACAATCGCCGAACGCGCCTCCGGCCACATATGCACGGGCTGGGACCGGCGATCGGCGCTGTCGCGCAGCCACGACATATCCCCCTCGAAATCATCAGCAAGAAAGCGGGCAAGACCACGGCCGGCCATGTCCGGCAACCGTGCCGGCGCCACCCGGATGAAGGCAAACCCTTCCTTCTGGGCCGCGGCGGCAAGCCAGTCACGGATATCAGGTGAGGCTGCCATCGCCCATTATCCCCTAGCCGGCACCGGTGTGGGAATCAGGCGGCTCGATGTCACCAAGCGCCTGCATGGCGTGAAAATCAGCCTCAAAGGCGGCAAAAGTGCCAGCGTCGATGGCGGCCCGCATCCCGGCCATCAGATCCTGATAATATTGGATATTGTGCCAGCTCAGCAGCATCAGACCCTGCACCTCATCAGCCTTGAACAAATGATGCAGATAGGCCCGGGAAAAGCGCGAACAGGCCGGACAGGCGCAGGCCTCATCAAGCGGCCGCTGGTCCTCTGCATGGCGGGCGTTCTTGATGTTGACAGGGCCACGGCGGGTAAACCCCTGCCCCGTGCGCCCGGAACGGGTCGGCAGCACACAGTCGAACATATCAACCCCACGGGCAACGCCACCAACAAGATCGGACGGCTTGCCAACCCCCATCAGATAGCGCGGCCGGTCAGCCCGCATCAGCGGCGTGGTGAATTCGAGCGCCTCAAACATCGCCTCCTGCCCTTCGCCGACGGCAAGGCCGCCAATGGCGTAGCCCTCAAAATCGATATCTTCCAGTGCGGCGACGGATTCGGCGCGCAATTCAGGAAAGACCGACCCCTGAACGATACCGAACTGCCCATAGCCACGGCGCGGCACGAAGGCATTGCGGGACCGCCGCGCCCAGCGCATTGACAGGCGCATCGATTCGGCCGCCACAACCTCGGTCGCCGGAAACGGCGTGCATTCGTCAAACGCCATGGTGATCGTCGCATCGAGCAGATGCTGGATTTCGGTCGAGCGTTCCGGCGTCAGTCGATGTTTGCTGCCATCGAGATGTGATTTGAAGGTGACACCATCCTCATCCAATTGACGCAGGGGACCAAGTGACATCACCTGAAAACCACCCGAGTCGGTCAAGAGCGGCCCGTCCCAGCCCATCATCTGACGCACCCCGCCAAGCCGACCAACGCGCTCAGCCCCCGGGCGAAGCATCAGATGATAGGTGTTGGCCAGAATGATACTGGCACCAGTGGATTTGACCGATTCCGGCATCATGCCCTTGACCGTGGCGGCAGTGCCTACCGGCATGAAAACCGGCGTTTCGACCTGTCCCCAGGCGGTGGTGACACAGCCGCGCCGGGCCGCACCATCGGTTGTTTTCAAAGCAAATGAAAAGTCGGGCATCGGGGCCTCTCCTGTGCCGGTCATCCTGCCAGCCTAGCCGATTTCATGGGTGGAATCTGCCCTGCTGTCTGCGGCGAGAGGCAGCAGACAGGCATCGCCATAGGAAAAGAATCTGTAATCATGGGCAATGGCATGGCGATAGGCGTCACGAATACGCCCGATCCCCGAAAAGGCGCTGACAAGCATCAGCAATGTTGATTTTGGCAGGTGAAAATTGGTCAGCAACATATCGACCGCACGAAACCGGAAGCCGGGCGTGATGAAGATATCGGTCTCGCCGGAAAATGCCGTCACCCTGCCATGCTGCGCGGCGCAGGCCTCCATGATCCGCAGACTGGTTGTGCCGACGGCAATGATCCGGCCACCAGCGGCACGGGCGGTGGCGATGCGGGCGGCGGTTTCAGCGCCGATCTGGCCCCATTCACTGTGCATCCGGTGATCGGCAATGTCGTCGACAGTGACTGGCAGAAAGGTGCCAGCGCCAACATGCAGCGTGACCTCGGCAACGGCCACTCCAGCCTGTGCCAGCGCGGCCATCAGCGCATCGGTGAAATGCAGCCCTGCTGTCGGCGCGGCAACCGCTCCCTTCTGGCTGGCGAACATTGTCTGATAATCATCGGCATCAGCGCTGGTGGCGCCGCCAGGCCGTGCAATATAGGGCGGCAGGGGCATGCTGCCATGCGTGGCAAGACGTGCATCCATCTCAGCGGCATCCAGATCACGCCCATCGTCAGGATTGATGAAGGCCAGCTCGACATCACCGCCGGCGCCACGCCCCAGCACACGCGCTGCAAAATCGGGAGCGAAATAGATAATATCATCGGGCCGGCATTTTTTCGCCGGCTTGGCAAAAACCCGCCAGATATTGGCCGCGCCATCTGTTTTTTCATGCTTGTGCAGGGTGATATTGATCCGCGCCTCGCCACGCCGCCCGCTGAGCCGTGCTGGAATCACCCGGGTATTGTTGACGATCAGCAGATCACCCGCCCGCAACAGGGATGGCAGGTCGCGGACATGCCGGTCAACCATGCGCTCACCCACCAGATCCAGCAGGCGGGCAGCGTCGCGCGGATTTGCCGGATGCGTGGCAATCGCCTCTGCCGGCAGATCATAATCGAAATCAGCAAGTTTCATCGAACGGTCAGATCATTCAAAAATCTGGATGACACCATCAACATGGCCATCATCACCGGTGACGACAAGACATTGCACCCGTGCCTCGAGCATCTTCGCCTCGGCATCGGCCATCAACAGATCACCGGAAATGGTCAGGGGTGACTTGCTGGCGACCGCACCGACGGTTGTCGTCGTCAAATCCATGCCGTCAACAAGCAGACGCCGCAGATCACCATCCGTGACAACGCCGTGAAGCGCGGTGGGTTTGCCGACAAGGACGAGACCGAGGCGGCCTTCGGTCATCGTCATCAGCGCGTCCTGAACGGTCTGGTCAGGCGCGACAAAGGGCAGGTTGTCACTGCGCATCTTGTCTCTGACATGCGTGAGAAGCCGCGCCCCGAGGCGCCCACCCGGATGCGTCCTGGCAAAATCCATCTCCTCGAATCCACGTTTTTCCATCAGCGCAACAGACAGCGCATCACCAACCACAAGCGTATTCAGCGATGATGTTGTCGGCGCAAGATTGAGCGGACAGGCCTCACGGTCAACCGAGATATCAAGCGCCAGCGCGGATTCCCGTGCCAGCGTGCTTGTCATGCCACCGGTGAGCGCAATCAGCCTCGCATCGAGGCGTTTGAGCGCCGGCAACAGACGCAGGATTTCCTCGGTCTCTCCGGAGTTAGAGAGAAGCAGCACCACATCACCGCGCCGGACCATGCCAAGGTCGCCATGGATTGCCTCGGCAGGATGCAGAAACAGGGACGGCGTCCCCGTCGAGGCCAGCGTTGCAGCGATCTTGCGCCCAATAAGACCGGATTTTCCCATACCGCAAACGACCACATGACCAGTGGTATCCAGCATCATCTGCACGGCATTCTCGAAATTGGCATCAAGGCCCGACCGCAGGCGGGCAATGGCGTCCCGATAGGCATCAAGCAGTTTGGCGGCCGCAGTCACGGCGGATGTTGGTGGTGCTGCGGGCGTCATCGGACGAATCCTTTACGGCTGTTACTCAAAAGGAATATGGTTCTAGCCTGTTTCAGTGGCGATTTCCAGCGCGATCAGGCGTCCAGAATTTGCTGTGCCAGACCAAAATCCTCGGGTGCATTCAGGTTCATGAAAGGATCGGGATCGCCCGTAAAGGGTACCGTGCGACATTCATATCTGGCGGTAAAATGATCAATCTTGCGCAATCCCTCATCAACCAGCGCCATGCGCAGCGCCGGTGCCAGCGCTACCGGCCAGATGCCAAACACCGGATGTCGCCGGTCATTCGACAGCGCCTGGGCAAGGTCAGCCCCGTCCTCGATCGCGGCGATCAGTTCAGAACCGAGATTTTGCGGCAGAAAGGGAGCATCGGTCGCAAGGCTGATGACATGGCTGCAGCCTGGCTGGTTGGCCGCAGCCCATTCAAGCCCGGTCAGAACGCCGGCAAGCGGCCCGGCAAACCCATCAACCACATCGCTGACAACCGGCAGACCAAACGCATCATAGCGGGCGGCGTCACCATTGGCATTGATGATCGCCGGCGCATCATCGGGTACGGCGCGCGCCAGAACATGCCCCAAAAGGGGCATTCCCGCCAGATCAAGCAAATTCTTGTCACCACCGCCCATGCGCCGTGATTGACCGCCGGCAAGAAGCAGATAGAGAACATCGCTCACCGGTGCCATTTCACCGCCCCGCCTCGCCCTGCCGGGCGCGCTGCAGCGATGGCGCATCACCGAGATCATCGCCCGACCCGCCGTCAGTCTGATCAAATTCAATTCGATCCTCACCAGCCAGCGCGATAAAGCGTTTGCCCTTTGCCCGGCCGATCAGTGTCAGCCCCGCCTCACGCGCCAGCTCGACAGCCGCAGCCGTGAAGCCAGAGCGTGACACCAGCACGGGAATCTGCATCTGCACGGTTTTGATGACCATCTCGGTGGTCAACCGGCCGGTGGTGTAAAACACCTTGTTCTGCGGTGCCACCCTGTTGAGAAACATCCAGCCGGCGATTTTATCCACGGCGTTGTGCCGGCCTATATCCTCCATATAGACAAGCGGGCGCGCCCCCTCGCACAGCACACAGCCGTGAATGGCCCCGGCGCTCAGATACAGGCTTGGTGCCGTGTTGATCGCCTTTGACAGCGGAATGAGCCAGCTTGCGCAAAACCGGGCATCGGGATCCAGCCGGATATCGGCAAACCGTTCCATCATGTCGCCATAGGCGGTACCCTCGGCACAGCCGCTGGTTCTGATCTTGCGCTTCATCTTGGCTTCAAAATCAGTTTCACGCGCAGTGCGCACGATGACCACGCCCAGCTCCTCATCATGGTCGATGCCGGTGATTTCATCATCGGCGCGCAGCATGTTCTGGTTCAGAAAATAGCCAACCGCCAGTTCCGCCGGCCAGTCACCGATGGTCATCGAGGTGACAATCTCCTGTCGGTTGAGAAACAGGGTCACCGGCTTTTCCGTCACCACGGGCAAGGTGACGGGCGCCCCTGTCTGGTCAACGCCTGTTACAGGTGTCGACAGGCCGGGCGCATCAGGATCGGGCGCAATCAGAAAGCCGGACGCCGCCGATGATGCGTCTCGTCCGGGCCGGGATGTGGGTGCTTTGCTCATGTGTCTAAAATGGCCGAAAGCAGTCGCCCGTTGCAAGCTGTTTTGCCTTTCCGCCCTGAACAAGCTATGATGCACCACAGTACGGGCTGCGGCCATATCCAATCCGCGTCCAATCCGCGCCAGGCAGGGTTTCCCGATGAAAATTCATTTTTCCGCCTCAAGCCATGAAGAAGCCACTCTCAGACTTGACACCCTGACCAGACTATATGGTCAGGCTGATATCGAGACTGCCGACTATATCGTCCCGCTGGGGGGCGATGGCCACATGCTGCATGTGCTGCATGACACGATGGATTATGGACTGCCGGTTTTTGGCATGAATTGTGGACGGCTTGGCTTTCTGATGAATCACTATGCCAGCGCTGAGCTGCCTGAACGGCTCGCCGCGGCAGAAAGTGCACCGCTGCACCCGCTGCGGATGACAGCCATTGGCATGGATGGCGTCACCAGCGAGGCGCTGGCGATCAATGAGGTGTCACTGATCCGGCAGACGCATAACGCCGCCCATATCGGCATCACGGTCGATGACAAGCGCCAGCTCGAACAGCTGGTCTGTGATGGTGTGCTGTTGGCGACACCGGCCGGTTCAACCGCCTATAATCTGTCGGCGCATGGGCCAATCATTCCCCTTGGTGCCGGGCTGATGGCGCTGACACCGATCTCACCCTTCCGGCCACGGCGGTGGCGGGGGGCGTTGCTGGGTGAGCATTCACATGTTGTCCTCGAAATTCTGGAGCCAGATTTCCGGCCAGTAAGTGTCAGCGCTGACAGCACCGAATTTCGCCAGGTCAAATCGGTCAGCATCATACAGGCGCGTGATATCACGCTCAATCTGCTCTATGACCCCGGATTTTCCCTTACTGACCGGGCAATTGCCGAACAATTCCTGACATGAGGCTTCACCATTTTGTGAAGAGGCGCACATCTGAATCCTCGCTATTCTGCAGGCCATTCACGAAAGATTCTCGAGTCAGGAGACTGAAATGGCACTGCAGAGCGCCTTCAAACTGGACTACCGGGCCGCCGCCGCCATTGCCGGTGCCGATGCGCCCTTCTTTACAGCGCCTGTCGATCGGGGCAGTCTGCAGGTGGAGCTGTACCGGCCGGTCAGGGTGGATCTACAACAGCCGCATTCCCGTGATGAGTGCTATGTTGTCACCGAGGGCAGCGGAAAATTCGAGATGAGCGACGAGACGGTTCCCTTTGCCGAGGGTGATTTTCTGTTCGTCGCCGCTGGCGTGCCGCACAGATTTACCGAGTTTGGCGACTCGATGACATGCTGGGTTATCTTCTATGGTCCAGAAGGC
>JAYNHH010000034.1:0-19384 GCA_038107835.1 Alphaproteobacteria bacterium
TACCGCCCCCGGGTCCGCTCTGCTTATTCCACAGCACGTTTATCGCCATAGCTGGTGAACCAGCCCTTTCAATATAGGCGCAAGGGTCGCAGTTTGAAAGGAAAGTTTTGGTCTCCCGTCCGATGTTGCTGGTGCCACCTGTCCGGGCCTCTTCTCATCCGTGCTTGAATGTCGGTAACCAGCGTGTATTTTGAACAGATCATTGCCGGGGCCAACCCGGCCCCACCCATTTTGCAGGCACCACGGATCCCATGCAGCAATATCTCGATCTTCTTGACCATGTTCTGACGAAGGGTACCGACCGCGGGGATCGGACCGGCACCGGCACACGGGCTGTGTTCGGGCATCAGATGCGCTTTGACCTTGCGGCTGGTTTTCCCCTGCTGACCACGAAGAAGCTGCACACACGCTCGATCATCCATGAGCTTCTGTGGTTTGTGAAAGGTGAAACCAATATCCGCTATCTGCAGGAAAATGGTGTGTCCATCTGGGATGAATGGGCCGATGAGAGGGGTGATCTCGGTCCCGTCTATGGCAAGCAGTGGCGGCGCTGGCAGGGGCCCGATGGCCAGACCATCGACCAGCTGTCGGATCTGATCGCGATGATCCGCAATACGCCCGAATCGCGCCGTCTGATGCTGTCAGCCTGGAATCCGGTTGACGTCCCGAACATGGCCCTGCCGCCCTGTCATTGCCTGTTCCAGTTTTTTGTCGCCAATGGCCGGCTGTCCTGCCAGCTCTACCAGCGCAGCGCTGATATCTTTCTTGGCGTGCCATTCAACATCGCCTCCTATGCGCTGCTGACGCATATGATCGCTGCGGTCACCGGTCTTGAGCCGGGTGATTTCGTGCATACGCTTGGCGATGCGCATCTCTATGCCAACCATTTTGACCAGGCGCGTGAACAGCTTACGCGCACCCCGGGGCCATTACCGCAGCTGGTGATCCAGCGGATTCCGGCGAGCATTGATGAATTCACCTTTGATGATTTTGCGATCACCGGTTACGAACCGCAGGCGCATATCGCCGCGCCGATCGCGGTCTAGATGATGACACGTGACGGAAACGACAGATGAGTGCAATGGCTGACAGGACAGAGATGATTGCCGTCGTCGCGATGGCCGAGAACCGCGTCATTGGCGATGGCACGGGCCTGATCTGGCACCTGCCGGATGATTTGCGCCGGGTCAGGGCGCTGACCATGGGCTGTCCGCTGATCATGGGACGCAGGACATGGGACTCGATTGGCCGACCCTTGCCCGGACGCGCCAGCATCGTTCTGACACGTGACCCGGCCTGGCAGGCCGAGGGCGCCATTGCCGTTGCCGATCTTGCGGCTGCCATTGCCGCCGCAAAGGACTGGATTTCGGCAACGCCAGAGGCGCGCAACGCCATCATCCTGTTCGGTGGCGGCCAGATCTATGAGATGGGCATGGCGCTGTGTAACCGTATCGAGCTTACGGTCATCGCGGCCTGTCCTGACGGCGGGCCGGATGCCGCCCTGTTTCCAGCGCTTGATGAGCGCGCTTGGGAGCGGGTGACGGAGGCGGAATTCGCCGCCGGTGAGACGGTGCCGGGCTATCGCTATGACAGAATGACCCGCAAAAAACCGGTGTTTGTCTAGCCGTTACTCAACAACGATTTGTGGCGCGGGACGCTGGCCAGCGCCAAGGCCGCTCAGCACTTTCTCGGCGATTGCCAGATAATGCTGCGCGTGCGGGCCGTTGGGCTGGCTGATCACGATCGGATTGCCCTCATCCGAAGTGGCGCGGATTTCCATTTCCAGCGGCACTTCGCCAAGGAAGGGCGCGCCGATGGCCGCCGCTTCGGCGCGGGCGCCGCCATGGCCGAACAACTCATGCCGGCCGCCGCAATCAGGACAGATGAAATGGCTCATATTCTCGACAATGCCCAGAACCGGCACATTCACCTTGCGGAACATGTTCAGGCCCTTGCGCGCGTCAATCAGCGCCAGATCCTGCGGCGTCGAGACAATCACCGCGCCGGACAGCGCTGCCCGCTGCGAGAGTGTCAGCTGCGCATCGCCGGTTCCCGGCGGCATGTCGATGACCAGCACATCAAGATTGTCCCACGCGACATCGCGCAGCATCTGCTCGATCGCGCTCATCACCATCGGCCCCCGCCAGATTGTCGGTGCGTCCTCGGCCACCAGATAGCCGATCGACATGGTCTGCAGGCCCCAGGCCTCAATCGGCTTGATTTTCTTGCCGTCGGTCTGCGGTTTGACATTCTTGCCGATCAGCCGTGGCAGTGACGGCCCATAGATATCGGCGTCGAGAATGCCGACGCGCTGGCCTGTCGCGGCAATCGCCAGCGCCAGATTGATCGATGTCGTCGATTTGCCAACGCCGCCCTTGCCAGAGGCCACGGCAATGAGATGTTTGGCCGGCTTGTGCGGCGTGTTCTGCGCCTGGGCGTCTGCGGGTGCCTGACCATCGCCCACCGGATTGCCCTGTGAATGCCCCTGTGAATAGCCGTGCGAATGACCGCTGGCACCGGCGGCTGCGCCACTTCCGGCGCTCTGGTGCGCGGTCAGTATCGCAGTTGCCGACAGCACGCCGTCAAGCGCCCGCACTACCTTTTCGGCTGCTGTTCGCAACCCGTCAGCGCGGTCCTTGTCAGCAGGATCAATTTCAATGGTAAAGCCGACATGCCCATCCTTGATGACGATGCCCGAAACCTGTCCGTCGTCGACTATGTTGACTGATTTGCCCTCGGCGATGATTGTGCGCAGCGCGTCGCTGATTTTTCTCTCATTCAATTCGGCAGTCATGCTTGAAATACACCGTTCCTGTGCAAATATGTGAAAGGCCCTGGGATTGAAATAGTTTGTCTCCGTTTGTTTTGCAATACAGCAACGCGGGAGACAAGCGCATCGGTGCCGGGCGTTGGTGCTTTTTAAAGGGGATTGATCGGCGTCCATGACTGCCGATACACAGTTTTCAACGGCGGGTGCCAGCCGGATTCAAATTTACGGAGAAAAGAATAACATGCCATGGAATAATCAAGGCGGCGGCGATCAGGGTGGACCCTGGGGCCAGGGTGGCGGTCAGGGTGGCGGCCGAGGTGGAAGCGGTGGCGGTGGCAACCCCTGGGGCCAGGGCGGCGGTGGTCAGACACCTCCCGATCTGGATCAGGCCATTCGTCAGGGACGCGATGCCCTGCGCCGCGTCATGCCCGGCGGCGGCGCGGGATCGGGAAAATCACTCATCCTGCTGCTGATCATCTTTTTTGGAATTTGGGCGGCAACCGGCTTTTACCGGGTGAACCCGCAGCAGCAGGGCGTTGTTCTGCGCTTTGGGGAATGGGTTCGCACGACGGCACCCGGCCTTCATTACCATCTTCCATATCCAATTGAATCGGTGCTGACTCCTGAGGTCACCCGCGATAACCGCATTGAGATCGGCTTCCGCGACATCAGTGGTAACAGCTCATCGCGGCGCGACATCGCTGATGAAAGCCAGATGATCACCGGTGATGAAAACATTGTCGATATTGATTTTGTAGTTTTCTGGCGGATTTCCGATGCCGGGCAGTATCTTTTCAACCTCGCCGAGCCGGATGAAACCATCAAGGTGGCCGCCGAGGCGGTGATGCGGGAGATCATCGGGCGCACGCCAATCCAGACAGCACTGACCGAGGGCCGACAGGACATTCAGGTGCAGGCGCGCTCACAGTTGCAGGATCTGCTTGACGATTATGGGTCTGGCGTGAGGGTACGCGACGTGCAGCTGCTTGCCGTTGATCCGCCATCAGATGTGATTGACGCTTTCAACGAGGTGCAGCGGGCGCGGCAGGACCGTGACCGGCTGAAGAACGAGGCGGAGGCGTTTCGCAATGACATCGTTCCGCGGGCGCGGGGTGCGGCGGCCAAGCTGATCGCCGAAGCGGAGGCCTATCAGGCCGAGGTGATGAACCGGGCGAAGGGTGACTCGTCACGCTTTGATCAGGTCTACAGCGCCTATAAAACTGACCCGGATGTGACGCGCGAGCGCATCTATATCGAAACGGTTGAGGAAATCTTCAGCAATGTTGAGAAGATCATCATCGACGAGAATTCATCAGGCAGCGGCGTCGTGCCCTATCTTCCGCTCAAAGAGCTGAACAAGACGGCGGGAGGAAACTAAAATGGGATCCATTCGTTTATTTGGAATTGCCCTCATTGGCCTGATTGTTATCGGTCTTTACGGGGCGTTATTTACCGTCAACCAGACCCAGCAGGCGCTCGTTCTGCAGTTTGGTGAACCGAAACGGACCATTCAGGAACCAGGCCTTGCCTTCAAGATGCCGTTCATCCAGGACGTTGTTTACTATGAAAAGCGTGTCTTGAGCCTGATTCCGCAGGATGCCGAAGAGGTGATCCTCTCCGATCAGAAACGTCTGCAGGTGGACGCCTATGCCCGCTACCAGATTTCCGACCCGCTGCTGTTCTATCAGACAGTTCGCAACGAGCTGGGAGCAAGAGGCCGGCTTGAGGCGATCATCGACTCATCCGTCCGCCGGGCGCTTGGCCGTGAGACATTGGCCTCGATCCTGACTGGCCAGCGTAATGACATCACACGGTCGATCGGTGATGAGGTGAACGCCTCGGTGGCGTCGCTCGGCATTAAGATCATTGATGTGCGCCTGCGCCGGGCCGATTATCCCGAGGCAACCAGCCAGAACATCTTCAACCGGATGAAGTCCGAGCGTGAACGTGAGGCCAAGGAGTTCCGGGCGACGGGTGAGGAAGAGGCGCAGAAGATCCGTGCCGACGCCGAAAAGACCAGAACGGTGATCATTTCCGAGGCCCAGCGTACAGCACAGGAAACACGTGGTGCCGGTGATGCCGAGGCCATTACGATCTATGCTGAGAGCTTTGGTCAGGACGCGGAATTCTTCTCGTTCTACCGGTCGATGGAAGCCTATCGCAACGCCATGGGCAAGGATGGCACCTCGATGGTGCTGTCACCATCAAGCAGCTTCTTCCGCTTCTTCAAGGACAAGAATGGAAGTGCGCAGAAATAACCACAGCTTTGCCATGATTTGGTCATGGTATCTGTATTCACTTGTCTGACGGGAAGCGGGGAAACCCGCTTCTCGGCCTTTATGTGGCAAATCAGGAGACTTTAATCCGATGCTTATGACAATTTTAAGGCCCCTCCAGCATGTCAGATCAATCATGGTCCCTGCGGTTGCTGGCTTCGTTGTGATGTTCATGTCGGTCACGGTGGTCGCTGGCGAACGCCCTGACAGCTTTGCCGATCAGGCGGAAAAACTGTCGCCCGCAGTTGTCAATATCTCGACCACAACGATTGTCAGCGAGGGACCATCAAGCGACATGCCGCAGTTCCCACCGGGTTCGCCCTTTGAGGAATTTTTCAAGAATTTTGGCGATAATGACCGCAAACGCCGGGCCTCCTCGCTTGGCTCGGGCTTCATCATTGATAAAAAGGGCATTGTCGTCACCAATTATCACGTGATCGAGAACGCCGAGGAAATCACCGTCGTTCTCTCCGATGATCAATCTTTCAAGGCCAAGGTGCTTGGCCAGGACCAGAAGACCGATATTGCGGTGCTGAAGATCGACCCGGAGGATGTTGAACTCACCGCTGTCGAATTCGGTGATTCCGACAGCTTGCGGGTTGGTGACTGGGTGTTGGCCATTGGCAATCCCTTTGGTCTTGGCGGCACGGTGACAGCTGGCATCGTCTCGGCCCGTGGCCGCGATATTGGCAACGGTCCCTATGATGATTTCATCCAGACCGATGCCTCGATCAACCGTGGCAATTCGGGTGGACCGCTGTTCAATCTCGATGGTGAGGTGATTGGCATCAACACCGCCATTTTCTCGCAATCAGGTGGTTCGGTGGGTATCGGTTTTGCGATTTCATCGAATCTGGCAAAGCGTGTTACCGCCCAGCTGGAGGAGTTTGGCACCACGCGGCGTGGCTGGCTTGGTGTGTTCATTCAGGAAGTCACCCCGGACATCGCGGACTCGCTCGGGCTTGAGAGTGCCGAGGGCGCGCTTGTCAGCTCGGTCAATGAAAAGAGTCCGGCAGATGCGGCCGGGATTGAGCCAGGTGACGTCATCGTCAGCTTCGATGGCAGGAAAATCGAGAAAATGCGTGATCTGCCCCGCATCGTCGCCGAGACGGATATCGGTGCCAGGGTTGCGGTCGAACTGTTCCGCGAGGGCAAGTCGATGACTGTGTCGGTCGAACTTGGCGAGCTGGAAAAGGCTGAACTTGTTGGCATGGCCGAGGAGGATGCCGATGCCGACAGGCAGAGCTTCGGCAGTCTTGGCTTCTCGGTCGAGAATCTGACCGCTGATCTGGCAGCGGAGCTGGGTCTTGATGCTGAACTCACCGGCGTCGTTGTGACCGAGTTGATCGGTGGCAGCCCGGCAGCCGAAAAGGGGCTGGAACCCGGTGATGTGATTCGCCGGTTTGGCCAGCGCCGCGTTGAAACAGCCGCTGCCTTTGCCGAGGCTGTTGGCAAAGCCAGGGACTCCGGTCGCTCAGGCATCCTGATCCTTGTCGAGCGTGAGGGCAATCAGCGGTTTGTGCAGATTGGCTTTGGCGACGAATAGACGGACATTGCCGCAGGACAAAAGACCTGAAAGGGACGCCACCGGCGTCCCTTTTTCGTTGCGCTGGCTCTTTGTGCTGGTCTCTGTTTCCGGCTGTCTTGACCCGGAAATTGCGCTCAGCCAGCCTCGCCGGTGATAAAATCTGCCTTGCGGTAGCCCTGCAGAAACAAAAGGCCGGTCAGGTCGGTATGGTTCAGTTGCAGATTGATGGCTGCCCGCAGCACATCCTTGCCGGCAAAGGCCACGCCCATCCCAGCGGCCTGCAGTACCGCCATGTCATTTGCCCCATCACCAATGGCAGCGGCATCGCTGGCGGCAAGCGCATGCTCCGCGCAGTAATGGGCGAGGAGCTGTGCCTTGGATTCCCGTCCCAGAACTGGTTTTTTGACAGTGCCGGTGATCACACCATCGCTGATGGTCATGTCATTGGCATGGGCGGCATGAAAGCCACACCACTTGGCAACCCTGTCCGCAACCGGAGTAAAACCGCCCGAGACAAGATAGCAATGCGCGTGATGAGTGCGCATTGTCTGCACAAGGGTACGTGCGCCTGCGGTCAGTTGGGCGGCCGCCAGAATTGACTCGAACAGACTGGCCGGCTGGCCAGCAAACATCGCCACCCGCTCATCAAGCGCTGCCTCAAAATCCAGCTCACCATTCATTGATCGTGCGGTGATCGCGGCAACTGCCTCGCCGAGGCCGGCAAGCGCTGCCATTTCATCGAGGGACTCATCGGTGATGATGGTGCTGTCCATATCGGCAAGAAGCAGCTTCTTGCGGCGATTTTCCAGAGCGACGACATTAATATCTATCCTCACCGCCTCACCAGCCCGCCGCAATGCGGTGATCCCGGGTGCTGCGCCATCGGCAAGGGGTATCTCAGCTGCCTGTCCGGGGGCCAGCCAGTCCGGCGGCGATGAGGCGGCAGGCAGCCCCACCCGATCGAGCAGGTCGCCAATCATCTCGTCCGTGAGGGTGTTCTGGGGGGCAGAGGTTGAAAAAACGAGAACATGCTGCATAGTGCGGGCTCTGGTCCATGGATGGGGCAGGAAGGCAAAAAGGGATTATGACCAAATGCGGTCCGATAACAAGTCATCAACTAAGCCTGAATCACCATCGCTTGATTTGCCACAATGGGGCGCGCGCTATGTGATCATCGCCGGACCCACCGCCTCGGGAAAATCGGCGCTGGCGCTGGCGCTTGCCGAACGGGCGGATGGTGTCATCATCAATGCAGATTCGATGCAGCTTTATACCGATCTTCAGGTGCTGACGGCACGCCCGGATGACGGCGCCCTGCGCTGCGCCCCACATCGGCTCTATGGTGTGATTGACGGGGCTGAACGTGCGTCGGTTGGCAGCTGGCTGGCGATGGCGGCAGAGGCGATGGCCGCCGCCCGTGCTGCCGGAAAATTGCCGATCATCATTGGCGGCACCGGTATGTATATCAATGCTGGCCTCAACGGGCTGGCGACAATTCCAGACGTGCCCATGGATATTCATGCTTCCTGTGTGGCGCAGCTTGCGGAAATGGGCGGTGATGCGTTTCGGGCGGAGCTGGCAAAATTCGACCCGGTTGCCGCCGACCGGTTGTTTGCCGGTGACAGCCAGCGCCTGGTCCGGGCAATGGGCGTGGTGCGGGCGACGGGAAGGCCGCTGTCCGTCTGGCAGGCCGATCCGCATTCCGGCCAGTTCGATGGCGCTGCCCTTTCGGTGGCGCTGGTGCCACCCCGTGCCACTCTGTATGACCGGATCAATCAGCGGTTTGATGAAATGCTTGCGGCGGGGGCGATTGACGAGGTGTCCCGGCTCGCTTCCCGAGGGCTTGATGCCGGGCTGCCAGTGATGAAGGCATTGGGAGTGCCTGAACTGCTGGCGCATCTGACTGGTGAGATGAGCCTGGACCGTGCCGCTGAACTGGCGAAACGTGACAGCCGGCATTACGCCAAACGCCAGATGACCTGGCTACGAAATAATTTTAATCCAAAAATTCTGATAAATGAGAAATTTTCAGAAAGTTTATGTGAAAAAATCTTTTCAAATCTATTAAAAAATAGTTGACCTCTCAGCCCAGAACTGGCAGTTATTTGCCGTTGTGGGGGAGTCGGGCCTGGTGATTTCGGCGCGGTGCTGATGGCTTTTTGCCTGGAGGCTGTCTTGCCAAGAACGGGATCATGCGGAGGGTCTGGAAACCATCTTGCTGGCGTGCTAGACACAGCAGTCAAGATAAGTCACAGCAAATATTGAACAAAACGGGGCAGACGGTTGCAATGCCGGATGCCCTGGGTTTTTATCTGGTGTCTGTTGCACGTCGCGCTGTTGCAGGCCTTATTTTTTGGCAATGGGATTGCCGTACAAAAGCAAACGCCACGAAAGCAGTCTTTAAGTGAAGGATGAGAGACATGCCTAAATCTGCCCCCACTGATGGTTCTGAAAAATTCATGCCTGGCGCCGAAGTGCTTCTCAAAGCGCTTGAGGATGAGGGTGTCGAGGTTGTCTTTGGATATCCGGGCGGGGCTGTCCTGCCGATTTATGACGCGCTGTTCAAGAACAACAAGATCAAGCACATCCTCGTCCGCCATGAACAGGCGGCTGTCCACGCGGCCGAGGGCTATGCCAGGTCAACCGGCAAGACAGGTGTCGTGCTGGTCACGTCCGGTCCGGGCGCAACCAATGCGGTGACTGGTCTTACTGACGCTCTGATGGATTCCGTTCCCGTTGTCTGTCTCACCGGTCAGGTGCCGACGCATCTGATTGGCAATGATGCTTTTCAGGAGGCTGACACGACTGGCATCACCCGTGCCTGTACAAAGCATAATTATCTGGTCAAGGAAGGGGCAAAGCTCCAGGAGACCGTGATCGAGGCGTTTCATGTTGCCGCCTCGGGACGTCCCGGGCCGGTGCTGATTGATCTGCCAAAGGACATTCTGATGGCCGAGATCGCCTATGTGGGTGAGCGCGTCCGTCCGCAGGCGGTTGCGCGCTATCAGCCGGTGACTGAGCCCGCTGCCGAGGGCATCAAGGCGGCTGTTGCCGCGATGAAACGCGCCGAGCGGCCTGTAATCTATGGCGGTGGCGGCATCGTCAATTCCGGCCCCCGCGCGTCTGAGTTGCTGACCGAGCTGGCGCATCTGACGGGCTGGCCGACGACACTGACACTGATGGGGCTTGGCGCACTGCCGGCGTCGGACCCGCATTTTCTGGGAATGCTTGGCATGCATGGCACCTATGAGGCCAACCTTGCCATGCATGGCTGCGACCTGATGCTCAACATCGGTGCGCGCTTCGATGACCGCGTGACCGGGCTGATTTCCGGGTTTTCACCGAATTCGATGAAGATCCATTGCGATATTGACCCGTCATCGGTGAACAAGAATGTGGCTGTTGATCTGGCAGTTATCGGTGATGCGACACGCATTCTCGAGCTGCTGATTGCCGAGCTGAAAGCACAGAATTTCAAGCCGCACAGGCCATCGCTCGATAAATGGTGGAAACAGATCGAGGGCTGGCGCGCGCGTGACTGTCTGAAATTCAGCCAGTCAGGCGCAGTCATCAAGCCACAGCATGCGATCAAGCGCCTGTGCCAGATGACGAGCGAGCATGATGTCTATGTCACCACCGAGGTTGGCCAGCATCAGATGTGGGCGGCGCAATATTTTGATTTCCAGAAGCCAAACCGCTGGATGACCTCGGGCGGCCTTGGCACCATGGGCTATGGTCTGCCGGCCGCAATGGGTGTTCAGGTGGCGCATCCGGATTCGCTGGTGATTGATATTGCGGGCGAGGCGTCCTTCATGATGAACATGCAGGAGCTGTCGACGCTGGCGCAGTATAATCTGCCGGTGAAGATGTTCATCATCAACAATGAATGGATGGGCATGGTCCGCCAATGGCAGGAATTGATCCATGGTGGACGCTATTCGGAGTCCTACAGCGCCTCGCTTCCTGATTTTGTCAAACTCGCCGATACCTTTGGCATGACCGGTCTTGTCGCACAATCGGCCGATGATCTGGATGGGGTGATCACACGGATGCTCGAGACCGATGGGCCGGTGATTGCCGATATCCGCGTGGCGAAGGAAGAGAACTGCTTCCCGATGATCCCATCGGGCGCAGCGCATAATGACATGCTTCTTGGGCCTGACGATCAGGCAGAAAAGCCAATTTCCGAGGAAGGCATGGTTCTGGTCTAGGACCGGGCGGGGGAAAAGAGATTAAGATGAACAAAACCGACATAATCGAACGCCATATCATCTCCGTTCTGGTGGATAATGAGCCTGGCGTGCTGGCACGGGTCATCGGCCTGTTTTCTGGTCGTGGCTACAATATCGAGAGCCTGACAGTTTCTGAGACCGACAGGAACCGCAGCATCTCGCGGATTTCGATCGTCACTTCGGGAACGCCGATGGTGATTGAGCAGATCAAGTCCCAGCTTCTGCGCCTTGTTCCGATCCATTCGGTCTGTGACCTGACGGAGATGGGGGCGGCCATTGAACGCGAACTTGCGCTGGTGAAGATCATCAATTCCGGTGAGGAACGGATCGAGGCGTTGCGCATTGCCGACACTTTCCGTGCAAGAACACTGGACAGCACGCTCAATAGTTTTGTATTTGAGGTGACTGGAAATTCTTCAAAGGTGGCGGCCTTTGTCGATCTGATGCGTTCGCTTGGTGAGATAGAGGTGGCACGGACTGGTGTTTCCGCCATTTCACGGGGCAATCAGATCGATCTGGAGTCCAAATAGGGCGCCGGCCATCCTTGTTCACCATGGCTGCAGGCAATGCGAAGGGCATGCGGCTGTTCATTTCCAACGAATTTTTGCAGTCACTGGCCAGTTGGTCGTGATGGTTGCTTTTTTGAGACGCGGACCAAACAGCCCCTGCCGCATCAGGCGGGGGATTAGTTGAGAGGAGAGAAGTCAATGCGTGTGTATTATGATCGCGATGCCGATGTCGGCCTGATCAAGAACAAGAAGGTTGTGATTGTCGGATACGGCAGCCAGGGCCATGCCCATGCGGCCAATTTGAAGGACAGTGGCGTTGCCGAGGTGGCTGTTGCGCTTCGGGCTGATTCAAGCAGCCGCAGCAAGGCCAGCGACGCCGGGTTTCAGGTCATGGATGTCGCTGACGCAGCCAAATGGGGTGACGTGATCATGATGCTGACGCCTGATGAATTGCAGGCTGACATCTATTATGCCGACATTGCAGCCAACATGCGCGCTGGGGCGGCCATTGCCTTTGCCCATGGCCTGAATGTGCATTTCAATCTGATCGAGCCCCGCAGCGATATCGACGTTTTCATGGTCGCGCCAAAGGGACCTGGCCATACGGTGCGGTCTGAATATGTTCGCGGCGGCGGTGTGCCATGTCTGCTCGCGGTACATCAGGACGCATCGGGCAATGCCCATGATGTTGGCCTGTCCTATGCCTCTGCTGTTGGCGGTGGACGTTCAGGCATCATCGAGACAACCTTCCAGGAAGAGTGCGAGACCGATCTGTTCGGTGAGCAGGCGGTCCTGTGCGGCGGTCTTGTCGAGCTGATCAAGGCAGGTTACGAGACATTGGTCGAGGCTGGCTATGCGCCGGAAATGGCCTATTTCGAGTGTCTGCATGAAGTCAAGCTGATCGTCGATCTCATCTATGAGGGTGGCATCGCAAATATGAACTACTCGATTTCCAACACGGCTGAATATGGCGAATATGTTACCGGCCCACGGATCATCACGCCGGAAACAAAGGCCGAGATGAAACGGGTTCTCGAGGACATTCAGTCTGGCCGCTTTACCCGCGACTGGATGCTGGAAAACCGGGTGCATCAGACCAGCTTCAAGGCAACACGCCGGCGCAATGCCGAGCATCCGATCGAGCAGGTTGGTGAGCAGCTCCGGGGCATGATGCCATGGATCGGTGCTAACCGTCTGGTGGATAAGGCAAAGAACTAGATTTTGCCTTATTTATCATCTAAACCTAAATTGTTGGCGCAAAGGGCCGTTGTCCTTTGTGCCGTCTTTGGGCCATGTTGGCACCAAAGCGGGTCCTAGAGCGGGGAGTTACAACATGCTTGGTGCTGTCCTTGGTATGTTTTCGGCTGATATTGGTATTGACCTTGGAACGGCGAATACACTGGTTTACGTAAAGGGCCGGGGTGTTGTCCTTGATGAGCCATCTGTTGTTGCCATGGCGGAGGTTCGCGGCAAGACACAGGTGCTGGCCGTTGGCGAGGAAGCCAAGGTCATGCTTGGCAAGACGCCCGGGAACATTCGTGCGATCCGACCAATGGCAGATGGTGTCATTGCCGATTTTGAAGTTGCCGAGGAGATGATCAAGCATTTTATCCGTAAGGTGAACGGACGTCTTTCAATTTCCAGCCCGCAGGTGATCATCTGTGTGCCGTCCGGCTCGACCGCGGTTGAGCGCCGAGCCATTCAGGAATCAGCCGAGGCTGCAGGGGCGCGCCGTGTGTTCCTGATCGAGGAACCGATGGCCGCCGCCATTGGCGCGTCACTGCCCGTGACCGAGCCCTCTGGATCAATGGTTGTCGATATTGGGGGTGGCACAACCGAGGTTGCCATTCTGTCGCTTGGCAACATCGTTTTTGCCCATTCGGTGCGTGTTGGCGGCGACAAGATCGACGAAGCAATCATCGCCTATATGCGCCGCACGCATAATTTGCTGATCGGTGAGGCGAGCGCCGAGCGGATCAAAAAAAACATCGGCATCGCCCGCAAGCCGGAAAAGAGCTCTGGCAAAAAGATTGAGGTTCGCGGCCGTGATCTTGTCAATGGTGTGCCAAAGGAGATTTCGATCACCGAGGCGCAGGTTGCCGAAGCGATTTCCGATCCTGTCCGTCAGATTGTTGATGGTGTGAAGATGGCGCTTGAGCAGGCGCCGCCGGAACTGGCCGCCGATATCGTGGAAAAAGGCATTGTGATGACGGGCGGTGGTGCGCTGCTGCGTGATGTTGATGGGGTGTTGCGTGATGCGACGGGCCTGCCAATCTCGATTGCCGAGGATCCGCTGAGCTGTGTCGCGCTTGGAACCGGTCGCTGTCTTGAAGAGCTGAAAACGCTTCGAAACGTGCTGATCGGCGCATAGAGAGGCTCTCAGGATGGCGCGTACATCCGACAAGAGCCGTGCGAGACGCCGCCGCGTCGCCCATTTTCTGCTGATTGTTCTCAGCTTCTCCCTGATGTTTCTCGGCAAGGCCGACATCGCCGCCCTGCGCAATGCGCATATGGGTACCAGCGATTTCATGGCACCGCTTGTTGATATTGTCTCGGCACCGGTGCGTGGTGTCGATACCATGGTGACCGGCATCCGCACAGTGGCCTCACTTCGGGCGGAAAATGTCCGTCTACAGGGTGAGAATGACCTGCTCAAACGCTGGCGGCGGCGGGCTGAGATTCTGGAAAGCGAGAACCGTCAATTGCGCAGTGTGACGGGCGCGGTCGCCCCGGAACAGCGGACGCCCCTGACAGCGCGCGCGGTGACGGCACCCGGTGGCAGCTTTGCCCATACATTGCTGATCGCTGTTGGCTATGACAGTGATATTCGGGAGGGCAATCCGGTTGTCACCGCCGATGGCCTCGTCGGTCTGGTTGTCAATGTTGGCAAATCCTACGCCCGGGTGCTGATGATCTCCGATATTAACGCCCGTATTCCGGTGATTCTGGCTTCCTCATCATGGCCCGGTCTGACAGTCGGCCAGAACGGGGTGTTTCTTGAACTTGCCTTTCTGCCAGAAGAGGCCAAACCGCAGATAGGCGAGCTGGTTCTGACCTCGGGGCATGGTGGTGTGCTGCCAGCCGGATTGCCCGTTGGCAGGGTCAATCTGGTGCGTGACAATTATGTCCGTGTCCAGCCGGCGGTTGATCTGCGCTCCTTGAGCTATGTTTCGGTGCTGACTGGTGGCGTGGACGGCATTGATACACGCGATCTCTCGCTTGGTGACCATTTTACGCCACTGCCGATTGATGATGACTCCCGGCTCCTTGAGGGGTTGAACGCCGTGGGTGAACGCCAGTGATCAAGACAGGACGCTATTTTGCCAGAGCCGAGTTCGCCATTGACTGGCCAGTGCAGTTTCTGGTCGGTGTCATCGGTGTGTTCCTTGCCTTTTTTGAGGGCAGCCTTGGTCTCTGGTCATTTTTCTATGGGGCAACCCCGTTGCTCTCACTGGTTTTCCTGTATTGGATGATGCTGCATTATGAAAAATTCGTGCCGGTTTTTCTGGTGTTTGTGATTGGGTTGATTAGCGATATCCTGTTCTCCGATATTCTGGGCGGACGGGCGACAGCATATGTTCTGGCCTTTTATTATGTCGGCTTCAGACGGGTGAAATTATTGCAGGGTGATTTCATGCAGATATGGCTTGATTTTGCGATTGTGGTGACCGGCGTCATGCTGTTCCAGCTGATGATGTTCTCGCTTCTGAACCTTGCCATTCCTGCGGTAACACCGATCCTGTTCCAGATTGGCTCGACGCTTATCCTGTTTCCGATTGGGTATCTGACCCTGCTCTCTCTGGCCAGCCTTGTTGAAAAGGTCAGGATGCTGTCATGAACAGGAAGGCACGGGAGAGGGAATTCAGGCGCGTCATGACCCGGCGCAGCCTGCTGCTTGGTGGCATGCAGCTCGGCATCGCCTCATTCCTTGGCCTGCGTCTCTATCAGCTTCAGGTGGCGCAGAACAGTCAGTACCGGCGACTTTCTGACCGCAATCAATTTGATGTGAAAATTGTCGCGCCACAGCGCGGCCGCGTTTTTGACCGAAAGATGCGCCTGCTTGCCGGCAATGCCGAATCCTATCAGTTGCGGGTGACACCCCTGCACGCGAAAGACCTGCCGCAGGTTCTCGAAGATCTGTCGACGATCATTGAGCTGAAACCACAGGAGCGGCAAAAGGTCATTGCAGCAGCGGCAAAAAATCCATCCTTTCGCCCGATTGTTGTTCGTGGCGATCTGACCCAGCGTGAATTGGCAAGGTTGGCAATCAGGTCGGCCTATCTTCCTGGTGTTACTTTTGAGAAGCTGTTGCGGCGGATTTACCCGCAGGGCGCGCTGACTGGACATGTCACCGGCTATGTATCGCCGTTGACCAGCCGCGAGCTGGATCTGAACCCGGCTTTGCAGCAGCTGCCAAATCTTGCAACGGGCAAGATTGGTGTTGAAAACGCCATGGAGGGCCAGCTGCGTGGCAAGCCAGGCAGCGAGCGTGTTGAGGTCAATGCCCGTGGTCGCCCGATCCGTGTGCTGCGTGATTTTGAGCCGTCTGCAGGGCAGGATGTGCGTCTGGCCCTTGATATCGGTGTCCAGCTGGAGGCGGCCGAGGTGCTGCGTCGCGGACGGTCCGAAACGGTCAATCTGTCCTTGCCCGAGGCACAGAGTGCGATCGCTGCCAATGCCGAGCTGAAATCGCATATTGCGGCGGGTGACAATCTTGTTCTGCGTGACCCAAAAGGCAATATCACACCGGCTGAGTCCGGGGCGGTGGTGGTCATGGATGTGCGGACCGGGGAAATCGTCTCGCTTGTGTCCGCTCCGATGTATGATCCGAACATCTTTACCGAAAAGCTGCTCACCCGGGACTGGCGGCGGTTGAATGATCATCCACGCACGCCGTTGCTGAACCGGGTGACCACGGGCATGTACGCGCCGGGTTCAACCTTCAAGATGGTGGTTGCACTGGCGGCACTTGAAGCTGGGATCATCAATGAGCGGACCTCTTTCTTCTGCAAGGGTGATATGGAGCTTGGTGATGCAACCTTTCACTGCTGGCAGAAACATGGACATGGGACGGTCAATGTTTCGAGCGCGCTCGAACAATCTTGTGATGTGTTCTTCTACGAGGTCGCGCTGAAGACCGGCATTCAGCGGATCAAGAAAATGGCCCTGCGGCTTGGGCTTGGCACCGAGACAGGAATTGACATTCCAGGTGAAAAGCCGGGCATCATCCCCAGCCATGATTGGAAACTGGCAACACATGGTGTTGTCTGGACGCCGGGTGAGACGGTGGTTGCCGGCATCGGTCAGGGTTATGTTCTGGCAACGCCGATCCAGCTTGCGCTGATGACGGCGCGGATTGCCAATGGCGAGTTTGCTGTTGAACCCAGCCTGTTGGCACGCAGTACCATGCCCGAATTTGCGCCGCTGGATATTCCTGAGTCGGCGTTGCGGATTGTCCGCAAGGGAATGAAAATGGTGACACATGGCGGGCTCGGCACGGCACGCAAATACAACCTCAGTTCCGATTTTGGCGGCATGGCTGGCAAGACCGGTACGGTTCAGGTCAAGCGCATCACCAAGGAACAGCGTGAGGCCGGCATCGTCAAAAATATCGACAGGCCGTGGAAAGAGCGTGATCACGCCCTGTTTGTTGCCTATGCGCCGGTGAAAAATCCGCGCTATGCGATTTCTGTTGTTGTCGAACATGGTGGCAGCGGGTCGTCAATGGCAGCGCCAATCGGCCGGAAAATACTCGAAAAAATGCTGCGCTCGGATCAGGAATTGGCATGAGCGAGGCGTCACGATGATCGGCCAGCCAATCACCCTGTGGCGTCGGCTCCTGCGCTTTCCCTGGCATTTGCTGCTGCTGTCGCTGGCGCTGGTAACGGTTGGCTCGCTGGCGCTCTATTCGGCGTCCGAGGGTTCGTGGTCGCCCTGGGCTGGGCGGCATGCGGTGCGCGGCGCTGTTGGTGTTGGCATCGTCCTCATGCTGGCCTTCATTGATCTGCACCTGCTGCGCAAATGGTCCTATCTTATCCTGCTGGCGGCAATTGGCATGCTGGTTGTATTGATGATTGTTGACAGTGGGCGGTTTGTCTCGCGTTGGATCACCATCGGTGGTTTCACCTTTCAGCCCTCGGAACCAGCGAAAATCGCCGTGATCATGGCACTCGCCAGATATTTTGACGAACAGCCGGCAGAACGTATGCTGTCGCTTCTGGTGTATCTGCCACCGCTGCTGCTGATTGCGGTGCCATTCCTGCTCATCATCAAACAGCCGGACCTTGGCACCGCTCTGGCGCTGCTGCTGGGTTCGCTGTCCGTGCTTTTTGCCGCAGGCATGCCGTGGCGCTATATCTTTGCTGCGGTTGTTCTGGGGCTGGGTTCGCTGCCGGTATTATGGATGCAGCTTCATGCCTATCAAAAGGAACGGGTGATGACATTCCTCAATCCGGGGGCCGATGCGCTGGGAGCTGGCTACCAGATCACCCAGTCGAAAATTGCCCTTGGATCGGGCGGCCTGTTTGGCAAGGGGTTTTTGATGGGCAGCCAGAGCCAGTTGAACTACCTGCCGGAGAAACAGACCGATTTCGTCTTTACCATGATTGGCGAGGAATTCGGCCTTGTCGGCAATCTCTTTATTCTGTCGGTCTATCTGCTGTTGATTGGCAGCATTCTGGCGATCAGCCTGCGGGTTGGCAGCCGCTTTGCCCAGCTGACCTGCAGCGGTATCGCGATGATGCTGTTTCTCTATGTTTTTGTGAATGTTGCCATGGTTACCGGGCTGTTGCCGGTTGTTGGCGCCCCCCTACCGCTGATCTCCTATGGGGGGACGGCGATGCTGACGGTGTTTGTCGGTCTTGGGATCGTCGTCAGCGCGGTTATCCATGACAGGCCGGAAAATTGATGGGGAGCTATTCAATTTTCAGTAACAGTGGTCATATAGTACCGGGTGCCTTGGTGTGTGGCTGGAATGTTTTGTGCCAGACCTTGCCGGACGTGACGACTCCAACGACGTTTTTTTCATTGTAGAATTTTAACGGAAGCAGACATGTTCTTATTTTTCTCGACTAGAAAATGGTTACTTTGGGCCTGGCTTGGTTCGGCCACGATCCTTTCCTCCTTGTGGGTGCAGGTCAAAATTGATGTCATGATCAATGACTGGTTCGGTGAATTCTACGATATGATTCAAAAGGCGCTCGCCGAGCCGAACGCGATCACAATCGGTGAATATTGGGCCAGCCTGGCGAGTTTTATCTCCCTGGCTGCGATCTATGTTGCCATTGCGGTGGTCGTGAGCTTTTTCACCTCACATTTTCTGTTCCGCTGGCGTACTGCGATGGTGGAGTGGTACCACAGCGTTTACAGTCGGGCCCGCAAGATCGAGGGCGCGGCGCAACGTGTGCAGGAAGACACGATCAAATTTTCCCGCATCATGGAAAGTCTGGGCACCAGTCTGATCGAGTCGATCATGATCCTCGTGCAGTTCATCCCCATCCTGTTTGGCCTGTCGATAGGAATCCCGATCTTTTTCTTTGGCGATTGGGAATATGGGCTGATTGCCGGCGCGCTCATCTGGAGCGTGGGTGGCACGATATTCCTTGTGGCGCTCGGCTGGATTCTCCGACTGGTCGGAGTCGAGTATGATCTGCAGAAGAAGGAAGCTGCCTACAGAAAGCTGCTGGTGATCGCCGAGGATGACGAGACTGTGCGGCCCAAAACGATCGAGGAATTGTTTGATGACGTGCGCTCGATCCATTTTCTGTCATATATACGCTATCTGTATTTCAACGTTGGACGCATCGCCTATCTGCAGGCGAATGTGCTGTCGGCCTATGTGTTTCTTGCGCCGGCCATTGTCGCTGGTGTGGTAACGCTTGGCGTCATGCAGCAGATCATCCGTGCATTTGGCCGGGTTGAGGGTTCAATGCAATATCTGCTCAAGGCATGGCCGACGATCATCGAGCTGTTGAGTGTCTACAAACGCCTGAGAGAGTTCGAGGCACAGATCAGGCTGGCCGAGGGTGGCCCTGAGGCAACGGAGCGGACATAGAGGACGCGCGCTCTAT
>JAYNHH010000034.1:19484-24454 GCA_038107835.1 Alphaproteobacteria bacterium
GGACGCGCGCTCTATCTCGAAATGATGCCGGTGCTGGAGTGCGGGCCAAGCGTGGGGGTGATCACAATCTCACCGCCACGCGCCCTGACGACGTTACCGCCAATCACATCCTCGGCTCTGTAATCGCCACCCTTGACCAGAAGATCGGGCTGCAGGGCGGTGATCAGCGCCAGCGGCGTTTCCTCCTCAAAGATGGCGACACCAGCGACTGTCTCGAGGCTGGCCAGAACGCCGGCGCGTGTCTGGGCTGTCTGTATCGGGCGAGACGGGCCTTTCAGTCCGCGTACGGACGCATCGCTGTTCAGCCCAACAATCAACCTGTCACAGCGATGGGCAGCGTCGGCAAGCAGGAACAGATGTCCGGGATGAAGCAGGTCGAAACAGCCATTTGTGAAGCCAATGCGCAACCCCTCGGCGCGCCATTCCTCGCATTGTTTCTGCCAGTAGGTGATGCTTGTCGGTGGTGGGGCAGGGGTCGTGTAGGCGATCATTTCGCCCGGACTGACAATTGCCGTCCCGGATTTGCCGACGGCAACACCAGCAGCGAGATTGGCAAGGCTCACCGCATCGGCAAGCGCAAGACCGCCAGCTGTGGCCGCGGCGAGCGTCGCCACAACCGTGTCACCCGCCCCCGAGACGTCGAATACATCACGGGCAGCTGCCGCTTCATGGGTGATCGCGCCCTCGGCATTCGCCAGCATAATCCCGCGGGCACTCAAGGTGGCCATTACCGCGCCAATGCGATGCGATGCGGCGGTATCAGAGGCTGCCGCGGCAATGCTCTCCAGATCGTCAAGCTGCGCGTCAACGGCAAGCTGCAGTTCGGCCAGATTGGGGGTCAGGATGTCAACGTCCGCATAGGCTGAGAAATCCGCCAGCTTTGGATCGGCAATCACCATCTTGCCAGCCTTTTTTGCGGCCCTGACAGCCTTGGCGATAACCGGCGGCGGCAGGCAGCCCTTCGCATAATCGGACAGCACAATGACATCGGCCATTTTGATGCTGCCGATGATAACCTCTGTCAGTTGCAGCAATGTCGCGTCATCCAGCGGGTCTGTCATTTCCTCATCGACACGCAGGATCTGCTGTCCGCCTGCGCGGTATCGGGTTTTCACGCTTGTCGGTCGGCTGGGCAGAAGGAAGGGCGCGAATTCAATCCCCGGTGCGCGTTCAATCTCGCGGCGCAGGATCAGCGCCGTCTCATCCTGCCCGGTTATCCCGATCAGCCGGACCCGGCATCCCAGATATGCCAGATTGCAGGCAACATTGGCCGCACCACCCGGCATCTGCTTGCTGCTTGTCTGGCTCAGGATGGGAACAGGGGCTTCTGGCGAAATGCGTTTGACACTGCCATCGACGAACCGGTCCAGCATGACATCGCCAACCACCAGAACACGGCGGCTCTGCATGGCTGAAAGCGCGGTGGTGACGAGTTTGACATCCATCTTCATCCCCTGCGGACCAATCCAGCGATCAACGTCATGTCTGTTTTCCTTCCCTGCCTGCCTTGATCGCTTTCTTGCGATCCCGAAAAGCTGGTGCCGCCTGCTGTCTGGTTTCGACAGTGGCGCGGGTGAAGGCGATGTCGTCAGCGCCGACATCATCACTCATGGTGCTTCCCGCTCCGACGATGGCACCATCGCCGATGGCTATCGGTGCGACCAGAGCCGTGTTTGATCCGATGAACGCATTCTTGCCGACAATTGTCCTGTATTTGTTGAACCCATCGTAATTACAGGTGATGGTTCCTGCCCCGATATTTGCAGCCGCACCGATTTCAGCATCACCAAGATAGGTCAGATGGCTGGCTTTCGCACCATCGCCAAGACTTACATTCTTGGTTTCGACAAAATTGCCGATTTTGACGCCTTCCGCCGCATTTGTTCCGGGGCGCAGGCGTGCATAGGGGCCAATCACGCAACACGCTCCCAGCCGCGCCCCCTCGATATGCGAGAATGACTTGATGACGCTGCCCTCGCCGATGTGGCAGCCAGTGCCGATCACGACATGGGGTTCGATGATCACATCGCGCTCAATCACGCTGTCGGCGCTCAGAAATACTGTATCGGGCGCCTGCAGGGTGACGCCGGATGCCATTGCTGCCACGCGCAGCTGCGCCTGCAACAGGGCTTCGGCGCGCGCCAGATCGGCACGGCTGTTCACTCCCATCAACTCATTCCCATTTGTTACCTCACAGGCGATGGAACACCCGCGGCTGCGACCCACGGAAACGATGTCAGTCAGATAAATCTCATTCTGTGCATTGCTGGTGTCAACGCTGTCCAGAAGATCGAACAGCAGCGGGGTGCGCGCCGCCATGATACCGCCATTGACCAGTGTGATTGCCGCTTCCTCACTGGTGGTGTCACGTTCCTCGACGATTTTCTGCACCTTGCCATCGGCAGCACGGATGATACGGCCATAGCCAGTTGGTTGTGGTGTCTCGAAACCCAGAATGGCAATGTCCTGACCGGCGGCAACCCGTGCGGCAAGCGCGGCCAGTGTCTGGCTGGTAACCAGCGGGGTGTCGGCAAACATGACAAGGCCGACACCGTCAAAATCCGCCAGCGCCTCACGCGCCGCCAGCACCGCATGACCAGTGCCGAGCGGCGGGTGCTGAATGGCAAATTCCTGTTGCCCGAGCCAGTCCTGCGTGCTGGCGGAGTCTCTGGAAAGCACGGTGACGATGCGGTCGGCACCGCTGGCCTTTGCGGCATCAATGGCCCAGGCCAGCATTGGCCGTCCTCCCACATGATGCAGTGGTTTGGGAAGGGCGGAATTCATCCGCGTTCCCTGGCCTGCCGCCAGAATGATCGCTGCTGTTTTCATGCCCTCTTTATAAGCTGAAATTGCTGCAAAAACCAATCATTTGCCTGCTTGTGCGCTGGCTCTGGCCAAATCACAGCCGCCGGTGCATCGGCTGGCGTTACAACCAAAATGTGGCAGGCGCGCATTTTCCACTTGACATTTGGCACAAAATAGGATATATCCTATTCCACGCTGGAGATGTTTCCTTTTACTGTCATCCCTGACGGTTTCTTTGATGTTTCTGACGGTGTTGACATAGTTCCGCCTTTCTTGTCGGCATGATTCTCTCTAATACTGGATCACGAAACTAGGTGACTCAGGCTGCGGCCTTGTTTTCGAGGGGGTTTTCATATGTGTGGAATCGTAGGGGCTGTCGGCCTTGTCAATTGTGGTGACACGCTCCTGGATGCGTTGCGGCGGCTGGAATATCGCGGCTATGACAGTGCTGGCATCGTCACCCACAATGGCAGCGGTTTTGAAATCACCCGTTCGGTTGGCAAGCTGGCAAGTCTTGACAGTCTGATGCGCAAAAAGCCGCTTGGTGGTGATATTGGCATCGGCCATACGCGCTGGGCCACGCATGGTGGTGTGTCCGAGGCAAATGCCCATCCGCACATCGCCGCCGAGCGTGTGGTGATCGTTCATAATGGGATCATTGAAAATCATCGCCAGCTGCGTGCGCGTCTGGAACAGGCGGGTCATCTGTTCAGCAGCGACACCGACAGTGAGGTATTGGCGCATCTTTTCGTCGAGGCTTTTGATGCCGGCCTCTCGCCAACCGAGGCCACGAAATCTGTCCTTGCTGCGATTGAGGGGGCCTATGCTTTTGCGGCACTTGTCCGTGACCATAGCGACATGCTCATCGTCGCGCGGAATGCCTCGCCGCTGGCGATCGGTCTTGGTGATGACGCCAGCTTCATTGGTTCGGATGCCATCGCGCTGGCCCATCTGACGCGGCGTGTTGTCTATCTCAAGGACAATGATTTCGCCTTCGTCACAGCTGACGGCGCGGCGGTGTTTGATGCTGATGGGGTGCCGGTCAACCGCGAGGAGGTCATTGTCGCCGCCAGCCAGGGGTTGGTCGACAAGGGCGGCTATCGTCATTACATGGAAAAGGAGATTCATGAACAGCCGGATGCCATTGCGCATTCACTGGCGGCGATGACGGGGACCGATGGGCGGATTGCGGCACCGATGTCACGCGATCAGCTGCGGGACATTACCGGCATTGTCATGCTGGCTGCCGGAACCAGCCATTATGCGTCGCTTGTTGCGCGGTACTGGATCGAGGGATTGGCACGGGTGCCGGTGACCTGCGAGATTGCGTCTGAATACCGCTATCGCAAACCGGTCACCAGCAGCTTTTCGACGGCCATTGCCATTTCCCAGTCGGGCGAGAGTCTCGATACGCTGATGGCGATGCGTCATGCTGCCAAAAATGACCTGCAGACGGTTGGTTTGGTCAATGTGCCGGGAAGCACCATTGCACGCGAGGCGGATGCTGTCATGCCAACGCGCGCTGGCCCGGAAATTGGCGTTGCCAGCACCAAGGCCTTTACCGCCCAGCTGACGGTTCTGATCAGCTTTGCCGTCGCCCTTGCCGAGGCGAAGGGGATGATCACGGCGCAGCGTGCCGATGAGATCCAGGCGCAGATTCAGGCACTGCCGGGGCTGGTTGGTCAGGCTTTGACATCCTTCGACGCCATTCGGCCGATTGCGCATGACCTTGCCGGTGTCCGCTCGGCGCTGTTTCTGGGGCGTGATGTGCTGTTCCCTCTGGCGCTTGAGGGAGCGCTGAAATTGAAGGAGCTGAGCTATATCCATGCCGAGGGGTTTGCGTCCGGCGAGATGAAGCATGGTCCGATTGCGCTGATCGAGGATGGTCTGCCGGTGGTTGCCATGCTGGCGGCCGACGAGGTGCTTGGCAAGGCGGCGAGCAATCTGCGCGAGGCAAGCGCCCGTGGTGGGCAGATCATCCTGCTGACCGAGGAAAAGGCGGTGGCCGAGGTTGATTTTGCCAGCAATGTGATCACCGTGCCGGATGTCGACCCGTTGCTGGCGCCCATTCTGCTGGCGGTGCCGGCACAGATCCTTGCCTATCTGACCGCCGTGGAAAAGGGAACGGATGTCGACCAGCCCCGCAACCTCGCCAAATCGGTAAC
>JAYNHH010000035.1:0-22571 GCA_038107835.1 Alphaproteobacteria bacterium
GCGTGACCTTGGATGCCCGCGTGACGCGTGACCTTGGATGAAAGAGAACCATCCTGCGAGAGAGCGGAGTATGTCCGGGTTCATTATCTTTCGCTTGTTAACCAAAGTTTAATATTATTCCCAATAAATCGAACCTTCTTTACTGAATTTACAGTCTTTTTTCTCCTTTCCCCGGTCAAATTAACGTTTCCTTAAGAACAGGTCGTCTAAACTCCCTGACAGAAGGCAGGCTTTGCTGGTCGGGCATGGTCTGGTTTGGGAAAACCCAGCTTGAGGAGGTAATTATGGCGCGTCAGCCAGAATTGAAATCTGAATATTCAAAGCTCACGACCGTTCTGCGGGCGATGGGCAATGCCAAGCGAATGCGAATTCTGAACGAGCTTGCCGATGGCCGCGAACGATCGGTTTCCGAACTGGAAAGCGTGATGAACAGCCTGAGCCAGTCTGCGTTGTCGCAGCATCTTGGCCGCCTGCGCCGCGCCAATATCGTGCGGACACGTCAAAAATCACAGACCATTTATTATTCAATCGACGACACGGATGTTCTGCGGATTCTGCGCCTGCTGGAACATATCTATACCGACGACCCAACGATGCAGCGCACCAAACATTGATCCCACCAGCACCTCGCCTCCCGAATAGACCAGCCACAAGACTGTAACGTTGGTTTCAGACCAGCAACGACAGGCCATGGGACCAGACAGGCAAAACGGTATGACGCCAGCCGGTTCCGGGTGAATTCCTGTTGCACCCAATGGCGTGATATGCAACACCAATCGCAGTGATTGTTGCCGTCGGCAGCATAGACCGCATCATGGGGGCCAGTGATGGCGATGATGGCGCGGGACGCTCCGGCAAACAGATCGCTGTAAGTTCCAAGACCGGGTTGGTCACGGATCACCCGTATCAGGCGTCAATTTTATGTATATCTATTTGCCCATCGCTGAAGTCTCGATGCATATCGGCATCATCATTGGACTTGGCGGCGGTGTCGGGTTCCTGTCGGGACTGTTCGGGGTCGGCGGCGGCTTTTTGATGACTCCCCTGCTGATCTTCTTTGGCATTCCGCCTGCGGTCGCCGTCTCGACAGAGGCAAACCAGATCGTCGCCTCATCGGTATCCGGCGTGCTGGCGCATATGCGGCGCGGCAATGTCGATTTCAAAATGGGTGGCATTCTTATGCTTGGCGGTGTCATCGGCTCGTCGCTTGGCGTCGTGCTGTTCTCATTCCTGCGCTCAATCGGCCAGATCGATCTGGTGATCAAGCTGTCCTATGTCGTCTTTCTCGGGATCATTGGCGCGCTGATGCTGGCCGAGAGCCTGCGCACCATAATGCGCTCGCGCAAGCCGGGCGGCGCGCGTGGCAAGCTGCATCAGCATAACTGGCTGCATGGTCTGCCCCTCAAGATGCGTTTTCGCCGCTCGAAGCTCTATATCAGCGCCATCCTGCCGCTGGCCATCGGCGCCTTTGTCGGCGTTCTGGCAGCGATCATGGGTGTTGGCGGTGGTTTCATCATGGTGCCGGCGATGATCTATCTGCTTGGCATGCCGACATCGGTGGTTGTCGGCACTTCGCTGTTCCAGATCATTTTCGTGACAGCCAACGTGACCCTGCTGCAGTCGATTCAGACGCAGACCGTTGATTTCGTGCTGGCCGGCCTGTTGCTGTTCGGTGCGGTAATCGGGGCGCAGTTCGGCAGCCGGGCCAGTTCGGTTCTGCGGGGCGAGCAGCTGCGCGGCCTGCTGGCGCTGCTGGTTCTGGCTGTCTGTGTCAAAATTGGCTATGACCTTGTGGTCAGACCCGAGGATCTGCTGTCGGTGGAGTTGCTGAAATGAGTCGGCAAAACAGCGTGATGATGCTGCTGGGACTGTGGCTGATGCTGGCCACCTCACCAGCCAGCGCGACACCACAGCGGCTTGTCGCCGATCTCTCACAGGACAATGTCGAGATCACCAGCAGCTATCACGGCACTAAACTGCTGCTGTTTGGTGCCTTTGAAGGCATGGATGGCGATGACGTCGTGCTGCTCGTCTCTGGTCCGCAGATTCGCCTTGCCCAGCGACGCAGTGACAAGGTGGCCGGCATCTGGGTCAATGTCGAGACCAACATCTGGGAAAATGCGCCCAGCTTCTACCACGTTTTCTCGACGCGTCCACTTGCCGAGATTGCCGCGCCTGAGACGCTGCGCACGGCCAGAATTGGCCCCCGCTCGCTGCCGCTGGAATTCACCAGGCAGGGAGGCGCGCAAAACGGCCATGAGCAGGGTGCAGAATCAACGACAGGTGGCGCAGCAACCGCCGCCAGCGCGGATATGGTCAGTGGGTTGATCCGCAATATGCAGGATCTGGGTCTGTGGGCCGAGAAAACAGCGGCGGTAACGCTGCAGCAGAACATGCTGTTCCGGGCAACACTGGATTTGCCAAAAAATGTACCTCCGGGTAATTATGAGGTGCGTGTTGTGCATTTTCGTGATGGCGGTATCCTCAATGAGGAGACAACCGGCATGAAAATCAAGAAGGCTGGATTGAGTGCTTTGATCTATAATTTCGCGCATGACTATTCGGCATTCTACGGGGTGTTCGCAATCGTCTTTGCGGTGTGCTCAGGCTGGCTCGCAGCAGTTGCCTTTCGCCGCAAATAGGCGCAGATGACAAGACGGTTTTTTTGGGACTTACCTATTCAGGGGGCTGAGGATGGCAAAGAAGGATCCGGTATTTCTGGTCGTTGTTGACGACTCGGAGGAAATGCATCAGGCGCTGCAGTTTGCCTGTGGGCGCGCCAAGGCCGTTGGTGGCAAGGTCGCGCTGATGTATTGCATCGCCCCCGCCGAATTTGAATATTGGGCC
Organism: Alphaproteobacteria bacterium; assembly: GCA_038107835.1. GTDB lineage: Bacteria > Pseudomonadota > Alphaproteobacteria > Puniceispirillales > Puniceispirillaceae > MED-G116. Next base: position 2,848 of record JAYNHH010000035.1, read on the forward strand.
GGGGTCGGCGAATTGATGCGCCAGGAAGCACGCGAGGCTGCCGAGGAAAAAATGACCATCCATGCCGAATATGCCAAGGGTCTGACCGGCGAGATTCCAGTGCTGTTCGTTCGTGAGGGAGATACCAGCGATGAATTGCTGGCGCTGATCGACGAGGAGCCGTCAATCTCGCTGCTGGTTCTGGGCGCGGACACGCAGTCAGAGACAGCCGGACCCCTGATCAGTTTTCTGATGTCTCGCGGGGCGTCCCGATGCCGGGTGCCGATCACCGTCGTTCCGGGCAATCTGAGCGATGAGCAGCTTGACGCGCTTTTCTAGCCAGCATCTTTAACCATGGCAAAACCATCCTATATCTTGTCAGGCCGGGTTTTGCCCCTGGTGGTCCAGTGCAGCCTGCCTGCACGGATCCAGTTCATAAACAGCCAGCACAGGACGGGTTCATGAGCCGATTTATCACTGCACTTCTGGGAGTTACCTTTTTCATCATGACAACTGCAGCAAACGCAACCAGCGACAATGGGGCGGGTCAGACCCTCCTTCTCGAGACCAGCCAGGGGCAGGTCGAAATCAAAATGCTACCCGAACTGGCGCCAAAGCATGTCGCCCGGATCACCGAATTGGCCAGCAACGGCTTTTATGACGGGATCATCTTTCATCGGGTCATCCCCGGCTTCATGGCGCAGACAGGCGATCCGGACGGCACCGGCATGGGCGGTTCCGGGCAGAAGCTGGAAGCCGAGTTCACCGATTACGAATATCGGGAGGGTACGGTCGGCATGGCCCGGTCAATGAACCCGAATTCAGGCGACAGCCAGTTTTTCATCTGTTTTGAGGGCTGTGGCCATCTGACAGGCCAGTACACCGTATGGGGACAGGTTGAGCGCGGCATGGACACGGTGCGCAAGATTGCCATTGGCGAGCCACCTGCCGACCCCGACAAGATCGTCTCGGCAAGCGTCATCGACTGACAGGAGACCGCCGTCTCGCCACCGCCTGCTGAACAGTGACCAGATTATCTGGTCTGTTCAGTTGGTGGCGGGCACATGGTGGACACCGGGCGCGCTTTTGGCCGACTGGTAAAATAGACAATGATGCCAGTCCAGATCAGACCAAAGGTCAACCCATCGCCAAGCGTGAACGCCCCGCCAAAGACAAAAACGCCAAGGCAGAGCTGGGTCGTCGGGTTGGCGTAGAACAGCAGGCTGGCCATGGCAAAGGGTAGATCCCGGTTGCCTGCATGATAGAGCAGCAGCGGCACCACCGTGATCACGCCGGCAAACAGCGCCAGCAGAATATTGAAAAATCCGCCGCCATAAAAGACCGGCTGGCCATCATGGGCCATCCAGATGAGATACCCAGCCGCCAGGGGCATCACCACAAGCGTTTCGACAAACATGCCCATGACCGGATCAATTCCCATCCTTTTCCGGGTCACACCATAGAGGCCGAAAGTGACAGCCAAACACAGACCAATGATCGGCAGGCGGCCATCCAGCCCCATCTTGGCAAGAACGCCGCAGACGACGATACCAACAGCCACCCAGCCAAGCCGGTCCAGCCTTTCGCCCAGAAGCAGGATGCCAAGAACAACAGCGACAAGCGGATAGATGAAATAGCCAAGCGCGGCCTCGATAGCGTGGCCCGCCTGCACGGCATAGACAAACAGACCCCAATTCACCGTCAGCAGAAATGAGGACACAACAAAGCCTCGCCGCGTCGCCCCATCGGCAATGACGCCGGGAACCATGCGCACGCCACCAGTTATCAGCATGAAAAATAGAAGCAGAACCCCCGACCAGAGCGCCCGATGGGCGACAATCTCATAGGGGTTAGTGGCATCGACAATATCGATATAGAGCGGCACAAGGCCCCACAGCAGCGCCGCTGCAAGGGCACAGGCAGCGCCGCGAAAGCGAATTTTTGACGCAGGAGGCATGAGCGGCCATCTCTCAAGGTGATAGGGACAGGACCGTGCGGACCAATCAGCACAGAACCAAAGTTGGAATGGTTATATGACTGTTTTTCAATCAGTTGAACCCCTGATGGGAAACAGGCCGACAAATTGTGCATCACGCGTGGCTGGCCCGCAGTTGCAAAGCTGTACCATCAATTGAACAGCCTCGCTGCAATTAAAAATTTGACAACATGAGCCAGCCGCCACATATGTAGGGTGCCGTAAGGCTATATGAGACCTGATTCCCGTGCGAACAGTGACATATGTAGCATAAAATTGAATAACTGGTCGAAACCAGCGGCTTGTTTCGACTCATTTTGGAGACTAAACGAATGTCACAAGGCACTGTAAAGTGGTTTAACACGCAAAAGGGATATGGCTTCATCAATCCTGACGAATCCGGCAATGATGTGTTTGTTCACATCACCGCTGTCCAGAATTCCGGCCTGAACGGTCTGAATGAAGGTCAGAAGGTCACATACGATCTTGAAGAACAGCGCAACGGCAAAGTCGCCGCTGTCAACCTCGCTGTCGTAGAATAGCTGTCGGCCAGCTGAGGCCCTGCACCGGGCAGTGATCAGCGGGGTTTTACAGCAGTTTGCAGATTTTAAGAGAAGGCCGCCATTCTGGCGGCCTTTTCCGTTTGGGTGCCATGCGGCTAGATGATCGGCAGGGGAACGATGGACGCTGTCCGCTGGCCCCAGTCAGACGCAATATCAACCGGCTGGCCGGATTCAATGGCCGCCGTCGAGACCATGGCAACAGCGATGTTTGACTGCACCCGTGGAGAATAGGCCGCCGCCGACACATAGCCAACATAGTCGCCATTCTGATGCAGCTCCCAGCGCGCCTCGTTGGTGGCGGGGAAGGCATCACCATCGATCAGCAGGCCCATGAAACGGCGCTTCACACCAGCTTCACGCAGCGCACGGAGCGCCGCCTTGCCGACAAAATCCTGTTGCTGGTCGACATCGATGAATTTATCCATCCCAAGCTCATAGGGCGTGGTTGCATCATCCGTATCAGCACCATATGAGATCAACCCGCTTTCCACACGCTCAATGTAATTTGGCGTGCCGGGACCAATGCCATAGCCCGCCCCAGCCTGTTTGACCAGCTGCCAGAGTCTGGCACCGTAGCGGCCATCGCGCAGATAGAGTTCATAACCGCCCTGTTTTGACCAGCCGGACCGCGCCACGATGAGCGGGATCCCCTCAAGCTCTGCCTCGGCAAAGCCAAAATATCTGAGCGTCCTGATCCAGTCGCCAAACATGTCGGCAACAACGTCAGCGGCCTTTGGCCCCTGAATGGCCAGCGGCGAGACATCGGGTTCATGGACGCGGACATCCATGCCCCGCGCCCCGGCAATGCCGGCAGCCCACAGGGCAATGTCGCTGTCGGCAATGGAAAGCCATATCTCATCATCGGCGATCTGGAGAAGCACCGGGTCATTGATCAATGTACCCTCATAATTGCAGATCGGCACATATTTGCCCTGACCAATTTTCAGCCCATCAAGATTACGCGGCGTCAGATAGCGGGCCAGCGCAACAGCATCCGGACCCTTTAGCGCGACCTGCCGCTCAACACCGACATCCCACATGGCAACGCCATTGATCACCCGCTCATATTCAGCGGCCGAATCGCCATAGCTGGTCGGCATATACATATGATTGTAAACACTGGCGGCAGCCATGCCATCGGCACGGGCAGCATCAAAGAATGGGCTTTTGCGAACACGTGCCCCGATCGACAGTTGCAGCGCCATAAGCGTCTCCCTAAAAACCAAACCGTAGAACGCAGGGATAGTGCCACAGCTGTTTTCAGCAGTTATTCAGCGTGCGTCAGAAAACAGGACGGATTCAGGCCAAAATTCACTCAAAACCGCCTTGCGCCACTAGATATGTCAGCCGAAAAAAGCGCGTACCTCGGTGGCGAAGAGGTCAATTTCCGCAGCCCCGCAATCCAGATGCGTGACGAGGCGGACATGGTCGCTGTCGGCGACGATCAACATCCCCTTTGCCGCCAGATGGTCGCGCAGCCGCACACCGGCACCTTCGGCAAAATCGACAAACACCATATTGGTCTCGACAGCCGCCGGATCGGCAGTGACACCGGGAATGGCGGCAAGCTGTTCGGCCAGCCGCAGGGCGTTATCATGGTCGCTGGCAAGACGTTCAATATGATGATCCAGCGCATAGAGGCCAGCCGCCGCAAGAACACCAGCCTGACGCATGCCACCACCAACGAGCTTGCGAATGCGGTGCGCACGCCTGATGAAGGGTTTCGGGCCAGCCAGAATGGTGCCAACCGGCGCGCCCAGCCCCTTCGACAGGCACAGCGAGACTGTGTCCACATCAGCCACCAATTCTGCTGGTGAGATGCCAAGCCGAACCACCGCATTCATCATCCGGGCACCATCGAGATGCACAACAAGGCCATGCTCACGCCCACATCGGGCGGCGGTGGTGATGGCTGACAATGGCTGGACCTGGCCATGCCAGCTATTTTCCAGCGACAGCATGCGCGAGATCGGGCAATGTTCGTCATCGGGCTTGATTGTCCGTTTGATCGTCTCCGGATCGACAGACCCATCCGCATTCATCGCCATTGGCGCGAACATGATGCCGCCAAGCACTGAGGCACCGCCTGCCTCGTCAATAAACACATGATAGTCCGCGCCGCACAGAATTTCCTCACCGCGCTGGCAATGCGCCAGCATCGCCGCCAGGTTCGACTGTGTGCCACTCGACATGAACAGCGCCGCCTCCTTGCCAAGCAGGCGTGCTGCCCGCTCCTGCAGCTCATTCACCGTCGGATCGTCACCATAGACGTCATCACCGACAGGCGCTGCCAGCATCGCCGCCCGCATTCCCTCGGTTGGCTGAGTGACGGTATCGCTGCGCATGTCAACCAGCGGTGCCTGATTGGATTTTCCGGCGCCTACATAACTCATCTGCATCTCCTCTGGCCTGCCCCGGGCGTGGCCTGATCATCCCAGCAACAGTGTGCATTGCGCCCGCCCTGGAGCGCAAGATTTATTGACCGGCAAGAACAGACCTGAGATCAAAATCAGGGTTGGCAACATCATCTGGATGGGGATCCTGTCCAGCCTCCAGACAGCGTTTGCCCATCATGTAGCCAGCCGTATCCCGCACCGCCTCAACGGCGCACAGCCGGGCCGCATCATAGCTCCAGACCGAATGGCCGCCATCGCGTTTTCCGGGCCGGATAATCTGCTGAACGCCATTGCCAGCGGGGGGAACAATGCCGGCTGACTGCAGGCGCACATCATATTGTTCCGACCAGAACCATGGCGCCTGGCGGGCGGGTGGTTTGGCACCGGTCAGTGCCGCCGCCGCACGCGCGGCGCTGTCCTGGGCGTTGTGAACCGACTCAACCCGGATCGGCATGGCATCAATCTGCGGTGCCAGCGCCGTGGCAAGGGCGACGTCACCAATGGCATAGATGCCGGGATGGCTGGTCTGCATGTCGGGGCCGACCAGAATGCCATTGCCACAGGCAATGCCAGCTGTCTCAGCCAGCTGCATGTTCGGCTGCACCCCGATGCCAACAAGCAGCAGATCAGCGGTAAGTGTGCTGCCGTCACCAAGGCGCACACCGGCAAAGGCACCCCCGACAGCATCAATGTCGGCAACAGCAACACCGGTGTGGAGATGGGTGCCGTGATCACGATGCAGCGCCTCAAAGAACATCGATATCTGCGGGCTGGCAACACGCGCCAGCAGCCGGTCCGCGGCCTCGATCACATGCACCTTCTTGCCCATTTTGCCCAGACTTGCCGCCGCCTCAAGCCCGATATAGCCACCGCCGATAATGATGGCGCTGGTGGCACTGCCCATGGCCTGGCGCAGGAGGCTGGCGTCATCCGGGCTGCGCAGAACATGCACGCCGGCCAACCCTGTCGCGGCCGGCAACTGGCGGGGGGTGGCCCCGGTTGCCAGCACCAGCGCGTCATAGCCCAGCGTTTCATCCCCAAGGACAAGCTGGCGCGCGCCAGCGTCAAGGGAGGTAACGGTAGCGCCGAGGCGAAGGTCGATGTCATTGTCCTGATACCAGCTGGCCTGGCGCAGCAGAAAACCACCCGCGCCAGCCGGCACCGATTCCGGGGCGACGAGCAGAAACGCCTTTGACAGGGGCGGGCGCTCCATTGGCAGGCCTGCGCCGCTGTCGATCAGGGTCAGACGGCCGGCAAACCCGTTGCGGCGCAACGCCTCGGCGCAGGCAACACCTGCATGGCTTGCCCCGATCACAACCACCGAATCCAACGACCTGCCTCCCCCGTTAACGCCTGATGACAATGGCAAAATTCTGCCACCAGTCAATCCACAAATTGATGCAAAAACACCCATGCCTGCGGGCTGGAAACAGTTGCATGCGGGGACAAAGGATGGCAAGGCTGAAGACGGCATGATGACAGAGGTTGGCGATGCAGGAATACTGGCAGAATTACATCAATGGCAGATGGGTTGACGGGGGCAGCGGACGGCTGGCCATCATCAATCCCGGAAATGGTGAAAGGCTGGGCGAGGTTGCGCTGGCCAGTCTGCAGGATGTTGATGATGCAGTGGCGGCAGCACATGCCTGTCATGCGAGCGGTGTGCTGTCAGCGCTACGCCCGGTGGAACGTTCACGCATGGTCCGCCGGATGGGCGATTACCTGCTGGCGCATTGCGCCGAGATTGCCGAGCTGCTGACGCTGGAATCGGGCAAGCCCTATTGGGAAGCCGTGATTGAGGTCGAGGGTGCGGCCCGCTATTTCGAATATTACGGCAATCAGGCGGAAACTGTTGAGGGCCGGTCGATTCCACTTGGGAGCGACTATCTCGATTTCACCATCTATGAACCATTTGGCGTCTCGGCACAGATCATCCCATGGAACTATCCGCTGGAGATGACAGCGCGCGGCATTGCGGCGGCACTGACAACGGCAAATGCCTGTGTCGTCAAGACGCCCGAGCTGGATCCGCTGAGCAACAGCTATCTGGCGCATGCGGCGGCAGCGGCCGGCCTGCCCGATGGGGCGCTGAACATTCTGTGTGGACATGGCAGCGAGGCCGGTGCGCAGCTGGCAGGTCATGCCGATATCGGCAATGTCGTTTTCACCGGGTCGGTGGAAACCGGAACCAAGGTGGCCCTGGCGGCGGCGGCCAATCTGAAGCCGGCGATTCTGGAGCTTGGCGGCAAATCGGCAGCGATCGTCATGCCGGATGCCGATCTGGATGTGGTGATGGAGTCCGTGCGCTGGGGTATTTTTTTCAATGCCGGGCAGGTCTGTTCGGCGATGTCACGCCTGATCGCCCATACCGACGTACATGACGAGCTTGTCGAACGGTCAGCCGCGCTTGCCGAGAGCCTGTCGGTCGGCCCCGGTATCGAGCGCCGCGAATTCGGGACAAATATGGGGGCGATGATTTCTGACAGACAGCGCGACCGCGCCGAGGAACTATGCCGCAATGCCGAGCGCGACGGTGCAAAATTGGTGACGGGTGGACACCGGCTCAACACGCCCGGATCATTTCTGGCACCAACAATTTTCAGCGACGTCACCAGCGATATGGAAATCGCCCAGACAGAGGTGTTCGGGCCAGTGCTTGCGGTGCTGAAAACCACCTCGGAGGCAGACGCCATCAAGATTGCCAACGGCACCGATTATGGGCTTGTCGGGGGTATTTTCACAGCCGATATTGACGCCGCCCACAAGGCCGCACGGCACATTCGGGCAGGCCAGATTTTCATCAATGAATGGTTTGCCGGTGGCGTCGAGACCCCCTTTGGCGGCTATGGCAAATCGGGCTATGGCCGGGAAAAGGGACGTGAGGCGCTGTGGAATTACGTGCAGACAAAAAACATCGCCTATCGCACGCGCTGATCAGCCCTCATTGCGGCGCAGCAATGTATCACCACGCCGCAGCAGCAATTCCGGCAGGCCCGTCAGATCAGCGATGACATTTCCCGGCTTGATGGCCGGGTCCGGGCGCTCGGCAACATCATCGGCAACAAAGATGAAATCCGCCACACCGGCCGCAATGGCAGCGCCATAATCAGCCCTCGTGTCCCCGATCATCAGCGCCTGTGAGGGATCGACCCCATTGGCAGCGCAGCAATAGAGAAGTCCGCCCGGTTCAGGTTTCGCCCCATGTCCGCTATCGGCCCCAACAACCGTGGAAAACAGTGTAGCGACACCGAGATCGGAGAGATTCTGCCGGGCTGAAACCTCATTGTCATTGGTCAGAAGCGCCAGCCGGAACCCCGCCGCGTAGAGATTGCCAAGAGGTGTCCTGATGTCACCCTTGGCAACGGATTTGCCGCGCACAAGTTTGAGCATCAGCGCCTCAATTTCCGCCTGATAGCCCCTGTCTGACTGGAGATCAAACATGGCAGCAGGCAGATGTTTCTGCCAGACCGATTGGATCGCGGCGAAGGAATCGCGCGCGAAAACACCAGCTGGATCGATCTGGCCGCTGACCGCATCAACGCCAATTGACGCCAGAAGATCAGCTGCGGTGATGTCACTCTGGCCCTCGGGCAATCGGGATATGGTGTGGTCGGCGACAGCCTCGATGACCGGCAGCCAGGTGGCGGTCAAGCTCAAAAGGACACCATCCTTGTCAAAAACCAGCAATTTGATCATTTGGGGAACTCTGTCGTAATGAATGAGATGACGCGAGCGCGAGAATGGCGCAATTGAACGCGCCTGCCAAGCTGGATTCGCCAATGCCAGACGCGCCCGCCTAACCGCTGGCCTGTGTGTCCGCTGGGCGGCGCTGCGCCGCAAGCACCGGATCAACCGCAGGATGCACCCGCATCGCTGTCATGAAAGCGGCCAGTTTTGGCCGTTTGGCCAGCAAACCGTCGCGGTCAAGATCCCAGCGCGCCAGCATGTAGAGATAGAAATCAGCGGCAAACGGCGTGGCACCACACAGAAACGGGCAAAGCGTTTCCTCGATGAAATCATAGGCTGGCGTCTGTTCGACGACGGCAAGGTCCCGCACCGCATCAAAGGCGGTCTCGGGGGCGTAATATTCGGTGCGGTGTTGACGGTGGTAGGCAGGATAGATGCAGGTTGCCAGCATCGCCAGATATTGCCAATGCCGGGTGCGGGCGGCGGTCCCAACAGGCGGTGCCAGCTGCGGAAACGCCTCGAACAGATGCGCGGCGATTGCCAGCGTCTCGCAGATGGTCTGGCCATCCGGACAGATCAGAACAGGCACCTTGCCAAGGGGATTGAGCGCGCGAAAGGCTGCCTGCCGCATCTCGTCGGGTTCAGGAAAACTGATATCATAATCCTGTCCCACCGCAGTGAGCATGAATTCTGCAATCAGCGAGCCAGCTCCCCGCATGCCGATAACCTGATAGCGCTGTCCCATCTGCCACTCCTCTGCGTGATGACCGAATGAATGTCCTCGGCATAAGAGTGCCAGCCCAATATCGTTGCTGCAAAATGTTTTTCCCGGCAAAAGCCATAAACCATTGCCGAGAAATTATCTTTGCTGCGATTTTCATCAAATTTTGATATGCATTGAAGATGGCAATCATCGACCCGCGGCATCTGCTTCAGTTTCACGAAATCATTCGCACAGGCTCCTTCACCCGGGCGGCCGAAACGCTTGGCCTGACGCAGCCCGCCCTGACCCGCAACATGAAGGTGATGGAAGGGCGGCTTGGCTTTGAGGTGCTGGTGCGCTCGCGCCAGCGGATCGTGCCAACAACAATTGGCGTCAGGATCCTCGAGGAAGCCGAATCCGTGGTCATGGCGGAGCGCCGGATCAGCGAATTGACCGACAATCTTGGTGAGGCTGGCACCCAGATCCTGCGGATCGGCTGCACCGCATCGGCAAGCCTGTCACTCATGGCCGAACCGCTCCGGCAGTTTGCCCAACAGATGCCGACAACCCGATTTGACGTGCAAAGCGCGCCGGTTCCAGCGTTGGTAGCGCAGCTGGCAAGTGGAAAAATCGAGCTGGCCTTCGGTCCGATGCAGATGGCCGAACAACTGCCAAATGCTGTTGGGCAGGAATTCTTTCACAGCCAGATGATGATCATTGCCGCCCACCGGCACCCGCTGGCCCGTCGTGCCTCGCTCAGCCCGGCCGACATGCGGGATCAACGCTGGGCGCTTTATCAACCGGGAACGCATATCCGCCTGTTGTCGGACAGAATCCTGGAGAAAATGGGGCTGGGAGGGGACAAAGCCGCCGTGACCGCTCTGCCAGCTGGTCTTGTCATGCCGTTTCTGGAAATGGGCGACCATCTGGGCATCGTGCCGCATTACAGCCTTGTTGAAACAGGCGACAGGTTTCTGCGGATCAGGCCGACAGAAACAACATTTGCCTTTGGCGCCATCTGGCGGGGGGACGGCGAGCTAAGCCCGCCGGCAACCCGGTTTGTCCAGTTGATGAGCGCGCTGACACGGGGGCTGCGATAACACCCGCCCCATCATCGCACCTATGATTTGCGGCCAATGGTGCCTGACACCTCGGCACCCAGTTCGATGACCAGCGAGTTGGTTTTGAGATCACCATCAATCGTGGCGGTCGAGCCGATATTCAGCTCCTCGGTTGTCAGCTTGCCATTGAAAGTGCCGGACAGCTCCACCTTGGCAGCATTGATCTGGCCGTCAAATACGCCGGAGGCGTCCAGAATGACCTCGACAGCATTGATTTCACCCTTGAAATGACCAGCAATCAGAACCGGCGACTGGCCCGCATCGAGCTTGCCGTCCATGATCATGCCTTCGGTAATTGTGGTGTAAGATTCCATTATCCTTGATCCTTCTTGTAAAGCCAGCGATCAGTCTCCATCGCCAGGGCTGTCAATGTAAGCAATGCTATTTCTTGGCTTCTGCCTCAGCCTCTGCCTCTGCCTCGGCAGCGGGCTCCTCGGCCTCAGGCTCTGCCTCCGCTACTGCCACAACCGGGTCTTCCCAATTGTGAACAACGCGGCAGTTCAGCGCCGCACCGCGGTCCATCTGCAATGACTGATAATGAATTTCTCCGGCGATCTGCGCCGTCTGGGTTGCCCAGATGCTGCCAGCACGCATCGTGCCATCATAGCTGCCGCCAATCACCACAAGGTCGCAGTTAACCTCACCAACAAATGTGCCCGACGCCCCGATTGACAGCTTCTCAGCCTTCAAGTCTGCCTCGACAACACCCTCGATCTCAATTGATTTCACATTCGATATGGTACCCACGAATTTGGCGTCAGCACCGATCACTGCTTTTGACTTATCCATCTGTTTTTCTCCCTGCTTCAGGCGTGGCCTGGCAATCTCTCACCCTCACCAGCCTGCAATTTCTGCTCCAAAATTAACCCGATGATTTGGATTTTCTACGTTTGTTGAAGCGCGCTGCCACATGCGCGCCTGCCTCAACCTCGATGCCGCTGCATTTCAGATCACCCTCAAAATGGGCCGTATCGAGTATCTGTACCCGGTCGGAAACGACGTCGCCTTTTACATTGCCGGCGATCACCGCCTCTGTTGTGTTCAATGAACCAGTCAGGGTTGCATTATTTTCCACAACAAGGTTCCGACAGTTGATATCTCCATCGACTATACCCGCTAAAATGATGTCTCCGGAGGATGTGACAGAGCCGGTGATTCGCATATCTTCGTCGATGAGCGACGCAGTGGCTTCTTCACCCTCTTCTTTTTTTCCTTTTTCAAACAATTTATCCTCCTGAATTTACTTGGCAAATTATCCAGCGGGAAAATTTTTCAACTTCCTTGCGCTGAACGGTAACAAATTTAGCGTACAGTCGTTACCTATAGTGTACCCAGTTGTTGCATAAATACGATCTTTCTTATGAACGACTGGACACAGATTTAGTTGAGTTGAGGTGCCGGACTCCGCCATGGCCGATGATGTAGTTGATATCCGCAAGCGCATCGAGGAAATCCGCAACGAGGTTTCCACGGCAATGGCCTCAAACCGGGCAACAGCCATCGACGCCAAACCTGCTGGCGAAATTGCCGAATTCTCGGTGCCGGGCGTGACTGCGCCAAGTGGTGGCCAACCAGCAAGAAACGTCCAGCAGCAACAGGCGGTGATGGCTGATGAGGCTCTGCTTCTCGACACAAAGGCCGGGCTTGAAGAGGCGCTGAAACTGCCGTCCTTCCAGTTGAATGTTCGCAACCAGAACACCAACCGCTATCTGATTTTCATCCTGATCGCACAATTGCTGACGAACATCGCGCTGATTGGCATTCTCTGGACCAAGCTCGGATAGATCATGCGAGCGATTGTTGGCAGGATCTTGAGCAGGGTCAAACCACCGGTTTTACGATCCAACGACCCGCAGACACCTTTCAAGACACGTGGGCGGCACCCACTGCTCGAGGAGACGCGGTTTCTGCTGCTGACACGGCGTGGCCCGATCGAGATTGTGGTGCGGCCGACCTATGTTTTTGCAGCTGCCTTTGTCGGGCTGGTCGGTTCGGCCGTGATCGCCGCAACCACCCTGTTCATCGGCTATAAATCGGTCGAGGTGGTCAGCAATGACACAATCACCACCGCCGAGGCCAGCATCCCGTTAGAGGATCCGATAGATGGCAGCGAGGACTTCATGCCGATGGTCAATGCCAATGAGGGTTTTGATGATGATGGTACCGGCCAGTCACTGCTGCTGGCCTTTGAAGATGCCGTGGATGCAGATTTGGATGCCAAGCTGGCCCCGGCCTCCAGCAGCCCTGCCCCGGTGATGCCGGTCGGCAGTGAGGTCAGCGAGAATGGCGACCAGATCGCAGCCACCGGGGGTGACGGGGGCGGTGTGACCAGCGTTGTCCTGCAGGGACCATTCGCACCAACCGCAGCGGCACCGGCCCTGGCCGAAATGGCGGCTCTGACAGCACCGGCTCCGCAGTTGCCTGCGTCGCAGGAAAATATCACCGGGCTGGGTGGTGACACAGAGGCGATGGATGGCGCAGCGCCCGACGAGGTGGCGATGATCGGATCGACCGCGCCAACCGCAACTGACGCGCTGATGGCGATGCTGAAAGCGCCCTTCTCCAGCCCCTTCACAAGTTCGATCAAACCATTGCTGGTCCCTGAGGCAAAAGGCCCAAATGGCGAGGACGCACAGACGGAAACCGTGCGGGCGCCGGGCGGTGCCATCACCATCGCGCTGAACCCGGGCAGAACAGCCACCATGGTGCCGTTCGCGCCTGACAGCGAGATCCCAGTGGTCACGCCGGCGGTGCGGCAGCTGAAGATGCTGCGATCAATGGCGCGTGAGGTTGGGTCGATCCGGGCGCATATGACAGGGCTTGGGATCGCCGAGAGCTATCTGCCGCCGGCCAGTGCCTGGGACCAGCAGGTCGCCAATGCTGATTTTGCCTCGCTGACCATGGCGCTTGAATCGCATCGTTCCGCCCTGAACAAGGTACCCCTGAAACCACCGATGCTGTATTTCTATATTTCGAGTAAATACGGCAAGCGCAAGCATCCGGTGACTGGCCGGATCCGCCAGCATCATGGCATTGACCTGGCCGGCACATGGCAGGAAGAGGTTCATGCCTCGGCCCCGGGAACGGTGATCCACGCCGGCAAGATGGGGTCTTTCGGCAATGTCGTTCGGGTCAGGCACGCCTATGACATCACCACCACATACGCGCATCTGTCGCGCATTTCGGTACGCAAGGGAGCCGATGTGACGCATGGCACGGTGATTGGCAAGATGGGACGCACCGGGCGCGTTGATGGCGCCCATCTGCATTATGAAATTCGTGTCGGGCGGAAATCGCTGAACCCGCAGACATTCTTCAATATTGGCCATCGCATCGGCATTGGTGGCGCGCTGACACAGATATCTTCGGCAGAGTAGCCGGAGGCAGGCTAATATTCCCCGGCAACCAGTCGTTTACATCAGGATGGCAATTTTCACGCGCGGCCAGGCGGGCCGCAGCAGCAGATCAGGGCATGGCAGAGTTATATGACGGTTTCACGGAAGATCACAAAACGACTGGCACGGGCGGCAGCAACCGGATTTTTGCTGGGCCTGTCAGCCTGTGAGCTGTATGTCGTCGATCACGCGGGCCAGTTGCCACCGCAGCCCGTGCAGCCGATTGTGTCAGCCGAGCCAACGCGGCCGCCAGAGCCGCTGCCGGGCAGTGATCAGGTTGTGTTCATGGACAGCACCACCGCACAGCTGGCCGGATGCAGAGCCATTTCCAGCATCAGATTTTCACATAAGGGCAGCTTTGCCGACGGCATGACCATTCTGCGCAACGCTGCCATCCAGATCAATGCCAACCGCATGGTGCCGATCCGGCTGGTGGAAAATGTCGAGAACAGTGGCGGACCGCATCTCTATCAAGTCAAGCTGATGCGCTGTCCAGAGCCAGAAACACAGGGAACCGAATCCAATGGGTGACGTTATCTATCTGCCAACAACCAAAAAGGATGGCGATCTGGCTGTGGGAGATTACCCGTCGCTGACAAGAGAAGAGGTGTGCCGGCTCGAGACCATCCGTGACAATATTGAGCAGTTGCTGAATATGGTGTCTGGCATCCGCAATGATCCCGAGGCGGTGGCGCTGGCCGCCGGACGCTATGGGCTGATGCGGATGTATCAGCTGCAGGGCCGCGCCGCAGTGATGGCGTTCGCCAATCGGTGCGTTGAAACAGCCGAAATCGCCGAGGATCTCCAGAAATCATAGCTAAATTCCTCCGCGATAAAAGTTCCGGCTGTTATCCTCTTGGTAAGCGCGATGGCAGTTCGGCATGGGGGTAACTGGCAATGGTCAAAAGGAAACGCGTTCTCCAGATATTGAGCCGGTCAAGCGGCGAGGATCAGGTCAGCCGCTGGTGTGATCATTTTCTGGCGACACTCATTCTGTTGAACCTGTTTGCGGTCTCGCTGGAATCAATCGACAGTCTGAGCCAGCAGTATGGCCCGTTCTTCATTCTGTTTGAAATTTTTTCAGTGACCATCTTCGGGATCGAATATCTGCTGCGGATCTGGACCGTTGCCGACAATGAGGCAAGCCGCTTCAAGACCGCCACCGGCAGGCGGCTGGATTATATTTTCAGCTTTACCGGCCTGATTGATCTGATTGCCATCCTGCCTTCGATCCTGCCATTGTTTCTGGGACAGGTTGATCTGCGCTGGCTGCGGGTGCTGCGGCTTGTTCGGCTGCTCAAGATATCGCATTACTCATCAGCGCTGGAGGATCTGTTTTCGGCCATTCGTGCCGAAAAAAACGCTTTTGGCGCAGCGCTCTATCTGTTCTGTATCGCGCTGTTTGTATCGAGCTCGCTGATGTATGTCGTTGAGAACACCGTCCAGCCTGAGCATTTTTCCTCAATCCCGACGACGATGTGGTGGTCGCTGATCACTCTGACGACGGTTGGCTATGGCGATGTCTCGCCCCTGACGCCGATTGGCAAGCTGGTGGGCGCCTTCACCGCCATCATGGGCGTCTGTGTTGTAGCGCTGCTGACCGGTATTGTCGCCACCGCCTTTGCCAACCAGATTTCGAAGCGGCATGATCTGCTCGAGGCGGAGATTGTGGCCGCGCTGAAAGATGGCATCATCAATGAGGATGAGATGCGGAAAATCACCCAGATGCAGGATGAACTTGGCATGTCGGAAGAACATACCAAGGCGATGATTGAATTGCTGCGCGATCGTCATCACAGCAGATAAAAACAAGGAAAAGCCGCCAGAAACTGCCAAGGCGGGCTAACATTCTGTGCGCCATGTCGTCCTTGATTAGAGGAGATGCGACATGCAGGCCGACCTATTGCCCTTTATTGACTGGAGCCACCATCCACGTCAGATCATCGCACCACGGGAGCGGATCATAACCGCTGGTGATCCGACTGACATGCTGTTTCTGCTTGAAGATGGTGTGGCGCTGGCACCAGATGCGGCCCTGTGTGGCCACCACCATCGCGCAGACCCGGCAAAGGGAGCTAGTGGTGGTGATATCACCTATGCGGCAGGCGCTTTGCTGTCACTGCTGGAAATGCTGTCACTCGACGCTTACCGACATGATGTATTGGCGCACGAGGAATGCCGCGTGATCGGCATCAACAGGCATGAGATCAAGGCCATGTGGGACCGCGACAACCGGATGGCATGGCCCCTGTCCTGTTCAATCGCCGCAACCATCACACAGCGCCGCCAGACACGGTTCCTGATGTAGACCATGGCTCATAACAGTACAGAAATCAGATTGTTCCATGGCGAGGCCCTGTTCCGCGTGGGACAGATGGCGCAGGAATTCTATATGGTCAAATCGGGAGCCATCTATGTTCTGGATGAAAAGGGCGTCATCGCGCTGAAACAATTCTTTGCTGGTGAGCTGTTTGGCATCCCGGAAGTGCTGGCGCAGGGACAATGGGCAAATACGGCAATCGCCAATGGCATTACGGTGCTGACGCGGTTTGACGCCTCGCATCTGTTCCGCTCGCTTGACGAGATGCCAGCGAACCAGAGCGATTTCATCCGTCATATCGCCAGCCTTGCCTGACGCACGATTTTATCGCCACTGACAGTCTGTGCGGGCCACCATATGGCACGATAAATGCAGAAACCTCCGTAACAGACCGAAGGAGGTTATGGTGAAGCAGACAACATTGACAAATCAGGATTTCAGCGCGCGGCGCACCCAGGAGGCAGGTGCCTCACTTGCCGAGCTGTTCGCAGGCAGGACACTGGCCAACAGCGGCGCACCAGCCATTCCGGCAATCGAGATTGTGCATTATGACCATGACAACAAGCGCAGCAGCAGCGATGTGTTGCCGCTCAGCGCCTTTGCGATTCAATAGGAAGGCCAGTAGACGGGCCAGTCACCGCCCGGATATGGTGCCTGCCCATGAGGCAGCGCCATGCGGATAGGTCAGAGCCATAAAAAGCGTGAGGTCAGCCAGCCATGTTGAGGCGGGCGCGGCGGCGCCGCTCTGAGGATGACGGTATACGCAGCATATCACGATATTTGGCAACCGTCCTGCGGGCGAGCTTCACACCCTTCTTTGAGACCATGGCGGCAATCGCATCGTCGCTCAGCGGCTTGCCGGCAGGTTCTGCCTCAACAATCGACTTGATCATGTCACGCACCGCACCGGCGGCCTTGCTGTCACCATCATCACTGGCGGCAATGGAAACGCTGAACAGCGATTTCATCGGAAAGCTGCCCTTTGGCGTGGCGATCATCAGACCGCTTGTCACGCGGCTGACAGTGCTTTCATGCATGCCGACAGCCTCGGCGACATTTTTCAATGACAGCGGCTTCAATGCCGACAGACCATGCGTCAGGAATTCGGCCTGACGGGCGACAATCTCACCGCTGATCTTCAGGGTGGTGCTGTTGCGCTGTTCAAGGGCGCGGCGCAGCCAGCGGGCTGAACCAAGCGCCTCATTCGCATATGATTTTTCTTGCTCGCTCCTGGCGCGGCGGTTTGCGGCATTCACTTCCGAGGCATAATCCTCGTTGATAACAAGTGACGGCAGGGTTGATCTGTTCAGATCAACAACCCAGCCTTCCGCGCCGCGGCTGACGATCACATCGGGAGCACCAACACGAAGCGGCGCTGATTCGAACGCCTCACCCGGCTTTGGATTGAATTCACGGATCTGCTTGAGGCAGGCAGCAATTTCAGTGATGTCACATTTTGCCCTACGCGCCAGAGCTTCAAGCTCGCCGCGGCCAAGCAGTTCAAGATTGGCAAGCACCACATCCATCTCGGCCGACAGAACGCCTCCCTCATATGCCTGAATGCGCAGACATTCAGCAAGATTGCGGGCAAAAACACCCTCCGGCTCGAGACGCTGGAGAATTTCCAGAACCGCCTCGGCCTCCTCGCATGAACAGCCGCATTTCTCGGCAATATCCTCAACCGCCTGGCCGAGCCAGCCACTCGGCTCGAGCGAGTCGGCAAATTCATAGGCGATGAAACGCTGGCGCGGGTCAAAAATGCTCAGATCAATCTGACCAATGACAAATTCAGTCAGGGTCTCGGGCTGTTCGGGAACCAGATTGGCAAGGCTGTCCCAGTCGGTATCACCCGTGGCAGCCGGCGCAGCGCTGCGGCCAAGATCAAGCCCGTTCGATTCAAATCTGTTTTCAAAATCACCATGCGCTGTCGGATCATCGGCGAGAGCTGCGCCCTCGCGCATGCCATCCGCCAGATCAGCCGGAGTTGCTGTCTCAGCCGGCATAGCCTGTGCCTCAGATGCTGGAAGGTCAGCATTGTCAGGCTTGGCTGTCTCGACCTCAAGAAATGGATTTTCAAGCGCCTGCTCCTCAAGGAAACTCTGGATATCGAGGTTGGTCATCTGCAGCAGTTTGATGGCCTGCTGCAACTGCGGCGTCATGACAAGAGATTGCTTCTGCTTTACGCTCAATGATGGCATTAACTGCATGGTTTTCTCCCTTAGTTGAGTTAACGATGAAGAAGAAAATCACGCTTTGCAAAAAGACTATTTGACGCCGGAGAGTGTCAGAATTCAGACATTTTTATTGTTATTTTACAGAAGGTTAAAAATCTACAACTGATAAAAATCGACAAAGCGTCAACAAATGGACGCCAAAAACAGCCCAAAATGGAGGCAAAACGCCCTATTGAACTGACCCCGCCCGTTCGGATATCGTGGGTGGCACGGCTTTTGAATAGCCGGGGCCAGAACCACCGTCGGGGCCAGGGACCGGGCGGCAGGACATGACGGAAAGGACAGGAAAGCAGTGATTACCCTATCGCGAAACAGACCCGCACGCGGCAGCACCTGCCAGCGCTGTCGAATCATCCGCTCCTTCATCGCCTTTGCGATCATGCTTGGTATTTTTTCACTCGTCGTTGATGACAGCGCCCGGTTCCTGCAGCAGGTGACACCGGAACGCGCTGCCAGTGCCATCTGGATTGCCGGTGGCATTCTGTTTCTGGTGAAGCTGGGAGCGTGGCTGCGGGAGCGCCGCGCCAGCGTCAGCGCCGATCACGCACCAGCCGGACGGCCAGCCGCTGATAGGGAAAAAACCGCCCATAGGTATGGCCGGTAAAGAAATTCACCGACCACATGTGACGCTTGGCAAAGCGATTGACCTCGCCTGTCCAGTAGGGTTCTGACGAGGTTTGCGGGAAATATTTCTTATTGACCTTCGGGCGTTCGCACTCCTCGCACACCAGCCCCTCAAGCTCTTCTCTCGTTGGCAGCCGCCAATTGCCACCCAGCTGTTCATTCGCCTGCAGGATGGCGGTAGCGATTTCCTCCTGGTTCAATTTAACCAGCTTGCCAGTGCAGCCTGTTCCGTCCCAGACCTGGCCAACGGTGCAGCGCAGCCATTCGATGCCGAATTTCAGATCAATGACGACATGGTCGCGGGCGATGTATTCAGACGCCTGGGCTGTCGATGCGGCGCCGAGCATCATCAAACCGGTCAGTAGATGTCGGGCCAAACGCCTCATTTTCGTACCCCCTGTCTGCACGTTCCCAATATATATGGTCTGCAGCGTCGCGTGAATGCAATTGTTTGCCCCCTGCCATGCGAGAATCGTGCCGTTTGTCCCCTGCGGCCTTGATCATAACCCATAAAACCGTAACAATTATTAAGCATTTCTAATGTTTTGTTCCAAACAGAAACGCGCTGGCGATCCGGTTTGGTACGGATATTGCTACATTGGCGGGCAATCTGCTTTTTCAAAAGGGTGAGATAGAAAATGGATTTGGCATCAGTTATTGGCTTTATCGGAGCCGTCGGAATGATCGTACTTGCCATGTTGCTGGGTGGTGGCGTGTCGCCATTTAT
>JAYNHH010000036.1:0-22460 GCA_038107835.1 Alphaproteobacteria bacterium
CCTCTCTCGGATAAGACCTGATATCATTCGTCTCGGCGCAGGACTCAATCGCCGCTTGTGGCGCGACACAGCCGCATCGCAGCCGGACTTTAAATTGAGAATCGGTCTCCAAGATAGACTTCCCGAACACCGCTATGCTGAACCACTTCTGAGGGTGTTCCCTCCATCAGCACGGCGCCGTCATGGATGATGTAGGTGCGGTCTACCACATCCAGTGTTTCCCTGACATTGTGATCAGTAATCAGAACGCCGAGCCCATGGTCTTTCAATTGGCTGATAAGATCCCGAATTTCGTTGAGAGCAATCGGATCAATGCCGGCAAGGGGTTCGTCGAGAAGCAAGAATGTCGGACGTGCAGCGAGCGCGCGGGCAATCTCCAGCCGCCGTCTCTCACCACCTGACAGATTGACCGAAAGTGTGTTGCGAAGATGTCCGATGGCAAATTCAGCCATGAGATCCTCAAGCATCGCATCAAGGTCAGACCTGCTGCTGTCGAGCGTCTCCAGCACGGCGCGGATGTTCTGTTCAACGGTCAACCCACGGAAAATGCTTGATTCCTGAGGGAGATAGCCAATGCCAAGCCGTGCCCGCTGAAACACCGGCAAACCGGTAATGTCGCGACCATCAATTTGGACGTTGCCCTCATCGGCTGGCAGCAACCCTGCCAGAATATGAAAGGTTGTGGTTTTGCCGGCACCGTTTGGGCCAAGCAGACCAACAGCTTCACCGCGCTGTAATTTGAGCGATACATTGCGGACAACGCGGCGCTTGTCGAAACTCTTTCCAATGCCCGATGCAACGAGGCCACGCGGTTCGTCAACCAAAGTTGGCACCGGTTCAACGAGGCCCGGCTGACGAAACTGGTTACGCGGGAAGTTTGACTGTCCAAAGTCAAAATCGTCATTCATTGGATTGCTGCCTGCTCTTTGTCACTGTTTTTTAATGAGCCACTATTCCGTCTCAGGCTAGGGTTGCAGCGTGCCACTTACGCGTTTTCCAGAACCGTCTGATAATATTCGACTAATTCCACTGTCAAAGTCAACCTCTGCCCGTGACCCGCGCATCACATTGCCGCTGTCGATAATTTTGACATTGCCGGTCAGCAAGGCCTTTGATGTTTTCTGGTCATAGGTAACCGCATCGCCTGTCGCCACCTGTCCGTTGACTGCCACGACCTTCACGTTGCCAGCGGCATCCAGAACGTCAAGCGCGCCGTCAGCATCCAGATGGGCATTGATCGTCTCACCCTCGACTATCTGCCCTTCGGCGTCCGTATAGTGCGCGGTGCCAATCGCGGTCAGTAGCTGCCTGTCCGGGGTGGATGACAAAAGTTCAATCGATTTGGAGGCGCGCATTGTCCCGTTTGGGCCGGTGACGAATGATTTTGCACCCTCAATCAGATAGCGTTCGGAGTCGATATGGTAGGTCAGCTTGTCGCCTTTTGCCGTCGATGTGCCGTCCTCATATACAACAGCACCAGTTGCAACAATCAGCGTGATTTTGCGACTTTCACTGTCCGGGTCATAGGAGGCTACCAACTCTTCAGCCTTGATTTGCTGGTTCGCCTGTTTTGCCACTGCATTGCCTGTTGCACTGTAAGTGCCGTTTGTCTGATCCCACTCCAGCAGTTCATCAGCCTCTACGGTGAAAGGTGTGTCCTCTTGGGCAATGCTCTGCCCGGAAAGAGGGGTGAAAAAAAGAGCGGCGAGAAATAGGGTGAGCGACACCTGTAAACAGCTGGCTTTTACAGCAGCCCCTGATCGAGTGAGATTTCTCATTTTCTTCATTTGCCTTAACATGCCTGCGTGGAGTCGTAATGCACTGGCGAAAGCCTAATCATTTGCCGCTGCATTGTGTAGCGTAATCTTTGATTTTCCGCTGAAAACAATCAAGTCACCCTCATCAAACACCTGCATTCCCTCGGCCAAGACAAGCGCAGTATCGGAAGTGAGACGAACATCTGTGGTGGTGTGCAAATCTCCGGAGGACAGGTTGGCATCAAGCATTTCGGTCTCCATCGTCATGCCGCGGCCGGAATCTGTCACGATCACATTGCCACGCAACGCAACGCCGCTACCAGTCTGGGAATACGCACCTGTCTGTGAGGTGATGTTCAGCGTACTGCCGTCATCCGAGAAGATTGTCGCGATTGGCTCGCTCAAATCGATATCTCCGGGGCTGTCTGATCGCTCGATGGCGGCCGTGGCGATGACCTCGAACCTTTTGCCCGACTCGGTGTGGCCACGATAACGGGCGCCAGTCAGGGCAACATTGCCATCACTGCTTGTTGAAACATCGGTAATTTCGAGGCGGATGTCGTCGTTCGTATCAACCAGACCAAGCCAAGCGGCAATGCCAAGCGTCAGACACAATGCGAGGCCAAGAAACAATATGCTGGGGCGTAATGATCGCGCGTCACCATCCTCATCAGCTATACGCTTGGGTGTAAAGCTCGCCTTTTGAGTGTGTCTGTCTGGCTGTGGTGTGGTCATCACATCTTCCTGCGTGTCGGCCTAGTGATGAAAGATATCGGTGTCGGCAAATCCATCGAGGTCCAATTGAGTGCGGGTTGCAAGAAAAGCGAAACAGCTAGCGGCGAGGGCCTCGCGCTTTTCCCGTACCAGCATGGAATCAAGTTTTGCTTTTATCTGATGCAGGTAAAGCACATCGCCCGCTGCATAATCTTTCTGGTCTCTGGTCAGTTCATCCGCACCCCAGTCAGAAGATTGCTGCTGCTTGGAAATATCAATTCCAAGGAGTTCGCGGCATAAATCCTTCAGGCCATGTCGGTCCGTGTAGGTGCGGCACAGTTTAGAGGCAATCTTCGTGCAATAGACGGGGCCTTCGATCCGCGCGACGTGGTGGTTCAACACGGCGATGTCAAATCTGGCGAAATGGAATATCTTGGTAACCTCCGGGTCGGTCAGCAGGCGCACCAGATTGGGACATGGCTTTATCGGCTGGCTGAGTTTGACGAGATGGGCGTCGCCATCACCTGAGGAAATCTGGACAACGCACAGCCGATCACGATGCGGGTTCAATCCCATGGTTTCGGTATCAATCGCGACCGAGTCACCAAAATCGAGGTCGCCGGGCAGATCATCATTGTGGAGGTGGACGGCCATATATGCCTTCATCTCTCAACGGTCTCATCAAGGAGAGCCGACATGGTTTTGGTGCCCAGGAGAAGACTCGAACTTCCACGACCTAATGGTCACTGGCACCTGAAGCCAGCGCGTCTACCAATTCCGCCACCTGGGCAACTAGCGCCGATCAGCAGGTCGGGCGTTGCGGCCGTGAGAATAGCCACAAAGCAGATGATGTCAACTGCATGATCCCAACAAAATATGTTACCATTGACCAGCAGGAACAAACCACTACATCAAAATAGCGAGCAACAGCCCCTGAATGGCGCTTGTAGTCGAGGATAATCCGATTTGCGGCTGTCATTTGATGGATTGGGGTGGACGAGCTGGTCAGGTTGTCGCTATTTAATGGACAAATTTTATCCCAAGCCATGCAGTGATAAAAGCGGGAGTCATCACATTGGAAAAGACAATAGCAGTTATTGGCGGATCCGGTTTTGTCGGGCGTGCGACCATCGAATTGATCGCCAAACACAGTGCGCGAGTCATCGTGCTATGCCGCAATGCCGAGAAAGCGAAATATCTCAAGCCGATGGGTGTTGTCGGTCAGATAACACTTGTCTCTGGCGACGCCTGTGACGACGAAACGCTTGAGCGGGTAATTGCGCCGGCCGACGCCGTGGTCAATCTGGTTGGCATTCTGGCGGAAACGGGGAGCCAGAGATTTACCGCATTGCAGGCGGAACTGCCGGGTCGGATTGGTGCGATGGCAGCCAAGCACGATGTCGAGAGTGTGGTTCATGTCTCGGCCATTGGCGCCAGCGCAACCTCGCCCAGCATCTATTCCCGTACCAAGGCGGCTGGTGAGGCGGCTCTACTTTCTGCCTTCCCGAAGGCGGTGATCCTGCGCCCATCGATTGTGTTTGGCGCTGGTGATAGTTTTTTCAATCGCTTTGCCAGCATGGCGATGCTGGCACCGGCGCTGCCGCTGCCCGGTGGGGGCGGCATGTTGATGCAGCCGGTTTATGTTGGTGATGTCGCAGCAGCAATTGCGGCTGGGCTTGGCCTCACCAGAACCAGAAAGAAAATGGAAGGGGAAACTTTCGAGCTTGCAGGGCCGAATATTTTCAGCTTCCGGCAGCTCATGGAATTGACCCTGTCACATATCAAAAGACGGCGTTTGCTGATGCCGGTGCCCCTCTGGGCGATGCGCTGTGGAGCGGTCTTTGCCGGGTTGCTGCCCAATCCGCCGCTCACTGTTGATCAGGTCCGCCTGCTGGCGAGCGACAATGTGGCTGACCCGTCGCGCCCCGGTCTATCGGAAATCGGTATAACGCCGACCCCTGTTGATACGATTCTGCCGCAATATCTGGCTCGCTTTCGTCCGGGTGGACGGTTTGCGCGGTAGATGCCGGTGGAGTGTGGTTTATAGATAGCCAGCTTGAATCGCGACGAGCAGAACGACTCCCAGGATCAGCCGATAGCCGACAAAGATGGTGAAATCCGCACGGGCAAGCCAGCGCATCATCAGGCCGATGGCAGCAAAGGCAAACAGGCAGGACAGGGCAGCAACGATCAGCGCATCGGCTCCCAGCGCCAGATCGCCAGCTTTCATAAGATCGTATGTTTTCAGGACGCCTGCCCCGGCAATCGTTGGCAGGGACAGCAGCAGTGAAAAACGCGCCGCCGTAAGGCGATCAAAGCCAAGATAGCGCGCAGCCATCATCGTGACACCAGAGCGTGACGCTCCGGGGATGAGTGCAAAAATCTGGGCAAGCCCGATCAGCCATGCCTGATTGACCCCGATGTCACTCATCGTCCGCGCGGTTGCGCCAAACCGGTCAGCGAGCCACAAAAGCAATGCAAACACCAAATTGGCAATCGCCAGTGTTTTGAAGTCAAGCAGCCATGCGGGATCAGCTTTATTGATGAAATAACCGACAATGATTACCGGAATGGTCGCCATGACTATAAGCAGCGCAAGATGGCCGTCGGCTCGATGTCGGTGCCCGAAGGTCAGCACGCCACTGACCATGCGCAGCAGATCTGCGCGCAGATAGGCGGCAACAGCAACGAATGTTCCCACATGCGCTGCAACATCGATTGTTCGCCCCTGATAGGGGTGGTCGGTGACCAGCGGTATCAACACCAGATGACCGGATGATGATACTGGCAGAAATTCGGTAATGCCCTGGACAGTGGAAACAAGCACAAGCATCAAGAGAGGCATCACGTAAAGTCCTGCATCAGAAAATGGTTTTAGTGGGATCTCCCGCGACGTAAAGACAGGCTTGCCACGCCTGTCTATATGCCAAGATAACGCCGTCAATGGCAAGCTGGGAATGCGCAGCCTTTTTAGGTCCGTTGTGGAACTAAAATTCCAAAAACATGGGATTTAAGTTGATCTGCGGAAGTTTTCCTTGAGGCAATGTTGAAAAAAGGGTATACATACTGACTTAATATACAGCGCACCAAGTGGCGTTGTCGGGATCACCATGGCGGAATATGGCGGTTTGCCTGATCTGGCAGTGGTTGAAAGCCCTCTTGGAATGATAAGGGAATAGTGGTCTTTCCGATAGGATGCCGGAAAGTCTTTTCGGCACCTCCATCATGTGCCGTACACAGGAGTTGAGACAATGTCCTCAAAGATGCTGAAATTCGTGACCACGCAGAAGGCAACGCCGCCGAAGCGCGACGCCTCACAACGTGTTGATGATTTCGACGAGATCTATGACGAGTTTGAACTCAAGACGGCCGAAGATCAGGCAAGCCGCTGCTCGCAATGCGGCGTACCCTTCTGCCAGATCAACTGCCCGCTTCACAACAACATTCCCGACTGGTTGATGCTGACAGCGGAAGGCCGTATGGAAGAGGCGTATCGTCTGTCCTCGCAAACCAACAACATGCCTGAGATATGTGGACGGATTTGCCCGCAGGACCGCTTGTGCGAGGGAAGCTGTGTGATCGAAAAAGGGTTTGAGTCGGTCACCATTGGCGCTGTTGAAAAGCACATCACCGAGACGGCGTTCGAGAATGGCTGGGTCAAGCCGGCGGCTCCGGCGATTGAACGGCCCGAGTCAATCGGTGTCATCGGTGCTGGCCCGGCAGGGTTGGCTGCGGCTGAAATGCTCCGGAAGAAAGGGTATCAGGTCACCATCTATGATCGCTATGACCGGGCTGGTGGTTTGTTGATTTACGGCATTCCCGGCTTCAAACTTGAAAAGCATGTTGTCGAACGGCGGCAAAAGCTGCTTGAAGATGGCGGTGTGACATTCAAGCTCAATACCGATATTGGCACCGACATAACATTTGAAGAAATGCGTGCGGCGCACAATGCCGTGCTGATCGCAACAGGGGTGTACAAGGCTCGTGACATTGCCGCACCCGGCAGCGGTCTCGACGGTATCGTGCCGGCGCTTGATTACCTCACTGCGTCCAATCGCAAAAGCCTTGGTGACGAGGTAGCGGACTTTGATTCGGGCATTCTGAATGCCGAGGGCAAGGATGTTGTCGTGATCGGTGGTGGTGATACGGCAATGGACTGTGTGCGGACAGCCATCCGGCAGAATGCGAAATCCGTGAGCTGCCTGTATCGGCGTGACAGGGCCAACATGCCCGGATCGCAGCGCGAAGTGGCCAATGCAGAGGAAGAAGGCGTCGATTTCAAATGGCTTTCAGCACCGCAGGCCTTCATTGGCGATGGTAACGTCCGTGCCGTTCAGGCGCAGCGTATTCACCTTGGCCAGGTTGATGCAACCGGACGTCAGGTCCCGCAGGTGATTGAGGACTCATCCCATGAACTGCCAGCCGACATGGTGATCAAAGCACTTGGCTTCGACCCGGAAGACATTCCGGTAATGTTTGATGAGACAGCGTTGACGGTGTCCAAATGGGGCACGCTCAGCATTGATTGGCGGACCATGATGACATCCTTGCCCGGTGTCTTTGCTGCCGGTGATATCGTTCGCGGCGCTTCACTCGTCGTTTGGGGGGTTCGCGATGGTCGTGACGCTGCAGAGCAGATCGACCAATGGATTGCCGCTGAGGCCGTCACCGTGCCAGCGCAAGCGGCAAGCGCCTGAGGAATATGATGATGGAAAAGATGACAGAAAAAGCCGAATTCAATGCCAGCACATATCTGGCACGTCGTTCCCGCAATGAGACAGCGCTTCGCGGCGCCGGTGTCTATGGTCCAGAATTCGAACATGATGCGTGTGGTGTTGGTTTTGTTGCGGCGAAGGATGGTCAAGCCTGCCGCGCGGTGGTCGATGCGGCGATCGAGGCGCTGCAGGCGATCTGGCACCGTGGTGCCGTGGATGCAGATGGAATGACTGGTGATGGGGCTGGTATTCACATTGAGATTCCGCGCGATTTCTTCATCGAGCATATTGCCCGCACGGGTCATGATGATGATGGGGGCCGCCTGGCTGTCGGCATGGTGTTCCTGCCGCGCACTGACCTTGCCGCGCAGGAGCGATGCCGGTGTATCGTCGAGCAGGAAATTCTTGCAGATGGCCATTTCATCTATGGCTGGCGGCAGGTGCCGGTTGACGTCTCCGCACTTGGTGACAAGGCGGGCGCGACACGGCCAGAGATCGAGCAGATCATGTTTTCAATGCAGGCTGACTTTGACGAGGCGGAGGCTGAGCGTCATCTTTATGTTGTGCGCCGCCGCATCGAAAAGGCAGTAATGTCAGAACTGATTTCTGACTTTTACATCTGCTCGCTCTCCAGCCGCTCGGTGATCTATAAGGGCATGTTCCTGGCCGAACAGGTAACGGCCTTTTTTCCTGACCTGCTTGACCCACGCTTTGTCTCGTCCTTTGCGATCTATCATCAGCGATATTCAACGAACACAATGCCAACCTGGAAGCTGGCACAGCCTTTCAGGGTGCTGGCCCATAATGGTGAAATCAACACCATCCGTGGCAACCAGAACTGGATGACCTGTCATGAGGACCGGATGGCGTCAGATGTTTTCGGTGACTCCGTCGAGGATCTGAAACCTGTTGTCGCCAAGGGAAGCTCGGATTCGGCCGCGCTTGATGCCGTTTTCGAACTGCTTGGACATGGTGGGCGTGAACTGCCGATGGTCAAAACCATGATGATCCCCGAGGCTGTCGATGTCAGCGGTGATGATGAATTGGCAAAGCTCTATGCCTATTGCAATTCGGTCATGGAGCCATGGGACGGACCTGCGGCGATTGCTGCTTACGCCAACAACTGGGTGATTGGCGGTCTTGATCGCAATGGTCTGCGCCCCATGCGCTATGTGGTCACCACCGATGGACTGGTTATTGCGGGGTCGGAAACTGGGATGGTCGTTGTTCCCGACACCAAAATTGTTGAACGTGGGCGCCTTGGTCCCGGTGAGATGATCGGTGTCAATCTGGCCACCGGTGAGATGTTCAAGGATGCGGCTCTGAAGCAGGCCATGACCTCAAAGCGTGATTGGGGCAAGTGGGTCGGTCGGGCCCGGCAGATGGAATCTGTGCTTGCCGAAAACAATCTCAAAGCTCCCGAAAGGCTGCCAACGACAGAGGCACGCCGCCGTCAACTGATGGCTGGCTGGACCATGGAAGACATGGAACTGATTCTGCAGCCGATGGCTGAAGGCGGCAAGGAAGCCGTTGGTTCGATGGGTGATGACACACCGCTTGCGGTTCTGTCTAACCGCTATCGTGGCTTGCATCATTTCTTCCGGCAGAATTTTTCGCAGGTAACGAATCCGCCGATCGACAGCCTGCGTGAGCGCCATGTGATGACATTGCGGACACGTCTTGGAAATCTTGGCAACATCCTCGACGAGGCTGCAGAGCAATGTGACCATCTGCTGCTTCGCTCGCCAGTACTCACGGTACCGGAATGGGACGCGTTGCAGGCTTATTTGGGCAAGACAGCAGCGATGATCGACTGCACATTTGATGTTGACGGTGGGGCTGACGGTTTCACTGATGCGCTTGATCGCATCGCCCGCGAGGCTGAGGAAGCTGTGCGGTCGGGATGTGAGCATGTAATGCTCAGCGACCTGAAAACCTCCAAACAGCGTGCGCCCCTGCCGATGATCCTTGCAACAGGAGCGGTGCATTCGCACCTTGTCCGCCAGCAATTGCGCACCTTCGCCTCGGTAAATGTGGCGTCAGGCGAATGTCTCGATGTCCATCATTTCGCCGTGTTGATCGGCGTTGGTGCCACGACAGTTAACGCCTATATCGCCGAAGAAGCACTGGCCGAGCGGCATGAGCGGGGGCTGCTGCCAAATCTCACTTTCCCCGAAGCGGTTGCCAATTACCGAAAGGCGGTCGAGGATGGGCTGCTCAAGATCATGTCCAAGATGGGCATTTCGGTTCTTGCTTCCTATCGGGGTGGCTACAATTTCGAGGCGCTGGGTCTGTCGCGGTCACTTGTTGCGACATATTTCCCACCCATGACGTCGCGGGTTTCAGGCCTTGGTCTTACCGGTATTGCAGCGCGGGTAACATCTATGCACCGCGATGCCTATGCCAGCGACGATATTTTCCTGCCTGTAGGTGGTTTCTTCCGCTATCGCCGGTCGGGTGAGCGGCATGCCTTTGACGGACAGCTGATCCATGCAATGCAGCATGCCTGTGACACGGGATCATATGAGAGCTGGAAAAAATACTCGCGAATGGTGTCTGAGCAGGGACCAGTCAATCTGCGTGATCTGATGGATTTCAAATCAACGGCCTCCACCCTTGCCATTGAGGATGTTGAGTCAATCACCAGCATCCGCAAACGGCTCGTCTCACCGGGCATTTCGCTTGGTGCGCTGAGTCCCGAGGCGCATGAAACGCTCTCGGTTGCGATGAACCGGATCGGCGCGAAATCCGACTCCGGCGAGGGTGGTGAGGACCCGGCCCGCTTCCAGCTGCGTGAAAATGGCGACAATGCTTCCAGCGCGATCAAGCAGATTGCGTCGGGGCGTTTTGGTGTCACTGCCGAATATCTGAACAATTGTAAAGAGATCGAGATCAAGGTCGCTCAGGGCGCCAAGCCTGGCGAGGGTGGCCAGTTGCCGGGGATCAAGGTCAATGAAATCATTGCGCGGCTGCGTCACTCGACGCCGGGTGTCACCTTGATCTCACCGCCGCCACATCATGACATCTACTCGATCGAGGATCTGGCGCAGCTGATATACGATCTGAAGCAGATTAACCCCGACGCCAAAGTCTGTGTCAAACTTGTCGCATCAACCGGTATCGGTACAATCGCCGCTGGCGTGGCCAAGGCGAAAGCCGACACCATTCTTGTCTCTGGACATGGTGGTGGAACCGGTGCCAGCCCGCAATCCTCAATCAAACATGCGGGCTTGCCGTGGGAAATGGGCCTTTCCGAGGTGCATCAGGTGCTGACGATGAATGATTTGCGGGGCAAAGTCGTTCTGCGGACCGATGGTGGCTTGAAAACTGGCTGTGATGTTGTCATGGCGGCGATGCTCGGTGCGGATGAATATGGGATTGGCACCTCGGCGCTGATTGCCATGGGGTGCATTATGGTGCGCCAATGCCATTCCAACACCTGTCCTGTTGGGGTGTGTACCCAGCGCGATGATTTGCGGGCCAAATTCGAAGGCACGCCGGAAAAGGTCGTGCAGCTGTTCACGCACCTCGCCGAGGAGGTGAGGGAAATTCTGGCATCGTTGGGCTTTGCCTCACTGGAGGAGATCATTGGCCGAACCGATTTGCTCTCGCAGGTCAGCCGTGGTGATGCGGCACTCGATGATCTCGATCTCAATCCCATTCTCGTTCAGGCGGAAAGTGGCAACAGACGTGGCAGCCCCCGAGATCTGCCGCGTGCCGAGGTGCCTGACACGCTGGATGCGTTGATGGTAAAGGACGCCAGTACAGCCCTTGAACATGGGGCGAAGATGCAGCTGTCCTACAATGTGGAAAATACACAGCGCGCCATCGGCACGCGGTTGTCCTCGCACATCGTGCGCCGCTTTGGCATGAAAGGTTTGCGTGAGGGACATATCTCCGTACGTCTTCGGGGGTCTGCCGGTCAATCTATGGGTGCCTTCGCCACACAGGGTCTGCGCCTTGATGTGATTGGCGATGCCAATGATTATGTCGGCAAGGGTCTGTCGGGCGGCATGATTGTCGTTCGCCCCTCTGCAGCGGCAAATTTTGTCGCGCATGAAAACACCATCATCGGGAACACGGTCCTCTATGGTGCAACCTCTGGAAAGCTGTTCGCCGCCGGTCAGGCCGGTGAGCGTTTGTGTGTCCGCAATTCTGGTGCCACCGCTGTGGTTGAGGGAGCTGGCACAAACGCCTGTGAATATATGACCGGTGGACAGGTTGTCATTCTTGGTGAGGTTGGCAACAATTTTGGCGCAGGCATGACCGGGGGAATGGCCTTTATCTATGACGCTGGCAACAGCTTCATGGATCGGGTGAATCCGGCCAGCCTCGAGGTGCAACGTATTGCAAGTGCACATTGGGGTGGGGTTTTACGATCGCTGGTTGAGGAGCATGTCCGCCAAACCGAATCATCTCTTGGATCCCGCCTGCTCAATGAGTGGGAGACTGAGCTGCCAAAATTCTGGCAGGTTGTTCCCACTGAGATCGTTCCCATGCTCGAACATCCAATAGACGACACCAATGGTGCCGCCGCCAAAACCGCCTAGACTGGGGTTCCAGCGACACCACAATAAAATGTTGCCTTTGCGCTGGCTATTCTGATAAGTGGTCATTTATGTATCGGATTTCCTTGCAAAAAGCTGAGGATGCTGCGGCCATAGACAGATTGATGGCAGAGGCATTCGGCCCCCAACGTCACGCGCGCTCGGTCTGGCAGCTTCGTCCGGGGCCAGCCATTGATTCCCTGTGCATTGTGGCCAGGGATGGTGATGAGATCGTGGGATCCCTGCGGTTCTGGGAAGTGCGACTTGGCAGCCAGGATATCCTGTTGCTTGGTCCGCTGGCGGTGTTGCCATCATTGCGTGGCAAGGGGTGTGGAAAGGCTCTGGTCGAGGACGGGTTGCGCCGGGCAATTGGTGGACCGTGGCCACTCGTGCTGGTATCGGGTGAGGCCGATTATTACCCAAAATTCGGTTTCGTTCCGGCGCGTGATTATGATCTTCAATGGCCGGGTTTCATCGAAAGTGAGCGGCTTCAATTCTATGAGTTGGTGCCGGGAGCTCTCACCAGCTTGCCGCCCGGCCCGCTCGTTGTCGCACCTGTTGCTAAATAAAGGTTGCTGGATTTTGACAGCTTTGACAAACAGGCGTTAAATTAACCATCTGTTTTTTGGCGGAAGTAGTAGATATCATGCGCGTCCTTCATCATCATGAACTATACGCCTCATCCCGTATTATCCGACTCGTGATGGCAGAACGTGGCATCGTCTGTCTGCCCAAGAGCGAACAGCCATGGGACCGTGTTGAGGAGTTTCTGCGTCTCAATCCCGCCGGTGATGTGCCGGTGCTGATGACCGAGGATGGCGAGGCGATCTGTGGCGCTTCGGTGATCGCAGAATATCTCGAGGAAATTGAGGATAAAACCCCACTTATATGGGGGTCGGCGAGCGAGCGTGCTGAAATCAGGCGGTTGATGGATTGGTTTGAGGGCAAATTCATGCGGGAAGTTGGTGCGCCACTGCTAAATGAGAGATTCATCAAGCGTTTTGTTGATGAGGGACAGCCATCATCAGTGGTAATCCGTGCGGCGATGACGAACCTGCATATTCACCTTGATTATCTGGATTGGCTTACCGAGCAGGATAACTGGTTGGCCGGCCGGCAGATGTCGTTGGCGGACCTTGCCGGTGCGGCGCATCTCTCCGTGCTTGATTATTTTGGTGATATCGACTGGGACAGGCATTTGGAAACCAAAAACTGGTACGCCAAGATGAAATCCCGGCCATCATTTCGTGAACTGCTTGCTGACCAGATACCTGGTCTGCCTGCCGCAGCGCATTACGGCAATCTTGATTTCTGATCCCCGCTTGCAAGGATATCGGCTACCAGTCCGGAGGTTACCTGTTGCAAAAGGTCCAGCTGTTGTGGTTCGGAAAAGCGGTGACCGGCGTCCTTGATAAGATGAATTCTGACATCATTGCTGCTCGCACATTCGGCGATGCGGGTTGCTGTCTGCCATGGCACCTCAGCATCCTGCATACCATGCAGCAGTCGGATCGGCTTGTCGATGTCCAGGGTGTCCCGCAACCGCAGATGTCCCCGGCCATCCTCGACCAGATGATAGGGATAGACAACCGGCTCATCCGCATAGGGGTTCGGTAGGGCAATCCTCCCCTCTGATTGCATGTGGCTCCGCTGGTCGTCGGTCAGTTCAGCCCAGATCAAATCCTCGGTGAAATCGGGTGCGGCGGCAATGCCGATAAGGCCCACCACCCGTTCAGGCCGTAACAGGGTCGCATTCAGCATCAGCCATCCACCAAGCGAGGATCCCACAAGAATCTGGGGACCCTCGCTCAGCTCATCAATGACGGTGATCACATCCTCGGTCCAGTCAGAGATGTTTGTGGCGTCCATTGAGCCGCTCGACTGACCGTGACCGCGATAGTCAAATCGCAGGAACGCCTGTCCATGCGCCTGTGCCCATTCCTCCAGGAACAGCGCCTTGCTGCCCTCCATATCCGAGCCATGACCGGCAAGAAAGATGATGCCGGGGCCGTTCCCTGAAAATCGGCGGTAGGCGATATGGTCTGTCTCGGTTATGGTGTGGATCATTGGGTCTGACATCAGTGTTTTCCGCCCTTTCAATTTTTTTGTGGCCCCTGGTCCCGGGTGGCCCCTGAATAATCATGCAACGATACTGAATTTAGATGAGCAGCAAAACAAAACAAAAATCAGGGCAAAGTCTTCCCACCTTGCCACGCTTTGTCAAAAAACACAGCCAAAGCGGCGATGGTCCAGTTATCGTTCAGGTTTTACCTGAGCTTGTACGGGGTGGTGTCGAGAGAGGTACGGTGGAGATGGCGGAAGCCATCATCGCCGCCGGTGGCAAGGCGGTGGTGGTTTCCAATGGTGGCCCGATGGAACGACATCTCGCGCGATGTGGTGCCGTGCATCATCGTCTGCCGGTCAATGTGAAGAATCCACTGCAATGGGCTTCTATCCGGCGTCGGCTTGGTACGATTCTGCGTGACGAGGGCGCTGACATTGTTCATGTGCGCTCGCGTGTGCCGGCATGGATTGCGCTGCCCATTGCCAAACGGATGGATTTGATCACGGTCAGCACGGTGCATGGCCGCTTCCATACAAGCTCTGCCCTGAAGCGTATCTATAATGGCAAGATGCTGAAGGCAGATCATGTGATCGCCATTTCCAACTACATCAAATCTCTGATAACGCGGGCCTATTTTGGCGTGGAGGAGCGCTTGAGCGTGATCCACCGCGGTGTCGATACCACCGTGTTCGAAGCGGGTGAGGTCTCGCAGTCGAGGATCATCCGTTTTGTCAATGAAATCGCCCTGCCTGAGGATATGCCGGTGGTGATGCTGCCCGCTCGCCCCTCTGCGTGGAAGGGACATGAAATCCTGCTTGAGGCACTCGCGCAGATCAAGGAAATGCCGTTCTTATGTGTGTTTGTTGGGGCGGCCGATGGACGACAGTCATTCATTGATGGCATCACCAAGAAGGGTGTTGAGCTGGGGTTGGAGGGTCGGTTCCGTCTGGTCAGTGCGGTTGAGGACATGCCTGCAGCTCTGATGGTTGCGGATGTTGTGGTCATGCCATCCGTCACACCAGAACCATTTGGCCGGGTTGCGCTTGAGGCACAGGCTATGGGCCGGCCGGTGATCGCCTTTGATCATGGGGGCGCATCTGAGTCCATCATTCATGAAAAGACGGGTTGGCTGGCGAAACCGAATGATGTCGGGGATCTTGGCAATTGCATCAAAACAGCCCTGTCGTTGAGTGCCAGCCAACGCCGTGCCCTGGCCCGTGATACCCGCAGCCACATCACAAGCTCTTTTTCGACCGCCAAGATGTGCCGCGATACAATCAAGATATACGCCCGTTTGCTGGCCAAGGCAGCCATGCGCAGATAAGGGTTCCGGTAAGCAGGTGGGCTTTGCCTGTGGTCCCCGATGACAGGGCAATTGTCGGGCTTGAGTTTCCCCGCATCTGCGGCTAGTTTGCGCTTAATCGATTTCATTTAGAGGTTCTCAAAGCAAGATATGCCGATCATTACCCTTCCTGACGGATCAACCCGTAGCTATGATTTGCCAGTGACACCGGGTGATGTTGCGGCGGATATTGGCCCTGGCCTTGCCAAGGCAGCCTTGCTTGGCATCGTCGATGGCGGTGAATGGGATCTGTCACGCCCAATCGAGGCCGATGCATCGCTGGCACTGGTAACAGCCAAGGATGACAGTGCGCTCGCGCTGCTGCGTCATGATTGTGCGCATGTGATGGCGGAGGCTGTCCTTGAAATCTATCCGGAAACCCAGGTGACGATTGGTCCGTCCATTGAAAACGGGTTCTATTATGATTTCCATCGCGAAACACCATTCACGGATGCGGACCTCGAAGCCATTGAGGCCCGGATGCACGAAATCGTTGATCGTGACGAGCCGATCACCCGCGAGGTCTGGACCCGTGATCAGGCGGTGACTTTCTACCGGGAAAATGATGAGCCGTTCAAAGTTGAGCTTGTTGAGGCAATTCCGGCTGACGAGACCGTGACATTCTATCGCCAGGGCGATTTTATTGATCTGTGCAGGGGACCGCATCTACCCTCGACGGGGCGGCTGGGCCATGCCTTTAAACTGATGAGTGTTGCCGGCGCCTATTGGCGTGGTGACTCCGACCGGCCAATGCTGCAACGCATTTATGGCACTGCCTGGCGCACGGAAAAGGAACTTGGTGCCTATCTTCACATGCTTGAGGAGGCTGAAAAACGTGATCATCGCAAGCTCGGAAAGCAGCTTGGCTTTTTCCATATGCAGGAGGAGGCAACGGGATCGGTTTTCTGGCACCCCAAAGGCTGGGCAATGTATCGTGAGATCGAGGCCTATGTTCGGCGTCGGCTCGACGAGGGTGGCTATGGCGAGGTGAAGACCCCACAGCTTGTTGACCGCACCTTGTGGGAGGCGTCCGGTCACTGGGACAAATTCCGTGAGAATATGTTTACAGCACAGTCTGAGGACGACCGCACCCTTGCATTGAAGCCCATGAACTGCCCGTGTCATGTGCAGATTTTCCGGCAGGGAATTAAATCATATCGTGACCTGCCTTTGCGCATGGCGGAATTTGGTTCTTGCCACCGCAACGAACCATCGGGCGCGCTTCATGGCATCATGCGGGTCCGTGCTTTCACCCAGGATGATGCGCATATCTTCTGTACCGAGGACCAGATCACCTCGGAATCCGTCCGTTTCTGTGAATTGCTGCAGACCATCTATGCAGATTTCGGTTTCACCGATGTGCGGGTTAAGTTTTCCGACCGGCCGGATGTACGCGCGGGTGAGGATGACGTGTGGGATCGCGCCGAGAGCGCGCTGACCGATGCCTGTGATGCGGCCAAGCTGGAGACGACATTGAATCCTGGTGAGGGTGCGTTCTATGGGCCCAAGCTGGAATTTGTTCTGCGTGATGCCATCGGGCGGGATTGGCAATGTGGAACATTGCAGGTTGATTTTGTACTGCCTGATAGGCTCGATGCCGAATATGTTGCCGAGGATGGCAGCCGCAAGCGCCCAGTGATGCTGCACCGCGCGGTTCTTGGCTCTATGGAACGCTGGATTGGCATTCTGATTGAGCAATATGCGGGGCGGATGCCGCCCTGGTTGGCACCGGTACAGATCGTTGTCGCTTCAATCACGGACAGTGCAAATGACTATGCCGAACAGGTGGCGCGCACTGCCGAGGCGATGGGCCTGCGTGTTGAGCGTGATTTCCGCAATGAAAAGATCAGCTATAAAGTCCGCGAACACAGCGTGATGAAGGTGCCGTTCATTCTGGCCGTTGGTGGGCGGGAAGCTGAGGCGTCAACAGTTGCTCTGCGGCGGTTGGGTTCAAATGATCAGCAGGTGGTGGATATGAAGGACGCGCTGTCCACGCTCCGCGATGAGAGCCTGCCACCTGATTTGCGAAAAGCGTAAAAAACTGGTCACTTTCTGGAAATTTTGTTAGAAGCAGTAAGTCTTGCGCGGGTCATGTCGTTTATGGCCTGTCGCTGGAGAAGGGGCATTTGCCCCGATAACGGAACGTAAACAGGAGAGATTTAAATAGTACGTCCACATAATAATGTGCCGCCCGTTCAGGACGGCCCGCGTGTGAATGGAGCCATTCGTGCTCCACAGGTGCGTTGCATTGACCCCGATGGCGAACAGCTGGGGGTTCTGGATACGAGAGAAGCCATTTCCAAGGCAGAGGATTTTGGCCTGGACCTTGTTGAGGTTCAACCGAATGTCGACCCTCCTGTGTGCAAGATTCTCGACTATGGCAAATATAAGTATGAAGCGCAGAAACGCGCCAATGAAGCCCGCAAGAAGCAGAAAATCATCGAGGTGAAGGAAATCAAACTTCGCCCCAATATTGATGAGCATGACTATCAGGTCAAAATGCGCAATGTGGTGAAGTTTCTGAGCGGTGGCGACAAGGTCAAGGTAACGCTTCGTTTCCGCGGCCGCGAGATGGCCCACCAGGAACTTGGTGCGAATGTGCTGACCCGTGTCCGCGAGGAAACGGAGGAGATCGCCAAAATCGAGGCCATGCCAAAAATGGAAGGCCGTCAGATGATCATGGTGTTGGCCCCGAAATAGAGCTTATATAAAAAGGACGACGGGGGATCAGAGGGCTTGATTCCCCGGCGCAACCCCTCTATAACCACGGCTTCGCGAGAACCGAATGTCGCGTCCGGGCCTGGAAATTCATTTCTGAAAACAGGGCATGCCCGGCCGGCACAGCACCATCAGCCAGATGTCTGGCATCCCGGCGAAGGGGAGATGGTTACCTTACAAATATGAAGAAAGAGGTCAAAATGCCCAAGATGAAGACCAAAAGCGGTGCGAAAAAGCGTTTTCGCCTGACCGCAAGTGGCAAGGTTCGCGGCTCAGCTGCCTTCCTCAGTCACAACCTCCGCCGTCGTTCCCAGAAAATGAAGCGCAAGGCTCGTGGTACCATGATCCTGTGTGATGCGGATGCCCGTATCGTCAAGCGTTTCCTCCCTTACGCATAGAGGAGACGGGTAAATGGCACGCGTTAAAAGAGGCACTACCACCCACGCCCGTCACGGCAAGGTCATCAAGGCCGCCAAAGGCTATTATGGGCGTCGTAAAAACACATTCCGGACCGCGACCCAGGCGGTGGACAAGGCACGGCAATATGCCTACCGCGACCGCCGGGTGCGCAAGCGCGAATTCCGCGCCCTGTGGATTCAGCGGATCAATGCTGCTGCGCGTCTGCATGGCATGACCTACTCGCAGATGATGGGTGGCCTGATCAAGGCCGGCATCGAGATTGACCGCAAGATGCTTGCTGATCTTGCCGTTAACGAGCCAGCAGCATTTGCGGCGCTGGTTGAACGTTCACGGGCAGCGGCCAGCTAAAGCGTAACTGCAAAAATAATCTGTCAGGCTGTTGCTTTGAACATCGCTTTGGATGACGATCCATCCATGATGTTCCGGGTGGCAGCCTGATTTTTTTGTCCTGTGAAACGGACTTATGATTGAAATGACCGAGAGTGGCACCATGCAAGACCTGGACGCGCTAGCCGCAGAAATCACCACCGCGATTGAGAGTGCGGCTTCACTTGAGGCGCTTGAGGCGATCCGTATTGAAGCGCTTGGCAAGAAGGGTCGGGTGTCACTGATGATGCGCGAGTTGGGCGGCATGGACCCGGAAGCCCGGAAACAGGCCGGACAGGATCTCAACCGGTTGAAGGACAGCATCTCCTCAGCCATCGATGCGCGGCAGACACTTCTTGGTGATGCGGCTCTGAATGACCGGTTGGCAGCCGAGACCGTTGACGTGACGCTGCCCTCACGCCCGCATCCTGAGGCCCGCCTGCATCCGCTGTCCCGCACCATTGAAGAAGTTGTCGCAATCTTTGCCGAGATGGGGTTCACCGTTGCCGAGGGTCCGGACATTGAGTCCGATTACTATAATTTCACCGCGCTCAACATCCCCGAGGAACACCCTGCACGCCAGGAGCATGATACCTTCTATCTGCCGCCCGATGCCGAGGGCAGGCGCAAGGTGCTGCGCACCCATACATCGCCGGTGCAGGTGCGCACGATGGAGGCCACCGAACCGCCGGTGCGGATCATTGTTCCCGGACGTACCTATCGGTCGGACCATGATGCCACCCATTCCCCGATGTTTCACCAATGCGAGGGTCTGGTAATTGCCGATGGCATTCATATGGGGCATCTCAAGGGCTGCCTGATCGATTTCTGCCGTGCTTTTTTTGGCGTTGATGATTTGCCGGTGCGGTTTCGTCCCAGCTATTTTCCCTTTACTGAGCCATCTGCCGAGGTCGATATAGGCTGTACGCGTGAAGGCGGCGGCTTGAAGATTGGCGCTGGTGATGACTGGCTGGAGATCCTGGGATCAGGCATGGTCAACCCGCGGGTGCTGGCCAATTGTGGCTATGATCCTGAGAAGTATCAGGGCTTCGCCTTTGGTATGGGGATTGAGCGGATTGCCATGTTGAAATATGGCATTCCCGATCTGCGTACCTTCTATGACAGTGATCTGCGGTGGATGCGGCATTACGGCTTTTTGCCATTTGATGCGCCTTCGGTCCATGCCGGCCTGGTGGGAGGATCAAACTGATGAAATTCACCCGCGACTGGCTATTCGACCATCTTGCAACCGATCATTCGCTCGATGAGATTCTGGAGGCCCTGCCGATGCTGGGTCTCGAAGTTGAGGATGTGCGGGACCGAGCGGCGGCGCTGGCATCCTTCACTATCGCCGAGGTTGTGTCCGCTGAACAACATCCCAACGCCGATAAATTGCGCGTCTGCATGGTCAATACAGGTGCTGGCGATCCGGTGCAGGTTGTCTGCGGTGCGCCAAATGCGCGTGCTGGAATGAAAGGCGTTTTTGCGCCTGTTGGTGCTTATGTTCCGGGAATTGACCTTAAATTGAAGGCAGGTGAGATTCGTGGTGAGGCCTCAAATGGCATGCTGTGTTCAGAGCGCGAGATGGAGCTCTCTGACGAGCATGACGGGATCATCGATCTGCCAACTGATGCGCCGGTTGGTGCCGCCTTTGCCGCCTATGCGGGGCTGGATGACCCGATCATCGAGATTGCAATTACCCCAAACCGCGCGGATTGCCTTGGGGTGCGTGGTGTTGCCCGCGATCTTGCCGCAGCTGGTTATGGAACCCTGAAAGAGGTGGATTTCAGCACGCATGAAGGTGCCTTTGACAGCCCGATCACATGGAATATCGACGCTGGTGCGCACGGCTTTTGCCCGCGCATTTCTGGCTGTGCCTTTCGAGGATTGCGTAATGGGCCAGGTCCAGCCTGGATGGCGCAGCGCCTGATCGCTGTCGGCCAGCGTCCAATCAGCGCGCTGGTCGATATCACCAACTATGTGATGATTGACCTTGGCCGCCCGCTACATGCCTATGATATTGCCAAGATTACGGGCGACAGTCTGACCATACGCGCGGCCAGTGATGGCGAGACGATGACCGCCCTCAATGAAAAGGAATATAAGTTGGACTCCAGCATGTTCATCATTGCTGATGCACATGGCGCGGATGACCTGGCTGGCATCATGGGTGGCGAGCGGACCGGTGTGAGCGACTCGACAACCGAGATGTTCCTTGAGGTAGCGATTTTCGATCCCATCTCGGTCGCGATAACGGCCCGCAAACTCAATATCAATTCCGATGCGCGCTATCGTTTTGAGCGCGGCCTGGACGTAACCTCACCAGATTGGGTGCAGGGACATGTCGCCAGATTGGTGACGTCAATCTGTGGCGGTGAGGCAAGCCATGTCACCACCGCTGGTGAGGGCGCACATTGGCAGCGTGAGATCAGTCTTGCGGCTGATAAGGTGCAACGGCTGACAGGGATGGATGTTCCGGCGGCAGACCAGGTGGCCATTCTTGAGACGCTTGGTTTTACCGTTGCCGCCGGTGACGGGGGATGGACGGTCAGCCCACCACCATGGCGCGGTGACATTGATGGTGCTGCTGATCTGGTTGAGGAAATTGGCCGCATTTATGGCTATGACCACCTGCCGATGGATCATCTGCCGCGCGAACATGTTGTTGCCCAGCCATCACTGAACCCGGCGCAGGCACGCCAGTTTCGCCTGCGCCGTGCCCTGGCGTCCCGAGGGTTGATGGAGGCGGTAACTTTCTCCTTCCTGTCAGAACCACAGGCCGTCGCGTTTGGCGGTGGTGCGGCAAATCTCACACTGGTCAACCCGATTAGCGCTGATCTGTCGGTCATGCGCCCCTCGATTCTGCCGAATCTTCTGGCTGCTGCTGCGCGTAATCAGGACCGCGGAGACGCAGACGTATATCTGTTTGAGGTCGGCCCGGTCTTTTTGGGTGATGCCCCTGAAGACCAGCGTACCGCCTGCAGCGGACTCCGCCATGGGGCAACCGCCATACGTGAATGGCATGGCACCCAGCGCAGGGTCGACGTGTTTGACGCGAAGGCTGATGCCGAGGCAGCGCTGGCGGCACTTGGTGTGCGTACAGGCGGTCTGCAGGTCAGGGCCGGCGGTACCGACTATTTGCACCCCGGGCGTTCAGGCCAGTTGGTGCAGGGCCGCACTGTGCTGGCCAGTTTTGGTGAAATTCATCCGAAGGTGCTGGATGATTTTGGTCTGCGCGGGGTAGCGGTTGCGTTCGAAATTCATCTTGATGATGTGCCGTTGCCAAAGGCCAAGGGGCCGGCCCGCTCATTGCTGACGATGTCGGTTTTCCAGCCGGTGACGCGTGATTTTGCCTTTATCGTTGATGCCAAAACGGCGGCGGGTGATCTGCTCAGGGCAGTCAGATCGGGGGCAGGACCAATGCTTAGCGACATCGCCGTGTTTGATGTCTATGAGGGTGACAATATCGAAACTGGCAGGAAATCCGTTGCGGTCACCATAACCCTCAGTCCAACAAAGGCGACGCTGACCGATGAGGAGATCGACCAGATTTCCGACTCGGTCGTCAAGCTGGCGTCAAAGAACTGTGGGGCCGTGTTGCGCAGCTAGCCGGTTCGCACCACCACTACCCCTCACAAGCAATCTGGATCGAGGAAATCACCTGACGCTCCAACCTCCATTCCCTGCCACGCTGGTACATTGCGGCCTTGGCGGCGGAATTTTGGGCCTCGCGCTACCTCGCCGCTTTGTCGGATGTGAGTCGCCACAGCCCGCCCTGCGCCTCGTCGCTCAGCAGGAACACCTCGCCGGCAAACG
>JAYNHH010000037.1:0-20313 GCA_038107835.1 Alphaproteobacteria bacterium
AAGGCAAGGCCCAAAATCGCGATGCTCTTGCCCTCAACCTCGCCATCAAGGGCAGCAATAACCCGCTGCGACATAGATTGTTTGCGCGCATCATTATAGGCGACGACCTCATTGACGATGCCTACGCGGACATCATAATCCTGTGCCGTCCTGACAAGGGCCAATGTATCCTTGGGGAAACATGATCCGCCATAGCCCGGCCCGGGGTGCAGAAATTTACTGCCAATACGTTTATCGAGGCCGATGCCCTTGGCAACATCATGCACATTCGCACCAACCGCCTCGCACAGATCTGCCATCTGGTTGATGTAGGAAATTTTTACGGCAAGAAACGCATTGCATGCATATTTGATCAACTCTGAGGTCTCAAGGCCGGTGAACATGATCGGGGTCTCGATCAGAAAGAGTGGCCGGTACAGCGCCCGCAGAACGTCTCTGGCGCGGTCGGCTTCAGTGCCAACCACCACCCGGTCCGGCCGCATGAAATCACCAATTGCCGCGCCCTCACGCAGAAA
The DNA here is from genome assembly GCA_038107835.1 of Alphaproteobacteria bacterium. Lineage (GTDB taxonomy): Bacteria > Pseudomonadota > Alphaproteobacteria > Puniceispirillales > Puniceispirillaceae > MED-G116. Next base: position 516 of record JAYNHH010000037.1, read on the forward strand.
TTCGGGGTTTGAGGCAACGTCAAAATCGGCGTTGGCATTGGCCTTGCGAATGATTGCGCTCACCTCTCGACCAGTGCCAACAGGAACCGTCGATTTGGTGATCACAACAGTATAGCCCGTAAGATGGGTGGCAATCTCCTCGGCAACGGCATAGACATAGGTCAGATCAGCATGTCCGTCACCACGGCGCGTGGGGGTGCCGACGGCGATGAAAACCGCATCTGCAGCCGCCACTGCCGGACCAATGTCGGTGGAAAAATGCAACCTGTCGGCATCGACATTGCGCGCGACCAGATCTTCTAGTCCCGGCTCATAGATCGGCATCACCCCATCGCCGATTCTTGCAATTTTTTCAGCATCATTGTCGATGCAGGTGACATCAAAGCCAAATTCCGAGAAACACGCGCCAGACACAAGGCCGACATAACCAGTACCAATGATCGCAATTTTCACGTTGCCATTCCCTGATGATTTGTGATCACTTTTCCAGCCATATCTGCCGCATCCCCTACGGAATCAGCCATGACCGAGAAGCTGTTCAACGGTGAGTGTGATAACGTGGCCAAGTGCTATATGGGCTTCTTGAATATGCATTGTCGTTCGGCTGGGAACGCAGATGGCAATATCGGCATGATCACAGATCTCGCCGCCTGCCTCACCACTAAAGGCAATCGTGCCGATGCCGCCAGCCCGCGCAGCTTTCATCGCGGCAACGACATTTTTTGAATTTCCACTCGTTGAAATGCCAATCAGAACATCATCCTTCCGGCCAAGCGTTTCCACCTGACGTGAAAAGATGCCGTCAAAGCCAAAATCATTCGAATAGGCCGTGATGAAAGAGGTGTCGGTTGTCAGGGCGATCGCGGCGAGTCCCGCGCGCGGGCGCTGGTGGTCGAGTGTCGCGACAAATTCAGCTGCCAGGTGTTGCGCATCACCAGCAGAACCGCCATTCCCACAGAGCATCAATTTACCACCCCCCTGAAACGAGGTTACGATCATCCTGCTTGCCTCCAGGGCAGCGTCGCTGCACTGCTCTGCCGTCGCCAGCTTGACAGAAGCGGATCGCGCCAAAATGTCAGAAATTGCCTGTGCGGACATTGATCTCGCCCCTGTCGCCCGGTGTTACTTGACCGTCCCTTTATGGAGCGGTAATTCATGTTTATCAATAGCTGAACTTCATGCTCGCCAATGAAAGTTGTTCGATGATCAAAAAAGCGATTTTTCCGGTTGGTGGTCTGGGCACCAGATTCCTGCCCGCGACCAAGGCCCTGCCCAAAGAAATGCTGCCTGTAGTGGACAAACCTCTGATCCAATATGCCGTGGAAGAGGCTGCCGCAGCTGGTATAGATGAATTCATCTTTGTAACGGGACGAAACAAGAGCGCCATCGAGGATCATTTTGATCATTCCTACGAGTTGGAAAAAACGCTCATCGCCAAAGGCAAGACCGACGCGCTCGCCATGGTACATGACATGATCCACAAACCAGGAGCGGTGAGTTATGTCAGACAGCAGGACCCGGCGGGCCTCGGACATGCTGTATGGTGCGCCCGAAATATGGTCCGTGATGAGCCGGTGGCCATTTTGCTGGCAGATGATCTGATTCTTGGCCAAAGCTGTATTGCGGAAATGGTGGCGCATTACCGGGGCGGCAATATGGTCGCAGCGATGAATGTCCCAACAGACCAGACCCAATCCTATGGCATCATCACACCCGGCACAGATGACGGCAAACTGGTCGAGGTCAAGGGGCTTGTTGAAAAACCAAAGCCCGAAGACGCCCCATCGAACATTGCCGTTGTTGGCCGCTATATAATCGAGCCGGCGGTTTTCGAGACCCTATCCAGTGGTGATCGAGGCACGGGCGACGAAATCCAACTGACGGATGCGCTGGCCCAGCAGATCGGAAAATCCGCCTTTCATGGCTTGCGCTTTTCTGGAGAACGGTTTGACTGCGGATCAAAGATCGGATTTTTGCAGGCAAATATTGCCTTTGGCATGGCGAATGAGTCGCTTGCACCTGACCTGGAGAGCTGGATCAGGGGCCGGTTCTCATGAACGCCGTTACCCTTCACCCCAGCATCCTGCGTGCCTATGATATTCGTGGCATTTGCGATCAGACCCTCAGCCCCGCGGACGCAACGGCAATCGGCCGCGCTTTCGCCGCCTGCCTTGCCAGCAAGTCGTTGGGAAACAAGGTTGTTGTCGGCCGTGATGGTCGCCTCTCATCCCCGCAGCTTGCCGCCGCCCTGATCGACGGGCTGGTTGATGGCGGCGCCGATGTGACGGATATTGGCTGTGGGCCGACACCGATGCTGTATTTTGCCGCGACGCATCTTGATGCCGATGGCGCGATTCAGGTGACAGGCAGCCACAATCCGCCAACACATAATGGCTTCAAGATGGTCATGGACGGGAAGTCATTTTTTGGTGAGGAAATCACCGAGCTTGGTGCCCGATGCGCCAGAGGCGTTCCCTCGAAAAGCGGGGGCAGATGTGAAATGCTGTCAATTTTTGATGAATATGTGAACCGGCTTTTGCAATCTGCTGATGCTGGCGATCTGTCGGTTGTCTGGGATTGTGGCAATGGTGCCAGCGGGCCGGTCACCGACGCGGTGGTTGAACGGCTTACGGGAAAACATCAGGTTCTGTTTTCCGAGGTTGATGGCACCTTTCCCAACCATCATCCCAATCCAGTGGACCCTGAAACACTCGAAATTCTGCGGGCGGCGGTCAAATCAGAATCGGCCGATCTGGGAATCGGTTTTGATGGAGATGGCGATCGCATCGGCATCGTTGATGCCCAAGGCCGACAGGTACCAGGCGATCTTTTGACAGCTTACCTTGCCCAGGATGTCGCCAAGCGGCATCCGGGAGAAACCATGCTGCTTGATGTAAAATCATCACAGCTGGCTGTGGATATGATGTCTGCTGCAGGGGCAGATGCCGCAATATGGAAAACCGGACACAGCCATATGAAAAAGAAGATGGCTGAAACCGGGTCGCCCTTGGCCGGCGAAATGTCGGGTCACATCTTCATTGCAGATGATTATTTCGGATTTGACGACGCCATCTATGTGGCGCTGCGCATCCTCACCCAGATGGTTCGCACAGGCCAATCCATCACCGCCTTCATGGATGGTTTGCCAGAACAGCATGCGACACCCGAATTGCGGATTGATTGTGCCGATGACAGAAAATTTGCCGTGATGGAGAAATTGCAGGCTGTCGTTGCGCAGAATTATGCACCAGCGGCAATCAATACAATTGATGGCGTCCGCGTGACCGGCACCACCGGATGGTGGCTGATCCGCGCCTCGAACACCGAAGCTGCACTTGTCGCACGGGCCGAGGCCGTCAGCCCGGAAGCGCTGACACAGCTTACCTCAGAAATTCAGGCCGCACTGGCCGATGCCGATCTCAGCTGGTCTTTTGATTAGGCAGCGCGAAACCTGACCTCACAAATCTGCCATGTTTCCAACATTCGCCATGCAGGGGTGGATGTTGGATTCAGCTGGTTTTTTCGCTATGTTAGCACCGAATATACTTGTTCTGTCGCGCTGTTTGCCTGTATTCAAACATGCTTTTTTCGTGCTTTTTACCTGCGCCTATCACTTTGGAGTGAACTCATGTCCAATTTCACAAACTGTGGAAACCTGACCGTCAACACGGATCTGTATAATTTCGTCAATGATGAGCTTCTGGAAGGCACCTCGATATCGGCTGATCATTTCTGGGCAGGGTTTGACAAATCGGTTCATGCGCTGGTGCCGCGCAATCGGGAATTGCTGGCCATCAGACAGACAATGCAGGACCAGATCGACAGCTGGCTGAAGGACAATGCGCAGAACGGCATCGACCAGGGTGCCTATGAGGTGTTTTTGACGGACATTGGCTATCTGCTTGATGAGGGGCCTGATTTTCAGGTCGTGACGGCAAATGTGGACGCTGAGATTGCCCGCGTGGCGGGACCCCAGCTGGTTGTGCCAATCACCAACGCCCGCTATGCGCTGAATGCCGCAAATGCCCGCTTTGGCAGCCTTTATGACGCACTCTATGGAACCAATGTGATCCCGCAGACCGGCGACGAGGCGCAGACATCGGGCTATGATGCAACACGCGGCCAACAGGTCATTGCATATGTGCGCAAAACTCTGGACAAGGCGACACCGCTGGCCAACGCCTCTTGGGCCGGTGTCACCAATCTTGCCATTGTCGATGGCGCACTCGAGATCGAATGCGGGGGCGGCAGAACGACGCTCGCCGATGCGAACACGTTTGCCGGCTATACCGGCGATGCAGCCAACCCAAAGTCGATCATTCTGACCAACAATGAACTGCATCTGCAGATCATGATTGATCACGCTGGCGTCATTGGCCAGGATGATCCAGCCGGCATCAATGATGTGCGCGCCGAGGCGGCGATTTCAAGCATCATGGATTGCGAGGACTCAATCGCCGCGGTTGATGCGACGGACAAAATCCTCGCCTATGGCAACTGGAACCAGTTGATGCGGGGAACGCTTCAGGACACGTTTGAAAAGGCGGGCAAGACTGTCACCCGCAAACTGGTCGATGATATCTCCTTTACAAAGCCGGATGGAAGCGAAGCGGTGCTTCACGGCCGTGCTTTGATGCTGGTTCGCAATGTCGGCCATTTGATGACCAATCCCGCCATTCGTCTTGTCGATGGCAGCGAGGTGCCTGAAGGCATCATGGACGCTTTCATGACAGTTGCCGGAGCGCTTCCCGATCTGCAGCGAAAGGCAAACTCGGCGACAGGCTCAATCTATATCGTAAAGCCCAAAATGCATGGGCCAGATGAGGTGCGCTTTGCCACAGAAATCTTTGCTGCTGTCGAGGATGTTCTGGGTCTCGATGCCAATACCATCAAGATGGGAATCATGGATGAGGAGCGCCGCACAACCATCAATCTGAAAGAATGTATCCGTGTCGCAAGCGAGCGTGTCGTATTCATCAATACCGGATTTCTCGACCGGACAGGTGACGAGATACACACCTCGATGGAAGCTGGCGCCATGATCCGCAAGGGTGACATGAAGAATGCAGCGTGGATCAGCGCCTATGAAAACAGAAATGTCGACATCGGTCTTGCCTGTGGCCTTGGTGGCAAGGCGCAGATCGGCAAGGGCATGTGGGCGATGCCCGATCTGATGGCCGATATGATGGAACAGAAAATCAACCATCCTCTGGCAGGTGCCAATTGTGCCTGGGTACCCTCACCGACCGCGGCGACACTGCATGCCCTGCACTACCATGAGGTGAATGTACGTGACCAACAGCAATTGCTGTCCACACGCACACCAGCAAGTCGCTCGGAAATCCTGTCCGTGCCAACCGCTTCGCGTCCAAACTGGTCGGATGATGATATTCGTCAGGAATTACGGAACAATGCCCAGGGCATTCTCGGCTATGTCGTGCGATGGGTCGATCAGGGCGTTGGCTGCTCAAAGGTTCCGGACATTCATGATGTTGGTCTGATGGAGGACCGGGCGACCCTGCGGATTTCCTCTCAACATATTGCCAACTGGATTCATCATGGCGTCTGCTCACAGCAGCTTGCCATGGAAATCATGAAGGAAATGGCAGCGGTTGTTGATCGACAGAATGAGGGCGATCCTCTCTACCGGCCAATGGCAGATGATTTTGACGCATCCATTGCCTTTCAGGCTGCCTGCGATCTTGTTTTTGAGGGGCGGGCGCAGCCATCGGGATACACCGAGCCTGTCCTGCATCGCCGGCGCCTCGAACGGAAGGCTTTGGATGCCAATGCCAGTTAATTTCGACAGCTTCATTTCGAAAACACCTGGATTCCCAAAAGAGGGCATCACCTTTTATGACATCAGCCCAATTCTGGAAGACCGGGTGATCGTCAAAGCCGCAATGTCTGCCCTGTGCGACCTCGCGCTGCCGATGAAGCCAGACATCATCGCCGGCGTTGATGCGCGTGGCTTTCTTTTTGCCCTGCCATTGGCCATGGAGCTGGATTGTGGGGCCATCATGGTTCGCAAGGCCGGCAAATTGCCCGGCGAGGTGCTGGAACAATCCTATGCGCTTGAATATGGCGAGGCACGGCTGTCGCTACAGGCGAGCCGGCAACTCCACAACAGGCGCATCGTTCTATGTGACGATTTGCTTGCAACTGGCGGTACTCTGGCTGCTGCCACGCAGCTCGTGAAGCAGGCTGGAGGTGTTCTGGCCGGAGCGGTCAGCATCATTGAGCTGACAGGTCTGAGGGGGCGCGACCGGCTTGACTGCCCGGTTGCCGCTCTGCAGACATATGAATATTAGCGCGAGCCAAAGCCTGTCAGCAAAATCCTGATCGTTCGCATGATAATCGTCATATCAAGCAGGAAAGACTGGTTCTTGATGTAGAACAGATCATAGGTGATTTTCTTGCTGCTGCTGTCGATATCAAAGGCATAGCCCTGACAAACCTGCGCCCATCCCGTAATTCCGGGTCTTACCGAGTGGCGGAAAGGAAAAAGCGGGACCTTCTCAACAAGCCCCTCAAGCAAATCCGTCTGCTCAGGACGCGGTCCAATCAGGCTCATATCACCACGCAGCACATTGTAAAGCTGCGGCAATTCATCAATCCGGTATTTCCTTATGAATTTGCCAACACGCGTCACACGCTTGTCGCCCTTTGATGCAAATTGCGCACCTTCGCTTTCGGCAGTGGCCACCATCGATCTGAATTTATACATCGCAAAGGACACACCCCCCAAACCGGCGCGTTGCTGCACAAAGATGGCTGGGCCAGTGGTCTCGAGCTTGATCAGCACCGCCACCAGGATCATGGGAATGCCAAAAATGAGCAGAAACAACAAGCTACAAACCACATCAAAAAGCCGTTTTGCAAACAGATGGGCATCAGATGATCGCACATGAAGCAGGTCGTTGAAGGTAAAATTCTCGAGATCAACGCGCCCTGTCTGTGCTTCGACATAATCACGAAGCATGATGACCGGCACAGCATTAAGCGCACACCAGGACAGGAACAGCGTCCAACTGGAATCTGTCAGCTGTTCATCTGAAACGACCACCGCATCGATAGCGTCTGCTGGCAGGGACGCGCTTTCCATGGAAACGAAGGCACCAGCCCGGTTGTCAAGCTGCGGGAACAGCTGCGCTGGCACGCCAATACGCATGTTTGAACGCTGCGAGAGGCTTTTGCCGAACAGCAGCAGAATAAAGGTTGCAGTGGGGTAAACCAGCCCCAGGAACGTCACCGAATAGGGAAGACGGAACAGCATCAGGCTGAGCATGCCACAAAGGCTCAAAATCAACCACACTGATAGGAGCTGCTCTCCTGTGCGAAACCGCGTCCATCTGAAAATGCGCAAGGCAAACAGATATGTGATCAGGGAAATGCCAGTGACCAGCAGCGCGGACATTCTGATCGTATCGGGTGCATTGAGCAGATGTCGGTCTTCCAGAAACAGCGACACGGCGGTCTGAGCGCCAACAAGACATGATAGCGATAACAGCATGCAGAACACATTCGCCAAATGCCGCCGACTCGTGCGTTGACGTATCTGCTTGACCTGCTCACTCATATCAGAAGAAAAAGCAGAAATGTCCATTGCTATCCCGGTAGAAAAGTCACGGTTATTGAACACAATAACAGAGTTTATCAACTAGCAGAAAACAAACAGCACGGGTTTGCCTAATGTTTTAAGAGCTGGGTGAGCGTCACATCCGACACCGCCAAACCTTCATTCAGCAGACCACAACGCTACTCCGGTTTGTTGGGAAAATCTCCCGATTTCCGCAGCTCTTCACGAAAACTGTCAATCGATACATCCGTGCCGTTACGCTCCACATGCCAGAATGTCCAGCCGTTACACGATGGCAGCGATTGCAGCTTGGCACCCAGCGTATGGATCGACCCGCTCTCCTGTTTGGCGGTGACAAGCGAACCATCGACCCGGACCCGGGCTGAAAAGCGCCTCCGCACATCAAACAGCCTGTCACCCGGGCGCAGAATTCCCCGCTCGATCAGAGTGCCAAACGGCACTTTTGGCTTGGCCCGTTTTGGTGGTGTCGCCAGCAGATCGGGCGAGCCAATTGGTGAGACGGCGGCAATCCGCTCTCGCGCCAGCTTGACATAGGATGAGTCCTGCTCAATGCCGATAAAGTTACGGCGCAGCCTCTTGGCAACGGCCCCCGTCGTCCCGGTACCGAAAAACGGGTCGAGGATGACATCATTGCGCTTCGTCGAGGCCAGGAGAATACGGGCCAGCAGCGATTCAGGCTTTTGCGTCGGGTGCGCCTTCTTGCCGGCGTTCTTCAAACGCTCAGCGCCCGTGCAGATTGGCAATTCCCAATCCGAGCGCATCTGCACATCATCATTCAGGGCTTTCATCGCCTCATAATTAAAGGTGTAGCGTGACTTTTGTGATTTTGCCGCCCAGATCAGCGTTTCATGCGCATTAGTAAACCGTCGCCCACGGAAATTCGGCATCGGATTGGTTTTTCGCCAGATCACGTCATTCAGAATCCAGAAATCCAGATCCTGAAGGATCGCACCTATCCGAAAGATATTGTGATAGCTGCCAATGACCCAGATGGCCCCATCGGGCTTGAGAACGCGCCGCGCCTCGGTCAGCCAGGCACGGCTGAACGCATCATAGGCGGCGAAGGAATCGAACTGGTCCCAATCTTCCTCAACCGCATCAACATGCGTATGATCGGGGCGTGATAGAACACCGCCCAGCTGCAGATTGTAGGGCGGGTCGGCAAATACGAGATCAACCGAGCCGCTATCGAGCTTTGCCAGCCTCTCAATACATTCACCACATTCGATCACATTCGTTTTCACTGTCTGCGTTCCCATCCCTGACCAGAAGGCCGGTTCATCACTGAGACTCGACCCCGTCCACCACATGTCAAACCAACTGGTTTCCGCGTCAAGCCACACCTAAAAGAATCACATTATGGCGCAAAGTCAACATGTTAACTGGCGAAGTTAAAGTGGTCACAACATATTGTGGCATTCTTTGGCAAACGGCATTCATCTAGTGGGTCGCCATCAGACCATATGCCTATCCATCCAATCAGGACTTCCCGGACCCGTTCCGTTCAGGGGTGTGTCGCAAGATATGATGCTGTCATCCGCCGACATGGCCGGTCAGGATTGCAGCAACCGCTTTATTGGCGCGAAACTGCGGCGATGATGTTCGCTGATGCCATGCGCATGAAGGGCATCTGAATGGCTCTTTGTCCCATAACCCATATTGCTGTCCCAGCCATAGACAGCGTGATCCCGGGCAAGGTCGCGCATCAGATTATCCCGGGTTTCCTTGGCGATAATGGATGCCGCCGCAATGGAACAGGACAGGGCATCCCCCTTGATCACCGTCTTGACCGGCATCCCCAGATCAGGGTCAAGATTACCATCAACAAGGCACAGCCCGATGGCAGCATTCCGGCGGCTGATCAAGAGCGCCTGCAATTTTGTGGCTGCCTGGCGCATTGCCAGAAAGGTAGCACCAAGAATGCCAATCCGGTCAATTTCAGCGGCTGCTATCGACACCACACAGAAAGCATGCTCACCACCTGTCAGAGCGGCGTAGATTGAGGCACGTTTTGCCGGACTGAGTTTTTTCGAATCATTAAGCTCTGGCGGGAGCTCGTCAAAGCAATTCGGATTGATCCAGAAAGCAGCAGCTGTCACCGGGCCTGCCCATGGTCCACGGCCAGCCTCATCAATGCCGATGACAGCGCCGCTGCCTGCCGCAAGATGTTGCTTTTCGAGCCGGAGATCAGGCATTATCCCCGACGTCGCTGGGTTACCGATTCGGTCAGTCGCGGCATGATCTCGACAAAATTACAGGGCTTGTGACGAATATCGAGCTGATAGCGAAGGATCTCATCCCAGCCATCACGGCACCCCGATGGCGACCCCGGCAGGGCAAACAGATATGTGCCGCCCGCAACACCTGCAAGCGCCCGTGACTGCACTGTCGAGGTTCCGATCTTCTGCAAGGAGAGATGCCGGAATAACTCGCCAAACCCCTCAATCTCCTTGTCAAAAACAGCCCGAAAAGCCTCCGGCGTTACATCGCGCCCGGTGAGGCCGGTTCCACCTGTCGCCACCACCACATCAATCGCCGGATCGTCAATCCATTCCGCGAGCCTGGCTATGATCTTTGGTTGATCATCGGTAACAATGGTCCGGGCCGCCAGAACGTGACCATCCTCACTGATTCGTGACGCAAGCAAATCACCCGAACGGTCATCCTCACTCCTGCGCGTGTCAGACACCGTCATCACGGCAATATTAACCGGCTGGAAGGTGATGGATGTATCGATCCGGTCATCACTGCTGCGCATGGTTCTTACCTTCCTGAATCACTGCCCCTGTTTGGCCTCGAGCCGCGCGGTCTTGACGGCGGTCTGATCAATCAACGACACAAAAGTGCCACGTCGTCCGGCGGCAAGCGCCTTCAGGGCTGGTGCTGATTGGCCGAACTGCATCCGGTACATCGCCAGATTCGTAATCACACTCTTTATATAGGACCGTGTTTCACGGGAGGGAATGGATTCGATCAACAGAAACGGATCATCCTGGTGGTCTACCTTGCGCAGCCATTTGCTGAGGTTGCCCGGACCGCCATTATAGGCCGCCAGCAATTTGACAAGCGAGCCGTCGATCACCGGTTCCTCAAGAAGGTGGCGGATATAGCGCTGGCCTATCTCAAGATTGATTACCGGGTTGAGCAGAAGATGACGGTCATGTGAGCGGTAGGAGCGTTTGCGCATGATGAAGGATGCCGTCGACGGCATAATCTGCATCAGGCCAGCAGCCTTTGCCCGGCTCTTTGCGCGCGGGTTGAAACCTGATTCCTGACGCGCAATGGCCCATACGAGCGCTTGGTCAACGGTGAATTCAGCCTCAAACTTTGGCACCGGATAGAGCGCCCCATACCAGGTTTTTCCTTCATTCTTACCCATCAGGGCGCCAGCGCGGTAGGCAAGCCCGGCCATGCCGTTATCAATCGCAAAGCGTAACGCCGATGACCGCATGTGAACCGGAATGTCAGCCCAGAGATAACGCATTTCACGCTCGGCATCATTGATCAGGCCGATCTGCATCAGGGCAAAGAGCCGTTGGCCGCCCTTCTGCTCGCCAAGCCAGGTCAGGAAGGCCGGGTCACGCGCCGGCAGATTGAATGAAACATCAATTTGCTGGCCGCTGGCCTGTCGGGCGATGACGCCATAAAACCCATGCTGTACACTTGCCGACAGATCGAGAAACCGCGCGGCCTCCTCGGGCCTGCCCTGACGCAGCGCCACCCGCTGCGCCCAGAAAGCCGCCGCACTCCGCAGCTCATCAAAGACACTCTCCTGTTCTGCAAGCGATCTGAAAAATTGCCCGGCCAGATCATATTGTCCGCTGCGCCATGCCGCCAAACCCCCGGCCCAATACCCCATGAAAGCAGAGTCTCGGCCCGCACCAATTGCATGCCGTGCCTCGCGGATTGCCTTTTGATCAAGACCAAAAATGAAATAGGCATGGGCAATTTCACCGCGCAGCTGGGCCTCTTCGACTTTCGTCAGATAGCGTCTGTTTTTCGGGTCATCGACAACTTTCAGCGCACCCGTTGGCCAACCGCGGCGAATGGCCCGGCGGACTTCACGGGCGATGCGCCTTGTTGTCCGCGGCGACGCCCGGCCCACAGAACTGAGCGGCATGCGTGGCCGGTATTCATTCTGTGAGATTAACCCGAACCCGTTCAGATATCCGGCCTTGGGTGCTGTTGGCGCCTTGGCATTTCCCGGCCGACGGCGTTTGGCAAGCCAATAGATGCGGCTTGCATCTGGATGGTCATTGTAAACGCTAAGCCAGCGATAGAGCTGCTTGTAGGTGGATCGCCAGGCCGTTGGATGCAGATAGCGTTTGGACAGTAGATGGCCCATCAGAATATCATTCTCGACACGGCCCGCCTCGCGGACAGCCTGCTTCATCCGGCCAACTTCCTGTAGATGGAAAAGCCGCTGATACTGGCCAACATCAAAATCACTGAGCGGTTGTGGCAGCGATGCGCCTGCCTCCTGCGCGGCTGATGGTTGCGCCGGCATCAAAAGAAAGACAGCAAGCAGACAGCCAACGCCGATGATCATACGGGCGGCAGACAGGCGCAGGCGGGACGGATTGTGATCATGACGGTTCTGCATGGGGCTAAATCCTAAGCAAGTCTTGCGCGCAGCGAAAGCAAATCATCAAAAGACAGGCGTTTTTGTGCTGGCGAGCGGAGCAAATAGGCCGGATGCAGGCTGGGAAGGGTTGGCAGGACGACACCGTCACCAAAATCAACGTCACGCCAAACGCCCCGCAATTTCAATATTCCATCCTTTGTCCCAAGGAGCGCCTTCGCTGACGAGCCGCCCAGAATCAACAGATATTCCGGCTTGGCCAGTTGAATATGGCGGCGCAGATAGGGCAGAAGAAGCTGTGTTTCCTCGGCGGTCGGCGTCCGATTTCCCGGGGGGCGCCATGGCAGAAGATTGGTGATATAGACCGCCGACCTGTCCAGCCCGATGCTTGCCAGCATCCTGTCAAGCAGCTGACCTGCGGCACCAACAAAGGGCAGTCCAACACGGTCCTCATCACGACCGGGAGCCTCACCAACGATCATCACACGCGCCCCCGGATTGCCATCACAGAAGACCAGATTGCCAGCCGTGTTCTTGAGTGCGCAGCCCTCAAGCTGCTCGAGCGCGCTGCGAAGGTCGGCGAGCGTTGTGATGGCGGTCAACTCACTCGTGGCAGGCTCAATCAGCGATAGCGCTGATTGTGGGGGGGGTGACGGGGCAGCCGGTACGGGCGGGGCGGGCTGCACCGGATTGGGTTTTGCCCCGGTAGCCTCGGCAGCAGGTGGGTCTGCCAGAAAGGATTTCAGGGGAACAAAGGTCTGATCATGTGTCGGCTGATCGCCAAGTGCCTCATCAGCACCGCACGCAACCTGCCAGGCAAGGCAGGCAATTAATTCGTCACGGGTCAGATCGTTCGCAGACATATAAAATACCGTCGAATTTCGGTTGCTTTGGTTGTGGCAAAAAAGCCAGTATGAAGTCCTCTTCATATATACTAAAAAATAAAAACTTTGCAGCGTAAAGCGTAACAGACGAATTAGAGGTTGGGGAAATGGAACGCGAAACCATGGAATTCGATGTGGTGATTGTCGGCGGAGGCCCGTCTGGCCTGTCAGCGGCAATCAAACTCAAGCAGCTTGCCGCAGAGGCCGGCCGCGACATCGAGGTTTGTCTGATCGAAAAGGGCAGCGAGGTCGGCGCCCATATCCTGTCGGGTGCTGTTCTGGAACCGCGGTCACTCAATGAGCTGATCCCGGATTGGCAGGAGCGGGGCGCCCCGCTTGACACGCCGGTGACTGATGACAAATTCATGTTCCTCACCGAAACTGGTGCCTGGCGGATGCCAACGCCGCCGAGCATGAACAATCATGGCAACTACATCATCTCGCTTGGCAATTTCTGCCGGTGGCTGGCCGAGCAGGCTGAGGCACTTGGCGTTGAGATTTATCCCGGCTTTCCAGCCGCCGAAATCCTCTATGATGAGTCCGGTGCGGTCCGCGGCATCGCCACCGGTGATATGGGAATTGGCAAGGATGGTGAGCCGACAGATGGCTATATGCGGGGAATGGAGCTAGTCGGAAAACAGACCATTTTCGCCGAGGGCTGTCGCGGGCATCTGACCAAGACACTGTTCGAAAAATTCGATTTGCGCGAGGGCAAGGACCCGCAGACCTTTGCCATTGGCATCAAGGAATTGTGGGATATTGACCCGGAGAAGGCAAAGCCGGGTCTCGCCTGGCACTCAGTTGGCTGGCCACTTGCCTCGGATACCTATGGTGGCTCGTTCCTCTATCATCTCAATGGCAATCAGGTTGCCGTTGGCTATGTTGTGGCACTTGATTACAGCAACCCACATCTCTCGCCCTTCGAGGAGTTCCAGCGATTCAAAACCCATCCGGCCGTACGCTCCGTTTTTGAGGGTGGCCGTCGTGTTTCCTATGGTGCACGCGCCCTCAATGAGGGTGGGTTTCAATCCGTGCCGAAGCTGACATTTCCCGGTGGTTGCCTTGTCGGATGCACAGCCGGCTTCCTCAATGTGCCAAAGATCAAGGGCACGCATACGGCGATGAAATCCGGGATGACTGCCGCAGAGGCGATTTTCGAGGCACTTGAAGCGGTGGCTCCCGGTCATGAGCCGGTATCCTACCCAGACAGGCTGCAGCAATCCTGGCTGTGGCCAGAGCTTTACAAAGTGCGAAACATTCGCCCCGGTTTCGGTAAGGGGTTATGGCTTGGCCTCGCCTATGCCGCGATCGATACCTATCTGCTGCGTGGACGCGCGCCATGGACGCTGAAAAACCATCATGATCACAAGGCCCTCAAAAAGGCGTCCGAGGCGCCGAAGATCGATTATCCAAAGCCGGACAATGTGATCAGTTTTGATCGCAATTCATCGGTCTATCTGTCGGGAACAAACCATGAGGAGAACCAGCCGGCGCATCTGACGCTCAAAGACACATCGGTACCGATTTCCCACAATCTTGCCCTGTATGACGCACCAGAACAGCGTTACTGTCCTGCGGGAGTCTATGAGATCGTCAGGGGTGATGATGAGGGCGATGCCAGGTTGCAGATCAACGCACAAAACTGTGTCCATTGTAAAACCTGTGATATCAAGGACCCAACGCAGAATATCGTGTGGGTAACACCCGAAGGTGGTGGTGGGCCGAATTACCCGAATATGTAAAGGGCAGGAACATGCGACAATGGCGAACTTTGGGACACTTCGATGGTATCAGTGCGCCCGATCGGAGGCCTTTGTCTGTCCCGCAAAATTTGGCGGGTTTTGGCCTTGCATCCCTGCTGGTGATTGGTCTTGCCGGCTGTTCAGGCAGTCATCTGGGCGATGGTGTTCTTGCCGGCACCGCCAAGCCAATCCATGTCCAGTCAAAAACGGAAAGCAGCGCCGGTCATTTTCTGGCGGCCCGCCAGGCGCTCTATTTCAATGATATTGACCAGTCGGCGAATTTCTTCCTCGAAACGCTGCGCGATGACAGTGATAATGCCGACCTGCTTCGCCAGACCTTCATGACGCAATATTATCAGGGAAACATCACCAAGGCAGCTGCGCTTGGCAGGCAGATGGAGCAGCTCAACATCTCCTCCGCCTACAGTGCCGAACCAGCAACAGCCATTGCCATCCGGGACCAGGACTGGCAGGCGGTAATGGTGCTTGCCGACACCATGAGCGAACATTCTCCCTCGCGCCAGCTTGCGGCATTGATAAAGGCGTGGGCCCTTGTTGCCACCGGTCAGGGTGATGCCGGCATTACACATTTGACGGAAATACAGGCTGATGGCGAAGAGGCCGGTACGTCACCTGATCTCTATGTCGAGCTTCACGCTGCCCTGATGGCCGAACATCTGGGACAGACGGAGGAGGCCACCAGACACGGTTTGCAGCTTGTCGATACACCAATGTCACCGCTGGCCGCACTGCATCTGGCGGGGTTGCTGGCTCGCAATGGTGAACAGCAGGCGGCAGAGAAGCTGATTGACCTGCGCCTCAACGCCAATTTCAACCGCACGACCATTGCCGCATTGCTGGCATTGGAGGCGCAGAATGGGCCGCCATCACTTCGCACCAACATGGTGCATGGCATCATCGATTTCTCGCTGTTGGCGCAGGGCCGGTCCGAGCAACAGACACTTGCCGCCCGGCTGCAGCTTGCGCGGTTCCTTGATCCTGACAGCGATGTCGCGCATCTGCTTCTCGCCCAGCAGCAGATAAAAAGCGCAAATTACCGCGACGCCATCGACAATCTGTCCACCATTGCCAGCGACGGCCCCCTTGGCCAGCCAGCAATGATCGCACTGTCCGACATTGCCAATGAAAACCGGCAGTTTTCAAAGGCCGCCTCGATTCTGCAGCAGGCCATCGCCATCAATCCTGAAGATGGCTATCTGTACAAACTTCTCGGTGACAGCCATCGCCGCAATGCTGATTACGGAAACAGCCGGGACGCCTATGAAGCCGCCTATGAGAAAGGCCACAGCACCAGCAATCTGCACCGCAATCTTGGCGTCACCCTTGAACGTCTTGATCAGACACAGGCTGCGGAAAAGCATCTGAAGCTGGCGCTTGAGATGAACCCTGACGATGCGTTTGCGCTGAACTATCTGGGTTACTGGTGGGCTGATCAGGGTCGCAATCTCGCCGAGGCGATTGCGCTGATCGAACGCGCTGTGAAACTGCGGCCAAACAGTGGCTATTTCGTTGATTCGCTGGGCTGGGTGCATTTTCGCCTTGGTGACGCAGAAACAGCGGTTCGATTTCTGGAACAGGCAACCGAGCTCGAACCGGCCGACTCCGAGATCACGGGCCATCTTGGTGATGTCTATTGGTATCTGGGACGGCGCGACGAGGCGCGGTTTAAATGGCGGCTGGCAATATCTCTGGCCGAAACAGAAATCGAGAAGGACAAATTTCGCACGCGCATCAAAACCGGATTGCCATCATCGGAAATCGATGGCCTGCCTCAATGATTCCGGCAGACCCCATCTTTCCGGCCTCACTCCATGCCGCTGCCAAGGTCAATTTGTTTCTGCACATCACCGGCAGACGCGATGACGGCTATCATACGCTGGAGTCGGGCGTTGTGTTCACCGCATTTGGTGACCGGATCACCATCGACCGCGCCGCGACAGATGAAATCTGCATTACCGGTCCTTTTGCCAACATCCTCAGGGATGATGGCAGTAGCAATATCTGCGCCGCCTGTCTGGACGGCTTTCGCGAGGCAGGTGGAGCATTTGAGCCGGTAAGAGTCATGATTGAGAAAAAAATTCCGGTTGGGGCAGGCCTTGGCGGCGGTTCCGCCGATGCCGCCGCGTTGCTGCGCTATCTCAATCAACACACCCTCTCGCCGCTTTCATCTGATGCGCTTCACCAGCTTGCCCTTCGTCTGGGGGCGGATGTGCCTGTCTGTCTGAATATGGCACCGGCGCGCATGGAGGGGATGGGTGAGATCATTTCGCCGCTGGCCATCAGGAATGCCGGACCCATCCTGCTTGCCAATCCGGGAACGGCGCTGGCAACAGGCGATGTTTTCAGATCCCTGACAGGCGTCGAGGTGGCAGCGAGGCAACAGAACCCCGTTCACGCACTTGACGGTGCAAACCCCTGTCAGTTGACGCGATATGGCAATGACCTTCAGGCACCTGCCTGCCGGTTGATGCCCGAGATCGCCGACTTGCTCACCACCCTTGCGGCGCAGGACGGCGCAGATGCCGTTGGCATGTCGGGTAGTGGCGCGACATGTTTTGCCATTTATTCCTCGCAGACCGCCTGTGAGGCAGCAGCCAGCGAGCTTCTTGCCAAAAACATCTGGGCGGTTGCAACGAAGATTATCTAGCGTCATTCCGCTAATTGTGACCATCATCCCAAGTGATACCGGTTACGGCGATAATGACGGGAACGATGCCTGATTATGATGGAGGCGCAGCGTTTGGTTGTTCGTGTATATCTGCAAAGGCTGAAATCATGGCACCAGCGTGTCACGGACAGGCCGTGGCTTGACGCGCCAACGCATCGACTGACCCTTGTCACCAGCACGGTCCTGATCTGCCTTGCCCTGTTCGCATCAGCACATATGCGGGTCTGGCAATATGACCAATGGAGCGATACGCAGGACATCTATTATGTTGAGGATTTTCCGGCCTTTTCAACAACCGATGCCGCCTATTTCCTGCTGGTGGCGCAGCAGATCAAAACCCATGGCAGTAGCGAAAACCTGATCAGAAAGCGCAGCTACCCCGATTTTGTCGATGATGTTCCGGCGGCACCGCATTCTGTCCTGGATGAACCGCTGCTGGCGGTTCTCATCAGCCATCTCTCCCCAGATGCATCGCTCAGGTCACTCTCGATGACGGCGCATCAGATGCTCCCCGTTTCGGTGGCGCTGACAGCATTGGCGGTCATTCTTGCGTTTGGCGCGGCTGGTTTCTGGAGCGAAGGCGCCATCGCCGCGCTTGGCAGCTCGCTGTCCAGCGCCTTTCTCGGGCGAACCTCGGCAGGTCGGCTGGATACCGACCAGCTAAATCTTGGGTTTTTCTATCTGATCACGGCCCTGATCATCTGGGCGGGAAGGGCAAAAAATATCTGGGTGGCGCTGGCGCTTTGTGGCGCGGCGGCGGCGGCGACACATCTGTTTCACTGGTGGTGGCCGAAACCCATTTTGAACTGGGTCTTTCTGGTTGGACTTGTCTGGCTTGCCTATTGTGTCAACAGATCATTTGCCCGGGCCGCCCTTCTGGGTGTCGTCTATCTTGCCCTGATCAGCAATCTCAATTTCGGCCTGTCAGTCGATGTCGATGATTACACTGTCTCCATCACCTCCATCGGCCAGATGAAACTGCCAAACACCTTTGATGCCATCACCGAGTTGAAAGTGCTTTCAGCCACCGACATGGTGGATGTCCTGATGGGCAATTTCTGGCTTGCCGTCCTTGCGGTTGTCGGGGTTATTGGTTGGGCCTTTGTCACACCTGTCTTTGCAGTGGTATTCCTGCCGGCAATCAGTCTCGCAGCCATGAACATCGTCTTTGGCAACCGGGTGGTGTTTTTTGCAGCGCCTGTTTTCTGGTTTGGCTTTGCCTGGCTGGCGCTGACCCTCAGCAGATATCTTTTCGGCCGGCTGATGGTGGTGAAGGCCGAAACACACAGAACAGGTTTCGCCAGTTCACAGGCATGTTTTGCTGCTGTCATGTTTGCCACGACCTATTTTGTCTCTTTCAACCCCCTGTCAAAACCCTATGTTCCAGACGCTGCCTTTTCCCGTGAGGTTGTCGAGGGATTCAGGTTTCTGGGTGACCATGTCCGGCAGAGCGACCGCGACCGCGACCCGGTGATCGCCACATGGTGGGATTATGGCTATACCGCAGGTTTGTTCAGCCAGCTTCCCACCCTTGTCGATGGGGGAACGCAACGCGGACCCAGGACACATCTTTTGGCGCGCGCATTGATGGCGCGCGATCAGAGCGAGAGTGCGCGGATCCTGAAATATATTGGCAATGACGGGACCACCGGACTCGCGCAGAACAGCACGAGCAACGCCGCGCTTGCCAAGGCCTTTTTGCAGGGTCCAACACATGACCGATCGGATATCTATCTGGTGCTGACCAACAAAATGGCGCAGTGGATGCCCTCCATTACCGCGCTCGGCCTGTGGGACAGCGAGGCCGGCACACCTCTGCCTATTCATGGTGGCACAAATCAGCTCGAATACAGGGATATTGCCTGCACTGGAAATGGCCCCCTGATTACCTGTAGCGGCAGGCGCATTAATCTACAGGACGGAACGGTTGATGGCAGGGCCGTGCTGTCTGGTGCGGTGGAGACAGATGACGGGATGCGCGGTGCCAGCATTGATTATCCCAACCCGAGCGGCTTTTTCCTGCAATTCAACCGGCTTGACGGCGCAGCCTGGGCGGACCAGCTGCTTCACTCAAGGCTATACCACTCGACCTTCAACAGGCTGTTCTATCATGGTGATTTCGACCCCGATCATTTCACCCCGCTGATCAATGCCTACCCCTATTACCGGGTTTACAGAATCAACTGATCTGGCTGGTCAATTTAATGGGTTGATTGACTGAAAAATGGGAGCTAGATTGCACCCCGATCGGATTGGGGCGTGGCCAAGTGGTAAGGCATCGGTTTTTGGTATCGTGTATCG
>JAYNHH010000038.1:0-19844 GCA_038107835.1 Alphaproteobacteria bacterium
AGAAAATGGTGCGGCCGAGAAGACTCGAACTTCCACGGGGGTTAGCCCACAGCGACCTCAACGCTGCGCGTCTACCAATTCCGCCACGGCCGCACTCTTGAGGTGTTCCCTATATGTCATCATGGCCAGATTTAATCAAGCGGTTAATTGGCAGGGTGGCAGCTGTCTGATTTCGTCTCTCCTGCCGCCTGTGCTATAGATCAGACAGGTCGTTTGCGGCCCCACCTGTTTTTTGTGAGAGACATACACCATGCCGACATCCACCGGATCATCCATGCCCCCGGATCACGCAAACCCGCCGCGCCGCTATTACGCGCCGACGGGCGGCCTGCCACCACAAAGCAGACAACCCGATGACAAGGCGATTTTCACCACTGCCTATGCGCTGATCCCCAAAGGGGTTATGAGCGATATCGTCACCAGCTTTCTGCCACATTGGCAGCAGACGCGGCTGTGGGTGCTGGCACGTCCGCTCAGTGGCTTTGCCGAGACCTTCTCGCACTATCTGGTCGAAACCGCACCCTCCGGCGGCAGCACCGCCCCGGATGATGACGCCAGCGCGCAATCAGTGCTCTTTGTCGTGGCTGGCAGCCTGCGCCTGACACTGGACGGCACCACACATGATCTGGAAGCTGGCGGCTATGCCTATATTCCACCCGGAATGGAGTGGCAGACCGCCAATGTCGGCGGTGAACACGTGCTGTTCCATTGGATCCGTAAACGCTATCAGGTAGTGGCAGGAATTGACACGCCCTCTGCCCTTGTCACCAGCGATGCGGCCGTTGCCCCCATCGAAATGCGCGATTGTGACGGTGTATGGGCGACAACGCGCTTTGTCAACCCAACCGATTTGCGCCATGATATGCATGTCAATATCGTCACCTTTCAGCCAGGTGGGCGCATTCCCTTTGCCGAGACGCATGTAATGGAACATGGACTATATGTTCTCCAGGGCAAGGGACGCTACCGGCTCAATGAAGACTGGGTTGATGTCGAGGCTGGCGACTATATGTGGCTGCGGGCCTTCTGCCCGCAGGCCTGCATCGCCACCGGTGATGAACCCTTTCGCTATCTGCTCTACAAGGATGTAAACCGGCATATGCCACTTGGCGCTGTGGGGCCGCAGCATGGCTGACAGCCTCACGGACCGGGTGGGCGCACCGGTTTTTCAAAATCTTGCAGGGCCGTGTGACTATGCGCCGACAGTTGATGCGATGCGCGAGCATGTCGCGGCAGTTCGGGCAGAGGGAGCGCCGGAATCTGTCTGGCTGCTTGAACACGCACCCGTCTATACGGCCGGCACATCAGCACTGGATGCTGATCTGCTGAATCCAGCCGATATCCCCACCCACAGAACCGGGCGTGGAGGCCAATGGACCTATCACGGGCCGGGCCAGCGGGTCGCCTATGTCATGCTTGACCTGCAAAAGCGCGGGCCGGATGTGCGCTGCTATGTACACAATCTGGAAAGCTGGATCATTGATGTGCTGGCCGGGTTTGGCGTCATTGGCCAGCGACGCACGGGACTGCCCGGGATTTGGGTGAAGACGGGAAACAGCGTCTCTGGCCTCGACAAAATTGCCGCCATCGGGGTGCGGATCAGCCGCTGGGTCAGCTGGCATGGCATCGCCATCAATAACAATCCGAACCTTGCCGCCTTTGAAGCAATTGTTCCCTGCGGGGTAAATGATGGAGGTGTCACCTCGCTTGCCGCGCTTGGCGTGTCCGCCAGCATGGACGAGCTTGACGCCATGCTGCAAAGGCATTTTGACCGCCATTTCCCAGCAGCGCCACAAGACCCCACTCAGCTGGATACATCCAGATCTTCCAGATAGTCCAGCAGCGTGGTGATCGCCTTTTCCGCATCTCTCATCAGCCAGTCAGCAGCTGGCGCCTCGCCCATCAGACCATCGCTCGGCCCCTCATGATGCAGCAGAAGATTGCGCCGCCCCCGCAGCCAGGACAGCGCCGCCTTGTTGCCAGCATAGGCAAAGGCCATCCCATCAAGATAACCAGCAGGCCCAGCCTGTTCATTCGCAATCACATCAACAAGCGTTTGCGCCAGAACGATACAGGCCACCGGCAGGCCAGCCCGCGCCGCCGCCTGCAACTCATCCGCCACGACCACGGCATGCGGACCAAAATCGCCCTTGTCGAGGCGCGAAAGGCGCGTCATCACAGCGGCACCCAATGGCGGCTGCGCAACCATTAGCGCACTGCGCCCAGCAGGCTCAAAAATCTGGCAACATCATCCAATTCGCCCTGAATAAAGCCACGCCTGTCCTCAGCCTCGAAGTCGCTTCCCCATCTCTCCACCTGCCACAGCTCATCAAGGAAGGCCGTTTCAAACAGTTTCCTGTGGTCGATCTCACCGCGCAGGAACGCCAGACCGAGGACAAGCGAGCCACCCAGCGCAACCGCCCGATGCAGCACTCCCAACTCCCAGTCATCATGTTGGCCAAGGACCGCGTCAAACCGGGCCAGAGAGGTGGCGGGCTGTGTCACCGGCATGATCCCTGACGCCACCTCCAGCGGTGCCCCAAGGATATTATCCGACCACTCAAGCCATGGCTGCCACTGGCTTGCCTGTCTGCCCGCGAGCTCATCGTCGTCTGCGCGGTAACACAGCAGGTCATTGCCTCCATAGGCGATCATCTCGGCCACCAGATCGGCACGCTGTGGCGTGACCCTGTCGATCACGGTTACCGCAAGGCTGAACAGCGGCATCGTCGCCGGATCAATTTCATCCTGCTGCGAGTCCCATTCGGTGGCAATGGCGCTCGCCAGATGTTCACTTGGCAGGCTGCATTCGCGTTTCGCCGGCGAGCGAACCGCCCGCCCGTCCAGCAGCACGCGATGGCCAGCGCTGTCAGCCTCTGTTGTAACATTCCTGTAGAACCGTTTTTTCATTGTCTCCCGCCCGTACCAAAATCCGGCATGCTCAACATCCATTCAAAACACATCTGGAGCCTATCATTTTTGCCTGTCATCAAAGGGCCAATCACCCACCGGCAGCTGCAGACCCAGATCAAGCAGGCTGGTTCGCATATGACCGGTCAAAGGTGCCTCGATCAGGACACCATCACCAAGCCGCAATCGCCAGGCGTGCAGATGCAAACGCTTTGCGACAAGTCCACCAGGATGCGCCTCAGCACCACCATATTTGCCATCACCGGCAATCGGGTGACCCTCATGCGCCATGTGAACGCGCAATTGGTGCGTTCGCCCTGTCTGCGGCCGCAGCGCCATCAATGCCAGTTTACGGCCCATCACGTCAACGCGCAGAGCCTCGGTATGGGCGGATTGCCCCTGTTGTGTCACGACCATTTTCTCACCGCCTCGCCCAGCCTGTTTTTCCAGCCGGTGCCGGATCTGCATAACCGGCTTTGGAATGCCGACAACCAGTGCCAGATAGGTCTTGGCGATGCGATGGTGATGAAAATCGTCACTCAGACGCCGGGCCGCCGCCCGGTTCTTGGCAAGCAGCAAAATGCCTGACGTATCCTTGTCGATACGATGGACGAGCCGCAACCGCGCTTCCTCATTGCCATCTGCCAATGCCATCAACATGCCGTCAATATGCGTGTTGGTGCCGGTGCCACCCTGTACCGCCAGCCCGGATGGTTTGTTCAGCGCCAGCCAATCCATTCCCTCGGCAATGACCATCGAGTCAAACTGCCTGACCAGCCTATCGTCACGGCGTGGCGTCTTTTTCGGCTTCGACGTTGGACCGGGGCGTTGCGCAACCCCCATGCGCAGATGCGGTGGCAGACGCACTTCCTGCCCCGCGGCAATGCGGACAGAGGGTTTGGTCTTGGCACCATCAAGACGGATCAGCCCAGACCGCAGCATCCGCTCAACATCACCCTGTGGCAGCCCCGGGATCAGTCGCCGCAGAAAACGGTCCAGACGGGTACCATCCTCATCCTCGGGAACAGTCTCAAGCCACCAGTTCGGCACGGTGTTCCGCGCTGTCTCGTTCTCTGATGTCACGTCGCTCATGACGGCATCCTGACAAGCCAGTAACACAGTGCAAAGCTGCCAAGGGATAGACATAGGGACAGTCCGACATAGAGCATCGCCATACCAAGCCCCTGTTTATGCACAAGAGTGCCAGCATCCAGGGCGAAGCTGGAAAATGTGGTCAGCGCACCCAGCAGGCCGACCGCGAAAAAGGCACGCCACGCCTCCGGCAGTATCAGACCACCCGCGACCAGACCGGCGAGCAACCCCATTACGCCACTGCCAACCACATTGACGCTGAGCGTGGCAAGGGGGCCATTGATGCCAAAAAAGCCAGCACCTGTCAGCAGCGATACGCTGTAGCGAAGCATCGCCCCAAGCGCACCGCCAGCAGCCACGGCTGCATATATCACAAGGCTCATCTAGCTGTCCTCATCCGATGATGCCTGTTTTTCTGCCCGCAACCTGTCCCAATAGGCAAGCCGCTTGCCAAGCTCGCGTTCAAAGCCCCGTTCGACAGGATGATAGAAGCGCTGGCGTTCCATGCCGTCGGGAAAACAGTTCTGCCCGGAAAAGCCGTCCGGATCACTATGGTCATAGGCATAATTCGCCCCATAACCAAGGTCCTTCATCAATTTCGTTGGGGCGTTCAAAATATGCGCCGGAGGGCTAAGTGATCCGGTTGCAGCTGCCTCGCGACTCGCAGCCTTGAAGGCAGCATAGGAGGCGTTTGATTTTGGCGCCGTTGCCAGATAGATCACAAGACCGGCGATGGCCAGATCGCCCTCGGGGCTGCCAAGCCGTTCATAGGCCTGCCAGGCAGCAAGGGCCCGCGGCACCGCCTCGGGTTCGGCAAGGCCTATATCCTCTGAGGCAAAGCGTGTCAGCCTGCGCAGAATATAATGCGGGTCCTCTCCACCGGCCAGTATCCGCGACAGCCAATAGAGGCCGGCATCAGCATCTGAGGCGCGCAGCGTTTTGTGCAGCGCCGACATCAGATTGTAATGCTGGTCACCAGCCCGGTCAAAGGCCGGGGCCCGGCCTGCAACAATCTCTGCAAGCGCTGCCGTATCCAGCGCAGGCTCCGCCGGCAAGCCAGTCAGGAGCGATGCCATGGTCAGCAGATATCTGCCATCGCCATCCGCCATCGCAATCAGCGCGGTTCGCGCCCCCTCATCAAGTGGCAGGGCAGTACCCAGGTCAGCCTCAACCCGCATCAGTAGCGCCTCAAGCGCCTGTGCGCCGAGGCGTTCAATCACCAGCACCTGCGCCCGCGACAACAGCGCGCCATTGAGAGCAAAGGACGGGTTTTCAGTGGTGGCGCCAATCAGCGTTACCGTGCCATCCTCAACCCGTGGCAGAAGGCCATCCTGCTGGGCCTTGTTGAACCGATGCACCTCATCAACGAATAACAGGGTTCGCTGGCCGGAGCGCAGACGATCCTCGGCACGTGAAAATACCTTGCGCAGATCAGCCACCCCGTCAAACACCGCTGAGACAGGTTCAAACGCCATCTTCGCCTCGGCAGCAAGCAATCTGGCGATCGTCGTCTTGCCGGTGCCAGGCGGCCCCCAGAGAATGATTGATGACAGATTGCCGGCATCCAGCATCCGCTGCAAACGACCTTCAGGGCCGATCAGCCCCTCCTGACCGACAACATCGGCAAGCCGTTGCGGCCGCAGCCTCTCAGCCAAGGGCACCGCATCATCAGCCATTCCAAAATCAAGTTCATTCATGGCCATATCTTCGCCCAAACTTAACGCTCTTCGCAAAGAAAAAGGGCTGCCAGCGGCAGCCCTCTCATCTGATTGCCGATGCAAGACGCGCCTTAGGCTGCGGTTTCCTCGACATCTGTCTCGTCCGCGCCCACAACCGGTCCGGAATCCTGTCCGCGGGCATCCTCATCGCGGTCAACAAGCTCGATAACGGCCATCGGTGCCGCATCGCCGTATCGAAAACCAGCCTTGAGAACACGCGTGTAACCGCCCTGGCGTTCCTGATAGCGCGGGCCGAGAACCTCGAACAGCTTCTTCGTCATCGCGTCATCCCGCAGGCGTGCGAAAGCCATGCGGCGGGCGTGCAGATCGCCGCGCTTGCCAAGCGTGATCAGCCGCTCAACAACAGGGCGCAATTCCTTTGCCTTTGGCAATGTTGTCACGATCTGCTCATGCTTGATAAGCGCCTGAGCCATGTTTCTGAACAGCATCTGGCGGTGCTGTGATGTGCGGTTCAGCTTCCGTCCTGAAGTACGATGACGCATTGTTATTCTCCTTAACCCCTAGCAGGCCCAAATCCGGTTCCGACGACTAAAATGGTTCGTCCAGACGCCGGGCCAATTCCTCAACATTCTCTGGCGGCCAGTTTGCAATATCCATCCCAAGCTCGAGATTCATGCCTTTCAGCACTTCCTTGATCTCGTTCAGTGACTTGCGGCCGAAATTCGGTGTGCGCAGCATTTCATACTCTGTCTTGAGAACCAGATCACCGATATAGACGATGTTGTCATTCTTCAGACAGTTGGCCGAACGTACTGACAGCTCAAGCTCATCAACCTTGCGCAGCAGGTTGCGGCTGAATGGCAGGTCCTCAGCCTCATCAGCTGGACTCTGGTCCTTCGGCTCTTCAAAGTTAATGAAGGTTTGCAACTGTTCCTGAAGGATCCGTGCGGCATAGGCCACCGCATCCTCCGGTGTTACCGACCCGTCAGTCTCGATGGTCAGCAACAGCTTGTCATAGTCGGTGATCTGCCCAACACGGGCATTCTCCACCTTGTAGGCAACCTGCCGGACAGGGCTGAAAATCGAGTCGATCGGGATCAGGCCGATGGGCGAGTCCTCGGTGCGGTGAGCGCTGGCCGGCACATAGCCCTTTCCAGACGCCACGGTAAGCTCCATGGACAGATTGCCGCCCTTATCCAGATGGCACAGAACATGGTCGGGATTCATGATCTCGACACCGGCGCTTTCGGTGATCATCCCGGCAGTCACGGTTGTTGGACCATCAATTGACAGGCGCAGCCGCTTCGGCCCCTCATCATCAAGACGAATGGCAACGCCTTTGAGATTCAGCACCAGATCGGTGACATCCTCGCGAACGCCAGGGATCGATGAGAATTCATGAACAACACCCTGAATCTGAACCGCTGTGATAGCCGAACCCTGGAGCGAAGACAGCAGAACGCGACGCAATGCGTTACCGATGGTCACACCAAAACCGCGTTCAAAAGGGCCGACCGCGACAACGGCCTGACTTGGGTTATATTCGGAAACCTTGACTTCAAGTTCGTCAGGCTTTTTCAGATCCAGCCAGTTCTTCTCAATCATCGGCGATGTCCCTTCAAATAAGAGCGATATTCCTGAAACAGCGATCCGGCCCGAAAGGGCCGGTGGTGTATAGCAAAGTCTGCGACGCGGTGTTAGACGCGACGACGTTTGCGCGGGCGGCATCCATTGTGCGGGATCGGTGTGACATCACGGATTGATGTTACGTTGAACCCGACTGACTGCAGGGCGCGAAGTGCTGACTCACGTCCGGAGCCGGGGCCCCGCACCTGCACATCAAGTGACTTCATCCCATGCTCTGCCGCTTTCCGACCTGCGTCCTCAGCCGCCATCTGCGCTGCAAATGGTGTCGATTTGCGCGACCCCTTGAAACCCATGCCACCGGCCGATGCCCAGGCGATTGTGTTGCCCTGCACATCAGTGATGGTGATCATTGTGTTGTTAAAGGTCGAATTCACATGCGCAACACCGCTGGTGATGTTTTTGCGCTCGCGACGACGAACACGGCCCTGGCTTGGTTGTTTTGCCATTTTCTGACTCCTCGTCTTTCGCTGTTATTTCTTCTTACCGGCAATGGCTTTTGCAGGGCCTTTGCGGGTACGGGCATTTGTATGGGTACGCTGGCCGCGGACAGGCAGGTTACGACGATGCCGCAGTCCCCGCAGACAGCCAAGGTCCAGATAGCGCTTGATGTTCATTGACGTCTGGCGGCGAAGATCACCCTCAACCAGAAAATCCGCGTCAATGATGTCACGCAGCTTGGTCAACTCGTCTTCCGACAGATCGGCCACGCGGCGCTCGTCAGGAACACCGGCCTTTGTGCAGATGGATTTGGCACTTGTCGTGCCAATACCATGAATGTAGGTCAGTGCGATCTCGACCCGTTTTTTGGTCGGAATGTTTACACCAGCAATTCGTGCCACAGTCTGGCTCCTTTATTAAAAAGACTGTCTGGGGTTTTCCCCTGAACAAGCCCCTATCGCGCCACCGCTCAATTTTCTAGAAGGCGGCGAATTATAGGCTCTTCCTCTGTACAGTCAACCTCAACGCTTTTTCAAATCGAAGTTTATCAACTTCATAGGTGAGTATACTCTCACGTCACCCGACGATCTGTGCGACGTGATTGGCGACATCCTCTACAGACGCCATCCCATCAACACTGCGAAGCAGACCCTGCGCCTCGTAATAAGGCAGCAGGGGTGCTGTATTCTCATGATAGACAGCCAGCCGCTTACGCAGGGTGTCAGCATTATCATCACTTCTTGCACCACCACTTTCGGCAGCACGATTTTCAATACGTGCAAACAGTGCAGCTTCATCGACCTTGATCTCAATCACATGGTCGATACCGGTGCCACGAGTAGCCAGCATTTCGTCAAGCGCCTGTGCCTGCGCAACCGTCCGCGGAAAGCCGTCAAGAATAACGCCATTCGCACAATCCGGGGCATCCATGCGTTCAGCAATCATCCCGACCATGATATCGTCAGAAACCAGATCGCCACGATCCATGATTTCCTTTGCACGCAGACCAAGTTCGCTTCCCGCGGCAATCGCCGCACGCAACATTTCACCAGTTGATAGCTGGGTCAGTCCACGCTCCTCAACGAGCCGAAGCGCCTGTGTACCTTTTCCAGCCCCTGGGGCACCAAATAAAATCAGAATCATCGGCCACGTCCTTTAATTCGGGATTTTTTAACCAGCCCCTCATATTGATGGGCCAGCAGATGAGATTGAACCTGACCAACGGTATCAAGCGTCACCGTCACGACAATCAGCAATGACGTGCCACCGAAATAGAATGGCACCGCATATTGACTGATCAATATCTCCGGCAGGATACAGACCGCCGCCAGATAGGCAGCACCCAGTACTGTCAGGCGCGTCAGAATCGAGTCCAGATAGTCAGCCGTTGTCTTGCCCGGACGGATGCCAGGTATATAGCCCCCATATTTGCGCAGATTTTCCGCAGTGTCCTCGGGGTTGAAAACAATCGCCGTATAGAAAAAGGCAAAGAAAACGATCAGGCCGATATAGATTGCCAAATATAGGGGCTGGCCACGGCCAAGCAGCGCATTCAGCGTTACCAGCCATTCAGCGCCCCCATCCTGACCGCCGCTCAGATTGATGATCGAGACCGGCATCAACAGCAGCGATGAGGCAAAAATCGGTGGGATCACGCCCGGAACATTGATTTTCAACGGCAGGAATGACTGATCACCACCAAACACCTTGTTGCCATGCTGGCGCTTTGGATATTGGACGACGATCTTGCGGACCGATCTTTCGATGAAAACGATAAAGGCGATTACCGCTGCCGCCATTACAAACAGCCCAAGGATCAGCACGACAGACAGCGCACCTGTCCGGCCCAGCTCAAGCGTGCCCGCCAGCGCCGTTGGCAATTCCGCGACAATCCCGGAGAAAATGATCAGGGAAATGCCGTTACCAACACCCCGGCTGGTGATCTGTTCACCAAGCCACATCAGGAACAAGGTGCCGCCAACAAGCGTCACCACAGTTGTTACACGGAAAAACATGCCCGGATCAGAGACAACGCCTGAAGCGGATTCAAGGCCAACAGCAATGCCATAGCCCTGCACGGTCGCCAACAGCACTGTCAGATAGCGCGTATATTGGTTGATCTGCTTGCGGCCGGCCTCACCGTCCTTTTTCAGTGCTTCCAGTGTCGGCACGATGGCGGTCATCAACTGCATGATGATCGAGGCCGTAATATACGGCATGATGTTCAGCGCAAAAATTGTCATCCGGCCAAGTGCGCCGCCAGAGAACATGTCGAACATGCCCAGAATGCCACTTGATTGCTGTGAGAACACATCCGCTAGAGCGCCCGGATTGATCCCCGGCAGAGGAATATAG
This sequence comes from Alphaproteobacteria bacterium, assembly GCA_038107835.1. Taxonomy (GTDB): domain Bacteria; phylum Pseudomonadota; class Alphaproteobacteria; order Puniceispirillales; family Puniceispirillaceae; genus MED-G116. The sequence goes on from JAYNHH010000038.1 coordinate 10,122, forward strand.
GTGCCAAGCCGATAAATGATCAGGGCACCAAGGGTGAATAGCAGGCGTTTTTTCAGCTCATCGGCCTTCGCCAATGCGCCGAACCCTGCCCCTGCTGCCATGCGATCTGATGCTGATGCCATTACCTGCTTTTACCCTGATCCTGTTTCGCTGACGATGGCCGCTATTCGGCAGCCACAGTCGGTGTCACAATCTTGCCACCTGCGGCCTCAACCGCGGCAACAGCCGCCTTTGACGCGCCTGCAGCGTGGATTTCGATCTTCTTTGCCGTCAACTCGCCCTTGGCAAGAATCCGCACACCATCACGCGCCTTGGAGATCACACCGGCGCCAACAAGCGCGGCGGCATCAACGGGCTTGCCCGCATCCAGCCGTCCAGAATCAATGGCTGCCTGCAGGCGACCAAGATTGACCTCAACATATTTCTTGCGGAAAATATTCGTAAAGCCACGCTTTGGCAGGCGGCGGTGGATTGGCATCTGGCCACCCTCAAAGCCGTTGATCGACACGCCTGACCGCGCCTTCTGGCCCTTGTGACCACTGCCTGATGTCTTGCCGGTACCTGAGCCAATACCACGGCCAACGCGTTTACGATTCTTGGTCGCGCCTGGATTGTCTTTGACTTCGTTCAGTTTCATATCCTGCTCCCGACGGGGAGTTGTGCCCCGCCCCAATTCCTGTGCTCTATTCGCCTTCAACGCGGACGAGATGCTTGACCTTATTGATCATGCCACGAACCGAGGGAGTGTCCTCTAACTCGCGCGTGCGGCCGATCTTGTTGAGACCAAGGCCAATCAATGTCTGGCGCTGGTCGCCCAGCCGGCCAATGGCGCTTCTTGTTTGCGTTACGCGTACCGTTTGTTTGGCAGCCATCTTAAACTCTCCTGTTAGGACGCAGCGGCTTGATCTTCGCCGCTTTTCTCAGCCCGTTTCCCCAGAACATCTGCAACGCGCTTGCCGCGCTTCTGCGCAACTGAACGGGGTGCCTGCATATGGTTCAACGCCGAGAAGGTCGCCTTGATCATATTATGCGGGTTTGAGCTGCCGATTGATTTGGCAACGATATCCTGAATGCCAAGCACCTCGAAAACGGCGCGCATCGGGCCACCAGCGATGATACCGGTACCAGCCGATGCGGCGCGCAGAAGAACGCGGCCAGCGCCATAGGTACCCTTGATGTCATGATGCAGCGTGCGGCCATCGCGCAGCGGCACACGAACCATGTTGCGCTTTGCGCCTTCGGTTGCCTTGCGGATTGCCTCGGGAACCTCGCGGGCCTTGCCGGTACCGAAGCCTGCACGGCCCTTGCCGTCACCAACCACAACCAAAGCGGCGAAACCGAACCGGCGTCCACCCTTTACAACTTTGGCCACACGGTTGATTCCAACCAGCTTTTCCAGCATTTCCGGCTCATCACGTTGAGCGTTGCGGTCCTGCCTGTCATTATTGCGTGCCATTAATCGGTGCTCCCTAGAATTTCAGGCCGGCTTCACGCGCGGCATCGGCAAGTGCTTTCACACGGCCATGGAAAATAAAACCGCCACGGTCAAACACAACGGCTTCGACACCATTTGCCTTCGCCCGCTCAGCAACCAACTTGCCGACCTCAGCTGCGGCCGCACTGTTGCTGGTGGATTTGACAGCCTTTTTGACGCCAGCATCCAAGGTTGAGGCCGCGGCCAATGTATGTCCCTGTGCATCGTCGATCACCTGTGCATAGATATGCTGCGATGAGCGATGGACAGACAGACGTGGACGACCCGATGAAGTCTTGCGAAGGGCCACTCTGGTACGGCTTCTGCGCCGCGCGAAAAGTTCTCTTGGTGTTTTCATTGAACTGACCCTACTTCTTCTTGCCTTCTTTGCGGACGATATGCTCCTCGGCGTATTTCACACCCTTGCCCTTGAACGGCTCTGGTGGACGCTTTGCACGCACCTCAGACGCAAACTGGCCAAGCAACTGCTTGTCGGCACCGCTGATCACGACTGTGGTGTTGTTCTCGACAACCACCTTCAAACCAGCCGGAATTTCCATTTCAACGGGATGGCTGAACCCGAGGTTCAGCACCAGCTTGTTACCCTGCATAGCAGCGCGGTAACCAACACCGTTGATTTGAAGGTTGCGCGTGAACCCCGTCGAGACACCAACAACCATGTTGTTGATTGTGGCCCGCATGGTTCCCCACAGCGCCTTTGACTGACGTGTTTCACGCGCTGGCTTCAATGTTGCCACATTGTCCTCGATGGACAGTGACACATCGCTGTGCAGCGGCGCACTCAGTTCGCCATTCTTACCCTTTACGATGACAGACCCACCCTCATGTGACAGCGTCACATCAGCAGGAATGGTAATCGCATTGCTTCCGACACGAGACATGCCAATCGCTCCTTAAAATACGTGACAGAGGACTTCGCCGCCAACCTTGGCTGTGCGCGCCTCATTGTCAGACAGAACACCACGAGGCGTCGACAGGATGGCAATGCCAAGCCCGTTATAGACGCGCGGCAGGTCACGGATGCCGTAATAGACACGACGACCAGGCCGGGACACCCGCTTGATTTCCGAAATCACGGGTTCGCCTTCGTGGTATTTCAGCTCGATCTGCAGTTCCTTGATACCGGGACGCACATCGACGCTGGAATAGTTGCGGATATAGCCTTCGCGCTTCAGCACCTCCAGCACATTGGTGCGAAAGCGTGATGACGGGCTGGAAACAACGGTCTTGCGCGCATGCTGGCCGTTGCGGATGCGTGTCAGCATATCGCCGAGAGGATCACTCATAGACATTTAAACTCTCCTCTTCTTACCAGCTAGACTTGACGACACCAGGCACCTGACCCATCGAGGCCAGATCGCGCAGCGCAATCCGTGACATTCTAAGTTTGCGATCATATCCGCGTGGACGACCTGACACCTCGCACCGGTTGCGGATACGGATCTTCGAGCTGTTACGAGGCTCTTTCGAGAGCTTCATGACAGCCTGGAACCGCTCTTCCATCGGCAGCGACTTGTCTTTGATCGTCGCCTTCAGCGCTTCGCGGCGGGCGCCTCTGCGCTCAACGATGCGCTTGCGCTTGTTATTCTTTTCAACGGCACTTTTCTTAGCCATTACTAAACCCCTTTGCCCTTACGCTTTGACGAACGGAAACTCAAAACCGGTGAGCAACTCACGGGCCTCGTCATCCGAATGTGCGGAGGTTACGACAATGATGTCCATTCCGCGGACCTCATCGACCTGATCATAATCGATCTCTGGAAAAACGATCTGCTCCTTGATGCCCATGGCGTAATTGCCACGGCCGTCAAAGCTCTTGCCATTCAACCCACGAAAATCGCGGACACGTGGCAACGCAATGTTCACCAAACGATCAAGAAATTCGTACATCTGCTCACGGCGCAATGTGACCTTGCATCCAATCGCCATGCCTTCACGAAGTTTAAAGGCAGCATTGGCTTTCTTGGCACGGGTCACGACGGGCTTCTGGCCAGTAATGGCCGCCAGTTCACGGGTGGCGTTCTCGATTTTCTTGGAATCGCGAACGGCTTCACCAACACCCATGTTGATGACCACCTTTTCTAGCTTTGGAACCTGCATGACATTTTTATAGCCAAACTTTTCCACAAGAGCCGGGCGAACTGCCGTCAGATAATGTTCTTCTAAACGCGTCTTCATCTCAGCTTTCTCTCCTTACCCTGACTAGCTCAGGGCCTTGCCGGAACTACGAGCGATCCGGATCTTTGCACCGTCCTTGACCTCGAAACCAACGCGGGTCGCTTTTCCGCTTTCAGGGTCAATATGGGCAACATTTGAAATATGCAGCGGGGCTTCCTTGCTGATGATGCCACCGGCACTTGTCTGTGTAGGCCGGGTGTGACGCTTGACCATGTTACAGCCCTGCACCCGTACCCGTGACACAGCGCGAAGAACCTCAAGAACCTCGCCAGTCTTGCCCTTGTCACGACCGGTCGTCACAACAACACGGTCGCCTTTCTTGATTTTGAATTTCTGCGCCATTACAGCACCTCCGGTGCCAGTGAAATGATTTTCATGAACTTACGGCTGCGCAACTCGCGGGTTACAGGTCCGAAGATACGTGTGCCGATCGGTTCATCCTGCTTGTTCAGCAACACGGCAGCGTTGCGGTCGAAACGGATGGCACTGCCATCGGCACGGCGGATTTCCTTGGCCGTGCGAACGATGACCGCACGATGCACATCACCTTTCTTCACCTTGCCGCGGGGAATGGCTTCCTTCACCGAGACGACAATCACGTCACCGACGCCGGCAACCTTGCGGCCAGAACCGCCAAGAACCTTGATACACTGGACACGGCGTGCGCCAGAATTATCAGCAACTTCCAGATTGGACTGCATTTGGATCATGTCAGTCTCCCCTACGCCTTGGTTGAATCGTCATAAACCACTTCATAAGTCTTCGACTTTGAAATGGGCGCGCATTCACGGATACGCACTGAATCACCTTCCTTACAGCGGTTCTCAGCATCATGTGCCGCAAACTTCTTCGACCGGGTGATAAACTTCTTGTAGACAGGATGCATGATCCGGCGCTCGACACGGACTGTTACAGTCTTGTCTGCCTTATCACTCACAACAGTGCCCTGCATGGTACGCTTTGGCATAACTCGCTTCCCTTACTTTGCTGCATCGGCTGTTTTGGCCTTTTGGCCAAGAACAGTCTTGATGCGGGCGATTTCGCGGCGCACGATCCGTGCACGTGCCGGATTTTCATTCTGACCACCAGCTGTCTGAAAACGCAGATTGAACTGCTCCTGTTTCAGACCCACCAGCTGCGTCTTCAGCTCATCGGCTGTTTTGGCGCGGAGCTCTTCAGCTTTGACAGTTGCCATTATTCCAAACTCCCTTAGTCAGTGTCGCCAAGACGACGAACGATACGGGTATCAAGTGGCAATTTTGCGGCGGCAAGGCGAAGCGCCTCCTGTGCCAGTTCCCACGAAACACCATCAATCTCAAACATGATGCGGCCCGGCTTGACCTTGGCTACCCAATATTCCGGGTTACCCTTACCTTTACCCATCCGCACCTCTGCGGGCTTTGACGATACCGGCACATCAGGAAAAATCCGGATCCAGACCCGACCTGCACGGCGCAGGTGGCGGGTGATTGCCCGGCGGGCGGCTTCAATCTGGCGCGCGGTTACGCGCTCAGGCGTTATCGCCTTGAGCCCGTAGGCACCGAAATTAAGCTGCGTTCCACCCTTGGCAATGCCATGGATACGGCCCTTATGGGCCTTACGAAATTTTGTACGCTTTGGCGAAAGCATTTATCTGTCTCCCTCGTCCTAACCGTTGGCGCGCGGCGCAGGGCCAGATTGCTGTTCAGCCAGACGCTTGTCCTGGGCCATCGGGTCATGGGCCATGACCTCGCCTTTGAACACCCATACCTTGATGCCGCAGGCACCGTAGGTGGTAAAGGCGGTGGCCTCACCGTAATCAACCTCGGCGCGCAATGTATGCAGCGGCACACGGCCTTCACGGTACCATTCAGTCCGGGCGATCTCAGCGCCGCCCAACCGACCAGCACAATTGATCCGGACACCAAGGGCGCCGAGCCGCATGGCTGACTGGACAGCGCGCTTCATGGCACGGCGAAAACCGACACGGCGCTCAAGCTGCTGGGCGATGTTCTCGGCGACCAGCTTGGCGTCGATCTCCGGCTTGCGGATCTCAACAATATTCAGGCTGACATCACCACCGAGACGCTTGGCAAGATCGGCGCGCAGCTTTTCAATGTCCTGGCCCTTCTTACCAATGATCAGACCGGGGCGACCGGCATGGATTGTCACACGGGCACGACCAGCGGGACGCTCAATGACGACGCGGCTGATCGCAGCCTGCTTCAAACGCTCCATAAGATAGGTACGAAGCTGAATGTCCTGATGCAGCAGCGTGCCGTAATTGCGGCCAGCATACCAACGCGAGTCCCATGTGCGGTTGATGCCAACACGCAGGCCAATTGGTTTAACTTTCTGACCCATTTACTGCTCTCCTCTTTCACCGACAATGATTGTCAGGTGTGAAAATGGCTTCAAGATGCGAGCGCCACGGCCGCGCGCGCGGGCCTTGAAACGCTTCATCACAAGCGCCTTGCCAACATGCGCTTCCTTGACATACAGCCGATCCACGTCAAGCGAATGATTGTTCTCGGCATTGGCAATCGCTGACTGCAGCGCCTTCTTCACATCACCGGCAACCCGGCGGCGCGAAAATGTCAACGCGGCAATCGCCTTGTTGGCGTCCATTCCGCGGATCATTGCGGCAACCAGATTCAGCTTTTGTGGGCTGATGCGCAGGTTGCGCAATACCGACTTGGCCTCAGAATCAGCCAGCGCTCTTGGTTTTGCTTGCTTACCCATAATGCCCCTCTAACGCTTTGATTTCTTGTCGGCAGCGTGACCGTAATAGGTACGCGTTGGCGAGAATTCACCAAACTTATGGCCGACCATTTCCTCAGAAACGGAAACAGGAATGAACTTGTTGCCGTTATGAACACCGAAAGTAAGACCAACAAACTGTGGCAGGATGGTTGAACGACGCGACCAGGTCTTGATCACCTCATTACGGCCTGACTCACGAACCCTGTCCGCTTTCTTCAACAGATGCCCATCAACAAACGGGCCTTTCCATACTGAACGTGCCATGCTTATCAAAAACCCTTATGGCTTGCGACGCCGCACGATCAGGCGGTCAGTCTTCTTGTTAGAACGAGTGCGCTTGCCCTTGGTCGGCTTACCCCATGGTGTCACCGGATGACGACCACCTGAAGTACGACCCTCACCACCACCATGCGGGTGATCGATCGGGTTCATGACAACACCACGAACATGCGGGCGCTTGCCAAGCCAGCGGTTACGGCCAGCCTTACCAATCTTGATATTCTGCTGGTCCGGATTGGAAACGGCACCGATTGACGCCATGCATTCCGCGCGTACCAGACGAACCTCGCCAGATGTCAGGCGCAGGATCGCATAGCCACGATCACGGCCAACCAACTGGATGTAGGTGCCAGCTGAGCGCGCCATCTGGCCACCCTTGCCTGGCTTCAACTCGACATTGTGGACAAGAGTGCCCACGGGAATGTTCGCCAGCGGCATTGCGTTGCCCGGCTTGATATCTGCGCCGACACCCGACATCACCTTGTCACCGACAGCAAGACGCTGCGGGGCGAGAATGTAGGACTGAACACCATCTTCATAGGTGATCAGCGCGATGAAAGCCGTACGGTTTGGATCATATTCAATGCGCTCAACAGTCGCCGCCATGCCGGTCTTTGTGCGCTTGAAATCAACCATGCGATAGCGGCGCTTGTGACCGCCACCCTTCTGCCAGGACGTCACATGACCAGAATTGTTCCGGCCACCTGTCTTGGTCAAACCCTCGGTCAGCTTCTTGACCGGGCCACCCTTATAGAGGTCGCTCTTGTCAACCAGCACAAGGTTGCGCTGACCAGGCGTTGTTGGATTGAATTTCTTAAGTGCCATCTTGTTACACTCCCATCAGGTCAATTGTGTGACCCTCGACCAATGTCACCATGGCCTTCTTCATGTCGGAGCGGCGCCCGGGGCGGCCTTTCCACATTTTTGTCTTGCCCTTGAGAAGGATGGTGTTGACCGCCTTCACCTCGACATCGAACAGCATCTCAACAGCTGCCTTGATCTCTGGCTTGGTTGCAGTAACCGGCACCGCAAAAGTCACCTGGCCATTTTCGTTAGCCATTGTCGCCTTCTCGGTGATGATCGGACGCAGGATGGTGTCATAGGCAGCAGCCTTGCTGATCGTCACATTGCCTGCTTTACGTGCACGGATGCTCATTTCAGGCGCTCCTCAAGATGGGTCGCTGCATCCCTGGAAAGAACCAGAACGTCACGACGCAATATGTCATAAACATTGATGCCCTGCTGCGGCAACACATCGACGAAAGGCAGGTTGCTGGCAGCCTTGACAAATCCCTCATCAAGCTCGGCACCGCCAATGAACAGCGCGTTTTCAGCGCCCAGTTTCGCCAGCTTCGCCTTCAGGGCTGCGGTCTTGGCAGCGTCCTTGCCAGCGGTGCTCAGCTTGTCAATGATGATCAGCTTGCCTTCAGCTGCCTTGGATGACATTGCCGATTTCAAACCAAGTGCGCGCACTTTCTTCGGAAGCGCATGGCCATGATCACGAACCACCGGTCCATGAACGACGCCACCACCGCGAAACTGGACAACCGATGCCGCACCATGGCGGGCACGGCCTGTGCCTTTCTGGCGGAACATCTTTGCTGTTGTCCGGGACACCTCAGACCGGCTCTTGACCTTGTGGGTGCCAGCACGGCGCTTTGCCAACTGCCATTTGACAACACGCGCGACAATGTCACCACGGGCTGGAACGGCAAACACGTCATCAGCGAGCGTGATATCGCCAGCGGCTTTGTTATCAAGCGTTGTAACCTTTACCTTCATCGCTCTATTCCTTATCCGCGTCAGCCTGATCGGCGTCATCTGCAGGCGCTTTGTCCTCAGCCGGCGCGGCCTCCTCAACAGGTGCTGCCTCAGCAACCGCTGCCTCTGCCACTGCCTCATCCGCACCAGCGTCTTCTTCGCTGGCATCACCCATCAAACCTGCGGGGAACGGAGCCGCCTCAGGCATCGCTGCCTTTACCGCGTCGCTGATCAGTACCCAGCCGTTTTTTGGCCCGGAAACGGCCCCATGGATGAGAACAATCCCCTCCGCGTCATCAACTGCGACAACCTCAAGGTTCTGCGTGGTGTTTCTAACAGCGCCCATTTGGCCGGCCATCTTCTTACCCTTGAACACCTTCCCGGGATCCTGACACTGGCCGGTCGAGCCATGCGAGCGGTGTGAGACTGACACACCATGCGATGCCCGCAGACCGCCAAAATTATGCCGCTTCATTGCACCGGCAAAACCCTTACCCTGGGTGGTGCCAACGCAATCGACCTTCTGGCCAACAACAAAATGGCTTGGCGCGAGTGTCGCGCCAACCTCCAGAACCGCATCCTCAGAGACGCGGAATTCTGCCAGCTTTGACTTCGGCAGAACATTCGCCTTGGCGAAATGACCCCGCATCGGCTTTGACGTGTTCTTAGCCTTGGCAGCACCAGCGCCAAGCTGGACAGCCGCATACCCATCTTTTTCCATGCCACGCACGGCAACGACCTGAACATCGTCGAGCTTCAACACAGTCACCGGCACGTGATGGCCGTTGTCGTTGAAAACCCGGGTCATTCCCAGTTTACGAGCGATAATGCCGCTTCGCATAACCCTGCCCCTTCCCTAGAGCTTAATCTCAACATCAACACCGGCGGCCAGATCGAGCTTCATCAGCGCGTCAACCGTTTGCGGTGTCGGATCAACAATATCAAGCAGACGCTTATGCGTCCGCATTTCAAACTGCTCGCGGCTTTTCTTGTCGATATGCGGCGAACGCAGCACCGTCATCCGGCGCAAATTGGTCGGCAGCGGGATTGGACCCCGAACTTCTGCTCCGGTGCGCTTGGCAGTGTTGACAATCTCGTTCGTCGACTGATCGAGAATGCGGTGGTCAAATGCCTTCAGCCGGATTCTGATATTTTGGGTTTCCATATCTGCTTACCTCTATTGATAACCAAGAAAGAGGGGCGAAAACCGCCCCTCTTTTACCTATTTCTTATTTTACGACTGATGCGACGACGCCGGCACCCACGGT
>JAYNHH010000039.1:0-6842 GCA_038107835.1 Alphaproteobacteria bacterium
AGGGTGGCGCCCGGGTCATGGTCACCGAGGTTGATCCCATCTGTGCCCTTCAGGCTGCGATGGAAGGCTATGAAGTGGTTACCATGGAACAGGCCGCGCCGAAGGCCGATATTTTCGTTACCGCCACGGGCAACCGTGATGTGATTACGATTGACCACATGCGGGACATGAAAGACCGAGCCATCGTTTGCAACATCGGTCACTTCGACAATGAAATTCAGGTTGCCGAGCTGAACAACATGAAATGGTCGGAGGTCAAGCCACAGGTTGACGAGGTTGAATTTCCAGATGGCAAGAAGATGATCCTTCTCGCCAAGGGGCGGCTGGTCAATCTGGGATGTGCCACTGGCCACCCGTCATTTGTCATGTCTGCCTCCTTCACCAATCAGGTGTTGGCCCAGATGGAACTCTGGAACGAGAGCGGCAAATACGAAAATCAGGTTTATACCCTGCCGCGGCATCTTGATGAGAAAGTCGCTGCCCTGCATCTGGCAAAAGTGGGGGCAGCACTCAGCGAGCTTCGCCCGGATCAGGCTGACTACATTGGTGTGAGCCAGCAGGGGCCATTCAAAAGCGAGCAATATCGTTACTAGGCTGCAATGAAGATCGCCACGCTGACACTTACTGACCTGGCCGCCACGAAGCGGCTGGGTCTTTTTTTGGCCAAACAGCTGATGGTTGGTGATGTGCTGGCCTTGCAAGGAGCGCTTGGTGCCGGCAAATCAGAACTGGCACGTGCCATCATTCAGCAGGTGTGTCCAGATGAGACCGACATTCCCAGCCCAACTTTCACATTGGTTCAAGCCTATGAAAGTGATGACAATGGTTCCCTTTTGCATTTCGATCTGTATCGTCTTGCCGAACCTGGTGATGTGTTTGAACTTGGGATTGAGGACGCGTTTGTTGAGGCCGTCTGTCTGATTGAGTGGCCAGAAAGATTGGCAGGGTATCTGCCCGATCACGCGCTTACAATTGAGATTGACTATGATCCGGGTACAAATGGTGATCGAGAAGTCACATTAAGTGGTGACGCAGCCTGGCAAAAACGCCTCAAGGGGATTTTGCCAGACTAAATGGCGGTGTCGCTGTCCAAATCTCGGCGGGATTGATCTCGCCTTCACGTGGCTTTGCTTTTATAATACGGGTCATGACCATCGGCCCTCCTTCCAAAAAACGAGCAGTTTTTACCATCCCGGCAGGAGTTTCGTTTGCCACTGCGCTTGTCCACGGCATCAATGTGCTGGTCGATGATGACCAGGCCGAGCTTGCGCGCGCGCTGATTCTCGTACCATCGCGCCGTGCCGCAAGGTCACTGCGGCTGGCCTTTCTTGAGGTTAATGGTGACAAGGCCATGCTCTTGCCACGCATGCTGCCCATCGGTGATGTCGATGAGGATGACCCTGCATTGCTTGATCCGATATTGCATGAGCCGGAATTTCTGGTGGCTGGGACAGATCTGTTTCCACCGGCAATCAATCCCCTGCGCCGCCAGATGCTGTTGGCGCGCCTGTTGGAGAGCTTTCCACTGGGAGGACAGTTTCCGACTTTTGGGCAGGCCATGATGCTGGCACAATCCCTTGCCGACCTTCTGGATCAGGTTGATATGGTTGGTGCCGACCTGTCACAAATCCGTGACATTCTGCCCGAGCAATTTTCCCGGCATTGGCAGGATATCCTGAAACTGCTGAATATTCTGATTGACCGCTGGCCGGATATCCTCGCAGCAGAGGGGGTTATGGACCCGGTGGCGCGACGTGAAATGCTTGCCCGCGCCCGGCTCAAGGCGTGGCAGCAATCCCCGCCTGAGGGGATTGTCATCATTGCCGGTTCGACTGGTACCTTTGCTGCCACGCGGGAATTGATTGCCTGTGTCGCGGCGCTGCCACGTGGTTACGTTATCTTACCCGGACTCGACAGGGGGGCCACGGCACATTGGCCAGAGATCGAGACTGATACTGGTCATCCACAGCACCAGCTTGCGCAGCTTATGTCATATTTGGAAATGGCACCTGATCAGGTTCAGACATGGCCATTGCCAGCTGCCAGTGACCAGCTGTGCGCAGCCCGCGGTGAAGTCATGCGCGAGGTTTTTGCTCCGGCAGCGCTGACGACAAAATGGCGGCAGTTACCTGCAGACCGTCCCGATATCAGCGCAGAATCTCTACGCGGCCTGCAGGTGGTTGCCTGCAAGGATATGAACAGTGAAGCTGATCTGATTGCCCTTTGTCTGCGGGAAACGCTCGAGACCCCAGGAAAGACAGCAGCGCTTGTAACACCTGACCGAGCTTTGGCTGAGGCGGTCATTGTCGCTCTGCGCCGCTGGAACATTCATGTCGATGATTCGGCTGGGACACCACTTTCACAATGTGGCGCTGGGGTCTTTTTACAGCTTCTGGCCAATGCGGTGGCTGCGGATTTTGCACCTGTTCCACTTCTTTCACTTCTCAAACATCCGCTTGCTGCCGGTGGAATGGATCTTGCCGATTTTCGATCTCTTCTGCGCTCCGTGGAGCTTGTGGCCCTGCGCGGGCATCGTCCAGCGCCGGGACTTGCTGGCCTGATTGAGCGCCTTGAGGAGAGGCCGGATCTTGCGGCGTTCGTGCGTGACCACGTGTGCGCACCGTTGCAGGTTTTAACGGATATCTGGAAAAATGGTGTACCGTCACTGGCCGGGCTGGCGTCAGCTCTTGCAACAGCTGGTGAGCGGCTGGCAGCCCGGGAAATGCTGGTGGACGGCACCTGTGATGCTGATGATGGCGCGCTTCATCTATGGCGGGATTTTGATGGAGAGACGGCAGCGGAGGTCATGCGTGATCTGGCTGAACAGACAACGGACATTGGGATCAATCCAGCTGAATTTCCCCAGATTCTCAGCCAGCTATTTGCTGAAAAGCCGGTCAGGCGCCGGTGGCCCCTTCATCCCCGCCTTGCTGTCCTAGGTCCGGTGGAAGCTCGTATGCAAAGCGCAGACCGTCTCATCCTTGGTGGTTTCAACGAGGGCAACTGGCCGCCAAAACCAGAAGCGGACCCCTGGATGAATGCTGAAATGCGCCGGTCTATTGATCTGCCTGCGCGCAATTGGCGGACGGGTCTGAGTGCGCATGATGTTTTCATGGCGATCTGCGCACCGGAAGTCATTGTCACCCGCTCCCTGCGTCAGGCTGGAACAGCAACAACACCGAGCCGATGGCTACAGCGCCTTGACGCTGTTCTGACATCGCTTGGGATGAACTCCGCGCTTGATCGGGGGCATGCGTCATTATCCTGGCTTGCACAGTTGACACCAACGCCTGAGGTCAGGCCTGTTGGCAGACCCGGTCCTGCGCCACCTCTGGCAGCCCGGCCACGCAAATTTTCTGCAACCGAGGTGGATAGCTGGATTGCCGACCCCTACAGCATCTACGCAAGGAAGATACTGAAGTTGCGGCAGCTGGATGACCTTGACCGCCCGCCTGATGCCGCCCTCCGTGGCAATCTGGTTCATGATGCGCTTGCGATTTTCATTGACCGGTATCCGTCAGGCTTGCTGCCGGATACTGCACTGGCTGAGTTGGAAGCCATTGGCAAGGATGTCTTTACACCGCAATGGCAAAATCCCGGTGTGCAGTTTTTCTGGTGGCCACGCTTCATGGCGGTTGCTGCGTGGTTTGTTTCGCAGGAACAGGTGCGCCGCCAGAAAATCAGGCAAAGTTACGCCGAAGTCAAGGGTGAGATAGCCATTGACGGCCCGGAGGGGCCGGTAACATTCACGGCGCGCGCCGACCGTCTCGACCTGGATGAAACAGGGGCTTGGCATGTTATCGACTATAAAACCGGAAGTGCGCCATCGGCTGCCAAGGTTGCGGCGGGCCGCCGGACACAATTGCTGATCGAAGCGCTGATCGCTGCAGAGGGGGGCTTTGAGTCGCTTTCTGCCGGTGAGGTTGGGTCGATGGAATATTGGCAATTGTCTGGTGCCCGCGGCAAGATTGCGGTCCCCACAGATGTCCTGCCAAAGGAGTGGCAACCAGCCGACACCCGCTCCCACCTTGCTGATCTGGTCAGACTCTTTGATGATCCGAACACCCCCTATCCGAGTGAGCCTGACATCAGCCAGCGTCCCGCCTTCTCACCCTACCGCCACCTTGCCCGCGTTGCGGAGTGGCAAGCGGAGGATGGTGATGAATGAAATTGTAAGGAAAGCAAGTGATGCTCAGGCTTTCGCCTCGGATCCGGAGGCATCGGCTTTCGTGTCGGCAAATGCCGGAACCGGTAAAACCAAATTATTGACTGACAGGGTGTTGCGCCTGCTTCTGGAAGGCGCTGTGGCTGACGGCATTCTATGTGTGACCTACACGCGTGCGGCGGCGGCCGAAATGCGGAACCGGATTGCCAGCAGGCTCGCACAATGGGCCATTATCCCGACAGTTGATCTTCGCAGCGATCTTGCAGGCATGGGATTGTCCTCTCCGTCGCAGGAGGTGATTGCCAGAGCTCGCCGTCTCTTTGCCGAGATTCTCGATAATGATCACGGGCCACGCGTTGAGACCATGCATTCCTTCTGCCAATCCATTCTTGGCCGCTTCCCGATCGAGGCCGGCATCGCCCCGGGGACAGGTCTTGCTGATGACACAGAACAGGACACGCTCCGGGCAGCGGCGCGTGCCAATGTCATGCGGTCGCAGGATAGCGCCATGACCCATGCCGTCATGCTGCTTGCCGAGCAGATCAATGAGGATCAATTGCAGGCGGTGCTTGCCAATTTTGTGCAACGTGAGACACGGCTTGGCGAGGCAGATCTGGGGGAACGCCTTACCGTGCATTTCCGTGATGGGCTGGGTCTTGGTGATGCTGATCATGCTGGTGGAATGATCCGCAAGGCCATTGCCAGCATTGATGACGAAGCGCTCATTGCCACCGCCACCGCGCTGCAGGCTTCAGGGGTTGCCAACCATCAGAAGCGGGCGGCAAAAATGCATGGCTGGCTTGCCAATGATGGCGCAGGCCGTTGTGAAAAAATTGATCTGCTTGTTGAGGCGCTCTTTACCAAAGGCAAACCCCAAAGCCGCCTTGCAAACAAGAATATTCGCGATGCCTTTCCCCGTTGTGAGGAGGTGCAGCGCGAAATCCAGGAGATTTTGCTGCCCTGCATGGTTTCACGTGCTGCACAGCGCTGCCGCGAGCTCACCATGGCACTCTATCATTTTGGCATGGCCTTTCAGCGCGAGTATGCGGCGTTGAAACGGGCGCGGGGGCTGCTGGATTATGATGATCTGATCACCATCACCAATAATTTGATGGATCATAGCTCGGCGGCGCAGTGGGTTGCCTGGAAGTTGGATAATGGCATCAGGCATCTATTGATAGATGAGGCGCAGGATACCAGCCCGTCACAATGGAAATTGCTGCGCCAGCTCAGTCTCGAATTTTTTGACGACCAGCCTGATGCCGCTTCGGGTGAGCTGGATCGCACCTTGTTTGCAGTGGGTGATTTCAAGCAATCCATCTACTCTTTCCAGGGAGCTGATCCACGTGTGATGAGTGCGAGCCGTGCCGAGTTTGCCAGGCGGGCCGGGCAGCGGGAGCGGACCTTCAGGGAGGTGTCACTGTCCGTTTCCTTCCGTTCAAGTGTGCCGGTGCTAAAGCTGGTCAATGCCGCAATCAATGGACTTGACGGCATTGAGGATTTTACGCCGCATGAGGTGACTGACGACCGCCGGGGCGGGTTTGTTGAATTGCTTCCCTATGTCGAGGCAGATGATGCCACACCGGCAACAGGCCCCTTTGTTCCATCTGAAATTGTTACGGCGACTGGTGCCAGTGCCAAATCTGCAAACCAGATCGCCGCTTTGATCAAGGGCTGGATCGGCAACCGCAAGCTGTCTGATAACAGACTCATGGCGGCACGTGACATCATGATTCTGCTGCGCAAACGTGGAAGCTATTTCGAGCAGCTTCTGGCAGCATTGCGTCGGGCGGGGGTTCCGGTCGCTGGGGCCGACAGAATGCGGCTCGAGAACCAGATAGAAATTCAGGACTTGCTGGCACTTGGTGATGCCATAACGTTGCCGGAAAATGACCTGCAACTGGCCTCGGTACTGAAATCTCCGTTGTTTGGCATGGATGAGGAACTACTGTTCGGCCTAGCCCATGACCGTGGCGGAAAATCACTTCATTCAGCGCTGATGCATCATGCTGGTTCTGAAAGCAAGATGGGTCAGATTGCAGACCGGTATGAACTGTTGCGCAACGCTGCCGATCAGATGTCTGTCTTTGCGTTTTTCAGTCACGTTCTCAACGATGGTGGGCGCGCGGCCTTCAGGGAAAGGCTTGGCGCGTCAGTTGATGAGGCGCTTGATCACTTTTTGGCACTGGCACAGACTTTTGGTCACGCTGGTGGCGCATCGTTGACTGAATTCCTGATGTCTGTCCGGGCGACCGGCGGTGAGATAAAACGCGACCTGGACAATGAGAAAATTGATGCGGTTCGTGTCATGACGATCCATGGTGCGAAGGGGTTGGAGGCACCGGTTGTTGTGTTGCCCGATATGCTGCGGGCAACCACACCAAGCGATCCTCTGTTTCGCGATGCTGAGACGGGTTTCGTTTATTGGTCTCCCGGCAGCGCGTTTTGTCCTGATTTTGTCAACGCAGCACGTGACTTGGCAAAACGTCATAGCGATCAGGAGGACAAGCGTCTTCTTTATGTTGCGCTGACCCGCGCGCGCGAGGGTTTGGTGATTGCAGGCTGGTCAAAACCGCGGGCACGCACCCTTGAGAAAAGTGACTATGAAATTCTTCGTACCTGCCTGCAAAGCATCGAGGGTGTGAATGAGGAAAGTGATGGGACACTCGCGCTGCGG
>JAYNHH010000039.1:6942-18580 GCA_038107835.1 Alphaproteobacteria bacterium
GTGCGCGATCACGCCGCTGACAAAATTATCAGATCACAGAGGGATATGAGTGAGAAGGACGCGGCGCGGGTCTTTCAGGAGGTGAAGATGGTTCTTGGCCAACCAGCGTTGGGTCGTCTGTTTGCATCTGATGCACTGGCTGAAATTCCGGTGAATGGTGTTGTCTCAGGCGTCGGTGTTGCGGGGCAGATTGACAGGCTGCATATAGATGCGACATCGGTTCTGTTCGCAGATTTCAAGACTGGCCAACGACCATCCGGTCCACCGCCAGTGACCTATCAACGGCAGATGGCGCTATACGGGGCGCTTTTGCAGCAAATTTACCCGACTCACCGGATCGAGGGATGGCTTATATGGACCGAGGATGCCAGCACCCAGGAAGTTACCCGGGAAATGTGTGCCGCTGCACTGGCTGAGTTTGGTGATTTTTCGTGAAAACTACCTATATGTCAGGTGATGTGGCCTTGCCTAAACGGCAATGATGCAGCAGGATGACCTCCTGCTGGCGCAAGCCACCCGAGACATCTGCAAGGGGATTTTAAGCCTATGGCTACAACAAAGACGACAGATAGTGAATTTTCAGCGCATGTGTTGCAATCAGACACGCCGGTTCTGGTCGATTTCTGGGCAGAATGGTGTGGCCCCTGCAAGGCCATCGGCCCTGCTCTTGAAGAAATCTCCGAAGCCAGGGGTGATGCCATTTCGATCGTCAAACTGAACATTGACGAAAACCCAATGACACCACAGCAATATAATGTGCGCGGCATCCCGACGCTGCTTATCTTCAAGGGTGGCGAGGTAATTGCCGAGAAGGTTGGCGCACTGCCCAAATCCCAACTTGAAAGCTGGATCAATCAGTCAATTGCCTGATCATGGGGCTCACCCGATGCGCTGATGAATAAGCAACGCCGCCATTTTCAGACTGGCGGCGTTTTGTTTGCGCTTAGAACAAGCCCGGCAAGATAGAGTGATCCGCAAATGATAATGGGTGTTGCAGGCGCTGGGGTGTGGGCGTCGTTTTGAGCCTTGGTGAGGGCGGCTTGCAATGATGCTGCACTTTGTGCTTCAAGTCCAATGTCCTGCGCTGCGCTGCAGAGTTCATTCGCACTCAGGCTCGCATCCTGTCCGGGAATGGCAAGACAGGTGACGTTCTGCGCAAGCGATGCCAGTGGTGCCAGGAATTCGCGAGGATCCCGCGTGTTCAATGCGCCACAGATGACATGCCAGCAGCCAGGGACAAGATGCGGCAGCGCCGCCGCCAGTGCCTGTGCACCATGTGCATTATGCGCGCCATCAAGCCAGATCTCACAATCTGGCGCGAGGGCGGTCAGCTCCCCCTCGTCAAGGCGTTGAATTCGGCCGGGCCAGTTGGCAGAGGCTATTCCAGCAATCATCTGCCTGGCTCTATCTTGTCCGAGGCAATGCAGCATGACCGTCGCGGCAAGGGCAGCGTTATCGCGTTGATGCCTTCCATACAAGCCCGGCTTTGGGAGCGGAATGGTCTGTCCATCCCGTGTCAGACAAATTCGCCCGTCGGGCAAATCCTGCCAATCGAAATCGACTCCAGCCATAATCAGTGAAGTTCCAATGCTGGCCGCATGGTCTGAAATGGCCGAGGCGGCAGATGCCTGTTGATGGCTGACGAAACAGGGGCTGCCAGACCGCATGATCCCGGCCTTCTGCCGAGCGATTTCACCTATGTCATTGCCCAGAAAATGCTCATGGTCGCGGGCAATGGGGGTGATCACCGTTGCCAGAGGCGCATCCAGCACATTGGTGGAATCCAGAGTCCCACCAAGACCCGTTTCAAGCAACAGCAGATCAGCCGGTTCACGAGCAAATGCCAGCATTGCTGCCGCAGTTGTGACCTCAAAAAAAGTCACGGGTGTGTCGCCATTGGCCTGCTCCACCTCTTCCAGCAAATCAGCAAGTGAACCATCGCCGATCAGGGTTCCAGCAAGGCGAATCCGTTCGTTGAAACGACACAGATGCGGTGATGAATAGACATGCACGCGCAAGCCGGCAGCTTCCGCCATAGCCCGCATCAGCGCAATTACCGAGCCTTTGCCATTGGTGCCGGCAACATGCACAGCTGGCGGCAGATCATGATGCGGATTGCCCAGCTTGGTGAGCAGCTGAAAGGTGCGCTCAAGACCAAGGTCAATCAGTTTGGGGTGAAGGGCTGCAAGACGATCAAGCGCCGCTGCCGCCCGGCGTTCATCACGACTGCGTGCGCCCGGTCTCTGTTCATCTGAACCCATGTCCATTTGTGCCTTTTCAGGCGACCCTTGCGGCCGGCTTCCTCTCCATCAGAAAGCCCAGAACACGGGCAAGGAACGCATGCTGCTCGCTGCGCGCGACAACACTGTCTACCATGCCATGATCTTGCAGATATTCCGCCGTCTGAAAATCATCAGGCAGCTTTTCACGAACGGTTTCCTCAATGACCCGCCGCCCGGCAAATCCAATGATTGCACCAGGTTCAGCCAGCTGTAGATCGCCAAGCATGGCAAATGACGCGGTCACGCCGCCTGTGGTTGGGTGTGCCAGCAGGACGATATGCGGCAGATTGGCATCACGAACCTTGTCCACTGCAAGAATGGTCCGTGGTAGCTGCATCAGCGAGAGAACGCCTTCCTGCATGCGGGCGCCACCGCTGGATGGCACCGTGATCAATGCGGCATTACGGGCAACAGCCTCATTTGCGGCAGCGATGATGCCATTGCCAACCAACCGTCCCATTGACCCGCCCATGAATCTGAAGTCAAAGGCCGCCATCACCGCGGGCTTACCCCCGATTGTGCCATGCGCTACCGAAATGGCATCTGCAAGGCCGGTCTTTGCGCGGGTGTCGCGCAGCCGATCAGAGTAACGACGGGTATCTTTGAATTTCAGCGGGTCCTCATTGATCGAGTCCAGCTCAACAAGCTCATAATTTCCTTCGTCAAACGTCATGCGAAAGCGGTTTGCTGGTGATAGCGGCGCGTGATTGCCGCAGGTAGCACAGCAATTGTTAGCTTCCTCGAATTCCCGATGAAAAATCATCTGTCCGCAGCTTCTGCATTTTACCCACAGATTGTCGGGCACATCTTCGGATTGGACCCATGCCTTGATTTTCGGCAAAACGGAATTGGTAATCCAGTTCATGCTGCGTCTCCTGTTTCCCTACCGCTGGCTGGCGGCAACACCTTTTGCAAGGTCGCCGACAAATGCGGCGATTTTTTGCACAATCTCATCATGTGTGCTGCCGTCATCTGACAGATTGTTGGCAATGATATCAACAACCGCCGAGCCGACAACAGCGCCGTCACTCAAAGTTGCGGCTTCGCCCGCAGCTTCAGGTGTGCGAATGCCAAAACCAGTAACCACGGGCAGGTTTGTCACCGATTTGATCCGCTTATAGGCGTCAGCGATTGATGCGCCGGCAGCGCTTTTTGTTCCAGTGATCCCGGTAATGGACACATAATAGACGAAGCCGCTGGCCTCGGCCAAAACCTCAGGCAACCGTGCTTCATCGCTGGTTGGCGTAACAAGGCGGATGAAGCTGAGACCCGCCCGTTTTGCCGGCAGGCAGAGTTCCTCGTCCTCTTCTGGTGGCAGATCGACAATGATCAAACCATCCACACCGATCGCAGCTGCCTCGTCGAGAAACTTCTGCGCGCCATAAATATAGATCGGATTGTAATATCCCATCAGGATCAGCGGTGTCTCAGCGTGGCGTTCTCGAAATGCCTTCGCCATGGCCAGCGTCTTTTCGAGGGTCATGCCGCCCCTCAGCGCCCGCAGGGATGACGCCTGAATCGCAGGTCCATCGGCCATCGGGTCAGAAAAAGGCATGCCAAATTCGATGATATCGGCACCACCGGCGACAACAGCATCCAGAATTCTTCCAGAGGTTTCCAGATCGGGATCGCCTGCCGTGACAAAGACGCCAAGTGTTCCGCGCCCCTGTTCATTTGCTCTGGCAAATGCCGTTTCAATTCGTCCCATTTTATAGTCTTTCTCGTTGAGATATCTCTGATAGAGGATGTGGTGTTCTACAGCAGGCCGCGTTCGTCCAGCATCGGTAGCACCGCGCCCAGATCTTTGTCGCCGCGGCCGCACATATTCAGAATGACAATGTCGTCCCGGTTCATTTCACCGATGATTGTCCCGGTGAATGCCAGTGCGTGCGATGGTTCAAGCGCCGGGATGATGCCTTCAAGACGTGAGCATAGCTGGAAGGCAACAAGCGCTTCCTCATCTGTTGCGCTCACATAGTTGACCCGCCCCATATCATGCAGCCAAGAATGTTCCGGCCCAATCCCCGGATAATCAAGACCGGCAGAAATTGAATGGGCATCAATGATCTGGCCGTCATCATCCTGCAGCAGATAGGTGCGGTTGCCATGCAGAACGCCGGGTGTTCCGCCGGTTAGTGATGCAGCATGCAGGCCGGACGGGATACCCTTGCCGGCAGCTTCAACGCCATAGATTCTGACCGACTCATCGTCAAGAAAGGGGTGAAACAGCCCCATGGCATTCGAGCCGCCACCAATGCAGGCAATGATGGCGTCGGGAAGGCGACCCTCAGCCTCCATCAATTGCTCCTTTGCCTCTTTCCCGATCACCGATTGGAAATCACGCACCATTTGCGGATAGGGGTGTGGACCGGCAACGGTGCCAATGATGTAAAAATGTGTTTCGGCATTCGCCACCCAGAAGCGAAGCGCTTCATTCATCGCGTCCTTGAGCGTGCCAGTTCCCGATGTTACGGGGTGGACTTTTGCTCCGAGCAGGCGCATGCGGTCAACATTCGGCTTCTGGCGCCGAACATCCTCTTCACCCATGAAAACCTCACACTCCATATCGAACAGTGCGCAGGCGGTGGCTGTCGCGACACCATGCTGACCAGCGCCTGTTTCAGCGATGATTTTGGTTTTTCCCATCCGCTTTGCCAGCAGAGCCTGCCCCAGCACATTGTTGATTTTATGCGCGCCAGTATGGTTCAGCTCATCGCGTTTGAGGTATAGTTTTGCCCCACCAAAATGAGCGGTCAATCGCTCGGCAAAATACAGGGGGCTTGGCCGCCCCACATAATGTTTCTGATAATAGGCAAGCTCACGTGTAAAACCGGCGTCGCTGCAGGCGGATTTATAGGATTTTTCAACATCAAGAATCAGGGGCATCAGCGTTTCGGCCACGAAGCGACCACCGTGAATGCCGAACCTGCCGGCCTCGTCTGGCTGGTTTACAAAGGAATTTATGATTGTGTCTGTCATTCTGTCTGTTCAGCGGTGTTTTAAACCCTGCCCTGGTGGAAGTGTGATATAGCCAAAATCAAACCATGTTCTAACCTATTTGGGCAGCAGAAACAAAGGCGTGAATAAGTCGCGGGTCTTTTTTGCCCGGTGTGGACTCAACGCCGGACGACACATCAACGGCTTTGGCATTCGTCGTGGCGATGGCCCGCCCAACATTTTCAGCCGAGAGACCGCCCGCCAACATCCATTTTGTCTTGCCTGCGTGGTTGGCGAGAAGTGTCCAGTCAAATATGTGACCAGTGCCGCCGGGCAAACCACCTGGATCACCCTTCGCATCGAATAGAAGCCAATCGGCAACGCCGTCCCACTCTCCGCAGACAATTAGATCATCTGCGGAGGCGACGCGGATTGCCTTGATGATGGGCAGCCCATGGCGCGCCCTCAGTTTTTCAGCCTGCATGGGCGTTTCATCACCATGTAGTTGCAGGATGTCCGGGTCAGCAATGCCGATCATGCTTGTCATTTCCGCCTCATCCATATTGACCGTCAGGGCAATGCGCTTTGGGCCCGGATGCGGCCGCTTCTGCGCATGCTGGCTGATAAGCGCCGCCTGTTCAAAGGAAAGGTGGCGTGGCGACCTGGCATAGAAAACCATGCCCACAAAGGCCGCCCCGGCTTCTGCGCAGACGTCATAGTCGGAAGGTGAAGCAATGCCGCAGATTTTGACATCGGTTCGGGTCATGTGCGTGGCTCTCCAAACGGGGGCGTCTATTTCTTTGCCGAGATCAAGACGGAGTCATTGCTGGACTGTGTTTCGGCGTCGGCAAGTCGCACCTCGGCGTCATTCATCCGTTTTTCCATTTTTTTCAATTTCTTCTGCATGTGCCAGTTTCTGGTGCGAATCGCAATGGTTGAAAGCCAGACAATCAATCCACCGGTCACGATTCCCGCTCCCAATGCGCCCAGAACGGCCAGCCATACCGGCAGGCTCAATCCGGTTTCGAAGGGCCATAGATGAAGGGTGACTTCGCTATCGTTGGAAGCGGCGAATGCCATGCTGATGATCACCGTCACCACGGTGATGACAAGCCAGAGAAACCGGCCAATGAAGCGCATGTGTTTTGTCCGTTTTAGCGGTTAAGACGCTCGCGCATACCTTTTCCCATTTTGAAAAAAGGTACTTTCTTTTCAGTAACTTGTACACTTGTTCCCGTTCGTGGGTTGCGCCCTGTTCTCGCCTTGCGGTGGCGCACCGAAAAGGCTCCAAACCCGCGCAACTCAACGCGGTCACCACGCTCGAGCGCGCCGCCAATTTCATCAAGGATTGTGGCGACAAGTCGCTCCAGGTCGCGATGATACAGCGCTGGGTTCTTCGCCGCTAACTTCGCTATAAGTTCTGAACGTGTCAACGTACCCACTCCGTTGCCAAAACAAATCAATCAAACTAGGCAAAGGATGCCCTGTGCTGACTACATGGTCAACTTAATTGACCATAAATTCAACATTTTGAACAATTTACTGGCTCTCAGATGAGAATATGCACAAATTTAGGCACAAAAAAGCCGGCACCAGGATGATGGTGCCGGCGATTTTTGGTTTTGACGATTCTATTTGTCGTCGTCTGTGTCACGCTTTGCCAGCGCGGCGCCCAGGATGTCACCGAGGCTTGCGCCACTGTCTGATGAGCCGTAATCGGCCATCGCCTGCTTCTCTTCAGCTGTCTCACGGGCTTTGATCGACAGGGTCAGTTTGCGTGTCTTCTTGTCGACGTTGGTCACGGTCGCATCAACTTTTTCACCGACGGCGAATCTGTCGGCGCGCTGTTCGGCACGCTCACGGCTGAGGTCGGCACGGCGGATGAAGCCAGTCATCGCATCGCCAACGCTGACATCAAGACCATTGTCGGACACAGCGGTAACTGTACAGGTGACAGTCTCGCCCTTGCGGTAGGCGTCAGCCTGCCCAGCAAAGGGGTCCTCGGTCAGCTGCTTGATGCCAAGCGAAATCCGCTCCTTCTCGATATCCACATCAAGAACCTTGGCCTTGACCATGTCACCCTTCGAATATCCCTCAAGGGCGGCTTCACCAGTGACTTCCCAACTGATGTCGGACAGATGCACCAGACCATCGATTTCTTCGGTGAGGCCGACAAACAGGCCAAATTCAGTGATATTGCGAATTTCACCTTCAATCTCGGTGCCGGCTGGGTTGGCGCTGCTGTAATCTTCCCAAGGGTTGCCAGCACATTGCTTGAGACCAAGCGAAATGCGGCGCTTCGAGAGATCGACATCAAGAACCATAACCTCAACCTGCTGGCTGGTGGATACGATCTTTCCGGGGTGGACATTTTTCTTTGTCCAGCTCATCTCGGAGACATGGACGAGTCCTTCCACACCGGCTTCCAGCTCGACGAACGCACCATAATCAGTGATGTTGGTCACACGACCTTCCATCTTCGCGCCAATCGGGAATTTGCCTTCGACATTTTCCCATGGGTCTGACAGAAGCTGCTTCATGCCAAGCGAGATACGCTGCGTTTCAGCATTAAAGCGAATGACCTGCACTTCAACGGTTTCGCCAATCTGCAATGCTTCTGATGGATGGCTGATACGCTGCCATGCGATGTCTGTAACGTGAAGCAGACCATCAACACCACCGAGGTCGACAAACGCACCGTAATCGGTGATGTTCTTGACGACACCCTGGAGTACCTGACCTTCCTGAAGATTGGATACAAGCTCCGAACGTGCTTCTGCCCGGGACTCTTCCAGAACGGCGCGGCGTGATACAACAATATTGCCACGACGGCGGTCGATTTTCAGAATCTGGAAGGGCTGCGGTGTTCCCATCAGTGGGCCAAGGTCCCGAACTGGGCGGATATCGACCTGGCTGCCGGGCAGAAATGCTGTCGCACCTGACAGGTCAACGGTAAAGCCACCTTTGACCTTGCCAAAGATGATGCCGGTAACACGTTCCTGCTTTTCAAACGACGTCTCGAGCAGACCCCAGGCCTCCTCACGGCGAGCCTTGTCGCGGCTGAGGACGGCCTGACCATTACGGTCTTCCATGCGCTCAACATAAACTTCAATTTCGTCACCGACATTGATGTCGGGTTCCTGGCCCGGGGAGGTCAACTCCTTCATCGGGACACGGCCTTCAGATTTCAGGCCTACATCGATTACGACGGCATCACCCTCGATGCCAACGACAAAGCCGCGAACAACGCTGCCCTCGATGTTTGTGTTTTCGCCAAAGCTCTCAGCGAGCATGTCAGCAAAGTTTTCCGTTGCAGCGTTCGCTGCAGAATTGTCAACAGATGTCAAAAATATCTCCGTTATCGCCATATGGTCACGGGCCTGCAGCCCGGATGACACGCATTTGCCTCAGCTGGCCTGAGGGCCGTTTCAGCTGAACATCATCCGCCGAGAACCGGTGGATCAGAAACGGGATTTTTTGGCGATCAATTGGTTTGTGCCAGCATTCCGTCTGTTAGAAAAATCAGATCGAGGCTGTTCAGGTCGCCCCGGTCTGGGTTTTATGTGCCGGTGATATGCTTCACATGGGCCAGGGCAACAGCAAAAACCTCGTCTGCGTCCATAGCTGACGTGTCGATGGTTTTTGCACCGTCCGCCGCCCTCAGTGGAGCAACAGTCCGGTTCCTGTCGCGCTGGTCACGCTCACGCATGTCGTCCAACACGTCGCGGAACATAGCCGATTGCCCCGCGTGAAGCAACTCCTTGAATCGCCGCTCGGCGCGCACTTCCAGCTTTGCGTCGATAAACAGTTTTATTGGCGTTTCCGGCAACACCACAGATCCAATATCCCGGCCGTCGAGGACCGCGCCATTTCCATGGGGAGGGTCGTTTGCAAAACTGCGCTGAAGCGCCAGGAGATTTGTACGCACCTCCGGCAGAGCAGCCACTTTTGAAGCTGTCGAGGCAACCCTATCAGTTCGAATTTCCAGCGCGCTGCATAAGCCAAGGTCAAGTCTCAATGATTCTCTAATTGCTTGATTTTCATCAATATCATCTGCGTTTGTGCCAGTATTCAGCAGTTGCAACGCGAGTGCGCGGTAAAGAGAACCTGTGTCCAGATGAGCAAGATCGAAATGATCGGCAAGGCGTTTTGACAATGTGCCTTTTCCGCTTGCGGCCGATCCATCAACAGCAATGATCATCGCCCTGATCATTCCGCCTCTGGCGCGGTGATGGCACCACCACATTCATTCATCAGATCGGCAAAGCTGGGAAAGCTGGTGTTGATGGTCTCGCATCCTGTGACTGTGATCGGCCTTTCAGCCACCATCCCCAGGGTCAGGAAGGACATTGCGATTCGGTGATCATGCTGTGAGGCAATGCTGACGTCGCCCCGAACAGCGCCTCCGGTCACTGTCATGCTGTCGTCATCATAGCTGACTGTCACACCGGCCAAAATCAGCCCATCTGCCATTACCTTGATGCGGTCGGTTTCCTTGACGCGCAGCTCGGCAACGCCCTGCATCACTGTTTGCCCTGTCGCTACCGATGCGGCGACTGACAGAATCGGATATTCATCAATCATCGAGGCGGCGCGTTCACGCGGAACGGCAATGCCGGTCAGTTTGCTGTGACGCACACGGATATCGGCAACCCCTTCACCGCCCTCAATACGCTCATTGCTGATTTCAATGTTGCCACCCATCTCCTGAAGAGTGGTGATCAAGCCGGTACGAAGGGGGTTCATGCCAACGGCTGGAATGGTTATATCACTGCCGGCGGTGATCAGCGCCGCCACCATGACGAAGGCGGCCGACGAAGGATCGCTGGGCACTAGAATGTCAGCAGCAACAAGCTCCGCCTCGCCAGCCAGCGCAACGCGATGGCTCCCATCGGATTTGATTTCCTGAGTCACCGACGCACCAAAATGGCGCATCATTGATTCGCTGTGGTCACGTGATGCATGCGGTTCGCTGACGATCGTGGTGCCTCTGGCGTTCAATCCGGCAAGCAGCACAGCAGATTTGATCTGTGCGGATGCCACGTTACTGACATGGTCTGCGGGCATTGGTGTTGCGGTGCCGGTGATCGTAACCGGCAGCAGACCACCCTGACGGCTGCTGATTTTGGCACCCATTTTTTCGAGTGGGCAGGTAATCCTTGCCATTGGCCGGACTGACAAGGACTCGTCGCCGGTAAAGGTGGCGGTGATCGGCTGGCCCGCAACAACACCCATGAGCAGACGCACCCCTGTTCCCGAATTGCCGAGGTCAAGAGGTTGCTCCGGTGAGGTCAGTCCATGCAGTCCTACTCCAGCTATCTGCCAGACTCCATTCTCCAACCGGGTGATCTCGACGCCAAGCGCCCGCATAGCATTGGCGGTTGCCATGACGTCATCGCCTTCCAGAAGGCCGGATACATTCGTCGTGCCAATTGCCAATCCGCCCAAAATCAGTGACCGGTGCGAAATTGATTTGTCACCTGGAACATGAAAGGTGCCTTGCAGCGACGCTGGCCTGTGGGAGGTTAATGTCTCGCTCCGCGATAGTTTGCTCACTGGGTTCATTTGTCGATTGATCCGCGTTTGTTTGATCCGGTTCAAGGGCTGGACGTGTGCGCTGGTGGTACCATTTTTTCTGGCGTCATTGCAAACAGGACGGGGTTGAGGCTGCGACAAAACAGTCTCAAAGCCGCGTCAAGGGCGGATACAACAGGTGAAAATCCTGTTTCTTTTTTGATTTTTTAAATTTTGCTTTGACAGAGTCCAAAATATGGGTCAAATCGCTCTTAAATCTGGATAGTGTGTTACTTAAATGTGAACAGAAGGTTTGCACTCATGGCAAAGGCAAAACTCGGCACAAAGCGCTCCTGCACATCCTGCGGTCTGCGCTACTATGATCTCAATAAAACCCCAATAACCTGTCCCAGCTGCAACGCAGAATTTGATCCTGAATCGTTGCTCAAAACACGAAAATCACGCCAGCCGGCGAAGGCTGCAAATGATGATGAGGGTTCGGCCAGTGAGGGTGAAGCCGCCGAGGGCGCAGCGACCGATCTAGATCAAAACGCCGCCGACACCTCTTCTGCAGATAATGACGCCATCGCCAGTGATCTTGATTATGACGACGATGATGATGGCGACGTCGATGAGGAAGCTGGTGGTCTCATTCAGGATGATATTTCAGCGGATGATGAGCTGCTGAACAACATTCCGGACAGTGACGATAGCTGACAGGTCAGCTTTTTTGTTTTGAGCAACCTTTTTGCTTGCCTAGCGCGATAGGGCTGGGATAGATAATGGCGTCTCCACGAGATTGGAGGCCGAAAGATTTGGCGAGGCAACATGAATTCCCGGGTTGCCGGACGGGGCTATAGCTCAGCTGGGAGAGCGCTACAATGGCATTGTAGAGGTCAGCGGTT
>JAYNHH010000040.1:0-18561 GCA_038107835.1 Alphaproteobacteria bacterium
TCATGTGGCTGTTTCATTACGGGGCAATCATCATCAACGGGCGAGGTAGATAGTCTGGGTGACGCCTTTGTCCTGATAGGGATTGGCAAAAACAACCCTTTCCGCACGTGCATCGGCAAAGACCGTGCGCAGATGCGCGGTAAAGCTGTCATCAGGTGGATCGTTCGACCACAGGCCAAAAACGCCATTCTCCGCCAGATGTGATTTAAGGCCAGAAAGGCCCGCGGTACTGTAGAAACCAGCATTTTCAGGTGCCAGGTGAAAATCGGGGGCGTGGTCGATATCGACCAGAATGGCATCAAAGCGCCGGCCCGGCTGTGTGGCGTCAAAGCCGACATTCTTTCTGGCGCTGGCGAAAAAATCGCTGCAGACGAACTTGCATCGTGGATCGGCACACAGAATTTCGCCAAGCGGCAGCAGGCCCGACTCATGCCAGTCGATGATCGCCTGAAGTGCCTCAACAACCCACAGACTGCCGACGGATTTGTCGCACAGCACCGCCTCGGCGGTGTAGCCAAGTCCGAGGCCGCCAACCACGACGTCCAGCTGGCGCCCGTTGTCATCCTGCTCACGGTGATAGGCAAGGCCAAGCGTGGCAAGGGCAATTTCCGATGTGGTGAAAAGATCAGACATCAGGTGCTCATCGCCAAGCATAATCTCAAGGATATCCGTTTTCAGCCGGAAATCATGGCGGCGGCGCAGTGATATTGGGCCGATTGGCGTTGGCTGATAGTCAATCTCTTCAAAAAATGCCGACATTTTAGCTGTGCCTTCTGGTTACCTGTGCCTTCTGGCTTATGGAAACGGTGTCACCGTGTGGGGTGTCTGAATTGATGTCGCCGATTGCAAATCTGCGGCACCCGACTTGTTACATCGCCATTCATGCCCATTTTGACTGGGTCAGGCAAGGGCGGCGATCGTGAAATGAATGCCTTGTCATCGCTGACTTACAATAAGGGATCACAAAATCATGTCAGATTATTCGCCCATGCAGGCACCGGAGCGCCCCATCTTTGTCTCGCTGATGCGTGGATTGCGTCGCCGTTGCCCGCAATGCGGGGACGGTACCCTGCTCGCCGGATATCTGACGCCTGTTGAGAACTGCAATATGTGTAGCGAGGATTTCTCGGCAATCAGCGCCGATGATGGCCCGGCCTGGGCGACGCTACTTGTTCTTGGGCATGTTGTGGTGCCCTTGATGGTGTTCCTCGGACGCGATGAAACCATCCCGATCTGGCTGGCAATCAGCATTTTGATGGTGGTGATGCTGGCAGGTGTCTTTGTCCTGCTGCCGCGCGCCAAAGGTCTGTTCATTGCGCTGATCTGGGCGACAGGTGCCACCGGCGAGGATTACACCGCTGGAAAGACGCACCATAATCGCCTTGGCAAGACACCACCTTTCAGCGAATAGGCACAAACGCTAATTGAAGGTTTTGCTTTATTTTATGCTATAATGAAAAAATTCTTGATTTTTTCATTTAGAGCAAGCAGCGTTTCCAGATGGGGGAAAGCGTTATGCTTGTCGACATTGAAAATGCGGGCAGACCAGTTGCTACGGTGAAGGGTGCTGACAATTCATCGGTTAAATCAACGGGACAGATCGGCGCTGATTTTCGGGCTTTGCGCCGGGCTCGTGGCTGGACCCTGAGCGAGCTTGCCGAACAGCTGGATCGTTCGGTTGGCTGGCTGTCTCAGGTGGAGCGCGGTGTCTCGGAGCCGGCGCTCGATGATGTGCGCATAGTCGCGGCACTTTTCTCTTTGCCAGTCAGTTTTTTCTTCAGCCACAGCCCCGACACGCCAGAGAGCCATTATGTTGTGCGTGCTGACAGCCGTCGGGCGATGAGTGATGACAGCAAGGGATTGGTCGAAAGCCTGTTGTCACCTGATCTGGGTGGTGCCTTTGAAATCGTACATTCGGTATTCGCTGTCGGGGCGAAATGCCCACAGCCTTTTGTCCGGCCTACCGAGGAGGCCGGCTATGTCATTGATGGCAGTCTGACTTTGATCATTGATGGCAGGGAATTTGCGCTGAACACCGGGGATAGCTTCCGATTCGCGGGTGAAACGGTGTCATGGATAAATCAGGGAACAAAACCGGCGGTGCTGATCTGGGTGATTGCACCACCTGTCTATTAGCCGGTTTTACGGATGGGAAATGGGGCCATGTTGCTGGCCCACGATTGGGAGACGAGAACAAGATGAACGATATGGCAAACAAGGATCAGACCCAGCAGCCAACGGCAAAACTGCCTGCGTCAGCGCGGGTTGTTGTCATTGGTGGAGGTGCGGTTGGCGCCTCGGTACTCTATCATCTGGCTGAACTCGGATGGACGGATTGCGTTCTACTCGAAAAGAACGAACTGACCTCAGGGTCGACGTGGCATGCAGCTGGCAATTGCCCCAATTATGTGGGGTCCTGGACAATTATGAAGATCCAGTCCTACTCAACAAGTCTGTATCGCAGACTTGGTGAGCTTGTTGATTATCCGATGAATTACCATGTCACTGGTGCCATCCGGCTTGCCCATTCGCGCCAGCGCATGGAGGAATTCCGCCATGTTGAGCGTATGGGTCGACAGATGGGTGTGGAATTCACCGAAATGTCGAATGAGGAGATGCGTGATATCTATCCGTTTCTCGAGACGCACGACCTCTATGGTGGCCAGTGGGACCCTCTTGATGGCGACATTGATCCCGCGCAATTGACGCAGGCGCTTGCCAAGGGTGCCCGTGACATGGGACAGACGATTGTTCGCTTCTGTCCGGTGACCGCTGTCCGCCGGGAAAATGGTGAATGGGTCCTGAACACGCCTGCCGGTGAAATCCGATGTGAATATGTTGTCAATGCTGCCGGCTATCGGGCGGCTGAACTCGGCCGCATGTTTGGTCGCAATGTGCCTTGTGTCTCGTTGGCGCATCAGTATTTGATTACCGAGGCCATTCCGGAATTGACGGCACGCGATGAAAAGCTGCCTCTGCTGCGCGACCCTGACAGCTCTTACT
The DNA here is from genome assembly GCA_038107835.1 of Alphaproteobacteria bacterium. Classification (GTDB taxonomy): domain Bacteria; phylum Pseudomonadota; class Alphaproteobacteria; order Puniceispirillales; family Puniceispirillaceae; genus MED-G116. The sequence goes on from JAYNHH010000040.1 coordinate 3,004, forward strand.
ATCTGCGTCAGGAAAAGGATGGGCTGCTGCTCGGGCCTTATGAAAAAAACTGCCGCGCGCACTGGATAGATCCGTCGGATCCGATGCCGGAGGATTTCTCGTTCCAGCTTTACAATGATGATCTGGAACGCCTTGAATGGTACATTGAGGACGCCTGTGCACGTGTGCCAATTCTCGGTACCGGTGGAATCACCCGGGTGGTGAATGGCCCCATTCCCTACACACCTGACGGCTTGCCCCTGATCGGCCAGATGCCCGGGGTGCCGAACGCCTTTGAGGCCTGTGTGTTCACCTTTGGCATTGTCCAGGCAGGTGGGGCTGGCAAGCTGTTATCGGAAATCATCGTCGAGGGTGAGGCGGAAACAGACAGTTGGGCCGTTGATCCGCGCCGCTTTACCGATCATGTCGATGACGCCTATACCGCCGCCAAGGCCATCGAGACCTACAGCCATGAATATGCGATGCATTTTCCGCAGATTCAGTGGCCAGCCGGTCGCAAGGCCAAGGTCACGCCGCTATATGGAAGGTTGGAGGCCGCTGGTGCGGAATTTGGCGCGTATGGGGGCTGGGAGCGCGCTGATTGGTTCCCGCAGACCGCTGCGGACCGGCGCCCCGCCGATAGCTATGACCGCCAGCATTGGTTCGACGCGGTGGCGGCTGAATGTCGGCACGTCGCTGAACATGTTGGCATCCTCGAACTTACCGGCTTTTCTCGCTTCATGCTTGAGGGCGATGGTGCTGCCGACTGGTTGCGACGCCAGATCACAGGTGGCTTGCCAAAAATAGGCCGGATCGGACTTGTCTATTTTGCCTCTGCCAAGGGCAGGATTCTCAGCGAGATGACAGCCACCCGTCTGGCTGAGGACAAGATCCTGTTGATGACCGGTGCCGGTGCCTATTGGCATGATCGTGATCTGCTGCAATTTGAATTGCCACATGATGGCAGCATCAGCCTGACGGATGTTACCGCAGAAATGGCGACATTGCTGGTGACCGGGCCGAAAGCGCCGGCGCTGTTGGGTGAGGTTGCGGGTGCTGCGATGAGTCATGCTGATTTTGCCTGGCTCTCGCACCAGCCACTCTCGATTGCCGGTGTCACTGTGACGGCCATTCGTGTCTCCTTCGCTGGTGAGGCTGGCTGGGAACTTCACTGTCCGATGGGCGATGTTGCGGCAGTTTATGATGCAATCATCGAAGGGGGCGTAGCTCACCAGCTTGGCCATTTTGGCATGCTGGCGCTGGATTCCATGCGGCTTGAAAAGGGCTACCGGTCGTGGAAATCCGATCTGACATCTGACTATTCGATGTTGGAGAGCGGGCTTGAACGCTGGGTGAATTTCGGCAAAGAGGAGTTTGTCGGCAGGGCAAGGCTGTTGGCCGAACATCAGGCTGGTGCCAAGCGGCAATTTGTGACGCTGACGGTTGATGATCCCAAAGACGGTGAGCCATTTGGCGAGGCGGTATATCTCAGCACGGTCAATGTCGATGGCAGGGCTGCCGGCCTTGTGGTCTCGGCGGGTTACGGTCACCGTATCGGCAAATCAATTGCCATGGCTGTTCTCGACAAGGACGCGCTCACCACTGGTTCTGCGATCAGTATCACAATTCTTGGACGTGAGCGTGCGGCGCATCTCGTCGATGGTGGGGTTCTGTATGATCCGGATAATGCAAGGATGAAGGTGTAGTCTCATGAGCATTCCCGCAAAGGCGCGCGCTGTAATCATTGGTGGTGGTGTGATTGGTTGTTCGATCGCCTATCACCTCGGAAAACTTGGCTGGAAGGATGTTGTGTTGCTTGAACGCAAACAACTTACCTGTGGCACGACATGGCATGCTGCCGGCCTGATTGCGCAGCTCCGGGCAACGCAGAATATGACGCGGCTGGCGAAGTATTCACAGGAGCTGTATTTTGGTCTGGAAGCGGAAACCGGCGTTGCCACCGGTTTCAAGCGAAACGGATCAATTACGGTAGCATTGACTGATGAGCGTATGGAGGAACTGCGCCGGTCAGCGGCCATGGCCCGCGCTTTTGGGGTCGAGATTGATGAAATCGGCCCCTCAGAGATCATTGACCGTTATCCACATCTGAATGTCGAGGATGCCGTTGGTGGCGTATGGTTGCCAAAGGATGGCCAGGCTGATCCCGTCAATATCACGCAGGCGCTTGCCAAGGGGGCCCGCAATTACGGGGTCAGCATCATTCAGGGTGTCAAGGTCACTGATGTTCACCAGCGTGATGGCCGTGTCAGTGGCGTCATGACGGATCAGGGGCCGATTGAGGCGGATTATGTGGTCAACGCAGGTGGTATGTGGGCGCGTGAAATCGGTGCAATGGCAGGCGTTGCGGTGCCGCTCCATGCCTGTGAGCATTTTTACATTGTCACTGAGGGTATTGCCGACCTGACACAGAATCTACCTGTGCTGCGCGTACCCGACGAATGCGCCTATTACAAGGAGGATGCCGGCAAGATTCTGCTTGGTGCCTTCGAGCCACATTCCAAGCCCTGGGGCATGGGTGGCATTCCCGAGGATTTCGAGTTTGATTCACTGCCTGAGGATTTCGATCATTTCGAACCGATACTTGAACGCGCGGTGGAGCGGATGCCGGTTCTCGCTGACGCAGGCATCCAGACCTTTTTCAATGGCCCGGAGAGCTTTACGCCTGATGACCGGTATATTCTTGGTGAAGCACCCGAATTGATGAATTTCTTTGTTGCTGCCGGGTTTAACTCGGTGGGCATCCAATCGGCTGGTGGCGCCGGCATGGTCCTTGCTGAATGGATGGAAACTGGCAATGCACCGATGGATCTGTGGGATGTCGACATACGCCGCATGCAGCCGTTCCAGGCGAACCGACGCTATCTTGAGACTCGCGTCTCTGAGACGCTTGGCCTGCTCTATGCCGATCATTTCCCCTATCGTCAGGTTGAAACGGCACGAGATGTGCGCCAATCCCCCGTGCATGATCGGCTAAAGGCGGCAGGTGCCTGTTTCGGCGAGGTCAGCGGGTGGGAGCGTGCCAACTGGTTCCTGCCGCGAGCGGAGCAGGAGAGGGGACTCGAACCCCGTTACGAATATAGCTGGAAGCGGCAGAACTGGTTCGACTACAGCGCCAGGGAACATCTGGCTGTGCGTGAGCGTGTGGGCATGTTCGATATGTCGAGCTTTGGTAAAATCCGTGTCGTAGGCCGCGATGCCGAGGCCGTGCTGCAGCGGATCGCGGCAAATGATGTCGCCGTTGAACCTGGCAAAATCGTCTATACCCAATTCCTCAATGAGGCGGGCAGAATTGAGGCTGACGTCACCGTAAGCCGGCTGTCGTCAGACGAGTTTCTGGTGGTAACGCCTGCGGCAACCGTGCGGCGTGACCTGCATTGGATCACCGGCCACATCCCGGATGATGCACATGCCTTTGCCATGGATGTTACCGCGGGCGAGGCTGTTCTGGTTGTCATGGGGCCACAGGCACGGGATTTTCTGTCTCCCCTGATACCGCAGAGCCTGACGAATGAGGCGTTCCCTTTTGGGACCATGCAGACCATTGAAATTGGACATGCGGTGGCGCGTGCGCACCGGGTGACATATGTCGGTGAACTCGGCTGGGAACTCTATGCGTCAGCCGATATGGCAAATCATGTTTTTGACACGATCGCGGCGCGTGCTGAGGATCATCCGCTTCAGTTGTGTGGCCTCCACGCTCTAGATAGCTGCAGGATTGAAAAGGCATTCCGGCATTTCGGCCATGATATTTCAAATGAAGATCATGTTCTCGAAGCTGGGCTTGGCTTTGCAGTCAAGGAAACAAAACCGGAAGGACGTTTCGGCCCGATGATCGGCTGTGATGCGGTGAAAGCGAAACGCAATGACGGCCTATCGCAACGTTTGATGCAATTTCGTCTGAAAGACCCTGATCCGCTTCTCTATCACAATGAGGCCATTTTGCGTGACGGTGAGCTTGTTGGCTATCTGACAAGCGGCAATTACGGTCATCATCTTGCTGGTGCCATTGGCCTTGGCTATGTCAAGTGCGGGGTGGCTGGCGAGAGCGCGCAAGATCAGTTGAATTCCAGTTACGCGATTGATGTTGCCGGTAAAATTATTGAGGCTGAGGTTAGCTTCAAGCCTATGTACGACCCCAAGGCCGCACAGGTGCGGCTCTAGCATACGGAGGCCAAAATGACCATTTGGCAAAGTAGAAACATTCCCCGATCAAACCGCCGTAGTGGTGGGCGCGAAGCCAGGCGAACAGTCCGCGCAGCTCCTCTGGCTGATGAATTGCGTCCAGTCAGAGCTGGCATGACTGGCGGTACATTTCGCCCTCTTGATAGCGCTGCGGTGGATGCCATTGAGGATGCCGTCTTTCAGATTCTTGAAGAGATTGGCCTCAGCCAGGCACCAGAAAGTGGTGTTGCCTATATGACAGATGTCGGGGCGATTGCTGGCGATGATGGGCGGATCAGGTTCCCCCGTCCGGTCGTCCGCAAGTTGCTGGCCATTGCGGCGCGAAACATCACGCTGAACGCACAGAATCCCAAACATGATCTGCTTCTGTCTGGATCGCGTGTTCATTTTGGCACTGCAGGTGCTGCTGTGCATGTTGTGGATGTGCAGAACAATGCCTACCGCGAGTCACATCTTGCCGATATCTATGATGCGGCCCGGATCGTGGAAAATATGGACAATATACATTTTTTCCAGCGTCCCATGGTGGCGCGCGATATCGAGGATCCGGCGGCCCTTGATCTCAACACGCTCTATGCTGCTCTCAAGGGTACCACAAAACATGTGGGGGTCAGTTTCACAGAAGCCCCCTTTATGGCTCCCTGCATTTCGATGCTGCATGACATCGCTGGCGGCGAGGATAAATGGCGTGAGCGGCCCTTTGTATCAAACAGCAATTGTTTTGTTGTTCCGCCTTTGCGTTTTGCCACTGAGTCCTGCCTTGTCATGGAAGAAGCGGTAAAGGCGGGCATGCCGGTGCTGCTATTGTCTGCTGGCCAGGCTGGCGCCACCGCTCCTGCCAGCATTGCCGGCGCCGTTGCACAGGCTCTTTCAGAGGTTGTGGCAGGCCTGATCTATGTCAACGCAATGGTCCCGGGACATCCCTGCATTGTAGGTACCTGGCCATTTGTGTCTGACCTGCGAACCGGTGCCATGTCCGGTGGTTCAGGTGAACAGGGGCTGCTTACCGCAGCCTGCGCTCAGATGTTGCGTCATTTTGATTTGCCGGGCGGCGCTGCATCGGGGATGGCCGACTCAAAGATGCCGGATGCGCAGTCGGGCTATGAAAAAGGAAGCACGGCTGTCCTGGCAGGACTGGCCGGTCTCAATATGGTCTATGAGGCTGCTGGCATGCATGCCTCGCTTCTTGGTTTCTGTCTGGAGAGCCTGATTATCGACAATGATATGCTGGGTCAATGCATGCGCTGTGTCAGGGGCGTTGAGGTGAATGAACAGACGCTTGGGATTGACGTCATGAAGGATGTCTGCATGGGTGGCCCGGGTCATTATCTCGGCCATGATCAGACGATTGGCCTGATGCAGACCGAATATGTCTATCCGGCGCTGGGCGACAGATCCAGTCCAAAGGAATGGGAAGAGCTGGGCAAGCCGATTCTGGTCGAGGAGGCAACCAAGCGAAAGGAGCAAATTCTCTCAGAATTTCATCCCCAGCACATTTCGGTCGATCTCGACCAGACATTGCGCAGCCGTTACGACATTAGGCTTGGCTGAGACACGCCCTGCCACTAGGCTGGTACAGGATCGGTGACACCAGCAAGGCCTGATTGACAGGAGACAGTGGAAGTGAGTGAGACGGTTCGCAATGTGCTGTGGATCATGGCAGACCAGCTGCGGTTTGACTATCTGTCCTGCTCCGGCCACCCACATCTACATACCCCCAACATTGATGCGCTGGCGGCGCGGGGTGTGCGTTTCGACCAGGCCTACGTCCAGTCGCCGGTATGTGGGTCATCCCGGATGAGCTATTACACCGGCCGTTATTGCCGCTCAACTGGTGCCGTCTGGAACAATGTGCCGCTGCGCGTTGATGAATTGACGCTTGGTGATTATCTGGGTGAGCTTGGCATGCGAACGGTTCTTGTTGGCAAGACGCATATGCAGCCAGACAGGGAGGCGATGGACCGGCTTGGCATTGATGTTGGCTCGGGCATCGGTGTTCACGTTTCGCAATGTGGGTTCGAGCCCTATGAGCGTGACGACGGTCTCAATCCCCATGAAAAGCCATCCACACGTGATCTTGCCTACAATAAATACATGGCTGCCAGGGGCTATGATGGTGAAAATCCATGGGATGACTGGGCCAACGCCGCCGAGGATGATACTGGAAACATCCTCTCCGGCTGGCTTTTGGCACATGCCGACAAGCCTGCACGCGCCGCAGAGGAAGACAGCGAAACACCCTATATGACACGACGTGCGATGCAGTTCATTGATGAGGCTGAGGCTGCAAATCAACGCTGGTGCTGCCATCTGTCCTTCATCAAACCGCATTGGCCCTATATCGTCCCGGCGCCCTATCATGCGATGTATGACGATAAACATCTGCTGCCGGTGATGCGCCATGACATCGAGCGCCAGAACCCCCATCCGGTCTATGAGGCATTCATGAACCAGCGTGCATCACAGGTGTTTTCACGTGATGGTGTGCGCGACCATGTCCTGCCAGCCTATATGGGCTTGATCAAACAGATTGATGATCAGATGGGTCTTGTGATGGCCTTTCTCGAGGCCAAGGGATTGCTGGATGATACGATGATTGTTTTTTCCTCCGACCACGGTGATTATCTGGGTGATCATTGGATGGGGGAAAAGGACATGTTCCACCAGCAATCGGTCAAGGTGCCGCTGATCATCTATGATCCACGCGGCAGCGCCGATGCCACGCGAGGCGCAGTAAATGAACATCTCGTTGAGGGCATTGACCTGCTTCCAACCTTCGTTGAGGCGTGTGGTGGCGAAGTCAGGGATCATGTCGTTGAAGGGCGTTCACTTGCGCCATTGCTTGCCGGTGAGACGCCTGCAGGCTGGCGAGAGGCGGTTTTCAGTGAATATGATTATGCGCATCAGCCGATGATCAGGGAACTGGGAAAAAAACCCGGTGAAACTGGCATGACCATGATCTTCGATGGGCGGTTAAAGCTGGTTCAAATTGATGGATATCGGCCAATTCTGCACGATCTGGCGGAAGATCCGGAAGAGTTTTTTGATCGCGGGGGTGATCCAGCCTACAGCAGTGAAATTCAGCGTTTGCAGAAAATGCTGCTCGACTGGGCCTTGTCCCGAAAGCATCGCGTTACCAAATCGAATAGGGCGATAGAGGACTATAATGATAGACACCTCCAACTGAAAGCCGGCATCTATATCGGTTATTGGGATGAGGAGGAAGTGCAGTTGGCCAGGCGAGAAGCTGGGTTGCTGGATTAACGTGACGTAGCGAAGGATGGTTGGAATGTATCAGGCACCTGTTGACGATATGAAATTTACCCTGCGCTATCTCGTGGGGCTTGACCGGGTCGCAGCGATCCCCGGAATGGACATGGTTTCGGAGGATCTGGTTGATGCCGTGCTGGAAGAAGCTGGCAAGCTGGCGGGAGATGTTCTTGCGCCACTCAATCACGCCGGGGACATGGCCGGGTCGCGCCGCAACGATGATGGCACTGTCACTGTGCCAGACGGATTTGCCGATGCCTGGAAAGCGATGGCTGAGGGTGGATGGATTGGGCTTAACGCCTCGCCTGACTATGGTGGGCAGGGCCTGCCTCAATGTGTCAGCGCGGCTGTCAATGAAATGTGGAACGCGTCCAATATGGGGTTCGCGCTGTGTCAGCTTTTGACCCAGGGTGCCATTCATGCCCTCGAGGTGGTGGGCAATGAGGAACAGAAGGCAACCTATCTACCGAAGCTGAACAGTGGTGAATGGACAGGCACCATGAATTTGACCGAACCCCAGGCTGGCACTGATCTGGCGGCACTGCGCACCATGGCCACTCCTGAGGGAGATCATTACCGCATCAAGGGCCAGAAAATATATATTACCTACGGTGACCATGAGATGAGCGAGAATATTGTTCATCTGGTGCTTGCACGGACCCCTGATGCCCCGCCCGGGGTGAAGGGCATTTCACTGTTCATTGTTCCAAAATATCTGGTCAATGCGGATGGTAGTCGGGGCGAACGCAATGATGTGCAGTGTCTCTCGATCGAGAAGAAGCTGGGAATCAAAGCCTCACCAACCGCCGTTTTGCAATATGGCCAGAATGATGGTGCCATCGGGTATCTGCTGGGAGAGGAACAAAAGGGTCTGGACTGTATGTTCCTGATGATGAACAGCGCTCGGTATGATGTTGGCCTGCAGGGGCTGGCCATTTCAGACCGTGCCTATCAGCATGCGCTTGCCTATACCCGCGACCGGGTTCAGGGAACGCCACTACAGGGCGAGAAGGGTCAACCGATTCTGAATCATCCGGATGTGTTGCGGTTGATGACAACGATGAAGGCCGAAATTGAGGCGATGCGCGCGTTGTTGCTTGTTGGTGGTGGCGCGCTTGATCTGGCGCATGGTGGTGCAGCAGATGATGATGGTTTCTGGCAGGAGCGCGCAAATCTGCTGATCCCCATCATCAAGGGCTGGATGACCGAGCGTTCGCTTGTTTTGACTTCTGATGCGGTGCAGGTGCATGGTGGGATGGGCTTCATCGAGGAAACTGGTGCCGCCCAACATTATCGCGATGCGCGCATTCTGCCAATCTATGAGGGTACGACAGCAATCCAGGCAAATGATCTGGTCTTTCGCAAGACATTACGTGACAACGGCAAGGCGGTCCGCAGGCTATTGACCGAAATCCGCACAGATATGGATGATGTTGCCGCTGCCGGAGAGAATTTGGCGACAGTTGCAACAGCAATGAATGAGGCAACAAAAACCGCGGAAGCCGCGCTTGATGCTCTGCTTGCGCGGGCAAATTCACCGCGTGACGCAGCGTCTGCCGGCGTTGATTTCACCATGCTGCTTGGCTATCTGGCTGGTGGTTGGCAAATGGCGCGGGCTGGTGCCGCGGCGGGCAGGGCGCTGACCATTGGCGAAGGTGCACCTGACTTCATGCGTGCCAAACAGGCGACAACAAACGCCTATATGGCCTATTGCCTTCCCGAGGTTGACAAGCTGGCAGCGAAAATGCGGAAAGGTCCGGACGCGCTGGCGACAATGGACCCTGACTGGCTGTAGACAGCACGTTCGCCCGGTCGGGTCTGATAGGGGTGCCTAATTGCGGACAGCAGCGCCGTCATCAAGCATCGAACTGATCCGGGCATGCGTTTCACGGGTCTTTGCCAATGTGATGAAGGCACGTCGCTCACGGGCATAGAGCGCCTGCTCATCAACACTCTGTGGATCATCATCGGCGCGCAGCATCACCTTGGCGATTGTCATGGCCACGGTTCGGTCATGTGGCATGAAGTCACCCCTGTCGACACCATCCTGCATGAATTTATCCATTTTTTCATACAGCTCCCAGCTCGCCAGGTTCGCAACCGGCGGTGTGGGTGAGGCATAGCCGCCCTGCATCTCACCAACCAGTGCAATGGCACGTGGCAGCAGCCGGTCACGGTTCATGATGGTTTCATCATGTCCATCGCGGAAATATTGCAACCGCGCAGATAGCTGCGGCGAGGAGCCGGTCAGGCCATATCCAAGATTCATCCATGTCTGCCAAGCGGCATCATCCCAAGAGCCCTTTGCATCATGCCACCGTAGATAGGTTTCCTTGATCCCACCTCCGCCGGGCACGACACCGACACCCGCCTCAACAAGGCCCATTACAGAATTGGTATGGACCACCAGCTTGTCACAATGTGCCAGGACTTCGTAGCCACCGCCAGCCGCAAGGCCGGATGGTGCGCCGATAACTGGAACAGGCGCATATTTCAGCTTACACACGGCATCCTGAAAGCGCCAGAGGAACTGGTCTATGCCGTGCCAATCACCAGCCTCGATAAAGGCGCGAAAGGCATTGAGATCAACGCCAGCAGAAAAATGCTGGGCATCATTGTGGATGATAATGCCCTTGCCATGATCTTCTGCGGCCGCGGCGACGATCTGCATTGATTCATCAGTAAGCGCATTCGCCTTGGAATGGAATTCCACAAGCCGGAGATCACTGTCGAGTGCAAAAAGGCTCGCTGCGTTATTCTCGGCAATAGGTGTCATCGTCTGCCGTGTCATATGGAACCGAATGACACCAGCTGGCAGATTTACCGGTTGGTATTCACCATCTGCATGACGCACCGTCAGAACGGTACCGCTGGCAGCATAGAACGGATTGGTGTCTTGCAGAATGGCGGGAACAGCCAGATCAGCCTCCCCAAGCAATTCAATCATGCGCTGATGACCGATCGCATCCATCAGCTCAAACGGGCCACGCTGCCAGTTGAAGCCAAGTTTCATGGCGTCATCGATATCCTGTGGTGTCTGGGTGACATCTGAGATCAGGCTGGCGGCATAGGCCAGCACCCGGGCAAGAACGCGGCGGCTGAATCTTGCACAGGCATCATCGCCAGCGAGAATGGCATCCAGCGGTTCCCGGCGTTGCGCTGTCGCCTCGGCGGCGTTCGCTGCAGCCTCAGGCAGGGTAGTGGCCGCCACGCGATACGCGGCGAGTGCTTCACCAGCGCCAGTCAGTGGTCGCGCCATCCGCACCTCGTCAGCTCCAGTCAGGTAGAAGCCACCCTTTCCCTTATCACCGGTATAGCCATCTGTGATCATGCTGTTGATCATGTCATTCTCGCCGCCAACAGCGTGAAAGGCGTCGCCTTCCGGCAGGATTGAGCGAAGCGAGGCGACCACATCAACCATCAAATCAATACCAATCAGATCATACAGGCCGAACACGCCGGTTTTCGGAATTCCCATGGGCCGCCCCATGAGGGCGTCGGCCTCCTCGATTGTCAGACCACATCTGAATGCTTCATCAATGCCGACCTGAAGGGCAAAGACGCCTACACGGTTGCCGAGAAAGCCGGGTGTATCAGCGCATCTGACGACACCCTTGCCAAGAACACGGTCATTGTAATCGGCAAGCCTATCCATGACATCCTGGCTGGTATCGGTGCCCCGAACCAGCTCAAGAAGGCGCATATAGCGGACTGGGTTGAAATAATGGGTGATTGCGAAACGCTGGCGAAAGGCGGTTGGCATGTCCTCGACCAAAAGGCTGATGGGGATTGTCGAGGTGTTTGAACTGACGATGCAATCTGCGTGGATGGTCTCATCAAGGCGTTTATACAGTGCCTTCTTGATATCAAGGCGTTCGACAACAGCTTCGATGATCCAGTCGCAGTTGGCCAGTTTGTGAAAATCATCATCAATCGTGCCGGTGGTGATCAGCGCGGTATTTTTCTTGTGCATCAATTGGGGCGGGTCAGATTCAATCAGTCTGTCAATGGCCATCTCGGCCGGTGATTTGGCGTCACCATCTCTGGCAGCAAGATCAAGCAGCAGAACCTCGTGTCCGGCATTGGCAATCTGCGCCGCGATGCCGCTTCCCATCGTACCTGCGCCAATTACGGCTATTTTTCTAAAGATTGGCTCATCCATCATACTGACTTTCCAAATATCTGGAGTGATTGACAAGGTTGGGGAGTTAGTTTTGCAAAAATCGCTGCAGGGCAGCATTGATCTCAAATGGGGTTTCTGCTGGCAGAAAATGCCCCGCATTTGGGATTACCACGGTTTTGGCACCGGCGATGCGCTCGCCCATGGCAATGCCAAATTTGAGCGGAGTCATTTTGTCCTTTTGTGCAAGAATGCAGATTGTTGGCTGTGCGATGCTGGCAGCGGCGTCCTCGCCCTTGGTGTAGGCGTTGCAGGCATTGAGATCAGCAAGCAGGGCATCACGATTGTTCATGTCCATGACCCGTCTCCCGAAGCCCAAAAATGAGTGGCCGGGCATGCTGTTGTCATACATGTGGGCGTCTGGGCCATGTCCCCAGCTCGTCATCATGGTGATGGCCTTTGCCAGCGCGGTCTCCGACATGTTCACCAGAAATTCATTGACCGGAATGGCCATGGCTCCGGCAATCAAACCCAGCGCCTTGACCCTGTCGGGATTTTTTGCTGCCGCCTCAAGCGCGATCAGCACGCCCTGTGAATGGCCAACCAGCGTCGCGGTGGCAACGCCAAGGCTGTCCAAAAGCTCAATGACCCAACCAGCCATGGCCTCAACACTCTCAAGCGGCAACCCGCCCGACAGCCCGTGGCCCGGAAGATCGGGTGCGAGAACGGCAAATCCACGATGGGCCAGATAACGGCTCTGCAAAATCCAGGTCAAATGATTCTGTCCGCTGCCATGCAGCAGGACAACAACATTTCCGGTGGCATCAAAATCACGCCCGCCGGTGGCGATATGGATTGTCTCATCACGCACTTGATGTTTCATCGCCCACGCTCCTTCACCTGATCGGTTATGACTTGATTTTTCGGGCTGCAGCTTTGAAACCCTGTTCGAAATCGGCAATGATATCGCTGACATCCTCCAGCCCGACCGAAAGCCTGATCATATCGTCGGAAAGACCACCCTCGAGCATGGCCTCAGCTGAAATATGCGAATGTGTTGTGCTTGCAGGGTGGATGACGAGGGTCTTCGCATCGCCAACATTGGCCAGGTGCGAGGCCAAATCGACAGCCTCGATGAAGGCCTTGCCAGCGTTGCGCCCCCCTTTCAGGCCAAAGACGATAATCGAGCCGGCACCACGTGGCAGCATCTTCTTGACCAACTCGTGGCTTGGATGATCGGCAAGCATTGGGTGGCGGACCCAGGCCACCGCGTCGTGGCCGTTTAGGAACGCAAGCAGCTCTGCTGTATTGTCCATATGTTTTTGCATCCGCAACGGCAGGGTTTCAAGACCCTGCAGAATATGGAAAGCATTGGTTGGAGACATCGAAGGGCCAAAATTATACATGCCCTCGGCGCGGAATTTTGCGGTGAAGGCGGCCGGGCCAAATTCCTCGAAGAAATTGATTTCGTTCATCGCATAATGTGGGCCGGCGATTGTCGGGAATTTGTCATTCTGGTCCCAATTGAAATTGCCACCGTCAACCACCGCGCCGCCGATTGCAATGCCATGTCCACCCATCCATTTTGTCAGGGAGTGAATGATGATATTCGCCCCGAGCTCGATTGGCTTGAGCAGCCATGGTGTGTTGAAGGTGCAGTCGAGCATTAACGGTACGCTGGCCTTGGCAGTGATTTTTGCCACCGCCTCAACATCCATGACATCGAGACCCGGATTGCCGATAACCTCGCCAAAGACGATTTTTGTGTTTGGCTGAATGGCCGCTTCGATTGCTGCCAAATCATCTGGTGCGACAAAAGTAGTGGTGATGCCGAATCTGGGCAGGGTGTTTTCCAGTAGATTGATATTCGCCCCATACATGCGCGACGAGGCAACGATATGATCGCCGGCAGAGCAGATCGTCATTACAGCCGTTGTCAATGCCGCCATGCCGGATGCCGTGGCAGTCGCCGCAACACCGCCGTCAAGGGCGGCGACACGTTGTTCAAGCACGGCAACAGTTGGGTTCGAGATGCGTGTATAGAGATGGCCGCCAAGTTCCATATTGTACAGAGCGGCAGCATGCTCACTGTCCTTGAATACATAGGAAGTTGTCTGGTGAATTGGCACCGCCCGTGATCCGTGAACCGGATCGGGGACATGACCTGCATGCAGGCTCAGGGTATCAAATTTGTAATCGCCACTCATCTTGTCCATCCTTCCTCGTCAAGAGCAGGAAATTCGCCCTGTTTTTTGCCGTTTTGCCGCCATCAAGTCAATCGCTGCCATGCTTACATTGGCGAGAAGAATGCAATGCCGTCCTTTGTCGATTTCGTCATTTTGGTGCGGGTAACGAGATGATTGAGATGGGCCCTTGCCTCACAACTGGCGAAATATATTTCATGATCGGTCAATTCGAAGGGGAACAATAGTGCCATGGCGTCACTTGTTGTCAGCGGTGCGCCAGCATCCAGCAATTGCCCAAGGCGGGATTCGTGATGCGCAATCAGTTGACGCGCGCGGGGCGCGCCACCGTAAAAGGGCCAATCATGGCCGGGAATGACCAACCAGTCGTCGTCAAGCCCACACATTTCTTCCAGATATGAAAAGTAATCTGCCAGAACATCATGATCCGGGTTGCGCAGGGCCACCGAGATATTCGGTGAAATCCGCGGCAACAGAAAATCAACACCGATATAGAGATGACGTGTGTGGTCCATCAGGCTCATATGACCCGGTGAATGACCAGCATCAAACCGTACCGTCCAGGTACCAGCTGTGGTCTGGAAGCCAAGGCCCGGTTTGACAATCTGAACCTCGGGCAAATCCCCGACAAGGGTCCGGAAATAGTTGCCACGATCGCGGCGGCGACCAACACCGATGTTGCCAAGCCCAAAATTGGCATAGGCACCACCGCCTATATCCGCCGCCTCTTTGTCGCTGTAACCAAGAAGCAGGGCCGTCTCCTCATATTCTCTGGCACCCATGAAAACAGGTGCACCGGTGATGCGCGCCAAGGTGCCGGCATATCCAACGTGATCGGCATGGTGGTGTGACACGATGATGCCGGCAATCGGCTTTCGCGCCTGCAGCTGTGCCAGAATGGCTGGCCATTGCGTGGCATTGCTTTCTGCATTGATCCCGCAATCAAGCAGCAACCACCCCTCTGCCGTTTCAAGGGCAAACAGATTTATATGATTGAGCCGGAAAGGCAGGGTGAAGCGGAACCAGAAAAGATCATCGGCCAGTTGCCTGATCTGGCCATCCTGCGGCGCAATTACATCAAGGGGGATCATGTCGTTGCTCATTCGGTGTCCTTTGGCTGGCCAGACAATGAAGGTGGCGGCGTCACACTGCCGGCAAAGTCGCATTGCCGCCATGCCTCATAGATCACAATGGAAACGGCATTGCTCAAATTGAGGCTACGGTTGCCAGCCAGCATTGGCAGGCGAATCTTTCTGTCATCAGCAAATATGCCGTGAACAGCATCTGGCAGGCCTGTCGTCTCGGCACCGAACAGAAAAGCACTGTTCGGACCGTAGGTCGGTTGATCATGGTTCTGGCTGGCAAATTTTGTGACCGCAAAAATCTCCGGTTGATGAAGACTCAAACGGCATTCATCAAGACTGTCATATTCTGTTACCAGCGCCATCTCGTGATAATCCAGGCCAGCACGGCGAACAGCTTTTTCATCAAGGTCAAAGCCAAGAGGACGAATCAGATGAAGGCGGGAACCCGTATTGGCGCAAAGCCGGATAATGTTACCTGTGTTTGGCGGAATCTGTGGCGTGAATAAAATGATATCAAACATCTCGTAATAATGATCAGTCCAGTTTTGCCAAATCTTGGATAATGCCAGAGTCGCAGCTACACACCACCGCAAAAGAGGAGAGGATGGTGCCACCCACAGTGTAGCCATATTGCCGGGGTGTCGCAGTGTTTTTCCAGTGCCATCAGTAAATTTTAGCGCGGGAAAGCGAAGCGTTA
>JAYNHH010000041.1:0-14109 GCA_038107835.1 Alphaproteobacteria bacterium
CCGAACCCACAATCTGAACCGGCAATCAGCCGGTCAGCACCGACGATATTCACAAACCTTTCTAACCGTTGAGCAACCAGTTCGGGATGTTCGACAAAATTCGTCGTGGTATCAACCACACCCGGCACCAGAATCTTGTCATCAGGTATCTCTGCCCTGCGATCACGAAAAACGGTCCATTCATGGGCGTGGCGCGGGTTCGATGTCTCGAAGAGGATATAGCGCGCCCGTGTCTGCATCAGTGTCGAAAACACCTCGTCCATGTCGATATCACAGACATGCGGTCCTTCATAATTACCCCAGCAGATATGCACCCGCACATGAGCCGGATCAATGTCACGCAACGCGTGATTGAGCGCCTCGACGTGCATATTGGCAATTCTTACAAATTCCTCATCTGAGAGATCTGCAAACAGCATATGCCGGGAAAGTGCCAGATCAGGACAATCGAGTTGAAGATCTATACCAGCGGCAACGATGGTCTCATATTCCGCCTTCATCACATCGGCCAGCGCTGCCAAATAGGCCTCTCTCGTCTTGTAATGCTGATTTTGCAGGAACAGTGAAATCACCCCCGGAGAAGCCGCGTTCATAAAGGCACGCTTTGCACCGTTCTTGGCCATACCAGCCTGTAGATTGGCAATATCTGCCTGCAACTCGCCCTGCCCCTTCGAGGTGACTTCACCAGTACACATGGGCCGGGCATATTGCGGTGTGCCTCCGTCATCAGCGAGGCGTTGCAGAAAACCAGGAAATAATTTCAAATCTCCTGGTGCATTGCGTGGGCTGTCACCGGAGAATCCGGCATAACGATCCTTTACATAGGTCGCATAGGAAATTTTCGAGGTTTCACCATCTGACACAATATCAATGCCAGCCTCAACCTGCCGGCGGACTGTTTCTGCACAGGCTGCTGTCATGCAGGCGTCAAACTCCGCCTGCGAATAGGGTGTCTCATGTTCCCGGGCAAAAATGAAATCCACCACATCCTGCGTACGTGGCAAGGAGCCAACATGGGTTGTCAGTATTTTTGTCATCAAACATATCCCTTTCCAAAGCAATCAATTCAATTGACGGGCCTGCCATAAGGTTCAAGCCAGCAGACACTAGCCAGTCTGCATCAGGATCTGCTTCCAGATCGCGACCTCATCGTAAAGCGTGAACTCGCGCCTGATCAGCGGGTGTCCATCGACAAGAGCGCCAAATTCGACATGCGACATGCCCATGATGTAAACCTCAGCGCCCGTTGGTCTGCCAAAACTCCCCCATCCCTCATGTCTGCCATGCAGGCTCCAGCGGATGGCAGCGCGCGGTGGCATCATCGGGTCTTCCCGACCAATTTGATGGTCGATGGAAAACTGCGCCGACGGAAAGGCCGAACGCAAACCAATCCAGAAACTGTCTACCTCGTTCCATCCTCTGGCATAAGTCTGCCCCGGATATTCACCATGGATCGCGCGGTCATACTGCTCTGGGATTACTGCGAGGTCGGCACTCATGATCCGGTTCAGGCAATCAGCATAGCGCGCGCCCCACTCATTTTCATTGCCACGGCCCTTGTAGGGACCTTCTTCATAATTGGCCGGCGAAAGGGGCTGGCTACAGACCTCCGCGCCGCCTTCCTCGGCAATCAACCTGGCAGCCACATCCCGCGCCGTCCAGCCAAGCTGCTTGGCAATGCCGCCATAATCGCGGACAAGCCATTCATCGGTAATGGTATTTTCAATCGCGTAGCAATCAGCGATGGCGCGAAAATGAACTTTTTTGCCTGTTGGGGTGCCGAACATGCTCTCACCAAGGTGCGTACCCGTGCAATAGAGCCTGTGGGAACTCAGCATGCCTTCATCTTCGTTTCCTGACCAGATGACATCCTCTCCAAGGAGCTGGCGATCAGGAAACTCCACCAAGGTGCCCATGGTGCTTGCAATGACTCCAAGGTTGCCACGAGATGACCCCAGCGGCATTCGCAGATGCATGTCCTTACCGTAATATTCGTGCAGGGTCGCGATGCCGCGATCTTCCCATATCTCTTTGGTGATCCCTATAATGTAATCGGGAAAATCCCTGAATTTGGGATCAAAGCCTTTCATGTCATCTTCCTTTCGTTAACCGCGCTGAACCCCGGAGAACCAGTGGTCCATCAATTTTTACCTGGCAGGGTACAGCACCCTGATTTTCAATTTCGCTGAGCAGTATATCGACCGTCGCCTTGATCATCTGCTCTGTGTGCTGGCGCACCGTGGTCAAATCATATGAGGGCCAAGCAGCTGCCGGCACATCGTCATAACCAACGATGGACACATCATTCGGTATTGCGAGCCCAAGTTCAGCCCGCAATGTGTCCATCACCGCAAACGCCATATGATCATTGGCCACAAACACCGCATCGGGCCGTGATTCCCTGTCGCCGGAAAACATCTGCCTTGTAGCGCGGCGAGCTTGGTCAAATTCGAAATTACCAACACCGCGCGCAAAAAGCGGCACACCAGCATCCCGCAGACCATCACAAAACCCCGCCTCACGGTCTCGCTGGGTTGACGCGCCTTCCCAGCCTGCCATGAAGGCGATGCGTTCATGGCCGCCAGCAATCAGAAATTCCGCTACCTTGCGCCCGCCGGCATAATTGTCTGAAGTAACCGCAGACATAGCCGAGTCATCCTGCGAGCGGTTGAACATTACGGTTGGGACACCAGCTATGCGGCATCTGTTCGACAGATCTGATGACAGGGCCACCGACGCGGCAATGATGCCGTCAACCTGATAATCAAGAATCTCATCAAGAACGTCATCAACATTTCCTGCCGTGCTGGCCGCCAAAAAGACGAGGACATGATAGCCGCGCTCCTGCAGCTCGCTTGACAGTTTCTCCAGTGCCTCGGGATAAAACTGGTTTTGCAAATAGGCGACAACAAGACCAATGATCCGGCTCTTGCCAGATACCATGGCACGCGCCAGAGAGTTTGGTCGGTAACCAAGTTCACTGGCCGCTTTGCGCACCTTTTCAATAGTTCTGGCAGAAGCGGACGCTCCGGGTGTAAACACGCGGCTGACTGCAGACTGCGAAACGCCTGCCCGCTCTGCGACTTGCTGTGAGGTTATCCGCGCATGAGTCATTCTGCAGTCCAACCACCGTCGACGACCAGCGCCGTGCCTGTCACCAACGCCGCCGCGTCCGACGCCAGAAATTGAACGGCACCCATGATGTCCTCAATTTCACCCACACGTCCCAGTTTGATCTTTTCTTCAATCCAGCGCACCCGGTCAGGGCTTGAAAACGTCTGTTCGGTCAACGGGGTACGAATGAATGTCGGGCAGATTGTGTTCACCCTCACGCCATGTTGGCCAAATTCGACTGCCATCGCCTTGGTAAAGCCCTCAACAGCATGTTTTGAGCCACAATAGACCGCACGGTCGACGCCACCAACCATGGCCATCTGACTTGAGATCGTGATGATCGACCCGGCGCGGCCATCATCGATCATTGCCTGTGCCGCTGCTTGCACTGCAAAATAGGCGCCACGGAGATTGACATTCATCACTGCATCAAAATCATCTGGCTTGGTATCGAGTGCCGGTGTGTGCCGGGCGAGACCCGCACTGTTGACAAAAACATCAAATGGCCGCAGGCGCGCAATCAGAGCAGCAGTGGTATCAACATCCGTGATATCGGCAACAACCCCCTCAGCCGATAGCCCTTTTTCCTGCATGGCTGTAACCATCTGATCAATCAGATCAGACCGGCGCGCCATGATCACCACATGCGCCCCTGCCTCAGCCAACGCAACCGCACAGCCAAGACCGATTCCCGAGGAACCGCCGGCGACCATCGCGCGTTTTCCCTCAAGCCGGAAGGATGGGGTTGTTGGCAATTTCATTGCACTGCCTCCTCATGGCTCACCGTCCCCTTGATATGGGCCTTGTTGAATTCCCGCATTCTTGCCAGCACATCAACGCCGATCTGATCATAGAGATGAAGCAGGTCAACCATGACCCAGTTTTCCCTGATCAATCCGTTTTCTACACGCCAGAAATCCAGACTTCGCAGGCTGATCTCACGATTCACTGGTGGCAGGCCGAGCCAGCCACCATGGCTCAGGGTCTGGATCATATCCGGCCATCCCGTAACCCCGACATAATCATTGTCGGCAAAGAAATGGTAAGTCACCTCATCCGCCCTGTTGCCACGATCCGGCATCGCATTCAAAAAAGGAATTTGATGCCAGTTTCGAAAGCCATCAATGCCCCGTGCCGTGCCGATACCAGCCGGGCCATACCAATTCATTTTGGGGTGCCAGAACCGTGACAGCTCCATGATTTCAGGACCACCCTCGCCCGGGTGCAAAATCATTTTGGACAACATATCAATAATCAGTTGGCGGCTGTTCTGACTTTGCTCAATATTCCGGTCCATTCGCAAAAGGCCATCGCCTGACGCGGGCGCAGGCGCACAAATTTCCCGTCCAAGCGAGGGCACCATCGGCCAGGCGCCAACCTGCATCATTACCTCAGGAAGATCCCACACCGACTGGTACTCGGTAACGCGGCCATTATCAAAGCGATAAAACTCGTGAAAGCGCATATGGACCAAATGTCCTGTTGGCGGGATGTCCAGAAGCGGTGCCATGAAAGTGCCAACAAAATGCCCAGCACAGCCAACCCAATCAGCACCATGATCATCCTCGCCAGCCATGATGAGCCAGTCACGCCGCTCAACATCAGGCCAGGCAGCTTTCAATGGCGCGAGAGCGTTATCATGAAACTGCGCCGCCCCCTGCATGTCGCCATAAGGATGGCCGAGATGGAATACCGCTTCGTCAACCACCACTGTATCAAGCGCATGCCGCAGAGCGACCTCATCCCAATTATATTGGGCGGCCCTGAGCGGCGCCAGCGCAGCGCGGTTTGTGGCATGACGGTCGGTCATTCAGCGGCGTCTCCATAAGCGACATTCCTGCCTCCATAACGGCGCACCCGAACGTTGCATTGCTCGGCATGGCCGACGAAACCCTCGAGCATGCACAGGCGCGATCCATATTCGCCAATCATCGCAGCCGCCTCATCGGATGTGATTTTCTGGTAGGAATGTGTCTTCAGGAATTTGCCGACCCACAGACCGCCCGTATAGCGACCAGCCTTTTTTGTTGGCAAAGTGTGGTTGGTTCCAATCACCTTGTCACCATTGGCTACATTGGTTCGCGGCCCCAGAAACAAGGCGCCGTAGCTGTGCATTTTCTCTAGGTACCAGTCATCGCGTGCGGTCATCACCTGCACATGCTCATAGGCCATGTCATTTGCGGTGTGCAACATATCCTCATGGCTGTCACAGACAATGACGTCACCATAATTCTCCCAACTCGCAGCGGCCGTCTCGCTGGTCGGCAGAATTCGCAGAAGTCTGTCAATCTCAGCCATCGTATCTTTTGCGAGCTGGCGGCTGTTGGTTATCAGGCATGCTGGCGAATTGTAGCCATGCTCAGCTTGACCGAGCAGATCTGTCGCGCAAAGTTCTGCATCGACAGTATCATCAGCAATGACCATGGTCTCAGTCGGCCCGGCAAACAGATCAATACCAACCCGACCATAAAGCTGGCGCTTGGCTTCGGCAACAAAGGCGTTACCGGGTCCCACCAGCATATGAACCGGATCAATGCTCTCGGTCCCGATGGCCATGGCACCAACAGCCTGAATGCCGCCAAGCACATAGATTTCATGCGCTCCACCCATGGCCATCGCCGCAACAATGGCAGGATGCGGCTCACCATCAACCGGCGGAGCAGCCGCGATAATCCGAGGCACACCGGCCACCGATGCGGTCAGAACCGACATATGTGCCGACGCCACCATCGGGAATTTTCCCCCCGGAACGTAGCAGCCGACCGACTGCACGGGTATGTTCTTATGACCAAGAATGACGCCAGGCAACGTCTCAACCTCTATATCGGTCATGCTGTCGCGCTGGGCTTCGGCAAAGCGGCGGATCTGGGTCTGGGCAAATTTTATGTCGTCCATATCCCGTGTCGAGACCTTGTTCATTGCGGCTTCAATCTCGCTGCCGGTGAGGCGAAAACGTTGTGGCTGATAATTGTCATATCTCTGGGAGAGTTCGCGCACTGCCACATCACCACGCGCGGCAATATCAGCCAATGTTGTCTCCACAACAGTGCGGACTTTGGCATCATCCTCGGCCTTTTCCGACTCAGGCTTACTGCGTTTCAGAAATTCAATTCCCATTGCTTACAATCCTTAAAGTTTACTGCGTCCTTGGGTCATTTTGTGACTGGTTGTGGTGGAACACGCTCACCACGGTCAAAACTTTCCCATCCCTTGCCATCAAAAACATCGACCCCAAGCTGGGCCAACACATGCGGAAAATCGACCA
Source organism: Alphaproteobacteria bacterium (assembly GCA_038107835.1). GTDB lineage: Bacteria > Pseudomonadota > Alphaproteobacteria > Puniceispirillales > Puniceispirillaceae > MED-G116. The sequence goes on from JAYNHH010000041.1 coordinate 6,380, forward strand.
TCACCCAATTGTCGGCGATCTTGCCATCCTCGACTTTCCAAAAATCCATGTAACGGATTTCGATCCGCTTGCCGGTTGCCGCCACACCCATGAATTCACCTGAGTGGGTGGCTTCCTGACGCCCGAAAGCGGCGGCCCATTCGCCCATATAGAGGCGTGCCTCATCGACACACACCTTATCGGAAAACGCCGCCTGAAAAGGCCGCTGCCAATTGTCCTGGAATTCTTTTAGGCCAGTCTTGGTTCCACAGCCCGCATTGCCCATCCAGCGAAAGCTCTGAGCAAAGAATTCACCAATATCATCTATGCGATGGTCATTCAGCCCATCAACCATGCCCTCAATGACCGCACGGGTTTCATCGGTTTTTTCCATATCCGTATCGCGACTTCGAACAGCCTGTTCTGGACGTGAACCTCTCATCCTTTGACAGCTCCCGCAGTCAAACCGCTGACAATCTGCCGTTGGAAAACCATCACAAGGATAAACAAGGGAACCGTGGCAGATACAACCGAGGCCACGGCAAACATGATATTGCCCTCGGTGTAGGTCGTTCCGAGAAATGCGGCCACCTGCGGCACCATGGTTCGGTTGTCCTCAGAGAGGAGCATCGCCGTGACAGCGAAGTCGTTATAAGCAAGAAGGAAGCTGAAAAGCCCTGTGGTAATGACACCAGGCCACATCACTGGAATAATCACATGGCGAAATGCCTGAAACTGCGTGCAGCCATCAACTTTTGCGCTCTCATCAAGCTCTTTTGGAATGTTCTGGAAAAAGGAATGCAGCATCCACAAAGTGAAGGGTTGGTTTATTGCCACGAGAACAATGATAGCCGTCGGTAGGATGCCCCAGACATTCCATTGAAAAAATGGCAGCATATAGCCCGCAACCAGAGTTATTGGAGGCATTGCACGAAAAATCAGGGCCGCAATCAATAGCCAAAAAGTGTAGCGATAACCTGAGCGCGATAGCGCGTAACCGCCAAGCGTGCCAATCGTCAACGACGTGAGCACAACGAAGAAGCAGACAATAAATGTGTTGATGACATTGCGCAGGAAGCCCTCCTCGACCCAGGCACCGTGATAGCCAGCGCCAGTGAATGGGCTGCCATGCGTGTCTTCTGTGCGCCGGCCAGTTATGGCATTTGTCCAGTCGGCTATCGAGAAGAAGTCAAGCTCGACCTTGAACGATCCCCACAACGTCCAGACAAACGGGAAGGCCGCCATCATCAGCCAGACCACGATAAAGCCGGTCAAGGCTACCCGAAGGCCTTTAGGCAAGCTTTGAGCGCGTGACGCCATCTCAGACTTTCCTCTTAAAATCCCGCCAAGTGCGGATCAATACAGGTGTCAGCAAGATCGCCACACCAATGATGGTAATGACAGATGTCGCCGCTGCTGAACTGAGTTGTCTGGTTTCTCCACCAAGATCATTGAAGATCGCCCAACTCAGCGACGTGGCATGCGCCTCGGCGTTAAAGCCGATAATCGGCTCAAAGACACGAAAATTGTCCATCAGTTGAATCAGCGTTACGAAGGTCACAAGCGGCATCAGATGAGGTAATATTACATAGCGAACCCTTTGCAGACGGGAAGCCCCGTCAATCTGCGCCGCCTCCACCTGATCCTGGGGTAGCGTTTGCAGCCCAGCGTAAAAAATGACAAAGGCAAACGGAGCCGCGTGCCAAATGCCATAGACTATCAGCGATACCCACATCAGACCCGTTGAAGCCTTCAACGAGAGTGACGGATCACCAGCCATCCATTGCAGCAGATTGCCCAAAATGCCACGGCTGTCGATCATCCAATAGAGTACGAGTGCGCCGATCAATGGTGTAATTACAAATGGCAAAAGCGAGAAAAAAATTACAACGCCCCGAAGCCTCGCATAAATGGAATTCACAGCCAGTGCGATAAGCAGTCCAAGCACAATCACCATCGGTGTCACGGTAAAGATGAATACCAATGTGAATGACATGGCTCGGTAAAATGGGAGGTTACTGAGAGATGCAAAAAATTCGGTCCAACTGTGCGAGGTGGCCCACGCCTCACCAACCTCTGAAATCGCGAGGTGACCTCGGTCAAGATAGATGTCGAGCCCCACAAAACGTCCGAGGGGCTGCTCGGCCCGAAGCACTGCCGTCGCCTCCTGATCAATAGTAGTTTCTTCCGTACACTTGAAGGGCGTGCAAGTCTCCACAGTCAAAAATACGGCCTCGTGCGGGGTGAACATGGATTGCACAATGACCGACACGATCGGCATGGCGATGAATAGCAGCATCGCAAGACCTGTCGGCAAGAAAAACCAGAAAAAAGTGCGGTGTTTCATTTACTTCATCAGCCAGCGTCAAAGGGTTGCGAAGAGGGATAACCCTCTCCGCAACTCCACCTCCTACAGGAAGCCCTTTTCTTTTGCCGCAGCTACATATGCAGCTTCGACGTCAGCGAGCGCCTGCTCGGCACTCTCTTTACCCTGCATGAAATCAGCAAGTTCGTTTCCAAGCGCCGTATGCAGCAGGCCCATGTAAGGCAGCATGGGGTAAGGAATGGTGTTGGCCTCAGCAGCCGCAAAGACACCAACGGCCGCAGGAGTTGGCTTATAGCCGTCAATCAACCATACCGCCTGGGTAGCAACATCGTTATCAGCAAGTATCGCGGGCCGAATTGCGTGCGTCATTGCAATGAAGGTCGCTTCCGCCTCGGCGTCAGAAATATTCTTTGCAACGGTCCAGCCGTCCCACCACAGGGTCGATGCTGGAATTGACCCACCACCAGAAGTCATCGGACCGGCGATAGCAAAGCCATCTACCACTTCCTGTGGCACACCATCTGCGGTTACGAGAGTTGCGGCACGTGATCCCCACATATTCATTATTGCAACATTGCCGGCACGAAATTCAGCATTTGTCGCGTTGCTGTCATGGGTCAGGAAGTCAGGATTCATGTATTCAGAAAGTGACTTCATCATATTGAGCGCTTTGACACCCGCTTCATTGTTCACGTTCGGTTGCGCCGAGCCTGACTTGAAATGGCTTCCTCCCATGCCAAGGAACATATTGTTGAATTCCTGGGCTAGATTCCAGCCAGCTTTGTAAGCACCGCCAACCGGATTCGGCATGATACCTTTATCGCGGATCATTTGCGCGGCGGTCAGCATGTCCTCATAGGTCTTTGGCGGTTCTACACCAATCTGCTCAAGAACATCAGCGCGATACACGAGGTGCTGGGCATTGGCCATAAAAGCGACAGCCATTACTTTGCCATCAATTGTCACAAGCTGGTTCTTCTTCAGGTGCTTGCCATACTTTGCAACAAGGTCATCCAACGGACGGATAACATCCTCATTCATCAGCGCCACGATCGAGGAGTTGGCGATGATGGCCGAAGTGTATTCGGCAGGATTTCCCTGCATACCCGGGACATTAATCTTCTGATGATCTGCAGTGAGGTTGGTCGTCACCTCAGCACCTGAACATTCCTGTGCCCCTGCACCGACAGACTGAATCGCAGGAAATTCATTACCCACGACGGACACGCGAGCGGTGATGCCACAGGCCATGGCGGAAGTTCCCGCCATGACGGTCATGACACCGGCCAATACTAATTTTCTGACAAACATATGTTTCTCCCTGTTTTCGGACGCAGCAGCTTGGTCTGCATCATGGTTGTATCCGCCTGTGGCGGATAATTTCGGGATCAAGTCCCGACTCGCGCACCTGTTTCTGCATCAAACAGGTGACAAATCTTAGAGGGCACCGACAGCTTGACTGGGTCACCGATCGTAGCGCGGAAATCCTTTGGGGCACGGACTGCGACCAATTCACCAGCTACGCGAACCGTCACCATGGTGGCATCACCTAGGAGTTCAAGCGTGTATATTGGGGCGGTAATTCCAGCTTGTCTGGAGTCGGTAACCGCCGCATCCTCCGCACGAAAACCAAGCGTAATAGGGCCATCGGGTGCATTAAAACCCTCAATTTTAACTGTCTCAGCGACAAATGTTCCTTCATAAAGCGATCCATTGATCAAATTCATTGCTGGGTTGCCAATGAAAGCAGCAACAAAAGCATTTGCCGGCCTGTCGTAAATTTCAGTTGGCGTGCCAACCTGTTGCACAACACCACGTTCCATAACAACCACCCGATCAGCCAGAGTCATCGCTTCAATTTGGTCATGCGTGACGTATACGGTTGTCACCGCCAATTCGTGCGACAAATTCTTAATCTGCGCGCGAGTTGAAACGCGTAGCTTGGCATCAAGGTTGGAAAGCGGTTCGTCCATTAGGAATACATTTGGCTCACGCACGATTGCACGCGCCAATGCAACGCGTTGACGCTGTCCACCCGAGAGTTCCGCTGGCTTTCGATGTAGAAATTCATCAAGTTCAACCATGGCAGAGGCCTGCCGCACCCGCGCGTCCTGACCAGCCGGGTCAATATTGCGAACCTTCAAGGGGAAGCGAATATTTTCATACACATTCATATTTGGATAGAGCGCATAGCTCTGAAAAACCATGGCAACATCGCGGTCTTTGGGTTCCAGATCATTGATGCGTTTGCCATCGATGAGTATGTCGCCCTCTGTAGCGTCCTCAAGGCCTGCGATCATCCGCATGGTTGTGGTTTTTCCACATCCTGAGGGGCCAAGCAAAACCAGAAATTCTTTGTCAGGGATTGTTAGATCAAAACCATCAACACCAACAAAGTCACCCCATCGCTTGCTGAGGTTTCGCAGCTGAATTTCTGCCATAAATAATGTCTCCCCACGTGCGCACACGACTTAAATTGCATACGCATGCATAAACTGTAGACATGCAGCAGTTGGCTTGGCAAGCTCTTTTCTGGCAATTTCAGCGTGGGTCATTCAAAATATTTGGGAAGGTGAAAATGACAATCTTTCAATCTGAAAAACAGATTGTAATGAATTTTTACAGAAGGTTGGACGCGGCACCCACTGATCAGATCGGCACCATTCTGCAGTCAACCGTCAGCGATGATTACATGTGGCGCGGCTTTCATCCTTTCAACGAAATCAGGGGCGGAGAAGCGGTTGCAGCCTGTTTCTGGTCGCCCTTGAAGGCGGCGCTTACATCAATGCAGCGCCGGATGGATATCTTTTTTGCCGGCATGAACAGGCTCGAAGGCGATGACAGCGTCTGGGTCGTCTCGATGGGACATCTCACTGGGTTGTTTGACCAGGCTTGGCTGGGCATCCAGCCAACTGGCAAAATGGTGATGCTCCGCTATTGCGAATTCAATCGGGTTGCGGATAACAAAATCATCGAAACAGCGATGTATTTCGACATACCTCATCTGATGATGCAGGCCGGATTGCAGCCTTTCCCAACGCAAACAGGCGCGCATATGATCCATCCCGGACCGATGACTCATGACGGATTGTTATTTGCCCCGCAACCGGCAGAGGAAGGCGATCGCACCATGGCCAGCATCAACGCAATGATCACCGATCTTGGGCAATGGGACAGTGGACTGCCCCTGGAGGACGAATTGCGTCGTACCTGGCATGAGAATATGTGCTGGTGGGGGCCAGCTGGCATTGGTGCGACCTGTTCGGTTGAACGCTATGCAAAACAGCATTCTGGACCGTTTCGCGCCGCTTTTAGTGATCGGTCACAAACGCAACATCAATGCCGCCTGGCAGAAGGCCATTACGGCGGATTCTTTGGATGGCCCAACTTCACCGCAACATTGTCTGGTCACTTCATGGGCATGCCTGCAACAGGATTGTCTGGAGAGTTCAGGGTCATCGATATCTACCGGCGCGAGGCAGACAAACTTGCCGAAAACTGGATATTCATCGACATGTTGCATTTCTGGAAAATGCAGGGGCTGGACCTTCTCAGGCAAAATGAGGAGACACCTCATACATGATTGACGCACATCATCATCTCTGGGACCTCTCTGCGGTACATTATCCATGGCTTGAGGCCACCGGCGTGACCCGCTTTTTCGGTGATCCAACACCCATTCAGCGCGACTATCTGGTTGATGAGTTCAGCCGTGACGCGGGTGCCGAGGGTTTTACAGGTTCGGTGCATATTCAGGTGGGCGCCGCTGATGGGCTTGCCGAAGCCAAATGGGTTCAGCACATCGCCGAAGAAAACCCCGATTGGCCACTGGCCCAGGTGGTTTTCTGCGATCTTGCATCACCTGACCTGTCCACCCAGCTGGATGCGTTTGAGGCACTCTCCACCGTCCGTGGCGTCCGGCAGATCATTGGCCGCGCGCCGGGCGAGGACGCGGCAACCGGGACGAATGATCTTCTGCAGTCACCCGCCTTTCTTGCCGGATTGACTGAGGTTGGTCGACGAGGTCTCTCCTTTGACCTTCAACTCATCCCCGAACTGATGGCAGCCACTGCAAATATCCTCGAAGCTGCGCCAGATACAAGAGTAGCCCTGTGTCATGCCGGCAGCCCCCATGACCGCTCCAGCCAGGGTCTGGACAGCTGGGCGCAGAATTTGCGACATCTCTCCACACTGCCACAAGTTGTCTGCAAATTATCTGGCCTCGGAATGTTTGATCATCGCTGGACAAATCAAACGATTGCGCCGTTCATCGACACATGCCTTGATCAATTTGGCCCCGAGCGCTGCATGTTTGGCTCTAATTTCCCGGTCGACAGCCTTTATTCCGACTATGCGACCCTTGCAGCGGCACACCGCCAGATCGTGCCTGAAACCAGCCATGCCGCCGTTTTTGGAGGAACCGCAGCGACATTCTACAACCTCTAGACCATGGTGAGGGCATGGCTATTTGATGATGATTAGCAAATAGCGTTGAAGTGGGCAGCCCGCCTGCGATAGCATGGTCCCCCATGAAAAGCCGTACACGTTTCATTGACATCGCCAAACAGGCGGGTGTTGGCATAGCCACTGTTGACCGCGTTCTAAATGAGCGGGGGGGCGTAAGTGAGAGAACGACAAAGATCGTCCTTGACGCGGCGCGTGAACTGCAGATCAATCGCCTTCTTCCCCAGAGCAACCGCCGCCGACTCTATGTTGAGGCAATTTTCTGCCGCAACCAATCAACGCATTACAGTCGGCTGAATGATGCGCTGCAGACCGTAAGCGACATTGTTGATTTTCCAATTTCGGTCTATCGCACACATTTTGATGTCACCGAGACGGAAAAGCTGGTTGAGCATATCGATTCCACCTGTGAGGCGCGCGACGGATTCATTCTGTTCGCCTACAACACGCCCTATCTTGCCCAGAACATCAGGCGCCTCGCCAAAAAGACGACAATCGTGACGATCAGCACAGACATTCCAGAGAGTCACCGGCATTGCTATGTTGGCATCGACAACCATGGTGCCGGACTGGCGGCAGCAAAAATCAGCGCCGCAATCTGTCGCAAAGGCGGCAAGGTTCTCGTACTCGAACCCTCAGAAGAAGCCGAGGCGCAATCCAGCCGGTTTCTGGCATTCACCCAATATTTTAAGGCAATGGGAAAATCCGCGGACCTGATTTTTTTCAGAGACACCGATTACATACAAGACCCGTTGAAGGCATTTTTGGGCAAATTGCGCGCTCATCACGACATCCGCGTCCTTTATGGCCCCTTCAACAATGATTTCGTCGAGCAGATCATAAGTCTTGGCAGGACCGAGGCTGCAATTGGCGACGTTGCGAAAATTGTGCATGACCTCAGCCCCCATTCTGCCCAGAATTTGCAGGATGGGTTGATCGACATTGTTGTCGACTCAAACCC
>JAYNHH010000042.1:0-13612 GCA_038107835.1 Alphaproteobacteria bacterium
AAAACCGGCAAGGGTGCGAGCCCTTCGTGGGTTCGAATCCCACCCTCTCCGCCATAGTTTGGCCCTGTAATCTTTACTGGAAGCCAAATGTAAGCAAGCAAAAACCACCAGTTCCAAGTTCAGTTCCCCATTTATGGGTGCCTCAGGAGCGGTTTTTGAGGTTGTGCTCGCCACCAAAAGCGATTTGGGGCTGGCTGCGGCCATTCGGCTTTTCTGCCCTGAATATGTGCTGCGCCAGCGTGACAAACCGGGTCTCGTCCCGGCAAAACAGTTGGCTGGGATGCAGACAGCTTCAGTGAGAATCTTGAAGGCACCTGCATAATCAGGATCCGGACCAGCTGTAACAACTGCTTGAGATATCATGAGGCGCGGATCAGTGTTTCAGATCTTCGCCTTCCCGCGCCTGTTTGATTGACGCGAGTTCATCAGCAATTTTGTCCAGCTTGGCGTCCAACTTCCTCAAATCTCTTTGGCTCAGCGGAGCATCATCATCCACCCCAAGAGCCTCGGCTTCAAGTTTTTGCGCCGTCTGCATCGAGTCAACAATGATGCCAATGAAAAAGTTCAGAACGGCGAAGCTGGTAATTATGATAAATGGCAGAAAAAACGCCCAGGCCCACGGAAACAAATCCATCGTGGGTCTGACAACGCCCATGGACCAGCTCTCAAGGGTCATGATCTGAAAAAGCGTGTATGCAGACGCGCTGATTGTGCCAAACCATTCCTGCATGTCTGGGTCAGGATATGTGCCAAAGAGTTTGGTTGCCAAAACTGCGGCAACATAAAAAATAAGGCCAAGCACGCCCACCACTGACATCATACCGGGGATCGAATACCCTATCGCCGAGACCACCCGCCGCATCTGTGGAACAACCGAGATCAGGCGCAGAACACGCAAAACTCTCAAAGTACGCAGAACGGTAAGCGCACCACTTGTCGGCAGCCAAGCAATACCAACAATGGACAGATCAAAAATATTCCAGCCTGAACGGAAAAAACCCAAACGATAAACGTAAAGTTTAAGCGCAATCTCAGCAGAAAAGATCACAAGAATGGCGCGATCCAACCACGTCAGTATGCCACCAAACTCAGACACAATGTCGGCGTCGGTCTCCATGCCAAGGGTGACCGCATTGATGAGTATCAGAACGGTGATAGCCGTTGTAACTGCGTTGCCTTCCAGGAATGAGGCGATTCTGTTTCTGTGATCAAGAGCAGACATAAAAATGACATCCATGAAAAATTTGGCCGCAAGATATGTGCATATGACCCGAGATACAAGATCGAAAACCTGTTCAGAAACTGTCGTGACAGCATGAATGGCAAGGGCTTATCAGACCTGTTCCGTGTCAGTTACTGCCGGTTCAATATGGAGAGACTCTCCGCATGGAAATTCGCGCACTCCTGCCAGTGCATATCTGCCAGCGGTGAATGTCCGTTAAAAGTGACTGTTCAAGATTTTGATGCTGTGCCGGTTATACGGCCCCTCACCGCCTTGAGGGCGCGGCCTGATTGGTGATCCAGACTGTCTGGTAGGGACTCATCTTCAGATATTTCTCATTATCCTCGATTGGCTGTTGCGTAACGAGATCATGCCAGTTTTCCGTGTCAATCAGATTGATCGCCGACAGATCAAGCCCCTGCTCGCTGGCACACAGGTTGGTGATTGCGAAAATGCTCTGCTTGCGATCCTGACTCTGTCGCCAGACACCGAAAAGCTCAGATCGCAACTGCAGGGTGAATTGCGTGGCATTGGGATGAAACGCCGGCTGCTGTTTCCGGATTGTCAGCAGTTCCTTCAATTTGACGAGACCAAAGCTCTCCCTGCTCGCTGGCTCCGACAGCCTGTCATCGAGCCAGTCTTTGGCAAATTTCTGCCGGTTGATCCGCCGTTTCATGCCCGACTGGGCAACGCCATCGGTGTCATTCTGCGCTGAGATCAGACTGTTGATATAGATTGCGGGGATTCCCTCAAGGCCAAACATCAGCGCATAGGCAGCGACAAACCGCGCCGAGCTCAGCGCGCCAGCCGGATCATCATCGGTCTTCTCTAGCGCGCTGAACAAAGTCGTATTGGCTTCATAGACGCTTGTCGTTCCATCGGCCTTCGCACGGCGCGAAAACAGGCTGCCATTGGCTTCCAGCCGATCAAGCAGACGCTGGCGCTGCGCCTCGTCCAGCAGACCCTCTGTTGGGCGCATGCCAAATCCGTCATGCGAGGACAGAAAATTGAGATAGCTTGTTCCCATAAGGGCCGGTGGCATGCTCATGCTCCACCGCCGTAAAATGCTGGAATCGGCGAACAGCAGCGAATAGAGGATCAGCGGCGGCAGCGAAAAATTGTAAATCCAGTGGGCCTCATTACCATTGCCAAAATAGCTCAAATTCTCCTGATTTGGCAGGTTGGTCTCGGTGACGATCACCGTCTCCTCATCATAGATATCGGCGATGTAGCGGATGAGCTGGATGATGGCATGTGTCTGGCGCAGGTTGAGGCAGGTTGTCCCCGTCTCCTTCCACAAAAAGCCCACGGCATCGAGGCGAAGGATACGAATGCCATGATCAATGAAATCCAGGATGATGCCGATGAATTCTTCAAGAAGGAGCGGATTGGAAAAATCAAAATCAACCTGGTCCTCGCTGAAAGTACACCAGACCCGTCTTTCTCCTCCAGCCGTTGTTACCGGTTGCAACAGGGCATGTTCACGCGGGCGGATAACATTCGAGATGTCAAAATCCTCGTCGACCGACAGGAAATAACCGCTGCCAGGTGTCTCGCCATCGACAAACTGTCTGAACCACGCACTGGATCTGGACCCATGGTTCAAGATGACATCGGCCATGATTTTCAGCGAGGCTGACATGTTTGTCAGATCACCCCAGGAGCCAAGACGTGGATCGACGGCCCGGTAATCCATCACCGAGAAACCATCATCGCCGGTGGAGGGGAAGAACGGCAATATATGCAAACTGTCAACGACATCATCCAGATGTGTCTCGACAAATTCATCAAGACAGGCCAGGGGTGATTTGCGGCCATCGGTGATGCTGTCGGCATAGGTGATCAGCAGACAGCTCGACTCGTCCCATCGTGATTCCGAGGCTTTGCCGGGAGATGAGGTGGCACCCTCAAGACGCGCCAATACCCTGTCCACAAGTGCGCCAAGGGTGGCGTTGTCAACATCCTGGTAGATGCTCTCGAGCCGGTGCATCAACCCGTCTTGATGATTGATCTCAACCGCACTCATCGCAAATCCTGATTGTCGGCCTCAACGGCTTTGCGAAGTTGGTAACCTATGTCAGGGATCGCCGAGAGAACACGCGTCCATGAGGGTGTGAAGGGTGTTTCCATCGGCGAATAATAGAACTCCTCGCCAGCGCGCATGATGTTTTCGGCAAACAGCTCGACCGCACGCTCCTCGGCATCAATGTCGAAGGACAGGCCGTTCAGTTCGGCGTCAGTCTGGTAAATGCGAACCATGTCGAGAGCAATGCGAAAATAGGTTGCCTTGATCGTGCGAAAGGTTTCATGGCCAAAACAATGACCCTTGGTCGCAAGTTTGCGGATCAGCACCTTTGAAATATCCGACGACATGCGTGACAGGCCCGCGCTCCGATCATCCTCGGAAAGCGGCTGGTGTTTGTGGTCGTAGGTTTCCGCAATATTCACCTGACAGATGCGGTTGCTTGCCTGATTGCGGTGCATTTCGGACAGGATTCCCACCTCAAGTCCCCAGTCAGAGGGAATTCTGAGTTCCGGTATCAGCGACCGCCGGAAGGAAAATTCCCCAGCAAGCGGATATCGGAAACTTTTCAGAAAATCGAGATAGTCATTGCGGCCAAGCACACGTTCCATGGCCATCAAAAGCGGTGCCAGCAGCAGCCTGGTGACCCGACCATTCATCTTGCCGTCAGCCACACGGGCGTAATATCCCTTACAGAATTCGAATTGGTAGTTCGGATTGGCGATCGGATAGAACAATCTGGCCAGCAGCGAGCGATCATAGGTCAGAATATCGCAATCATGCAGCGCTACAGCCTCAGCCTTGCCCCTGGCATTGGCAAAGCCAATACAATACCAGACATTTCGGCCCTTGCCGGGTTCGGTGGGTGCAAGACCCCGATCGACAAGCTGGGAATGGATATTCTGAATCCGCGGCCCATCATTCCACAGCAGCGAGAAAGGTTTATCCAAATTCTGAAAGAATGAATGTGCTGCCCGGTACTGAGCTTCATCGGCACGGTCCAGCCCGATGATAACATGGTTGAGATAGTCGACCTTGCTGATTTCCTCAACAATATGCCTGAGCGCCGGCCCCTCAATTTCCGAATAAAGGCAGGGAAGAAGCAGTTCCATCGGCCTGTAGCCGGAGAACAGCTTGAGGTCCGCCTCCAGATCCTCAAGCGATTTCGTCTGGAAATTGTGCAATGTTGCAACAATGCCATCCTGATATGCGTCACCCATTTTGTTCACCATGTTCCTGTTCGATGATATGCAAGGCCTGTCTCGCAGTCTCAAGCCAGCCGAGCGGCGCAACAGCCGTTGCCTGAACCAGCATCTGTGGCGGATTTGGCAGAACAAGAGACCGGCATTCGGGTCGCGGAATGATGCAGGCGACGTCGCTGTTTTGCAGCATGGATACGTCATTCTGCGCGTCACCAAATCCAACGAGAATGCACGCACTGCCCTCATCCGCCGCTGTCTGCCTGATCACCTGATGAAAGCTGGCCTTGTCATGCGGTGCTGAGAGAGCGCAGACACGCCCGCCACACTGCACCATCAAACCAGCCTGCACCGCCTGCTCCTGCAGTACACCGAACTCCGTCGGCGTACCCTTGAAGTTAAAAAGTGCCGAATGGCTGCGGTCCATCGCCCTGGCAAGCGGCTCACCTGCGAGACCAAGAATGGCCTGCTGATCGGCGACATCCATGTCATCCAGAAAAATGCAGTTTTCCTGTAGATTGGGCCATATTGCATCACGCCAGACTGCCAGCAGCGCCGTCTGATCACGCCCAAGGACATGGCTGGACATCGGGATTTGGCCCGTGCCACCCTTGCGCCGCAACAGATGGCCGTTTACCAGCGCCGCGCCATTTTCACAGATAAAAGGCAGATCAACCCCGAGCAATCGGCAAAAATCCTCAATCTCAGGCTGGGTTTTGCTGGACGCCGGGATCAGGCTGATGCCTCTGGCCAGAAACGCAATGATCGCGTCCTTGATTTCGTCAAAACGGAAATCGGTCTGGCCAAGCAATGTGCCATCAAGGTCGCTGATAAAAATGACACGCATGTTTGTCTCAAACTCTAATTGACAGTCAAGCCTGCTCGCCCTGACCGCAGAAAAAAAGGGTTAATTTTTCTGCATGCCGCTGCAAAATTTGCATCATTCAGAAAAAGCAGATGAGACAAGATCTGCTGACAGCACCGCCACTTTCAAAACAAAAGGGCGATAAATAAGCGAAAAAAGGCACCGCTGGGTGGCGGTGCCCTATCGAGTTTTCATTGGCAGGGAGCTTAGATGTTGCCCTTGCTCATTTCACTGGCAATCCGTTCCCCCTGACGAATGGCAAGCGCGACGATGGTCAGTGTTGGGTTCTCCGCAGCACCAGTTGTAAACTGGCTGCCATCAGACACGAATAGGTTTGACACGTCATGCGCCTGTCCCCATTTGTTCACCACTCCATCGCGTGGGTTTGCCGACATCCGGTTGGTGCCCAGATTGTGAGTTGAGGGATAGGGTGGTGTTGGGAACGTCCGCGTTGCACCAACAGCCTCATAAACGGCACTGCCCTGCTGATATGCATGATTGCGCATCGCAACGTCGTTCGGATGGTCATCAAAATGAACATTTGGCGATGGCAGGCCGAACTGATCCTTAACATCATGGTTTAATGTTACGCGGTTTGTTTCCTGTGGCATATCCTCGCCCACAAGCCACATCCCAGCCATGTTCTCATATTGGTCAAGGGCCGAGGTAAATTCCCGTCCCCAAGCACCCGGATCGAGAAACGCTGCCATGAACGGTATGCCAAGCGACAATGTTTCCATCTCATACCCGCCGACGAAGCCGCGAGATGGGTCGTGACGCGCCTCATCAGAGATGATACCAGCCATTGTGGTTCCCCGCCACATCTTCACTGGCTTGTCAAAGGTGGCATAGACTGACCCGGTCATATGGCGCATGTAATTTCTGCCAACCTGACCAGAGGAGTTTGCCAACCCGTCAGGGAACATGCTTGACGCCGAGTTCAGGAGCAGACGCGGACTTTCGATGGAGTTACCAGCAACACAGACAATGCGGGCCTTCTGCAGATGCTGGTTGCCATCGCCATCGGCATACAGAACTCCCGACACCTTGCCGGATTTGTCATGCTCAATCTTGAGAGCCTGGGCATTTGTTCGAACCTCGAGGTTGCCAGTGGCCTCACCAAGCGGAATATCAACATAGCCAGACGACCATTTTGCACCCCATTTACAACCCTGAAAACAGAATCCTGTCTGCTGGCAGGCGACATAATCATCATAATCCCTAGAATTGATCGCCATCCGGCCGGTATGAACTTCCTTATAGCCCAGCTTCTTCGCGCCGGCCTCAAAGACCTTGTAGTTGTTGTTGCCAGGCAAGCCCTCTCTGCCACCAGTACGGGTGACATGCAGCTTTTCCTCAGCTTTGCTGTAGTAAGGTGCCATGGTCTCAGCATCAATCGGCCAGTCAAGCAGACTTGCACCCTGAACATTTCCATAAACTGACTGGGTTTTCCATTCATGTTCCTGGAACCGAAGCGAAGCACCCGCCCAGTGAATGGTTGATCCGCCAACACCCTTTACGAGCCAGGCAGGCAAGCCAGAGAAATCATTGGCTACACGCCAGCTGCCGGATGTTGTCCGGCTGTCGAGCCAGGAAATCTGCCCAAAACTTGCCCACTCATCATTGACAAAATCCTCCGGGCCATGGCGTCCACCAGCCTCAAGCGCAACAACCTTGACGCCCCTTTGCGCCAGCTCATTCGCCAGCACGCCGCCGCCGGCACCAGTGCCGATGATTACGACAACATTGTCATCATTCAAATCGAAAGATACAGACATTTTTTATTCCCCCTAAACCCATTTAATATCGTTAAAACCACGGTCGATGTAGCCACCTTTGCTGAAGCTCTCGCCCTCATAACCAAACAGGGGCCAAACCTCCTTCTGGTTATATAGGCCAGTGATCAGGCCGCCTCTTATGGTTTGAAAAAATGGACTTGAGTCCATGCTGCGCAATACATCAACGCGATCACGTTCCCACCCGATATCGAGATAGCTGGCATAGCCTTGACCAACCGCCGCAGCGTTGAGCGCCGCCACACCGTCTTCAATTGCGGCCTTTGCGTCCGCTGTGTCGTAACCCTTCATCGCAGCGGCGTAAAACTCGTCACTGATTTGGTCATGCGGATAGACGTCACGTGCCATCTGAACCAGAGTGGCCATGGTGCCGGGTTGCAGATGTGTCACTTCCATTGCCCAGGCTGCGTTGGGGGCGGCAATGAATCCACCTCCAACTACAAAAAGTGACCCGGCCGCTATGCCTGATTTAAGCAGATCCCGGCGTGTCAGCGATTTTAAATAGCTCATATTTTCCTCCATTTTATTGGTGTTTTATTTGAACCGACCGTGGCGCTGAAGAACCTCGATTTCATAGCCATCGGGATCCTGTACGAAGAAGAAACGAGCCAGCAGAGCACCATCTCTCTCGAATTCGACCAACTTTCGGGGGTTGAGACCTTCACGCTCAAAGCGAGCATGTTCGTCATCGAGGTTATCCACACTCACGGCGAGATGACCGTAGCCATCGCCCAAATCATATGGCTCACTGCGACCTTTGTTGATCGTCAGCTCCAACTCGAACTCGGTCTCGGCATTACTCATGTAAACCAATGTAAAATTGTCGAAGTCCAATCTGTCTGCCACAGACAGATTGAATGCCTTTTCGTAAAAGGCCACAGATTTCGCCTCGTCGACGACACGAATCATTGAATGAATTGATTTTGCCAATAGTTCCTCCTCCCCACTCAGTTCAAAGCGTTCTTTCGAACATATTTGACTGTAGGAAGGAAAATTTGGTCGTTGGTAGTACCGAGCTACTACAAAGGGTTATTTATGAGGAAAAATTTTCTAATTCGGCGCTATTTTCCCGTGATTGGAAAACCATGCTGGGACGAGATGCGTTTTGGGCGAGCTGGATTTTCTTGACACAAGCGCATCTGAGCAAAGACGTGAAATTTCTGGCCTCGCCATGGATTTCAATGACTTCCGAATGCAGGGTCGAGAGAAAGGTTGGCGTCGAAACACCCTCATCCTTTGCCATGCCATCGACGATGGCCCAGAACGATCGCTCCAGGCGAATTGATGTACTTTGTCCGTTTAACCGGATGTTTCGTGTGACTGGTTCGTAATTCTCGCGAGGTTGGCCAGCGAATATCTCACACATTATTTGTTCCCTCCCAATCAGTTTTATTTTTCAAGTCTCTTGTTGTTTTTGGCAAAGGCCACAAGAATCTCCATCACCTGCAATGATGCCTTGGTCGCACACCAGCATCCCCACAGCCTTGCACTCAAATGATGTGAAATTGAAAAAAAATGGTCAAGCCCCTCACTGGATAATCCCCAGATCACATCAAAACTGATATATTATCGTTATAAAACAATTAATAATTTCCAAATGTGACATCTTACCCCAGATTGAGAATGTCAACTCTCGTTGTGTGTCTGTGAAAAAGACGCTTATCTGTGCCTTAAACCAAACCAGATGGCGGGAGCGGTTCCAAAATGTAACATTGTCGGCAACGGTCCTGCCGGATAGGCTTGTCGGCGTAGACGGAACAGCAGCGCAGACTGCGCTTTGGGAGGGAGATCGGCGTGGTGAGTGAAGCAGAGACAAAGATAGCCGACGGACCGCTCTCAGGATTGCGGATTCTCGATCTGTCGCGGATTCTGGCCGGGCCAACCTGCACCCAACTCATGGGAGATTACGGTGCCGATGTCATCAAGATCGAGAAGCCCGGAACCGGTGATGACACACGGTCCTGGGGACCACCCTTTCTGGGCGATGATAGCGGCACAATATCGGGGGAAAGCGCCTATTATCTGTCGTCCAACCGCAACAAGCGCTCTCTGGCGATTGATATCACCGCTGATGACGGACAGGCGCTGATCCACCGGCTTGTCCGGCATTGCGATGTGGTGATCCAGAATTTCAAGGTTGGAGGACTGGCCAAATACGGCCTCGACTACGCCGCGATGAGCGCGTCCAATCCGGCGATTGTCTATTGCTCGATCTCCGGCTTTGGCCAGACTGGACCGAATGCGACCCGTCCGGGATATGATTTGCTGGCACAGGCCTATGGCGGGATCATGAGCCTCACAGGTGACCCCGATGGTGAGCCGATGAAGGTCGGTGTTGGCATTGCCGATGTGATGTGCGGGATGTATGCGGCAACAGCCATCCTCGCGGCGCTGCGGCACAGGGATGCCACCGGCGAAGGTCAGCATATCGACCTTGGGCTTGTCGATACGCAGATTTCCTGGCTGATCAATTCCGGAACCAACCATCTGGTCTCGGGCGCGGCACAGCACCGCATGGGCAATCAGCACCCGAACATCGTCCCCTATCAGGTTTTTGCCACAAAGGATGGGCATCTGATCGTTGCCGCCGGCAATGACGCACAATTTGCCCGTTTCTGCGGCATTCTGGGGCGGCCGGAACTGGCCGAAACCACAGATTACCAGACCAACCAGATGCGGCTGAAAAATCGTGACCGGCTGATTCCCCTGCTGTGTGCCGAAGTCGGCAAATGGGAGCGTGATGCGCTCGTCGCGGCACTTGATGCGGCCAATGTCCCGGGCGGCGCCATTCATGATGTTGAGGATGTTTTTGCCTCGGATCAGGTTGCCGCGCGTGACATGAAAATTACCATGGCGCATCCGGCGGCAGGGAAAAAAGGGGTCGACCTGATCGGCAATCCGGTCAAATTCAGCAAAACGGAAGTCAGCTACCGACGGCCACCACCGCTCTGTGGTGAGCATAATGACGAGATCCTCGCCGAGCTGGCGCAATGGGAAGCGGAGGAGAGATCATGAGTAGACTGACGACAGACCAGCTGGCATTGCAGGATGCCGCGCGCGACCTGGCCGAAACGGCCTTCAAACCTACCGCCGCAGCAACGGATCTCAGCGAGACCTATCCATGGGACAATGTTGCCAGGCTGCGTGATGGCGGCTTCATGGGGATGACCATCCCGACTGCGTTTGGCGGCCGCGGGCTGAGCTACATGGACAGTTTACTGGTCATCGAGGAGATGGCGCGCTGCTGTTCGACCATGGGCCGGATCACGGTCGAGGCGAATATGGGCGCAATCGGCGCAGTGATGAAATATGGCTCCGAAAGGCAGAAGCGCCTTGCCGCCGAATATGTTCTTGGTGGCGACAAGCCGGCAATATGCATCACCGAGCCTGATGCGGGCAGTGCCGCTACTGAAATGACAACCACGGCGGTCAAGCGTGGCGATAAATATATCATCAATGGCAGGAAACATTGGATTACCGGAGGTGGTGTCTCGAAATTCCACCTGGTCTTTGCCAGGGTCATGGAAAATGGCGTCAGCCAAGGCATCGCGGGCTTTATCGCCATTCTTGACGAGACACCGGGCCTTGTCATCGGCCGCCGCACCCCGGCAATGGGGGTTCGTGGAATCCCGGAGACAGATGTCACCTTTACCGATATGGAGGTGGCTGAGGACATGGTGGTCATTCCAACATCCGGCCTGAAAAAGGGCTTTGCCGGGCTGATGAATGCCTATAACGCCCAGCGTGTCGGTGCTGGTACCGTCGCACTCGGGATTGCCCAGCGCGCCTTCGAGGAAGCACGGAATTTTGCCCTGAACCGCATTCAGTTCGGGAGACCAATCGCCGAGTTTCAGGGCTTGCAATGGATGCTGGCCGACATGTCGATCAGCCTGAAAGCGTCGCGCGCATTGCTACATGATGCGGCGGATGCTGCGGGTGATGGTTTCCCCGACATCTGTGCGGCAGCTCAGGCCAAGGTGTTGGCGTCGGAAACCGCGCTCAAGGTCACGCAGGACGCGCTTCAGATTCACGGTTCGATGGGATATTCACGTGACCTGCCGATGGAGCGTCTGACCCGGGATGCGCGCATGTTCACCATCGCCGGCGGCACCGCGCAAATCCTGCGCACGCAGGTGGCCGGTGCCATCCTTGGCATCAAGACGCCGCAAACACGGGATGGCTTCGCAAGGCTGCATGACAGGGCGGCAGAATAGCATTTCGGCCGACCTTGGCTGACACGAACTGGAAATCTTGAAAATCTTGCAATTTCGTGGTTTTGTTGTGCCGTTGAGTCGTCTGGCGGCCCCTGCCGGCCAGGCAAAGTAATGATCTAAACCAAGGTTCTAATCGCAACCCACTGAAAAACAAAAATAATAAATGTGGTAGGGTTTCGAGTGAGAGACACCGCTTCCTTCGGCTATTCCGATGCGGCAGGTGCAAGATGAGTAACTTATTTAGAAAATCGATTCCTGTGGTTGTTTGCATTTGCCTCGCGCTTGCGGCTGCGCCAGCAGCTCATGCCAGCGGCGAAAAGAGTGGCTTCGGGCTTGGTTTCAAGAAAATGCAGGATCTCTGGCGCGGTGTCGTCGAACCCAAAAAGATCACGACCTGCCGCTTGGCGCGCAAAAAAGTCTACAAGGGGGAACAGATCTGCGTCTATACCGGTGCCAACCGGACCGTGCATGGCATTTACAACTCATCCGGCGATTACTGCGCCACGGCGATGGATTGTAAATATGAGCCTAACAGCGACAAAAGCGTCAACCAGCTGGTGCAGGATTTCATTGATGCAGCTGAAGAGTAGCCGCTATTGCATTCCCCCGCCTCCGCATCGGCAGACACGGGGGTGATACACCGTCAGGCCGCTTTTTCGGCCTTGTCCGTCTTGCGTGCCTGATAGGCGGCAAGTTTTTTCTGGTACTCATCTTCCGAAAGGCCGTGCCAGCCGATACATTTTCCGCTCGGCGAACGACCGCATCCACATTTCTTTGCCTCAGCCATTGAATAACTCCATTATTTACAGTGTCCCCCATTGATGCCCGTCGAGATGGCGTCAAAGGCTGGAATTGCAATGGCGGCAAACAGTGTTTTCCGCTGAACGGAAAAATCCATGCCGCTTTTATGGTTGCTGCCGATCCGCCAGGCCGCACCATAGACCGCGCCATAGACCGCGCCATATATGGGCGCAGGGCTTGAGATCATGGAACTGAAACGGTGATATTGAGGGCGGCTGGCCTCTAGGCGTCTCAACACTTTTATGGCACCGTGGGCGTGATTTTGCTTATCAGGAGATGGAAATGGCGTTTGGCTATGTTGTTGCGCAGATCAATGTAACTGATCCCGAGACTTATGCAGGCTATATCAAACTGGTTCTGCCGACGATCCAGCATTTCGACGGTGAATTTCTGGTCCGGGGTGGTAAATCAATCAGCTATGAGGGTGAACCCCATGGCAGCCGCATGGTTGTCATCCGCTTTCCATCCTATCAGGCAGCGCAGGACTGGTACCATTCGGACGAATATGCCGAGGCCAAAGCCATTCGCATGTCAGCCTCAACCAGTGTGCAGACGATCATCGAGGGTGTGTAGGCGATGATCAACGAAGCGGAAGTTGCCAGCCATTATGAAAAGACAGATCTCTGCTCCCAGATCGTGGCCGGTTTGCAGCTTGCCGGAATCGAACAACCAACGCCACAGGATCTGAGTGCGGTTGACGAGTTCCATATTGGCGGCATCGACGCCACCAGATTTGTCAGCACCGCGCTCACGCCAGCGGCCTCGGGAAAAATTCTGGACATTGGTTGCGGCATTGGCGGGCCGGCGCGTTTCATTGCCGCGGATACCGGCTGTCATGTAACCGGCATTGACCTGACAGAGAGCTTTGTTGAAACGGGCAATCACCTCAGCCGGTTGGTTGGGTTGGAGGAGCAGGTCATGCTCAACACCGGCAATGCGTTGGCGCTGCCCTTTGCCGACAGTGAATTTGACGCCGCCTATATGATCCATGTGGGAATGAACATCGCCGATAAGGACCAGTTGATCAGCGAGGCCGCACGCGTGATCAAGCCAGGTGGCCGGTTTGTCATCTATGATGTCATGCAGATGCAGGACGCGACGCTGCCCTATCCCCTGCCCTGGGCTGAGACTGGGAAAACCAGTGCGGTCAGCTCACCAACAATATATCTGGACGCGCTGGCAAGGGCTGGACTTGTTGCCAAACCGCCCCAGAACAAGCGTGATTTCGCCCTGCAGTTTTTTGAACGGATGATGAAAAGAGGAGCAGGAAACCAGCCGCCAGCGCTTGGTCTGCATCTGGTCATGGGAGCGGCAACGCCTCAGAAAATCCAGAATGTCCATCAGCAGATCAGGCAGGGCGTTCTGGCACCTCTCATCATCATCGCATCGCGCGAATTAGCCTCTTGAGGCTTTTCATTCTTAGCGTATGATGACGCGGCTTTTAACCCCTTGGATGAGATGATGGTGTGATATGTGCGGCATTGTTGGATTG
>JAYNHH010000043.1:0-3153 GCA_038107835.1 Alphaproteobacteria bacterium
CGTCAGGAAAATGCCAGTCTGCGGATCACATTCAAAGATCATATCCAGCAGCAGATCGACGTCACCCTTGAAGGGCTGACCATCAACGGCAACGATCGCATCATCAGTCTGCAGGCGCAGCGTACGCGCCCGGCAGATGGGCCGGATATCCTTTATTGTGAAAACACTGTTCTGCGGCGTCGCTGCCGCGTCAGACGCCTGTGTGGTTTCAGCCGGGTTCAACATGGCGACATTCCAGCCAACCACAGCGCCAAGCAAGCCTGGGGCAGGCTCCGTTTCGCCGGACGGCCTGTCGAGAGATCAGCCATGTTCACGCGCATGATCATACCCCTGTCCCTGGAAAGAGCAGCGTGATACCGCCGGCAACGGTACCACGATAAAATTGTCTGGACCATCCTTCTAGCGGCCTGGCACGCGCCCTTATGGATAGCTGACGCGGTTGTCACGTTCCTTGAACATCTCCCTGATCGCCGCAGTCTGGTCAGACAGCGCATTCAGTTCAACCAGCATGTTCTTCTGGTTCTTCGCGATGCCCTCGACGAATTTGGCGTTGGAGAAATCCTTCTTCATTCCGGAAATCACTGATTCAGTATGGGCCTCAGTCGACTCCATCTGTGCAATCATCTTGCGTGTCTGTGAACCAAGCTCACCCGCAATACCCGTTGTAATGGCATTGGCAAGCGTCTCGTTGGATTCTGCAATCTCGCCCGTTGTTTCCTTCAAGCCGGCAATAACTGCCTCATTTGTTCGGGCAATCACTTCACGCAACCCACCAAGCTCCTTGATCAGAGTCTCATTCTGGGCGACCAGCGTCTGCTGCGCCTGCATGGCGGACTTCATCCGATCGAGCGAGTCATTCACGGAATCAACATTCTCGGCAAAAACAACAAGCGCCTCGCGGCTGGTTGTGGTCATTGTCGTGAGGTCAGCCATTGTCCGGAAATAGATCAGACCAGCAAAAAGCAGCGCTGCAACTGCAGCCAACATGGAACTGGCAAAAATGATGACAGTATAGCGGTGAACATTTTTCACGGATGCCTCCAGCTTTTTGTTGTCGCGTTTGACCTTGTTAAATTCTGACGTCACGTCTGTAGCTGCATCTGCTGCATCGAGGGCAATCTTGATGCTTTCCTGCACAGCATTATACTCGGCGCTCATGCCTGTCTCCCGTTCATTCCGGTCGAAGATCGACTCCGCCGTTGCGGACCCTTCGTCTGGTGATAAGCACATTTCATGCCAGTCGTCTCAAAAACGGTGCGGGACGGTAAAAATTGTCCCTTGAACCCGAATTTCCGGCAGCCATAGGGGCGTGCCGGATCATGTGTAATGAAATGGAACTGACACTCAAAACAGTTCACCCGGTTATCTGCCATCGGCCTCACCCCGTATCCGCATCACCAGATCGGCGATGATAAAACGTGCACCAGCGGCAACACAGGCGAGGCCGGCAAGGCCAATTGCGATACATTTGAGAAGCGAAACACCTTCCTCATGGAGCAGCATCGCCTCGAGAATGGCATAGATGCCAAGACCGTAGAAGCTGACGCTGCTGATCATCTCGCCAAGGCTACGCTCCTTGCGGCGCTTTATGGGAACCATCATCAAACCTCTCCTTCACGACGGCCATTTTCATCAAACCGCATTTCTGGCGGCAGGCTGATTTCCGGCTCGTCGAGTACTTCGCCCCTGTCAATACGATAGACATAGGCCAGAATAATGGCCACCGCATTATACAGCCCCTCGGAAATTTCCGCGCCCAGATCACTGGTGAAATACAGCGCACGCGCCAGCAGCGGAATGCGCAGCACCCGCACCTTGGCGTCAGTTGCGCGCTCAATGATCTGCTCAGCCATCTTGCCCTTGCCCATCGCCACGACAGTTGGCGCACCAGCCTCACCCGCCTCATATTTGAGCGCCACGGCAAAATGCGTCGGGTTGGTGATCACCGTCGTTGCCGACGCGACATTGTCGAGCGCCTCGCGCTGGCGGCCACCCTCGGCTGCCTGCTGCATCTGCATGCGGCGGATCTTGGCCTTGACCTCCGGCGAGCCTTCGGTCTGTTTGAATTCGTCCTTGACCTCTTTCAGCGTCATTTTCAACGATTTTACATGGGTGTGACGCTGCCAGGCATAATCGATCGCCGCAATGATCATCAGCGCAACAAGCATGGCACCGATCATCAGCGGAAAGACCCTGCCGATCGTATCAAGCGCCATGCCAAGCGTACTGTTGGTCAGATAGATAATGCCAGGCAGATGCACATAAATCACCCACGCACCAATGCCGAACAACGACGCGACCTTGAGAATCGCCTTGCCGAGTTCGACCAGTCCCTTCATCGAGAACATCCGCTTCAGCCCAGATAGCAGGTTGATCCGGTTACCCTTGAATTCCATTGATTTGGGAGCAAAATTGATGCCGCCGACAGCGGCTTGGGTGGCCAGTGACACCAACAGCAGGGGAATGCCAACGACTAGCGTGGTCAAAATCACCAGGTAAAACACATGTTTGAGCTTGCCAAGACCAAAACTGCGGATGTCGGTGGCGGTGTCAAACACGAACAGCCCTCCCCACACATCGAGGATCTGCGGGATGAGCTGGGTTGACGCAAGCAGCATCGCAAGGCCCATACCGACACTGGTAAAGACGAACATCTCCTTCGAGGTCAGAACCTTTCCGTCCTCAGCAGCCTTGTCGAGCTTTCGTTGGGAGGGTTCTTCGGTCTTTTCCTGACCGTCTTCATTTTCCTCAGCCACCGGGCATCTCCGTAATCATGGTTTGCAGATTGGCAAGTGAGTCATCAATCAGCTGGGCCATGCTGTCGCCCATACCGCCTGCCGACAGGTAGAGCAGCAGGAACACGGCCAGAAGCGAAATGGGAAAGCCAAAAGAGAACAGATTCAACTGCGGCGCGGATTTGGTAATGATGCCGATGGCAATATTGATCATCAGCAGCACCATGGCAATGGGCAGCATGATGATGGTCGCAGCGACAAACATTGTGCCCGCGGCATTGATCCCGGCGCCAATCAGCACCTGCGGTGCCAAAGAGCCGCCAATGGGCAGAATGCGGTAGGATTCCATGATCGTCGCCAGCGCGATGAGATGACCGTCGAGCGAGAGAAACAGGACGGTCAGAAACAGGTAGAGTGT
>JAYNHH010000043.1:3253-7973 GCA_038107835.1 Alphaproteobacteria bacterium
ACAATGGCGGTGATGGTCAGGGCAAGAACAATGCGCACCTGCAACGGCAGCCAGCGCGCGCCAAACAGCGGCGCCGCAATAATGAAAGACCCGATGCGCAGGCTTGCCATGAAATATTGCAACAGCATCGTAATCAACAGATTCAGGTCAAGACCGGGTAATCCTGTCAGTGATGGTGTGGCAAGCCCCAGCATGATCCGATCATCCGATCCGCGTGATCTGGTCAAAGATGAAGGCGAAATAGTCTGACAGCTGGGTCAGCATGAAGGTCGAAAGCAGACCGAAAGTCATCACGACAATCACCAGCTTCGGCACAAAGCTAAGGGTCATCTCATTGATCGAGGTCGCTGCCTGGATGATACCAATGATCAAACCGACAATCAGCGCCACCGCCAGCAACGGGCCGGCGGCAAGGATGATCTGCCAGAAGGCAATCCTCAGAAATTCAACATTCGCATCAAAACCCATTTTAAAAAGCCCTCCTGAAAGGCTGTTCATCATTGCCGGCGTCAACCGCCGGCATAGGTGGCCACGAGTGAACCCACAGTCATGGCCCATCCATCGACAAGGACGAAAAGAAGCAGTTTGAAGGGCAGTGAGACCAGCATCGGGCTCAGCATCATCATACCCAGAGACATCAGAATTGAGGCAATCACCATGTCGATCACAAGGAACGGCAGGAACAGCAGAAAGCCGATCTGAAAGGCGGTTTTCAACTCGGAGGTGATAAAGGCCGGCAGCAGCACTGTCAGTGGCACATCCTCGGGCGAGGCATAGGGTTGGTCGCCCGCCATCTCGGTAAACATAACGAGATCATTGACCCGGGTGTTGTTGACCAGAAAATCCTTCATCACATTGGCGCCATTGACCAGTGCCAGATCCGCCGGCATCAGCCCATCCAGATAGGGCGAGATCACCGTATTGTTCATTTCCGTGAAGGTAGGCGCCATAATGAACATCGTCAGAAACAGGGCAATCGCCACCAGCACCTGGTTTGGCGGCGTCTGCTGGGTTCCCATCGCCTGACGGAGAATCGACAGAACGATGATGATGCGGGTGAAGGAGGTCATGCCGAGAACAAGCGACGGCAGAACCGTCAGACCTGTCATCAGTGCCAGAATCTGCAGCGACAGCGAATAGGTGGAGGCGCCATCGGCACCGCTGGCGACATTGAATGCCGGGATGCCGGCTGCCATCTCCTGCGCCAGAGCAGGCCCTGCAGACAGGCCTGTCAGCAGCGCAAAGCCAGCCATGATGGGCGGAAAAAACCGGGTCATTTGCCAAGCCCCAGAGATGGGTTGCGACGGCGCGCCTCGGCAATGGCGCTGGCGATCTGGTCAACATTTGCCGTGCTGCGCTGCTGGTCTGCCGATGACGGTGCGGCACTGGCAGGCCGGGTTGCCGGCTGCTTTGATGCTTTCTGTGGTTTTGGTGATGCCGGCTTCGGTGTTGGCTTTTGGATATCCATCAGCGTCATTGGCGCATCGGCAGCGCCGGTGCCGCCTGTGCCATTAACCCCGACAACCGTCGCCGCATGACCCTTGCCGGCATGAATCATAAAAGTCTGACCATCAACCTCGACAAGATGCAGCCGCTGGTGTGGCGTCAGCGCCATGTCCTCGATATGGCGCATGCGCCTGGTGCGATGAATATGTTTGGACAATCCCCCGCGAAAACGGCGAACAATGAACAACGCCACCATCAACAGCAGCAGAAACGCCACCATGATGATGATCTGATAGGGCTGGATCGCATCCACAGGCATTGGAAACTCCGTCACAAGAACTCGTGACCAATGCAAGGCAAAGGGCGTGCCAGTATAGGCACACCCCTTGAATATATTTTCAAACATATGTTTTTAAATGATTTTTTTGAATCATTTTTTGGCTGCTGGCCGGCCTTTGGTGATGTCTGACGCACACCCCCATGGGGAACAGGCCGCCGCCATCAGCGAGGTGTCAGAAAAATGACAGGCTAGAGTGACTCGACCCGGTCTTCCGGTGCCACAATCTCGGAAAAGCGGACACCAAAGCGCTCACCGACCATGACAACCTCACCCTTGGCGATCATCGTGCCATTCGCCAGAATGTCGAGCGGATCACCGGCGAGACGGTCCAGCTCGATCACCGACCCCTCATTGAGCCGCAACAGATCGCGAATCTTGATCTCCGCGCTGCCAACCTCAACGGTCAGAACAACGTCGATATTTTCCAACAGGCGCATGTTATCCATGCTGATCCGTTCTGGGTCCGGTTGCTTTTCCTCAGCGCCCACATCTGCTTCGGTATCTTCAGCCATCGGTCTTCCTTTCCATTCCACCCCCGTCACGGCGGGTGCGTTCCTGTCACTTTTCAGCGGCCAGCCGCCCAGCCGCGACCTTATCTATTCGCTGCGGCGCTCTGTCAGGCTGATTGCCGCCTGACCACCAACTTCCCCAAGCTCACCACTATAGAATGGCAGCTTTTCAATCAGAATTTCGACACCCTCACCAATGTCGATGGGAAACACATCACCCGCCTTGAGACGGATGAGTTTGTTCATCGAAACGGTAGGCTCACTCAGGCGAGCGGTCAGATCCAGGGGGATCTCCAGAACCGCACGCTCCATCCTGTCACGCCAGGATTTGTCATCATTCGCCTTGTCAGTCTGCACGCGGGAGCGCAGCAGCGATGCAATGGGTTTGAGTGTCTGCAATGGATAGATGATATCGAAACTGGCGGCATCAATATCCGGCAACTGCACAACAAAGGAGCAAATGATGACAAGGTCACTGCCATCAACGAAGGAGGCAAATTGCGGGTTTACCTCCCGGCTGCTGTATTGGATGTTGATTTCCATCAGATCCCGCCAAGCGACCTCGAGCGTGTCGTTAAGGCCGGAGCTGATGATTTCGATGATGCGCTCCTCGGTTGCGGTGAATTCAGACCGCGTCGTTGCCAGTGGCTTGATCTTCCCACCATAATAGGAATTGGTCAGCACCGAGATGAAGGTAGGCGACAGCACGGCAAGCATGCTGCCACGCAGCTCTTCGATCCGGCTGATATTCAGGCTCATGAAATTCTCAATGCCTGCGGTGTATTCGTCAAACGTCTTGACTTCAGGCGGGAAGGACGAAATGCGGGGCTGGATGCGCAGCATGGGTAAAAACACCTGCCGTGCCATCCGGGCAAAGCGCTCATTTATCATGCGCAGCGCATAGTAATCGCCGAGAAGCGACAGATCATCAGAGCCAAACTGAAAAGGCCGGATATCCTTGTCCTCGGCAGGACTCACAGCAGCTTCACCGCTGTCCTCGCTCAATCCTTCGATAAGCGCGTTGACCTCATCACTGCTCAATTTACGCGTTGATGCCACAATACCACCTTTTCATACCCAAATCTTCACCCGGTCCGACAATCGGCCAAACGGCCGGCAGACCCAACCCTATTGCAACACAAATGAGGTAAAGTGAACCTCTTCCACGCCACCAAAACCTTCCAGATTCTCCAGCTTCACATTCAACCCAACCCGCAGGGCAGCGGCAAGGGCATCACGGCCGGGTTGGCCTTTCACATCTTCCTCGGTGAATTCAGAGATCACACCAAGAATGACCGACCGCAGGGCCAGCTGATGTGACTCAACATTGGCCATCACAGTGTCATCATACTGGGTGGAAACGCCAACGCCGATCTGCAGCATTTTGCGCGAGCCCTGAAGATTGGTTGTGAATGTACCCGGAAATTCATGATAGATCGTGGCAAAGACCTCCTCATTCGGCGAGTCCTTGGACTGTTTCTGTGGCGTTGCATTGTCCGCGGCGGCCTCAGCCTCCTCAGCCTCTTTCATCTTGCGCTCGATGATTTCCTCGATCTGCTCAGACGGGTCTGGCTGGGTTGAACCAAATACCACATAACCAACGCCCAGACCGATGGCAACCAGCAAAAAACCACCGCCACCGAAGATCAAAATCTTCTTGATCAGACCGCCTTTGCCGCCCTCTTCTGCATCATTTTCAGCCATTGTCGATTCCTCTTTTTGACAAATTCATCATGCCAGAACGTTCAACACCGCCGTTTCGCCAGGCGCCAACACAGTGGTCGTATCGATCTCGATATCGCCTGCATCCGCACCGTCTGACAACAGTTTATTACCATGTTCTGAATTTTTACCATCTTTATTAGCATTCTGCCCAGACGTTTGCTGGTCAGCGAACATCTGCGAGCCGCCGCCATCAGCCGTGGCACCGCCATCACCATTGAGGATGGCGGTGGTGGTCTGCATGTTGGCAAGGCGAAGACCGGATTGTTCAAACATCTGCGCGAGCTGTGCGCGCGAGTCCCGCAGCAGGCCGGCGGCCTGCGTTGTGTCGGCAGCAATGCGGATCGCCGCGCGGCCGTCACGCAGGCCCATAGTCACCTGCAGTCGTCCAAGATTGCGCGGCTCAAGAATAATCCGTACGGCGGCGGAACCATTCTGCAAACTCGTCTGCAGCCGCCGGACCATTGTATCGGCCCAGCCATTCTGCTGGACATTCAGGCGGTAAGTGGCGACACGCTCACCACCGGCATTCTTTGCCCCGGAATCAACTCCTGGCTGAGCATCACGCCCCTGCTGTCCGGAGCCATTGCCATTTGACTGGCCACCCTGCTGTTGCGTGGTCGACGCCGATGACGTCGCCAACTGCTGCGGCTGATTGTTGCTGTCTGATGATGCGTCAGCGGCCATCTGGCGCGAGAGATCG
>JAYNHH010000043.1:8073-12723 GCA_038107835.1 Alphaproteobacteria bacterium
GCGGCGGTCCCTGAACAAGATGGGCAAGCTGGACTGGCACTGGCCCCTGCCCCGACGGCTGGGGCGGACCCTGCAATGCAGTGGGAACAGCATCAGCCAACGGCAAGTCGAGCGCTGAGTCGGTGACGATTTGCGAGTCAAAACCAATGATCGCCTCAGGCGCGGCTGTCACGGCATCAGCAACAGGCAGAGCCTGTTTCACCGAGTCCCTCAGTATCGGCTTCCCCACTGCATGAAGCAGAGCTGCCAGCTGCGGGTTGGACAGAGCCTCGGCATCATAGGCGGTCCTTGGTGCAGGGCTCTCAGACCCTTCAATCAGTTGCCTGCGCTCGATGAGCGCTGCCGCCGCCTGCTGCATCAGCTGGGTGGCGATGGCTGTGGTTTCGGCCATCGGAGCATCGGTAAAAATCGACCTGTCAATGGCGGTGGCAGGCACCTCGGCTGCGGCACTGTCGGTGCCAACAATCTGCTGCGCGGCGACCAGAAGTTCTGTCAAATTCGCCATGTCACCCAGATCAATGGCACTGGCGTCACTGTTTTCCTGACTGACGGTGATATCAAGCGGCATTACGGCGTCTGCAACCGACGATGCGACGGCAGGGCCAGCCGGCTGGCCCGCGGTCTCGCCAGTTCCCTCCATTTCGGGCTGCATCTGCACAAACAGGCTGGAAAACAGCGCAAGCGCCTCGGGCGACAGAGCGGCTTCGGCCTCGCCTGATGGTTCGCTGGGGCCGCCAAGGCCGATATTTGCTGCTTTTGCTTCGATATGTGTCATTTCAAACCCATCATAATGACGTGCAAGACGCACGTTTCCGGGAAAAGCGTTGCAAAAACAATGCCAGTAAAGGCAGTGCAGCGATTTTTAGGTGAAAGGTCCAGAATTCAGAGCTGGTCAGCAGACATCAGCGGCTTGGCCGGACGCGGGCCGGCAACAGCTCGGCAATGCGATCCTCGCGCATTTCGCGCTCGCGGCGGCGGTGTTCAATTCCCTTTTTAACCGACAGCTCATGACGATAGCGTTCGGCGGCAAGCTGTTCTTCCTGCGCGCTGACCTCGGCGTTGAGAAACTCATTGCGGTTGCTGATCGTGGTCAGCTGCTCATGGACACGCGTTGCATACCAGCTCGCCGAGCGGATTTGCATCACCGTCGCGGCCCCCGGTTTGATCGCGGTATCATCAACGATTGCGGACAGTTGTGTCTGGATTTTGGTGGTCCGCTCAAGCTCCTCGCGCAAGGTGCGCATCGCCTGGCTTTTCCTGGCCATTTCAACCTTCTGTTTCAGCGCCAGACGTTCATAGATGGATTTGCGCTTTGCCATCATGAAGCCATGAGCTTGAGCAGTTCCCTGCGGCTGCTGTCAAAATCGGCCTTCTCATTTTCCTGCTGCTGGATATAGTTCATCAGCGCCGGCCAGAGCGAAACAGCAAGATCAAGTTCGGTATCTTGCCCCGGGCTGTAGCCTCCCATCAGCAGCAGATCACGGTTCTCCATATAGAGCGAGACAAGCCGGCGGAATTTGCGGCTTGCCTGCTGGTGATCGGCGCCGACAATGTCATTCATCACACGGCTGACCGATGATGGTACATCGACCGCCGGATAGACACCCATCTGGGCCTGGTCACGCGACAGCAGAATATGGCCATCAAGAATGGCCCGTGCCGTATCGACGACAGGATCATTTGCATCATCACCATCGGCCAGAACCGTGTAGATGGCGGTGATCGCCCCCTGCCCCCTGGCACCGGTGCCGGTGCGCTCGATAAGGCGTGGGATCATCGAGACAACCGACGGCGGATATCCCTTTGAAGTCGGCTGTTCACCAAGCGCAAGGCCGATTTCCCGGCGGGCATGGGCAACCCGCGTCAGCGAGTCCATGATCAGCAGGACATTCTTGCCCTTGTCACGGTAATATTCAGCTATGGCTGTTGCCCGCTCGGCACCGCGGATACGCAGCAACGGCGAGCGGTCAGCCGGCACCGCAACAACGGCGGTGCGCTTGCGGGCATCGCCAGCAAGAATTGTGTTCACAAAAGCGCCAACCTCGCGGCCACGCTCACCAATCATCCCGACAACAACAATATCGGCCGTCGTGTAGCGGCTCATCATCCCCAGCAGAACGGATTTGCCAACGCCAGAGCCGGCGATAATACCAATCCGCTGGCCCATGCCGACGGTCAGCATCGAATTGATCACACGTACACCGACGTCAAGCGGCTTATCCACCGGCTGGCGGGCCAGCGGATTCAGCGTCTTGCCCATCAGCGGCCATCGATCATCAAGATCAAGGATCCCGCCCTCATCCAACGGGTTGCCAAGCGCATCTGTCACCCGGCCAAGCAGCCCGTCACCAACTGGAATGGCGGCGCCATCATCAAACAACGTCACCCGCGCCCCAACCCGGATGCGCGCGCCAAAATCATGCAGCGAGAGCAGATTATTGCCATGGTGAAAGCCAATCACCTCGGCGACAGCGCTTTCAGCCCCGTCCGTTTCGATCTGACAGAGCGCGCCGATATTTGCCGGAAAGCCATTGCATTCGACCATCTGGCCATCATAGCGGCTGACGTGACCGTAAATTGCCATCGGCTGATCAACGGCAAGCCTGTTGACCTTGCTGATCAGCATGTCGCTGAGCTGGTTCATGATTGATCTTTTTCGGTTGCGTCGGCGGTTCCGGCCGCAGGGGCTTCGGCATTTTCTGCCTCGGCCTTGGGTTTTAGACCAATCGAAAAGCCACCCTCGCCTGCGGTCTCGGGCAAGGCGCTGCTTTCCCCCGGCGCGTTATCACCAGCGGTGCTGGCCATGGCAGCTTCGGCATTTGCCGGATTTACAATGTCTGTCTCGGCGATGTCTGCTTCAGCGGCAGCCGCCTCGGTGATGGTTGCCCCGGCATCCATTGAAGGCGTCGATGGTTCTGTGGCGGACACATCTGCTGGCTGAACAGCCACTTTTCCACTCACCCTGCGGTGCAATTCATCCTCAATGCCGATCCCGTCAATCACCAGCCTCACGTCACCCGGCGCCAGCGTCTCGTCAGCGTCAAGGCTGCAGTTCTGCAGCCTTTCGCGCGTTGCAATGATCGGCTTGAGAGCCAGCAAATCATCAGGGTTCAGGCTGATCTGCGGATGATCGGCGCCCTGCTTGATGGTGGCAAGGATCGACTCAATGCGTCCAGCAAAGGCCTCCGGCATCTCGGCAATCGCCATGCCGGCACGCTCGCTGGCGAGCGAGAGAATGGCATCATGAATTCTGGCCGTCAGCGCATCCAGATCAAGGGTCGCCGCGCTTGCCAGCGCCAGCGTCGCCTTTTCAAACCCCTGAATGGCGGTTTCCAGCTGGGCTGTCGCCTCTGCCTGGCCAGCAGCACGTCCAGCCTCATATCCCTTGTCATGGCCTGCCTTGTGGCCTGTTTCCTCACCCGTGGCGCGGCCTTCGGCAAGACCGCGCTCATACTCAGCCTGTAATTTCGCAGCAGCAGCGGCGGCGGCAATTTCCTCCTCGCTCAGCTCAGGCTCACCAGCATCCGCCTCGCCAGCCCCCGGCAGCGGTGCCTCCTCATCTGCCACGTCGGCCGCAGCGGCGGTATCTGTGCCAGCATCGCCCGCGGGTGAGTCCGGTGCAACGTCACCAGCCGCCACATTATCAGCCGCCTCGGCAGCGGTGTCGGCAGCCTCAGCATCGTCAGAGGTGGCTGTCGATACCGTCTCCTGTATGGCAGATTCCTGCAGTTCAGCCTCGCGCCGGCGCTGTGCCTCCATGGCGATCGTCACCAATGTGCGTGGCTCAAAACTCTCCTTTGGCTTGACTGGAATATTGTCGGTGCGGTTATAGGCCGCCTTTGACGACAGCGAGACCAGACGCGCAATCTCGGCGTCATCAAGCTTGCCGACGGGGACATCATCCTCGTCAAACACGGGCTCGATCTTTGGTGCATCTTTCTGAGCTTCTGCGGTTTGCATCGCGTCATATCTCCTTCATCAATTCCATCGTCATACCCTGCAAATGGCAGGTTAGACGAAATCGTCTCCACCACGGCCTGCCAGAACAATTGTGCCTTCGTCAGACATTGTCCGGGCAATGTTGATGATCCGTTTCTGGGCATCCTGCACCTCAGTCAGGCGAACCGGACCAAGTGCTTCCATCTCGTCGGCAAGGTTGGCCGCGGCACGTGATGACATGCATGAGAACAGCTTGTCCCGCAGCGGTTCATCGGCACCTTTGAGGGCAAGAACCAAATCTTCTGTCTCAACGTTACGGAGCAGGGTCTGCAGTGATTTATCATCAGAATCAAGCAGGTTATCAAAGACAAACATACTCTCCTGAATGGCCTGCATAAGATTGCGGTCTTCCTCGCCGATCACCTCCATGATCAAGGCTTCAGTGTCCTGCTTAGTGAAATTCATGATCTGCGCCGCTGCCTTCACGCCGCCCACCTGAGAGGCGCGCAACGTAGCGTTGGATTTGAATTTGCGCTGCATAACATCCTCGAGTTCGCGGAGCGCCTCGGGCTGAACCGTCTCCAGCGTCGCAACACGGTAGACAACATCAGGCTGTAATTCGTCTGGAAGTGATAGCAAAACGTCCGAGGCAAGACCGGCATCAAGATAAGACATCACGAGGGCAATGATCTGTGGATGCTCATCAACAAC
>JAYNHH010000044.1:0-12239 GCA_038107835.1 Alphaproteobacteria bacterium
CCCTTCAGGATTGTACCAGAACCAATTGATGATGAGGCGTTCTGCAACGGTGACGTCGCAAAAATATCACCAAACTCGACACGGCTTCGCTTAAAGCCCGTGGTGCCAACGTTGGCGATGTTGTTCGACGTCGCCGAAATATCAGCCGACGATCCGTTCAATCCTGTCAATGCGGTATAAAATGACATCTTCTCTCTCCTGTAAGACCCTGACGGCCCCTAGTCGGCCCTTAGTTATAGCCTGTTTTCTTCATTACTTTGTCGTGCTGCGAAATTTCGTTACGTCTGCAGCCCTGATCTCACCATAGTCGCGGACGTCGAGCATCACCCCAGTCAGGGAGTCACCCTTCGACGCGGCAAGCACCTCTGCAAAAACGGATGGTGTCAATGCTTCCTTGCCGCTGCCAAAGTTGGCGTAGGCCTCAATGCGAACAGCCTGACCACTGTTGGCCATATCCTCGGGCATATCCTCCCAGGAGAAACCAACCAGACCGGCAGGCTGCGCTCCCAGATCAATCGAATGCATGATCTGGCCGTTATCATCAGTGAACACCAGGCTGGTGGCGGCCGATGAGCGTGGCAGATCGAGCATGCCGTGAATTTCACCCCTGTCATCAGGGCGGGCATAGTTGCCGGGCACCATGACAGAGTTCCCAAGCATGTTTGACGCCGTCGCGATCCGGAACTCAGACAGCTGATCAGCGATACCCTTGAGCGTCTGGCTCATCTCGGTAATCCCTGTCACCTGTGAGAATTGCGCCATCTGCTCAACCATTGCCGTATTGTCCATCGGGGCAAACGGATCCTGGTTCTGCAACTGTGTAGTCATCAGCTTTAAGAAATCAGACTGACCAAGTGAATCAGCATTCTTCTGCTGAGCCTCTTCCTCTTGATTCACACCCAGTTTTTTCAGGATGCTGTCAAGTTGTGTCTGGCTTGTTGGATCTATCGTACTCATTCATGCTCTCCGTTGGCTTATTTACCCATATTGATGGTGCGCATCATCAGGGCGCGTAAGGTGGTAACCACCTCGACATTATTCTGGTACTGACGGTTTGTTTCCGTCATTTCGATGAATTCTTCTTCAATGTTCACTGCAGCCTGGTAGACAAACCCCTCTTCATCGGCAATCGGATGGTTTGGCATGTAAATGCGCTCCGGTTTCCGGTCGGTTGTCGTAATGCCCTCGATCGATGTGGTAGAGATGCCTGATTCCTTCACGGTGTCGGCATATTGCGTCACAAAAATGGGTTTCATCGCCCGGTATGCGGTTTTTTCTGAATCGGCCACGTTGCCAGCGTTAGCAAGGTTACTGGCGATTGTGTTCAGCCGCACCAGCTGGGCGGCCATCGACCTGCCGGCAATGTCAAAAACATTTCTGATTTCAGCCATGATGCCCCCTATTCACCCCGGATCGCCGACAGCAGGCCGGTAATGCGGTTGTTCAGGAAAGTGAGCGACGTCTGGTAGCGCATGACGTTTTCAGAAAATTCCATCTGCTCTACATTCATCTCTACGGTGTTGCCGTCGCGCGAGGCACTGAGCGGCTGGCGATAGAGCATTTCCCTGCCGTTACCCTTGGCAAGAACGGGAAAATGCTTTTCGCTGGTCGTGCGCAGCGGTCCATCTCGCTGGGCCTTGCGCATTTCAGCGTCAAAATCGATATCACGCGCCTTAAAATGCGGCGTCGCGGCATTGGCGATGTTGGAGGCCAGGACCTTATTGCGCTTCGAGCGCAATGACAGCGCTGTTGAGTGGAGATCCAGATATTCACTGATTCCTTTCATTGCTTGCCCTTTCTCCAAATTTTCCGGTGCTTGCCGGATAGTTCCATTTGTACTTTTGGCCGCCACGTGACAGTCTTAATTAATCGTTTTTTACTGCCTCGAGGGCCCACCGTTGGTCCGGAATTTGCAAGTAGGATGCCAAACACAACTACGAGGACAAAAAAATGGCTTCGGCGACAATCTCCAACAGTGGCGGTCCTGGCTCGACCATCCAGTTGGCACCAGAGACCATAAGAGTGCGTGACGCCGTCATTGCGCGCTGCGAAAACCAGACGCTGGAGCAGATGAATGAGTTCGTTAAATCGCTGCTGGCAAATGAAACCGACGAACTAAAACGGCTCGGGGTTCTGGCAGCGCGCGTCTTTATTCTTCGTCAACGCATTCACAGCCTTGGCACCGAAGGCCAGATTGTTGATGCCAAGGATCTTTTAGACGGAACCTTTTCCTCCAATGCGGTGACTGGCGCTGCCGAGGCACCGCCAGAAGCGCCAGCACAGAGTGGCTGGACGCGGCTACGCATCCTGAAGGAATGCGAAGTCAACGACGTCCGCTTCTTTAGTGGAGCGATTGTCGATGTCCGCGCTGAGGATGCCGAAGCATTGATCAAAAGCGGCAATGCAGAAATCCAGCAGGAAAGCAAACCAGACACAACGGCAGCCGCCACCAAGAGCGATGATGCCGGGCCACCCGAAAAAGCCACGCCTGAAGCAGCGCCAGCTGCAGAGGATGCAGCAGTAACGAAAACGCTGGAAGCCAGCTCGACGGCAAAGGCGAGCCAGGCAGAGGCCGCCCCCGAACCCGCTGCTGGGCCAGCGCCAGAGGCGCCCCCAGCCGATGCCGCCCTTTCAGCTGATCTGGACACCCCATTTGAGGATAAATCCACCCCCGGCCTGAGCGATGAAGAACGTGCCGATGAAGCCATGGAAGCGATCTTCGCCGCTGCCGACAAGCAGGAAGCTGAAATAGCCGAGGCCGCCGCACGCGCCGCCGCCGAAGAAGAGGCCGCCGCGAAGGCTGCGGCTGAGGCTGAGGCCGCCGCGCGTGGCATCATTGATGACACCGTAGAACCAGAAACAGACACCGCGCCCGCAGCAGAGGATGCTGCGCCTGCAGCATCACCCGAGGCCACAACCGGCGAAACAGATGCAGCGGCGGATGATGCACCAGCTGAACTGGATGCAACCGAAATCGGTGTCGACTCAAGCGATCTGGAAGAACTTGCCGCCTTTGCCGGTCTCACTGGCGAGCCCACCACCCCCGAGGGTGGGGATGGCGAGGCAAAATGAGTGCCCTGATCCGCATGGGGTTCGGCCTTGCGGCGGGTATCCTGCTGCTGTCAGCCTGCGACGAGATTAACCGGTTCAAACAGGAAAAATATGAATGCGACTGGAATCCGGCTGGCATTCTGGAAATCGAGCTGCGCTCCTTAAAAGTCGATGCCAAGGCAAATCTTGTCACATTCGACGGTGATCAAACCGGCAAGTTGGTTTTCAGCGATGACCGGGAATTAATCATTGAAGCGCCAAGGCTGATCATCCGCATTGACCGGGAAAAGGCACTCATCAAGGCAACAAGAGGTTCCCGCTATCACGAAATGCGGTGCAGGAAGACCGAATTCAAAATGTGACCGGGGGTGCGAGACGCTATGATTTGCGTTTCTTGCCATGAAATGTGACAAGCGCCTCGGCCTCTTCGATGGGCAGCCCCGTCTTTTCGGCGATGTCTGCCTTTGAGGCGCCACTGCGGGCCATTTCGATGGCGCGACTGGTTCCCACCTCACCCCTGACCTCATCACTCAAATGCCCCATCTCACGGCGCATGGCCTCAATGCTGGCGGTGTTCTCCGCGGTTGCAATGCGGACCTGATCCGCCATGTCGGCCACGCGGAACAGAACGCCACTGTTATGGTCGGCCTGTTTTTCAAGATTATGGAGATAGGTCTCAAATGCCTCGATCTGTTTCAGCAATGCGCCATATTTCAGAAGCAGCGCAACAAAGGATGCGCCGACGCCTATCAGGATCAGGATAAGAAGAATTCCTGTGGGGCTAGCCAGTTCAGACATCTCAGATTGCCACCATAACCATAACCATTACCCGCTGAAGCCTAACATATTGTAGATGCGGCCGATAGCGTTGGTGTCATCCAAAACCGGTGGCCTTTCCACATCATTCAGGATGTTGTCTCCATCGCACGCCGCATGTGCGCCTCAAAATCCTCAGACCAGGCAAGGCGCGCCCGTGTTTTGGTCTCGAGTGCATTTATTGATTCAAGGAGCTGGAGGAGACGCTGCTGATCATCAGCTGACAGACCATCGTCACGCAGACCCGCCTCGACGGCCGGCCAATCCTCGGCCAGCAGCGTCTCGATCGCCCGGGTGGCGGCCAGAAAGGCCGCTCCATCACCGACAAGCAGCTTCGCACCCTCAATCTGATCATTGAGAGCGTTCAAAAAACCTTCAAGGTTTTTTACATCATTCACTTTTCAAACAGTCTCTCGTATCAGGTTTTCAGATCTCTGTAAGCATCCATCAGGGCATCGGAAATCAGATCGACATCGACCGGATATTTGCCCTCGGCAATCGCGTTCTTGATCCGGCTGACAGCTTCACCATCGATTGGTGGATTGGCCGAGAGCTGGGACACGAGTTGCGGCGATGCTGCCTCGCTGACCTTGACGGTATCACGGGCTGCGGGCGCTACTTTTGCAGAGTCAGGTGTGCTGGAACCGGCCTTGCTATCAAGATCACGGCCTTTCTGCACTTCAACCCGATTGACTATGTTTTTAATGGAATTAACCATCGGTTTAGCCTCCTCAGATCAGTTAACGACACGCTCTGGTGATATTTTAGCGTTTGTAGAGATTATTTTTTTATTTTTTATCTGACCGACAACGACAATCCCACTGCTCACATTCTGGACTTTGATCCACTCACCATATTGGCCATTTTCGAGCGCCAAACCTACCATATCGACGCTGATGCCGCCAGCCTGATTCTGGATCACAACCTCATCATCCTCTTCCACCAGCCATTTTGGCTTCAGATGCCGTGCCTGAATTGGTTTTCTGGCTGTCACGCTGGTTTTCAGCTTCCTGCCGATGATATCCTCAGGGTCGAAAAAGACGCCGCTTGCGGCATTTACCGGCACCGCCATGGTGATGATATCGCGGGGCATGATCACGTCTCCACGTGACATGCTGCGGCCGAGTGCCAAAATATTCATCATCTCGACCTGCTTCTGGCGTTTCACAGCCTTTGCCGCTGCCTTTACAGGCGTCTTTGCCTTCACCCTTGTTCCTGTGGTCCCGGTGCTGCCATCTGTCGATTTCTTTGACACGGCTTTTGCCTTTTGCGCTGTCTTCAGATTGGTCCGCACCATCACCGCCCAACCGCCTTCATCATTGCAGGACACTTTGACAGTTTTCCAGGTGCCAAACATCGGCTCAACACTCAAGCCGGTCTGGCAGGCTCGGAATTTGCGTGATTTGCTCAGCCGC
Organism: Alphaproteobacteria bacterium; assembly: GCA_038107835.1. Taxonomy (GTDB): domain Bacteria; phylum Pseudomonadota; class Alphaproteobacteria; order Puniceispirillales; family Puniceispirillaceae; genus MED-G116. The sequence goes on from JAYNHH010000044.1 coordinate 5,283, forward strand.
GGCGAGACCGTCAACCCCTTTGCCGACATGGTCTCAACAATCAGCTTGTTGATATCAGCGCCAAGAATTGGTGTCTGGGATGACGCTGACGCCTGTTCGATGCCAGCAAGGCCAAACAGAACAACAGCCAGTCCGAGCCGTAGCCTAACCGCCAATGAAGTAGATCTGATCACTGCGACCGCCCCCCGATGACGAGCCTTTTCCGGCTGATTTGCCGAGAACCAGGTCGCGGATTTCGTTCAAGGAGGGCAGGTGCAGAACCTTGTCAGCAAAAAGGAAATTGGCATTTCCCCGGACAAAGGCATGCTTGTTGACCTTGACAATGGCCATTTTAACAACAGACAGATCGAGCCCGCTGTCACCGTAGTAGTCGGTGATGATGTGGCTCAACGTCTCGGCCTCGGCAACCTTGTGCTTTACCGAATGATTCGCATTCTCGATGAAGGGGTGGTCACTGTTGACGCCATCCACCGTTTCACCAGCAAATGTCGGATATTCCAGAACAACGATCGGCGCTGATTGCGACAGCGCTGACTGTGCTGAAAACAGGCCAATGCCTGCAGCCGTAAGGATATAAAGGGCTTGTTTCATTAGTTCAGCTCCATAAATTCGATCGCCTGTCCGGCCAGACCCGCAGCTCCACGTTGGCTGTTCAACGGGGTCAAGGTTGCGGTCATCGGGCTGGCAGCACTCACCCGCAGAATTTGCCAGGGTGTGTCGGTACCACTGGCAACCGCCAGGGAATTCACCCCAACACCATGATGTGTGCCAAGGGGGATAGTCAATCTGCCATCCGCAAAATTGAGCGTCGATTTCAGCGGGCGGCATAGCAATTTTGTAGCAAAGTCAGAAATGTAACCAGAGAGCGGTGCGCGCATTTCAGACAGAATCGCATGCCGTTTTGGCCGGCTGATAACATCGAGTGAACGGATAAGGCTGTTCTGCTCGATCTCGATGATTTTGGTCAGTTGATGTTCCAGCAACGGCTCATAACCCTCGCCGGCGAGCAGGCGCAGCGTGAGTTGCATCGTCATCCGGTAGTTCGAAACACCAAACCCCCGTGATACCTCGCCGAAAAGATTGATCTGCGGAAGGATGGCATAATCGCCACTGCCAACGCGAACCCGGCCCGAGGTCAGGGCGGTATAGTCAAAAGCGTCATTGCTGCGTGCGAGTGCCGCCGGGTCCAGCCTTGTGCCTGTGGCGGCCTGCACATTCAGCGATGGCTGCTCATCAAGCAGCATGACAACGTCGCGCATCGCCATATCGGCAAATTGGCGTGTCCATGCCGGCGCTGTTGCGGCGACCCTGATGGTGGGCGCATAAACCGTGACATTGCTGTGGCCACGGGCCTGGCATTGCGCGTCGGGCAAATCGCCAACCGCAGCCTCGATGGTCACTGCATAATGCTCTTCCTCGACCACCTCATTGACAATCCGGTAATCGAGAATGCGGCTGGCTGGCCGCACAACGAAATGATCATCAATTGCTGTGTCGGTGGTGATGATGGAAAACCCGTTGATTTCTGCACCGCCCTGAAGCGCCGCCGTGTACAGTGCGTCTTCCAGCGCCATCATCCGGGCTTCCTGTTCGGCGTCCTGATGCATGATTACGGCCCGCCCGGTCGTCTGCACGAATTCAAACCCACTGGCCGACGCCTGTAACCCGCCAAGCAGAACAAACATCATTGCCAGAACAGCGCCCAGCGCCCGCGAGGCCAGAATGGCCCGGGCGCTGATTTTCCGGTGAGTGAGGGCGAGCTTTGCCATTATCTTTCCGTCTAGCCAACCTGTGTGCGGGCTGTGTTCATCAGATGGCTGATCATTTCACGATCAATTTCCAGCACAATTTCATAAGTGTCGGATCCTGTCGGGTTGATGCGGACAGTACGCGCACCGCGGATGGTGCCGGAGACAACACCGCGGAACGTGTCATTCTGCACCATCAGGTCAATGACGGTTGTCGAACTGTCTACCTTCAGGCCATGAATTTGCTCAGCAAGATCGCGCATCGCTGCCATTCGGGCAGAGCGGATCGCCATCAGCCGCTTCTGCGAATCTGATTTGCCGGGCTGCGATGACACAACGGCATAACCTACAGCGGTCAATGTCGGCACTTCTTCTGCGGTGGCATCAAACACTTCCTTGATCGAGGCAAGTGATTGGGCCTGTGCACTGTCCATCGCCGGCGCGTGTGATGTGGCTGTTGCCATACCGAAATGGCCAGGTGTGTGGCAGCCAGCAAGTGCAAGCATGGCACAGGCGGCGAAAGTAAGCGTTGCCGGGCTTTTCCGGGCGGCTGAGATGCGCTTTGCATCTCCGGTGATCGCAGAGGTGAATGACATGGCGTGTCCTTTTTCTAGTACATCACGGGTCGGTTTAACTTCTGCCAAACCAATGCATTAATCATGCCAAGCCCCGGTCATCCGGAAAAATCTCAAGGAAAAGACAGGTTAACTCCCCAGAAATCGGCGATTGGCACGCATCTTGCCTTACCTATTCATGCGCACCGCGCCCGCAAGGTCTCACCGCGCAGATATATAAGTGTAGCAAGTTTTGTGCAAAGTCGATGAATTCGGAATTAAACATGATATTTCAGATGGTTAAAAAATTTCAGTCCCCCAAAAACCTGGCAGGAGTCGCCTGCTGGAATTTTGACGCCGTCAGTTCAGGAGACCTGTCATGGAAATGACACTCGCCCGTCTGGGATTGAACAATCCGAAAGCCATCCTTACCAGTTCGGTAATGCCGCTTGGCATTCTGGCGCTGGTCGCGATGATGGTGCTGCCGCTTCCGGTGTTCCTGCTTGATACGTTTTTCATCTCGAACATTCTGGTCTCGCTGCTGATCTTGATGGTTGCCATGCACACTGACAGGCCGCTTGATTTCTCCAGCTTTCCCAGCCTGCTGCTGATCGCTACAATTTTGCGGCTCGGCCTGAATGTGGCCTCGACACGAATTGTCCTGAGCGAGGGCCATACCGGCCCCGATGCCGCTGGCCAGGTGATTGAGGCATTCGGTGAATTTGTCATCTCCGGCAATTATGCTGTCGGTATTTTTGTCTTCATCATCCTGATCATTATCAATCTGATCGTGATTACCAAGGGTGCCGGCCGAGTCTCCGAGGTATCGGCCCGCTTTACATTGGATGCCATGCCCGGAAAGCAGATGGCCATTGATGCCGATCTGAATGCTGGCGTTCTGACCAATGAAGAAGCCAAGGTCAGGCGCGAGGAAATTTCACAGGAAGCAGATTTCTATGGCGCGATGGATGGTGCCTCGAAATTCGTCAAGGGCGACGCCATTGCCTCGATCCTGATCCTGATTATCAACATTGTCGGCGGCCTGATCATTGGCCTGACCCAGCATGACCTTCCTGTCGGCATTGCCGCCGAAACCTATGTGCTGCTGTCGGTTGGTGATGGTCTTGTTGCCCAGATCCCGTCGCTGCTGCTGGCGATCTCGACCGCCATCATCGTGACCCGTGTTTCTGCCACGCATGACATGGCGGAAAATATCGGCAAGCAGGTCAGCCTGTCCCGTGCCTGGATCCCCGTTGCCGGCGTTCTGACACTGATCGGGTTTGTTCCGGGAATGCCGAATTTGCTGTTTCTGGTTGCCGCCGCAATTGCCGCAGGGATCGGCTACTGGTCGCACACGCGCGAAAAACTTGCCGAGAGTGGCGAGGGCGAGATGCAAACAGCCGAGTTGGAGGAAGAGAAAGCCCCCGACATGATCGAACTGGATGACATTGCCGACAACTCGCCAATCTCAATCCAGCTTGGTTATGGCCTTGTTGAAATGGTCGAGGAGGAAACCGGTGGACCGCTGACGAACCGTATCACCGGCATTCGCCGACAGGTGTCAAAGGCGCTTGGCTTTGTCGTGCCACCGGTTCGAATTCGCGATGACATGACCCTTGATGCCAACACCTATCGCATCCGTGTCGGCCAGACGATCGTTGGCGAGGACAGGGTCTATCCTGACCGCAAACTCGCCATTCCGGGCGATAGCACGACCATCAAAATTGAGGGCATTGAGGTCAAGGATCCCTCCTTCGGCATGGATGCCATATGGATTGGCGCCCATCAGCAGGCCGAGGCTGAGGCCAAGGGCTATGTGGTGGTGCTGCCAGAGTCGGTCATGGCCACGCATCTCTCGCAGATGCTGCATAAATATGCCAGTCAGCTGATCGGTCAGGATGATGTTCAGGGACTGCTCGACAATCTGGCGCAGGCCGCACCAAATCTGGTCGAGTCAGTGGTGCCAAAGCTGGTGCCGCTGCACACGCTGACCGGCATTCTGCGCCTGCTGCTTGAGGAGCGCGTTCCAATCAGCGATCTGCGCCGCATTCTCGAGACCCTGCCTGGCCTGGCGTCTCGAAATCTTGGCATGGCCGAAACCGCCGAGGCACTGCGCCCAGCGCTTGCCGGCCTGCTGATCCAGCAGGTGGCCCCGCTCAATCAGGCGCTGCCGGTGATGACTCTGGAGTCTGATCTGGAACATATGCTGATCTCCATGGCACGCCAGAGCGGCGAGGAAGGCCTTGTCATCGACAATTCGCTGGCCGAACAGCTGCTGCGCAAAATCGTGCAGACAAATGAGGAGCTGAGCGCCGATGGCAAACAGTCGGTCATGGTCGTATCGCCTGCAATCCGGCGCGTGTTCTCGCATTTCATCAGACAGCATGTCGACGATCAGATCGTGCTGGCATTCACCGAATTACCAGAAACCAGAAAGATTGAAGTTGTTGCGACAATCAGCAATGCGGAACAGCCAGCCTGAACCGCGTCGCCGATTGCCTGACAAACCTGTATAGGGAAGGACAGATAGAATGACCACCATCAGAGTTTCAGCGTTGGACACAGCGCAAGCCATGGACGAGATCGCGGCAAAGCTGGGTGCTGACGCCATGATCATCGACACATTCAAACGCGATGGGAAGATCGAGATGATCGCGACTGACAATGCCGAGGAGCATTTCAGATCAGAGTCGCAAATGGCATCGGGTCATGGTTCGGCCAAGGTGCTGCCCTATGAGGCACGGGAAAAGGACATTCATCTGAGCGCCGCTGAGGCAATGGCCGAGATGCAGCGTGCGGACGAGGAACATTTGCCGCGTTTCAACGAGATTTTCGATCAGAAAATGGTCAACACCGCACCAGTTTCCGAGGCCGAGACGGCACCAGCTGCCAGGTCCACCTACCCCGGCACTTCAGCCGACAATGAGGCGCTCAGGCGTGAGCTCGGCGACATCAAGGCGATGTTGAGCGGCATGATGATCACGCAGCCAAGTGGCTTGAAGGAACAGTTTGGCCACACGGCGGCTGTGCAATTGCGGCAATCCGGTTTCAGCGAGAAAATCATCACCGAATTGCAGACGCATTTCGGCGATGGGGACAATGAAACGGCGAAGGACGCATTCATCAATGCGATTGCCCAGAAACTGGTCCGGACCGATACCACCGACCTGCTTGAGCGGCGACTGATCTGTGTAGTTGGCAGCTCCGGATCGGGCAAAACCACACTCGCCAGCAAGATTGCCGCCTATTGCAAGGAACATGCGATCATCGACCGGATCATGCTTGGTGCCGCCACCGGCAAGGGAGTTAACGCCAGTGACGAGATCAAGGATTTCGCCCGGCTGATGAATATGAAATCGGTCAATTTCAGCGTTGATGAGCTGGCCGTGCGCATGCGTGAGACCAGCAACCGGATGATTGTCGACATTTCAGCAGCGCCGGAACAGGCGGTGGACGCCATCACCGCCTGCTGCCGCGATCTTGGCGCGGGCAAGGTTGCCGTTGTCCAGGCCTTGCCCGGGGGCAGCAGCGCAACCATGATTTCCCATCAATGTGCGCATTATTTTGGCCTCGACCCGATGATTGCGCTGACCAAGCTGGATGAATGCGAAGCCATGCCAGCCGAGTTGTCAGCATTGGCAATGGACGGGTCAGGCATCGGCCTGTTGACAGGCACCAAATCGATTGTTGGTGGAATTGCAATTGCGACAAGTCAAATCTTGACGCAGTATCTTAGAGAAAACGCATAAAGCAGAATGTGTGAGACACGGTGATGACAACTTCGATTGTTGTAGCAAGTGGCAAGGGCGGCGTTGGCAAGACCAGCATCGCGGTCAATCTGGGGCTGACGCTCTCGCGCGTTGGACGGCGCGTGGCGCTGCTTGACGCTGATTTCGGCATGGCCAATGCCCATATCCTGCTTGGCGTGAACCCTGAGCACTACATTATTGACGCAATAAACGGCAAGGTCAGCGTCGCCGAGGCAATGTGTGAGGCGCCGCTGGGGCTGAAATTCATCTCTGGTGGCAGCGGCCTTCTCGAAATGCTCAATCTCGATGAAAAGACCCGCTACCAGTCAATCCGGATGATGGATGAGATCAGCTCGCAGACGGATGTGCTGGTGGCAGACGCGCCGGCTGGTGCTTCCGACAGCTCGATTGCCTTTGTGACCGCGGCTGACCGGGTGGTGGTTGTGCTGGTTGGCGAGCCGACGAGCTTTCTTGATGCCTATGCGCTGATCAAGGCGGCCCATATCGAGGGCAATGTTCGCAATTTCTGCGTTGTCGTCAATATGGCGCGCAATGACACCGAGGCCAAAAGCCATTTCAACAAATTCAATGATATCGTGTCACGGTTCCTTGATGTGCATCTGAGCTATGTGGGCAATGTCCCCTATTCCGAGCGCATGCGGCAATCCGTGGTCAAACGCAAGCCTATCGGGCTTGGTGATCAGGAATGGGCAGAGAACCGCAAATTCAAGTCAATTTCAAAGGCAATCATGGATTCGCCGGCGAACGACCAGGCGGGAATCCGGTTCTTTTCCAACAGCACCGTTCTGGCAGAACCGGAGCCTGCCTAGTGAGAAACCAGTATCTTGACCAGAAACCCGATGTTGAGGAGCTGATCACCAGCCATATGGAACTGGTGCGCCAGAT
>JAYNHH010000045.1:0-3711 GCA_038107835.1 Alphaproteobacteria bacterium
CAGCAACAACTTCGTCAGCCTTTTCAAAGGCAACGAGGTTGAATGACATGCCGTTGGCACGGAAATAGTCAGTGATGTTCAGCTCGGTTGTTGTACCGGTGTTTGTGCAGATGTTCGCACCATCAAGCTCAAGCGCTGAAGTCACGCCAAGTGATGTTGGAACCATCATGCCCTGACCGTCATAGTAGTTGACGCCAGCAAAGTTCAGGCCCAGCTGTGTGTCGCGGGTCATCGTCCATGTTGTGTTGCGTGACAGGATGTCAACTTCACCAGAGGCAAGAGCGGTGAAACGCTGCTTGGCTGACAGTGGTGTGAATTTCACTGCATTCGAGTCACCGAAGACGGCAGCGGCAACAGCCCTGCACATATCAACGTCGAGACCGGTCCAGTTGCCTGAATCATCAGCGTTTGAGAAGCCTGGCAGACCCTGGCTGACGCCACACTGGATGTGGCCTTTTGCTTTAACGTCGTCAAGAGTGGCGGCGCTGGCTGAAGCGGCAAATGCCACACCGGCAACCGCAACCATAGCGGCTGTGAGTTTTTTCATAATGCTCTCCCTAGCGTTTTAAAAAAAACAAAGTGATCGGCTACTGCTCATGCAGCGCGCGATCACGGTGCATGTAGCCTATCATCAGTTGAAACGCAACTCCAGCGAAAATCCCGGACTGGATGACGGGTTGGATTAATTGCCGGATCGGGCCCTGGCTGGGGGAGCCACCGGGTGGCTGTCTCCCTGCCTCAGTCGGCACCGCCGGCGCTGATCGGGGCATCCGATCCGCCCCATTCGGTCCAGGAGCCATCATAGACAAAGACCTGCTCATTGCCGAGAAGCGCCAGTCCAAGCGCCAACCCGCAGGCGGTAACGCCGGATCCACAGGTGGTGATCACCGGCCTGTCGGGATCAATGCCGCCATCGACAAAGGCCTGTCTGATCTCCGCCACTGGCCTGAAGCCGCCATCGCTGGCAAGCAGGCTGGTCAGCGGCACGTTGCGCGCCCCCGGCATATGTCCCGAGCGCAGACCAGCGCGCGGTTCCGGCGCGGTGCCGGCAAAGCGGCCGGCGGCTCTGGCATCGGCAAGCTGGCCAAGGCTGTCAGCCTGCATCAGCGCCTGAATGGCCGGCATGTCGATCACCTGCGCGCCAACCGACGGACGCGCGGTAAAGCGCCCCGGTGGTGGTGTCTGTGGCGCTGTTGTCTCCATCTCGCCACCAACCCGGCGCCAGGCGGCAAGGCCGCCATCGAGAACAGAAACCCGCTCATGACCGAACAGCCGGAACATCCACCAGACGCGCGTCGCCGGCAAAATCGCCGAATCATCATAGATCACGACATGGTCATCATCACCGATCCCCATGGCGGACACGGCAGCGGCAAAATCGGCTGCTGGGGGAATCATATGAGGCAGCGGATTGGTCTGGTCAGCGACCCTGTTGATGTCGAACCGGCAGGCACCGGGAAGACGCGCAGCGGCAAATTCGGCCTCGGGGTCGCGGTCAACCCCGGTCAGGTGGTAGCCGGCATCAAGCGTTCTAACGCTGGCAAGATTGGCTTTCAGCCATTCGGCGGTAACCAGTGGCGAGACCATCATTTTCTCCCTTTGTGTTCTGTAGCTGTTGCGGAACCGAGTTGAGGCATCGGGCTGAACCGGACCGGATAATGACCGGACCGGATAATGGAAATGATCACAGCCAATCGGGCACTGGCAACCCCTTTTCCCGCAGGAAGCTGGGGTTCCAGACTTTTGACTGGTAGCGCTGACCGCTGTCGCACAGAATGGTCACGATGGTATGGCCGGGCCCAAGTTCACGCGCCATCGCCAGCGCACCGGCAACATTGATTGCCGTCGAGCCACCAAGATAAAGCCCCTCATTGCGCATCAGATCATAGATCAGCGGCAGCGCCTCGATATCTGACAGGCGAAAGGCCATGTCGATGGGCGCCTCGGCAAGATTGGCGGTGATCCGTCCCTGGCCGATGCCCTCGGAAATGGAGTTGCCCTCAGCCTTGATCTCACCATGCGTGTAGTAGTGATACAGGCCGGAGCCGTCAGGATCGGCAAGGCCGATTTTGACAGCCGCGTTCTGTTCCTTGAGGAAACGGCCAACGCCGGCAATCGTGCCTCCCGAACCAACGGCGCAGATGAAGCCATCAATGCTGCCATTCGTCTGTTGCCAGATTTCCGGGCCGGTGCTGCTGTAATGGCCCTGCATGTTGGCGGTGTTGTCAAACTGGTTGGCCCAGATCACGCCCCCGTCATGCGTCGCTGCTAGTTCGGCCGCGAGTGATTCGGAATAGCGGACGTAATTGCCCGGGTCCCTGTAGGGTTTTGCCGGCACAAGCCGCAGATCGGCACCATAGATGCGAAGCGAATCCTTTTTTTCCTGGCTCTGGGTTTCGGGCATGACGATGACCGAGCGGTAGCCCTTGGCATTGCCGACCATTGTCAGGCCGATTCCGGTATTGCCGGCGGTGCCCTCGACAATCAGTCCGCCTGGAGCCAGCTGACCGCTGGCCTCGGCATCCTCGATGATCGCCAGCGCGGCGCGGTCCTTGACCGAGCCACCCGGATTCATGAATTCGGCCTTGCCATAGATGTCGCAGCCGGTCAGCTCGGAGACGGCACGCAGCCGGATCAGCGGCGTGTTGCCAATCGCGTCGATGAATTCATGATTGGATGGGGCAGGGGAGGATGGATTTGCAGGCATGTATGGCTCCGGACCTCGCTGGTGCATTGGTGATCGGCGGTTGACAGACGCCACAGGCAGACACCCTCAGATTTGTGCATCGCTGTAGCGGTCTGTCATGATTGCATGGCTAACCTTGATATAACAGGCCGGTCGGAAAGGTAAAGTGCGGGCATCCATGAAAGGCACCCGACTGCAGCGCCGGATCGGTTAGCGATGGATGCGCCAGGTCGGGTGGCGAGGTGTGCGGGGGATGTTGGCGCGATCGTGGTGATTGAGGTGATTGAGGTGATTGTGGTGATTGTCTTGTGCCGCGTTCCGTGCCACTGTTGGCGCGAAAAGGCTGATCTTTCTTCGAGGCAGGTTCAAAGTAGGCAATATGGCGCGCATCACCCTGTTCAGACATGGCAAGGCCGAGCAGCCGGCAGCGGGTGTTGCCGATTTCGACCGGCGGCTGTCAGGCAGGGGACGGATGAATGCCGGCCAGATGGGCGCGTTTCTGGCGGCGCAGACCATGCTTCCTGACCGGATCCTTGTCTCGCCAGCGGCGCGAACGCTGGAAACGCTGAAGATTGCCAGTCAGGCCTGGCCAGATATCGAGCAGATCGTCTGCGACAGCATCTATGAGGCGACGGCGAATGGGCTGCTGCTGCTGGTTGCCGAAAAGGCCAGCGATGCGCGCAACGTGATGATCATCGGCCATAATCCGAGCCTTGTGGTAGCGCTGAACCATATGGTTGGGGAGCGTCACAGTGACAGGAACCTGTCCTATTTTCCGACCTGCTGCGTCGCCGATGTGGGGTTTGCCGTCGACCGGCTGGGGGCGATCACGCCGCATGAGGGAACATTGCTGTCAATGATGCGGGTCCGCGATCTGGCGGTCTAGCGCCTGCAGGCAGGGCATCTGGCAAGCAAAGCATGAAGGAGATATAAAGACATGGCCGATGGAACGAAACAGGCTGAAATCAAGCAGACTGGAATGAACCAGACTGGAATGAACCAGGCGGGGGCGACACCGCGCCGCT
>JAYNHH010000045.1:3811-12103 GCA_038107835.1 Alphaproteobacteria bacterium
CAGACTGGAATGAACCAGACTGGAATGAACCAGGCGGGGGCGACACCGCGCCGCTTTGCCTGGCAGGGCGAGATGAGTGAGGACATGTGTTCCGCCTTTGCCGAGGATGGCTATCTGGTCATCGAGGATTTCTTTGCCGCGGCGCAGTGCGATGCTTTGAAAGCGCATGCCCAGAGCCTGATGGACGGCAATGAGGCAGGCGAGGATCTGGTGATTTTCAGCGCCGCCGGCCAGGCACATGCCAAGGCTGACTATTTCCGGACGTCCGGCGACAAGATCCGGTTCTTTCTGGAGGAGGGGGCGGTCGATGAGACGGGCCAGCTGCGCGTGCCGATGCGCGAGGCGGTGAACAAGATCGGGCATAATCTGCATGATCTGGACCGGGAATTCTCCGCCTTTTCACGGGCGCCGCAGATGCGCATGGTCGCGGAAAAACTGTTCACCACGCCGCAATTGCTGCAATCCATGTATATCTGCAAGAATGCGCATATTGGCGGAGAGGTGAACTGCCACCAGGATTCAACCTTTCTGTTCACCGAACCGGAGAGCTGTGTCGGGTTCTGGGTCGCGCTTGAGGATGCGACACCGGAAAATGGCTGTCTCTACGCCGAGACAGGCGGTCATAGGGGCGCGCTGCGCAAGCTGTTTCAGGATGTAGATGGCGAGCTGGCGATGCAGGAGCTTGACGACACGCCCTTTGGCGAGGCGGATGCCGCGCTGACCGCCCGCAAGGGAACGCTGGTGCTGCTGCATGGGCGGGTGCCGCACCGGTCCAGCGCCAATATCTCCGACAGATCACGCCATGCCTATGCGCTGCATGTGATCGACGGCAGTGCGCATTACCCCGCGGAAAACTGGCTGCAGCGTGGCGCCGACCATCCGCTGCGCGGTTTCCAGGCAGGCTGAACGGCAGGGAAAATTTCGAAAAAAAAACTGATTTTTGCTGTTTTGGCGTTTGACGGAAGTGTTTTAGCGTGTTAAATCGATATCACATTTTCAGGACAGTGTGAATAGCCTCTGCCAGACAGAGGGCGACTCAATCACCGACAGCGACGAGACCAGGCATTGAAACGTGAACGCATCGACAGAACCGGCGAGACAGATCTCTATGAGGCGATTCTGGCGCTGCAGACCCCGGAGGAAGCGCGCAGTTTTTTCAATGATCTGTGCACGCCGGCCGAACTTGAGGGGTTGATCGACCGCTGGCGCGTTGCGCAGATGCTGGTGAAAAAGGTTCCCTATCGGAAAATCGCCGCCGAAACGAATGTCAGCACCGCGACCATCGTGCGGGTGGCACGCTTTCTGAACAATGGCAATGACGGCTACAAAACCATAATGCAGCGACAGGGAAAGCTCTGATCCATGACCAAAACCACTTCGACGATTCCGCTCTCGACAAACCCGATGAATGGTGACGGGCGGCTGAAAATCGCCCTGCAGAAATCTGGCCGCCTGTCGGAGATGTCTGTCGCCCTGCTGGAAAAAGCCGGGATATCCCTGACTAAAAGCCGCGATCAGCTGTTGTGCCGGGCGCATAATTTTCCGCTGGATGTATTTCTGGTGCGCGATGACGATATTCCCGCCTTTCTGGCGACGGATGTCTGCCAGGTCGGCATTTTGGGGCAGAATGCGCTGTTGGAAAAACAGGCGCTGTTCGCCGAGAAATATGCCGCTCTGGAAGAGGTGATGGCGCTGGGTTTTGGCCGCTGCCGGCTATCAATTGCCGCGCCAACCGGCTTTGCCTACAGCTCGGTGGAGTCGCTGAATGGCAAGACAATCGCCACCTCCTATCGCGGGCTGCTGGCGGCCTATCTGCGCGACAGGGGCGTTGAGGCAGACATCGTGACGATGGAGGGCGCCGTCGAGGTGGCGCCAAGAACGCATCTGGCCGATGCGATCTGCGATCTGGTGTCAACGGGCAACACGCTGATCTCGAACGGGTTGCAGGAACAGGATGTCATTCTGCAATCACAGGCATTTTTGATAAAAAACAGAAATCTGGATAATGATCTTCAGGCTATTTATGAAAAGTTGCTGTCACGGATCCGTGCCGTTCTGCGCGCTGACAACAGCCGCTATATCATGCTGAACAGCCCGATTGCGGCGCTTGATGCGATCAAGGCGGTGCTGCCCGGATCAGCGTCGCCAACGGTGATGCCGCTGCAGGGGCGCGAGGATATGGTCGCGGTCCATGCGGTGTGCGAGGAAGAGGTCTTCTGGACAACGATGGAGGAATTGCAGCGCAATGGTGCCAATTCGATCCTCGTCGTGCCAATCGAGAAAATGTTGGATTGAAGTTTGGTCGATTGATGGAGACCGGATAGGGATGAACAGGATGCAGACAGCAGAAACGGCACAGATGGCAACGGCCAGCACCGGCATGATTGGCCGCGCCCGCCAGCAGATCGTCCAGATGACAGGCTATTCCTCGGCCCGGTCGCTGGCTGGTGATGAGGAAGCGCTGGTGTTTCTCGACGCCAATGAATGCGCGCATGAACCTTTTGTCGGGGCGCGCAATCTTGCCCGCTATTCGACGCAGCAACCAGGGGAATTGCAGCGCGCTTTCTGCCACTGGCTCGATGTGTCATCACGCAATCTGACGATTACCCGTGGTGCGGATGAGGCGATTGACTGTCTGATGCGCGGCTTTTGTGAGCCGGGTGTGGACAATATCGTCATCTGCCCGCCGACCTTTGCGATGTATGCACAATCGGCAATGCTGCAGGGTGTCGAAATCCGGCAGGCACCGCTCACCAGCGGTTTCGGGCTTGATCCGGCAGCCATTGCGGCGGTAATGGACGAGGCGACAAAGCTGGTGTTCGTGTGTTCGCCAAACAACCCGACCGGCAATGTGATGAATGCCACCGCCATTACCGATCTGTGCATCGCCTGTGATGGCCGGGCGCTGGTCGTCGTTGACGAGACCTATATCGAATATGCGATTGATGCGGGCGATGCTACCAGTCTGATCCCTGCGCTGGAGCGTTTTGCCAATCTGGTGGTGCTGCGGACCCTCTCGAAATCGCATGCGGCGGCGGGACTCCGCTGTGGCTGTGCGGTGGCAGCGGCGGATGTTACCGACCTGATGCGAAAGGTGCTGGCACCCTATCCGGTGCCACAGCTGGTGACGGGCGCCGCGCTGACTATCCTTGCTGATGGTAACCAGCGACGGTTGGCGACAAAGCGCGCCGAGACGATTGCGCGGCGTGATGAGATAATGGCGGAACTGGCCAAAATCGAGGATGTCATCCGGGTCTGGCCGTCAGATGCCAATTTTATCCTGATCGAGGCGCGCGATGCGGCGGCGCTGTGTCAGCGGGCGCGTCAGGGCGGGGTCGTTCTGCGCAACCAGTCTCATCAGCCCGGCGTCGGCGAGGCGGTCAGGATCTCGATCGGCAGCGAGGCGGAGATGGCGCAGCTGCTGGCAGCGCTGCGCGGTGAGACAGTCACAAGCAAGGCACGGAACAGACGCCATGAAATTGTCCGCAAGACCAGCGAGACAGCGATTGCGGTGGCGGTCGATCTGGACCGGGCCGGGCCGATCAGCATCGATACGGGCATCGGCTTTTATGACCATATGCTGGATCAGATTGCCAAACATGCCGGTTTTGCCCTGACGCTGGAATGCGAGGGTGACCTTGAGATAGATCCGCATCACAGCATCGAGGATTGCGCGATCGCGCTGGGCCAGGCGATCCGCGGCGCGCTTGGCGACAAGCGGGGCATTGGCCGCTATGGCTTCTGCCTGCCGATGGATGAGGCGCTGGTGACGGTGGCACTGGATCTGAGCGGTCGCTTCCACCTTGATTTCAAGGCCGATTTCCCACAGCCCATGGTTGGCGATCTGCCCTGTGACATGATCGACCATGTGTTTCGCTCGCTGGCCGAGAACATGCAGGCAAATCTGCACATCGCCGTCACCGGCGAGAATTGTCACCATATGGTCGAGGCCTGTTTCAAGGGATTCGGGCGGGCGCTTCGCCAGGCCATCAGGCAGGATGGCAGTGAAATGCCAAGCACCAAGGGCACCTTATAGGCAGGACAGGCTGGACTGGACAGATGATCGCAATCATTGACAGCGGCGGGGCGAATATCGCCTCGATAAGATTCGCGCTTGAACGCTGTGGCGCAGAGGCCCGGCTGACCGCCGACAGCGCCGAGATCGAGAGTGCCGACAAGGTGATCCTTCCCGGCGTCGGCATGGCGGCAACAGCGATGACCCAGCTGCACCAGCATGGGCTTGTCGAGTGCATCCGGGGGCTGCGCCAGCCAGTGCTGGGCGTGTGTCTGGGGATGCAGCTTCTGTTTGAACATTCAAGCGAGGGTGATACCGAAATGCTTGGCGTGCTGGCCGGAAACTGCCGCCGCTTTGCTGCCGCCCCGGGGCGTAGCGTACCACATATGGGGTGGAACCGGATTCGGGCGATCGACAGTGGTAAGATCGACAGTGGCAACCGGCACCCGCTGCTGACCGATGTGGCGGAGGGAGCGCATGTCTATTTCGTTCACAGCTATTTTGCCGAACTGTCGGCTGACACCATTGCCAGCTGCGATTATGGCGAGGCTTTCACGGCGATTGCCGGCAATGGCAATTTCATGGGCTGCCAGTTTCACCCGGAACGTTCCGGCTCTGTTGGCGAACAGATTTTGTGGAATTTTCTGGCGCTGTGAGCGCGCCATTCAACGGAAAAAGCCCATGCAAGGCAAGGAAACAAGGAAAAGATAATGGTTATCTACCCGGCAATTGATCTGATTGATGGTGCTGTTGTGCGGCTGCATAAGGGCGATTTTGCCCAGAAAACGACCTATGGCAGCAATCCGATCGAGGTGGCGTGTGGCTATCGCGAGGCCGGGGCGAGCTGGCTGCATCTGGTTGATCTGGATGGCGCCAAAGACCCGCAGAACCGGCAGATCAGGCTGCTTGGCGAGATTATCAGCGCCTCTGGGCTGAAGGTGCAGACAGGCGGTGGCATCAGGTCACGCGCCGATGTCGCCGCGCTGGCACAGGCCGGGGCAAGCCGGATTGTCATTGGCAGCCTGGCGGTGCGTGACCCCGATGCGGTGCGGGCGATATTCGATGAGTTTGGCCCGGAGATGATCTGTCTGGCGGCCGATGTGATGTGGGGCCAGCCGGATGGCGACGAGGCCAGCTATTACATCGCTGTTTCCGGTTGGCAGGAGGCGAGCGCGATGAAGCTGTCAGCGTTTCTGCAGGCTTATGGCGAGGTTGGGCTGCGGCATGTGCTATGCACCGATATCGCCCGAGATGGCACCATGACGGGATGCAATGTTGATCTCTATCAGGAGGTCAAGCGCGCCTTTCCCGGAATCAAGCTGCAAGCCTCAGGTGGGGTGAGCAGCCTTGCTGATCTTGAGACGCTGACCACCGATGGGGTGATCATTGGCAAGGCGCTCTATGAGGGGGCGTTCCAGCTTGCCGACGCACTGGCTGTTGGCGCGGAGAGGGCGGGCGCATGCTGACAAAACGTATAATCGCCTGCCTCGATGTGCGCGATGGCCGCGTTGTCAAAGGCGTGCAGTTTCGTAACCACCGCGACATGGGAGACATTCTGGAGCTTGCACAGCGCTATGCCGATGAGGGTGTTGATGAGCTGGTGTTCTATGACATCACCGCCAGCAGTGATGGGCGTGTCGTCGACAAAAGCTGGGTCAATCAGGTGGCACGGCGGATCAATATCCCCTTCTGTGTTGCCGGTGGCATCCGCAGCATCGAGGATGCGCGGGCGATCCTGAATGACGGGGCGGACAAGATTTCGGTGAATTCACCAGCGCTGGAAAACCCGGCTTTCATCAGCGAGCTGGCCGGTGTCTTTGGCACGCAATGTGTTGTTGTCGGGATCGACAGCCGCGAGGAGGTGGGTGATGATGGCCAGCCTGTTTACCGCGTCTATCAATATACTGGCGATGCGGCAAAAACGATCGCCTCGAAGCGCGACACGATCAGCTGGGCGCAGGAGGCCGAGCGGCGCGGGGCTGGCGAGATCGTGCTGAACTGCATGAATAATGACGGGGTGAAACGCGGCTATGATCTGGCGCAGCTGGCACTGGTGCGTGAGGCGGTGAGCCTTCCGGTCATCGCCTCCGGTGGAGCCGGTGATTACAGCCATTTCGCCGATCTCTTCACCAAAACCGGGATTGATGGCGGACTTGCCGCCTCGGTCTTTCACAGCGGCCAGATCCCGATTCCCGACCTCAAGCAATATCTGGCCAACAGACAAATCGAAGTGCGGATCCAGCGATGACCAAAGCGACATTTTCAGCGGCACCTGCCGAAATCATCTCGAAAGCCGATTGGGACAAGGGCAACGGACTGTTGCCGGCGATCGTGCAGAACCCCGACAATGGCCAGGTGCTGATGCTTGGCTATATGAATGCGGCGGCCCTCGAGGCGACCATCGAGGGCGGCAATGTAACCTTTTTCAGCCGGTCAAAGCAGCGGCTGTGGGTCAAGGGCGAGAGCTCGGGCAATTTTCTGAAACTTGTCGATGTGAGGATTGATTGTGACCATGACGCGCTGTTGGTGACGGCGCGGCCTGTGGGGCCGACCTGTCACACTGGCAGCATCTCCTGCTTCGGCAATGAGACGGTGGCTCCGACGCTGTTCCTGAATGAGCTGTCAGCGCTGATCGCCACCCGCCAGCATGAGATGCCGGCAGGAAGCTATACCACCAGCCTGTTTGCCGAAGGTAAAGCCCGGATCGCCCAGAAGGTCGGCGAGGAGGGGGTCGAGCTGGCGCTGGCGCGGATGAAGGATGATGGCGGAGAAATGGCGAATGAAGCTGCCGACCTGCTGTTTCACATGCTGGTCCTGCTGCAGGATGCCGGGCTTGAGCTTGGCGATGTCATCCAGGTGCTGCAGGCGCGGCACGCAAGCTAGCGCCTAGTCACGCAGCAGCGCACAGAGGGTGCTGTCGGCCCGGGTGACGATGCTGATCTCGCGGGAGATCGCCGGGCGTGTCAGCCGGCGGCTGCGCACCCCCTGCAGCAACACCAGGCTTTCCGGCACCACGGCGACACCGGCACCACCGCTGATCAGGCTCTGGCAGATGATTTCATCGGTGATCGAATGCGGGCTTGCGGGGGCATCCTGCGGCCGCATGGCGATGCCGGTCCTGAATGCCAGGTAGCGCGGAAACTCGCAGAGTGACCGGTTGATGCTGGGATGTTCGTCAAGCGCCTCAAGCGGCACCGTCGCCATTTTCTCGAACGGGTGGCCCTGCGGAAAGGCGACGACGAAGGGATCAGTGGCAAGCTGGAAACGGGTCATGTCATCGGGATAGCTGGGTTCGGCCATGATGCAGGCATCAAGGGTGCCGCCGCGCAGCATCTCTAGTGGCGGTGAGGCAAAGGCGGTGGTTGTACGGATACCGGTCTCAGCCTGCGGCATCGGGGCTATCTGTTCGAGGCGGCGATAGCCGGTCATCACATGCTGTGGGCCGATTGTCGGCGTGATGCCAAGACGGATCGGCGCGTTGCCGGCTGGCGCGTCGGTGGCGATCTCGTCACGCAGCTGGCGGTCCATTGTCTCATATTGGCCGAGAAGCCGGGCCAGATGTTCGGTAACGCCGACACCGCCACGCCCGCGCGCATTGTCGACAAGGGCGATGCCAAGGCGCTGTTCAACGGCGCTGGCACTTTGGCGAAGCCGGTAGACGGAAATGCCGAGAGTTTGCGCCCCACGGTTGATCGAGCCTTCATCGGCAATCGCCTTGAGCGCGGCATATTCGGTACTGGTAATCATTCAAAAAACCGTAACATTCAACCCAATAACAGGACAAAATCCTAGCAGGTTGCATGTATTCTGGCAATTTCACCGCGGAAATCTGCCCGGATTCCAGCCACACCCGGATTTCAGACAAAAAAAGACCGGCTTGCGCCGGTCCGAGTGAAGGGAGAAATTATGCGAAATCATCGTCACATCCGTTAACGACTTTCTCGAAAAAATATTACAACAATGACGAAGCAAAAAGATAAAAAATATTTATAGCTTTGATTGTATGAGATTTATTTAGATGTGACAATGGGTGATTTGCCACCGATATTCCCCAAATGAGCGATGCCCAGACGGTGCCAGACGGGAGGGATGCCGGATTCGCCAGACATATCAGACAGACCGGACAGACCTGACATAAAGGGCAAAACCACGGCGGGCATGGCTGCGCTCACAGGGGCAGGCTCTGGCAGGGATAACAGACGGGAAGATGGGAGAAAAAGGCTGGCTCCCCGGGACGGATTCGAACCGCCGGCCAAGCGATTAACAGTCGCTTGCTC
>JAYNHH010000046.1:0-1194 GCA_038107835.1 Alphaproteobacteria bacterium
CGCTTTGAGAACTGGAAGCTCTTGCGGGCTTTCGCCTTGCCATATTTCTTCCGTTCGACGGCACGTGAATCGCGCGTCAGGAAACCGCCGGCTTTCAGCACCGGCCGCAGGCCCGGCTCAAACAGCGTCAGCGCCCGGCTGATCCCATGGCGCACCGCACCGGCCTGACCTGACAGGCCGCCACCCTTGACCGTGGCGAACACGTCGAACTCGCCGACCCGCTCGGTGGTCTCAAAAGGCTGGGCCAGGATCATCTGCAGCACCGGACGGGCGAAATATTCGGTCACGTCACGGCCATTGATCTTCATCTGGCCGGTGCCCCGCTTGACCCAGACGCGGGCCGCTGCGTCCTTGCGGCGGCCGGTCGCATAGGAGCGGCCAAGATTGTCGATCTTCGGCTCGGCCGGGGCGGCAGGCGCCTCGGCAACTGCGGGAGCGGCAGCATCCTCTGTCAGCGCGCCAAGCGCGGCCATGCCAGTGGCTTCAGCTGCTTCGGTTTGTGTCTCTTCAGCCATAACTACCTCTTGTTCTTGTCGTTCATGCTGGCAATGTCCAGCGTTTCGGGTCGCTGCGCCTCATGCGGGTGTGTCGGCCCGGCATAGACATGCAGGTTGCGCATTGCGTTGCGGCCAAGCGGGCCACGCGGGATCATCCGCTCAACGGCTTTTTCGACAACGCGGGCCGGGAACTTGCCATCGAGAATCTTCTCGGCTGTGCGTTCCTTGATGCCGCCCGGATAGCCGGTGTGCCAGTAATAGGTTTTCTGCGCGCGCTTGTTGCCGGTCAGCTTCACCTTTTCGGCATTGATCACGATCACATGATCACCGCAATCCATGTTCGGTGTATAGCTCGGCTTGTGTTTGCCGCGCACGCGCAGGGCGATCAGCGAGGCCATGCGGCCCAGCACCAGATCTTCCGCATCGACAACGAACCATTTCTTCTCGATGTCTTTCGGCGTTGCGACATAGGTCCTTGGCAAAGGCATATGGGTGTCTCCAATCAGGGTCCAGTCGATGACAACGGGCGGCCGGAAGGCGCGCACCGTCAAACTGGGCTGGGTTATAGGCGCATCCTGACCGCCCGTCAAACGGAAAAAAATCAGAAAAATTAAAATAATGGTTATTTTTCAACAGGATTTAAATATGGTATTATTTTACCGTATTTTTTTCCGCCCTGATCACCGCGCTTTCACCC
>JAYNHH010000046.1:1294-3425 GCA_038107835.1 Alphaproteobacteria bacterium
TGCCCGATCTATTGCCCGATGCAATGATGCAGATTGGCTTTTGCCAGCCGCCCGAATCCTGCTACTATCCCGCCGCACAGGCTGCCACCGGTCGGTCATCATCGCGCCGGCCAGATCAGATCTGCCCCAAACCCGCCCCTGAGGATAGGCCCCATGTTCACGCTGATTGACAATTATGACAGCTTTACCTGGAATCTCTGGCATTTTCTGTCCGACCTTGGTGCCGAGGTCGAGATCATCCGCAATGACGCCGCGACAGTTGCCGGGATTCTGGATGCCGCGCCACAGGGGATCATCATCTCGCCCGGTCCCGGCACGCCGGAAGATGCCGGCATCACCATTGATCTCATCCGCGCTGCCAGGGGCAGGGTTCCGGTGCTTGGCGTCTGTCTTGGCCATCAGGCGCTGGCCGTTGCCTTTGGCGGGCGCGTCAAGCGTTTTGATCCGCCGGTTCATGGCAAATTGTCGCTGGTCGCGCGCAGCCATTCAAACGCCGTTCGCACCGACATCTTTTCCGGCTGCCCCGAGGAATTTCCCGTCACCCGCTATCACTCGCTTGGCGTCGAGGAAGACAGCCTGCCGCCCGAGCTGACGGTCACCGCCCGCACGGCGGCTGGCGCGATCATGGGCCTCTCGCATGTCGATGCCGATCTGCATGGCGTGCAGTTCCATCCGGAATCAATCGCCTCGGTTGCCGGCTACCGGATTCTGGCGAATTTCCTCAGACTCTGTGGCCAGAGCGTCCCCGATACCGAGACGCTGGCCCAGCTTGAGACGCAGATCCTGCGCCTTGACCAGCGGTTTCCCGATCAGATGCACGTCTGATCAACCGCCCTGCCCGGCTCTCGGCGCGGGGCTAGATTTTCATCAGGATCACCGCCGTTCCCACAACTGTCAGCAGTGCTCCGCCCCAGGCACCTGCAGGCGGTGCCTGGCGAAAGACGATCCACAGCATTGGCAGCGTCATGATCGGCGCTGTTGATGACAGCACCGACACCCACCCGACATCACCATTAGCCAGCGCAAACATCAACAGCGTCATCCCAAGCGCCATGGCGTTGAACGAGCTGAGACAGACCCAGCCCAGATCGCGCAGGCTCAACCTCTCGTGACATTTTGTCATCGTTGGCCGGACGAGCCGGAACAGCGAATGGCACAGCGCCGCACAGCCAAGTCTGATCGCCGCTGCCACCATCGGATCACCGCCATTGACCAGCGCCGGCTTTGCCGCCAGCGACCCCACAGCCTGCGCCAGTGCAGCCAGCACCCCCAGCCCGACCCCGACAGACAACAGGCCGCGATTCATTTCCCATCTATGCTGATTGTCCCGATTCTTGCCGAAAAAGATTGCCAGCATTACCCCCACCGTTACACAGGCAATGGCGGCAACCATCGTCAGCGTCACCACCTCGCCAAACAGCAGCGCGGCAAGCCCGGCTGCCATCGCGGCATTGGTGGCAAACAGGATGCTGGCACGCCGGGGGCCAATCACATTCATCGAGGCGAACAGCAATGTGTCGCCGACGAACAGCCCGATGAACCCCGACAGGACAGGACAGGACAAGCCAGACCAGATCATCGCGGCCATAGCCCTGCCATCCATCACCAAGCGTGATGATCACGGACAGCAGGATAAATGACGTCCACATTCGCCATCTGACAAAGCCGAAAGCGCCGATCTTGGCGCTCAGATTGGCTGAAATCAGCGGTGAAAGTCCCCAGCAGAAAGCCGTGCCAAGCGCGGCAAGACCAGCAATATTCAGCGTGTTATCCATTCCCTGCTGCCATGTTTTTGCCTGACCGGCTGCCCTTCCAGCTCATCTGTCGCTCCTCTGCCACCAAACGCAGGGAAGCCTGGCGGCGTTAACCCCTGCCCCAAAGCGGGTGCGGACTGGACCGGCCCCGGTCATCACCAGCTGCCACTACCCCTGCCCCGCACCCATGTCTCAAATCAGCCCGTAAAACGGGACTAGAGAAAAAGGGCCGCCGCCATCTGGCCGCCGCCCCTTCTGGTCGGTTCAAATCATCTGCCCGCCGCTCGCGGCATCGGCATACCTCAAGCCGCCCGCGGCAGTGGCAGACCCCAAGCCGGTCTCGACACGGCTGTGTCCGGGCCGCCTTTGGCGCTTTT
>JAYNHH010000046.1:3525-11352 GCA_038107835.1 Alphaproteobacteria bacterium
GGCGCTTTTCCTACGCCGCCTTCGGCTTTTTGGTCTTTGCCGCCGCCGCTGCCAGCGCCTGATCGAGATCGGCCAGAATGTCATCGCTATGCTCGATCCCGACGGACAGCCGCACATAGCCGGGCGTCACGCCGGTTGAGGCCTGTTCCTCGGGTGAGAGCTGCGAATGCGTCGTCGATGCCGGATGGATCGCCAGCGACCGCGCATCACCGATATTGGCCACATGATAGAACAGCTGCAGCGCGTCAATGAAGGCACGTCCCGCCTCATGGCCACCGGCCAGCTCAAAGCCGACAAGCCCGCCATAGCCTCCCTGCAGATACTGATGCGCCCGGCGTGCCGCCACACCTTTCTGCAGCCGTGGATAATTCACCGAACTCACCGCCGGATGCTTGGCCAGAAAATCGGCGACACGCGTCGCGTTTTTCGAATGTTCCCGGATCCTGAGCGCCAGCGTCTCCAGCCCCTGAATGATCTGAAAGGCATTTTGCGGGCTGAGTGCCGAACCCAGATCGCGCAGCAGCGTCACCCGCGCCTTCAGGATATAGGCGATCGGCCCCAGCGGTTTTGCCGCCTTGGCCCAGACAGCGCCATGATATGAATCATCCGGCGTGTTCAGTGCGGGCTGGCGCTCGGGAAATGCCTGCCAGTCGAAAGTGCCGCCATCAATGATCACACCCCCGACCGACGTGCCATGGCCGCCGATATATTTGGTCAGCGAATGCACGACAATCGCCGCGCCATGGTCAAACGGACGCGCCAGAATCGGCGATGCGGTGTTGTCGAGGATCAGCGGAATGCCCCGCTCACGCCCAAGCGCCGCCACCTCGGCAATCGGAAACACCTCGAGCTTCGGGTTCGGCAATGTCTCGCCATAATAGGCGCGGGTTCGCTCATCCGTCGCCCGCACGAAATTCTCCGGGTCGGACGGGTCGACGAAGCGCACCTTGATCCCCTGATTGGCCAGCGTGTTCTTGAACAGATTATAGGTGCCGCCATAAAGATCGGTCGAGCTGACGATGTTATCGCCGGCATGCGCCAGATTCTGCACGGCAAAGGCCGAGGCCGCCTGCCCCGATGACACGGCCAGCGCCGCCACACCGCCCTCGATGGCGCTGATCCGCTGTTCCAGCACATCATTCGTCGGGTTCATGATCCGCGTGTAGATATTGCCAAGCTCGGCAAGCCCGAACAGATTTGCCGCATGTTCGGTCGACTGGAACTGATAGGATGTCGTCTGATAGATCGGCACCGCCACCGCATTCGTCGTCGGGTCGGCCCGGTATCCGGCATGCAGCGCCACTGTCTCCGGGTTCGTGGTTGCTGTTAGAGGTTCATTTACGCTTTCGTTTGTCGCAGACATCTCTTGTCTCCTCTTTAGTGCTTTTGGCGACATGCCAGGGCGCACAAGCTGAAATCAAGGTGCCCAACCCTGTTGTGATGGGGGGTCAGCCCAAAAACCATTGGCCCAAAAACCATCGGCCCAAAAACCATCATCGGTTCCAAACCGCCTCACCATGGCGTCCCACCCGCGGCGTCAAACCACCCTGCTGGGGCATGAAACACCCCGACTGACCCGGCACATCATGCGTGCAGACCACGCAGGAGTGCTGCCCAGTGCGCTCAGCCACAATTTCATCAGGAAAAATCATCCAAAAATGGGCGCGCTTTAGCGGTATTTGTTAATCGCCCGCAAGTTGATCGTTAAATCGGCGATGCCCAGAAGCTACCACAGCACCCTGCGCCCGCAAGCGGAAAAACCGGCAATGGCTAAAAAAGCACGGTTTTTGCCGTGGCACCGGATTTTGTGCAAAAGCTGACCCCATGTCGCGGGTTCTGCGGCAAACATCATCCAGCCGCCGCCGCGCCCGTCACTGGCAAAAGCCGTCCATCAGCATCTTTTCACATGCCCACAAACCTGCTTATATGCGGCATTGTCTCCGTTGCTCTGGATTCCGTGATGAATGACGTAATGAAAAGCTCGCTGCTGGCCCTCATCGATGGCGAAATGCCCACCCCTGACGCGATCAGGAGCTGTTTTGACGCGATCATGGAGGGCGAGGTCAGCCAGATTCAGATGTCGGCCTTCCTGGTTGCGCTGAAAATGCGTGGTGAGCGCGTCGAGGATATCGCCGCCGCCGCCAGCGTCATGCGCGCCAAAGCCAGCCTCATCGAGGCGCCTGCAGGTGCCATGGATATTGTCGGCACTGGCGGTGATGGCATCGGCACCTACAATATCTCTACCGCCACCGCCTTCGTCGTCGCCGGCTGCGGCATTCCTGTCGCCAAACATGGCAACCGGGCGATCTCGTCGAAAAGCGGGGCTGCCGACGTGCTGTCCTGCCTCGAGATCAATCTTGACTGCGAGATGGCACTTGTCACGCGCGCCCTTGCCGAGGCCGGGGTGTGCTTTCTGATGGCCCCGCGCCATCATGCGGCGATGCGCCATGTCGGGCCGGTCCGCGCCGATCTTGGTGTTCGCACCATCTTCAATCTTCTGGGGCCACTTGCCAATCCGGCGCTTGTCCAGCGCATCATGGTCGGCGTCTTTGACCGCAGATGGTGCCGCCCCTTCGCCGAGGCGCTGGCCCAGCTTGGCACCACCCATGCCTGGGTCGTGCATGGTTCCGACGGTCTTGACGAGGTCACCACCACCGGCCCCACCCATGTCGCCGCCCTTGCCAATGGCCAGATCAGCGAATTCACCATCCAGCCTGCCGATATCGGCATTGATGAGGTCAGCCTCGATGCTCTGCTGGGCGGCACGCCCGCACAGAATGCGGCGCATCTGCGCGCCCTGCTTGATGGCGCCACCGGCCCCTATCGTGACATTGTCATCTTCAACGCCGCCGCGGCACTTGTTGGCGGCGGGCATGCCGCCTCGCTTGCCGAGGCTGCCGCCATGGCCACCACCTCGCTGGATGAGGGCCGCGCGCGCGACGCGCTTGCCGCCCTTGTCCGGATCACCAACACCCCGATTACCCCCCCGATTGACTCCCCAAATAACAATGACGGAAAGGCTGGCTGATGGCTGACGTTCTGGCAAGGATCATCGCTGGCAAGCGTGATGAGGTCGCCGCCCTCAAACAGACCAGCAGCATGGCCGATCTCGACCGTGCGGCGCAGGCCGCCTCGCCGGTGCGGGGCTTTACCTCGGCTCTGGCCGCCGCCTCTGCCAGCGGCTATGGCCTGATCGCCGAGCTGAAAAAGGCCTCGCCCTCGAAAGGGCTGATCCGCGCCGACTTCGCACCCGCGGATCTGGCCGCCGCCTATGAGGCGGGCGGGGCCACCTGCCTGTCGGTGCTGACCGATGGCCCGTGGTTTCAGGGCGCGCCCGAATATCTGGTTGCCGCGCGCAATGCCGTCTCGCTGCCGGTTCTGCGCAAGGATTTCATGATTGATCCGGCGCAGATTGCCGAGGCCAGAGCCCTTGGCGCTGACTGCATCCTGCTGATCATGGCGGCGCTTGATGATACGCTCGCTGCCGAGCTTGAGGCCTGCGCCCATGACTATGGGATGGATGTGCTGATCGAGGTGCATGACGCGGCAGAGCTGGAGCGCGCCTGCCGTCTCAAATCACCGCTGATGGGGATCAACAACCGCAACCTCAGGACCATGGAAATCTCGCTTGATGTCGGTGCTGCCATGCTGCCGCATCTGCCGGATGACCGCATTGCCGTCGCCGAGAGCGGTCTGTTCGCCCCGCCGGACCTTGCCCGCATGGCGCAATCTGGGGCACGCTGTTTCCTGATCGGAGAATCGCTGATGCGCGCCGATGATGTTGCCGCTGCGACACGGGCGATCCTCGCCAACCCTGTTGCCGCCTGACCGAGTGAATTCCGGGGATGACACATCCTCATGGGACAGACATTTTAACGGAGATCCCCGCCAATGGCCGATTTTACCCATTTTGACAGTGACGGTGCCGCCCATATGGTCAATGTCGGCGAGAAACCGGTTACCGCCCGCCGTGCCATTGCCTGCGGCGAGATCATCATGCAGTCGGAAACCCTCGCCATGATCACCGACGGCACCGCGAAAAAGGGCGATGTGCTCTCGGTCGCGCGCCTTGCCGGCATCATGGGGGCGAAACAGACAGCCGCGCTGATTCCGCTCTGTCATCCGCTTGGCCTTGATCATGTCACGCTTGCCCTTGATCCCGATTCCAGCCTTCCGGGAATCCGCATTACCGCCAGCTGCGCCGTTACCGGGCGCACCGGCATCGAGATGGAGGCAATGACCGCCGCCTCGGTGGCCGCGCTGACGATCTATGACATGTGCAAGGCGGTTGACCGGCAGATGGTCATCACCAACATCCGCCTGACGCATAAATCAGGGGGCAAATCCGGTGAGTTCAATGCCAGCTGAGACCGCTGGCACCCGCCCGCCCCTGCTGCCGGTTGACGCGGCGCTGGCCCGCATTCTCGACGGGGTGGCGCGCACCGCGATCGAACAGCTGCCGCTGCAACAGGCGCATGGCCGCAGTCTCGCCGCGCCGCTGGCCTCGCGCCTGACACTTCCCGAACAGGCGGTCTCGGCGATGGATGGCTATGCGGTGAATGCTGCCGATTGCCAGGCCCGCAGCCCCGATGGGCTGGCCACCCTCACGCGCATCGGCGAATCCGCCGCCGGCCACCCATGGACGGGCCAGCTTGAAAGCGGCGGGGCCGTCCGCATTTTCACCGGCGCGGTGCTGCCCGATGGTGCCGATGCCATTGTCCTGCAGGAGGATGTCACCGCCAGCGCCGAACAGGACGGTGCCAGCATCACCCTCACCGAAGCGCCGATACCGGGCCGCTTCATCCGCCCGGCCGGGCTTGATGTCCATGCCGGTACGCAGATTCTGGCTGCCGGCACGCCACTCTCGGCACGCGCGCTGGCGCTGGCACTCTCCACCGGCCATGCCGAGGCGGCCTTTTATGCGCGCCCGCGTATCGGCATCCTCTCGACCGGCGATGAGCTGATCAACCCGGGCGAGACCCCCGGCCCCGGTCAGGTCATTTCCTCAAATGCCGCCTATCTCAGCGCCTTTGTCACCGCCTGCGGCGCGGTTGCCGTGCCGCTTGGCATCGCCCGTGACCGGCCGGGCGCCATGCTTGACTGCGTGCGCGGTGCTGACGGTCCGCTCGATCTCATCGTCACCACCGGCGGTGCCTCGGTCGGCGTTCATGACCATATCGTCTCCGATCTGTCCACCGGCGACCCCCTTGGTGACGAACCCGCTGCGAATGCGCTTGATTTCTGGAAAATCGCCATGCGCCCGGGCAAGCCGCTGATTTCCGGCCGTGTTGACGGCATTCCGCTTCTTGGCCTGCCGGGCAATCCGGTTTCCAGCGCTGTCTGTGCGCTGGTTTTCCTGCGGCCGGCGATCCTGCATATGGCGGGCGGCGCGCCCTACGCGATGGTGCTGACGGCGCGTCTTGCAACACCGCTTGCCGCCAATGACCAGCGCCAGGACTATCTGCGCGCCCGCCTGTGCCACACCGGCGGTGATCTGCCGCTGATCACCCCCTTTGACCGGCAGGACAGCTCGATGATCTCTGTCCTCTCGCGGTCTGATGCGCTGCTTGTCCGCCCGCCCTTTGACGCCGCCCGCGCTGCCGGCGATCTGGTCACCGCCCTGCCGATCCCGCCGCTGCTGTGAGTCGCCCCACATTGCCGATATTTCCCCTTTTATCGGGACTCCCCTTTATCGGGACTCCCTTTTATTGCGACTCCCGGCGCTGGCCTCTGCCTCCAGCCCCGGTGACAGAGCTCTGATCCTGCTTTTCTGATCCTGATTTGTTCATGGATTTGTTCTTTTGCTTGACTCTGGTGGCGAACAATGATAGAACATACCACGAACATGACAGCTGGAGAGCAAAATGCTGACCCGCAAACAAAGCGAACTTCTCGATTTTCTCGTCCGCCACGCGGCCGAACATGATGTCCCGCCATCCTTTGATGAAATGCGCGATGCGCTTGGCCTTGCCTCAAAATCGGGAGTTCACCGTCTGGTCTCGGGGTTGGAGGAGCGCGGTTATATCCGCCGCCTTGCCAACCGCGCCCGCGCCATTGAAATCCTGCGCCCCGGGGGTACCACCTCCGCGCTTGGCCAGGCTGTGGCCGCCGCTGCCGAGGCGGTGACGCTGCCGCTTCTTGGCCGGATTGCCGCCGGCACCCCGATCGAGGCGCTGAGCGATCCCACCAACCAGCTTGAGGTTCCGGCCAGCATGCTTGGCAGTGGCGAACATTTCGCCCTTGAAATCGTCGGTGATTCAATGATCGAGGCCGGCATTCTTGATGGTGACACCGTTGTAATTGAACGCGCCAGCAGCGCCAATCACGGGGAAATCGTCGTCGCCCTGATCAACAGACAGGAGGCGACGCTGAAAACCCTGCTCAAGGAACCGGGGCGGATCGGGCTGGAAGCTGCCAATCCGCGCTATGAAACCCGCTATTTTGAGACCAACGCGGTTGAGGTGCAGGGCAAACTTGCCGGCCTGATCCGCAACTACTGATGCACAATCACTGATCCACAATCACTGATTCGCAAGCACTGATATTTGCTTGCCGATCCCTCATTCTGGCCAGCTGCCGATGGCCAGCGCGACCGGAGCCTGACCACCTTCCGGCCTGTTTCCTGTGTCATCCCTTGGTCATTTCCTGCTGCCCTCACGCACGGGCCATATCCTGTCAGCAGTCACGCCGGTCCTGCGGCTGTCGGCGGGGGATGGTCTGACGGTGACTGATCCATCACCGTTGAAAAGCAGCAGGAAATTCGCGTCCCGCAACCGGCTGACGGTGAATACCGGCACCCGGCAGTCATAGCGTGGCGCGGCAAAGCTCAGCACCAGGTCAGCGCCGCTGCGACAGGCACGTGTCAGCGCCGCCCGGTGCCGGGCGACCGCCAGCGTCTGGCCGTGGCGACCCTGCAGCATGACCGGTCTGCGTCTGTCGCCAGCGTTGTTTGTCATTGTTGGTTCTGTCAAAGCATCCGTCCCTCTGGCCGGGTCGGTGATCTCCTGTGCCAGCAGCAGGGATGCGGTGCTTTCTGTGCAATCTGACAGCATTCCATCGCGGGTGCTGGGGCCGAGTGGGGTTGCCTGACCATTTGGTCCCGCCAGCACCAGAATGGGCGTTCTGCCACGCGCGAGCAGGACTCCATCTGGTGCTGGTGTCAGCACCCACATCACCAGCGCGCCGAGCATCACCATCACCCCGCCACAGCGGGCAACGGCCAGCCGCGCCATCCCCTGCCGCGCATCGAGCAGCGCCAGCAGCCAGCCACCCAGCCCCAGACACAGCGCCGCATAGCCGGGCGGCAGCACCCGCCAGCCGGCATAGGGCAGATCGGCAAAGAGTCGCGCCACCGCCACCAGCGCCAGAATGCCTGTCTCCATCATCCACAGGGCGGGAGCCGCCAGCGCCGCGTCAGATCCGGCAAGCTGGCCGAGCCCGACCAGCAGCCCGGCCGGCATGATCCACAGACCGGTCAGCGGAATGCCGAGCAGATTTGCCGCCACTCCCCAGATTGTCACCAGCCCGAAATGCTGCGCGGCAAAAGGCAGAGTCGCCGCCGCGGCGATCAGCGAGGTTACCAGCAGCGCCAGCAGATATCTGAGTGGGCGCGCCATCGCTGTGCGCGGTTGGTCACTGGCAGGCGCATCGCCCGGTCGCCGCAGGCGCGCCTCATACCACAGCACCAGCGCCGCCGTCGCCGCAAAGGACAGCTGGAAACTGGCGGTAAACACGGCCACCGGATTGATCGCTAGAATGATCATTGCCGCCAGCGCGACATTGCGCAGCGTCAGTGCCAGCCGGTCCAGCAGCACCGCCGCGATCAGC
>JAYNHH010000047.1:0-7598 GCA_038107835.1 Alphaproteobacteria bacterium
ATTACGTTCAGGAGCGCGGTAGCGTCGGCAAGCTGCCGTCATCTGAATATTCAACACAGGCTCTGGTTAATTAGCCACAAAAAATGAGAGGGAGAGGCGCTCCCAGTGCGCCTCCTCTTGCCTCCATCAACCCGTCACATTTGCCTTCGTCCAAGTTAGGTGATGACTGTCCCAAAAAAAATCTATACCGTAAGCTGCTAACGGCTACTACCATTACAAGATTATAGCTCTGGGTCTGTTTATCGGTCCGTTGGAAAGGTCAGAATGAAGTGCCTAACCTGCCAATGAGTGCGTCAAAACTCGTGAAGCTGCTGCTGCTTGCGTGGATGCTGGTCCTGGCTCCCGCACCAGCAGTGGCTGCTGACCAAAAGAGTGGTTTTGGACTGGGCTTTGAGAAAATGCAGAAAATCTGGCAGGGGATTTCGAACGCACCAAAGATGACAACATGTCGGCTTGCCAACAAGACAGTCTACAAGGGTAAGCAGATATGCGTATACAAGGGTGCAAACAAGACAATTCTTGGTGTCTATAACATGGCTGGCGATTTTTGTTCAGCCGCCATGGATTGCCGCTATGATCCGGGCGGCACCAAGACAATTGCAAGTCTTGTCAAGGCGTTCAAGGACGCCGAGGACAAGTAAATCTCAAAGCTGATGCTGCTGATTGTCTGGTCTGCTGATGCTGGTGGATATGTGCCTGGCTATCCGGTTGCGGGCAGGCCGGCGAGCGCCGCCTCAAGATCGGCGATCAGGTCAGAGGGCGTTTCCAGCCCGATGTTGAGGCGCACAAGACGTCCGCCAAAATCCTGTCCTGGCCGATCAATATCTGGATAGACTACGGCGAGACTGTTCACCCCACCCCAGCTCAGACCGATCTTGAAAATCTCCAATCTATTGAGAAAATCCTGTGCCTGTTGGGCTGAGCAGTGAGCTTTGAACAGAAAGGAAAAGACGCTGGCCGAGCCGGTAAAATCACGCTTCCACTGCGCATGTCCCGGGCAAGATGGTAGCGCTGGATGATAGACTGCGGCGATGTGTGGATTCTTCGTCAGCCAATTGGCGACTTCCAGCGTTGATGTTTCAAGCTGAGACAGCCGCACGGCCAAAGTCTGTAATCCGCGCAAAGCGAGGCTGCAGTCATCTGGTGAGACAGCCAGACCCAACTGCCGATAGACCGGCCCAAGCATTTCATAGGCGCTCTCATCGCGCACTGAAACCGAACCAAGAAGCAAGTCGCTATGGCCGCCAATATATTTTGTCAGTGCCTGAATGCTGACATCAACACCGTGATGGAAGGCGTCAAACATCACCCCAGCGGCATAGGTGTTGTCGAGTGCGACGGCGACACCGCTTTCATGCGCTGCCGTCACGATTGCTGGCACATCCTGAATTTCCATTGTTACCGACCCCGGACTCTCACACCAGATCAGGCTTGTGTTATTCCGGATCAGGGACGTGATGTCAGAGCCAATGAGCGGGTCATAGGCCTCAACCTCGATTCCAAAATTCCGCAGGATGCCCTCGGCCATTTCTTTGTTGGGTCCATAGGCGGAAAACGGTACCAGCGCATGACTGCCAGCACGGCAATAGGCCATGTAAACAAGGGCAATTGCTGCCTGTCCACCTGGCACGATGAAGCTGTTATGCGCGCCCTCCAGATGCGTGATCCGTGCTGCAAGCTCAAGTGATGTTGGCGTTCCATATAGCCCGTAGGAATAGCCATGTTTTTCCTGTTGCCAGCCATCACGGACCGACTCCTGATCGTCAAAAACCACTGTTGAGCCGCGGTAAACAGGCGTTGCCAGCGATTTGTAATCGCGTCGTGACCGAGGCGTGGGATCCAGAAGTTTTGTACGCCAATCCATGTGATGTTCTCCTTCAAGCGGTTGTGTCTGATTGCACCCAACAGCTTTATCAAGTCAAGGCCTACAGACATCGGCGACGATGTTGCCACCGGCAGTACAGCCATGATTGACAAAGATGCCAAACCACGTCACTTCTTCGGCCATGTTGAAGCTACAGAACATTTCCTTTGCGATCGACGGAAAGCCGCTGTTCGATAACGCATCCGCGACTATCCCCACAGGCCACAAAGCCGGCATTGTTGGTCGCAACGGAACAGGGAAGACCTCGCTCTTCAGACTGATCCGCGGTGAGTGGGCATTGGATTCGGGATCAATTGAAATCCCAGCACAGTTTCGGATCGGGGGTGTCGATCAGGAGGCGCCGGCAAGTGATATCTCGCTATTGGAGACAGTGCTTGCGGCAGATACTGAACGGCAGGCATTGATGTGTGAGGCAGAAACTGCGACTGACCCGACCCGCATCGCCGACATTCAGCTTCGTCTTGTTGACATCGACGCCTATTCAGCCGAGGCGCGGGCGGCCACAATCCTTTCAGGGCTTGGCTTTGATCAGGTGGCACAGGCACGCCCCTGCCACGAATTTTCTGGTGGATGGCGGATGCGGGTGGCACTTGCTGCGGTACTGTTCTCACAGCCCGATCTGTTGTTGCTGGATGAGCCGACCAACTATCTCGATCTTGAGGGTACGGTCTGGCTGGAGAATTTTCTGGCAAAATATGCGCGCACCGTATTGGTTATTTCGCACGACCGCGAATTGCTCAACAAATCTGTCACGTCTATTTTGCATCTAACCGATCTGAAACTGCAGTATTACACAGGAACATATGATCAGTTTGACGCCGAACGCCGACTGAAGCTGGAACAACAGCAATCGATGAAGCGCAAGCAGGATGCCCAGCGTGCGCACATTCAGAGCTTTGTTGACAGATTTCGGTATAAGGCGTCGAAAGCGCGACAGGCGCAATCCCGCCTCAAACAGCTGGAGAAAATGCAGCCAATTGCCGCCCTCTCGGAAAATGCAGTTGCGTCCTTTACCTTCCCCACACCACAGCCATTGCCGCCCCCTCTGATGACGCTTGAAAAGGGCAGTGTCGGTTATGATGGAAAGCCGGTTTTGCGCGGTCTTGATCTGCGTCTTGATCAGGATGACAGGATCGCGCTGCTTGGTGCCAATGGCGAAGGCAAGTCAACATTGTCAAAATTGCTTGCTGACAGGCTACCCCTGATTGACGGCAGTGTTGCCAAATCCAGCAAGCTGCGAGTTGGTTTCTTTGCACAGCATCAACTTGACGAGCTGGTTCCCGGTGAGACGCCTCTGTGGCATATGATGCGGCTGCGCCCAGCGGAAGTGCCGACAAAGATCAGAGCGCGTCTCGGGGCGGCAGGCATTGGCGCGGATATTGTTGAAAACCCTGTTGAACGGCTCTCGGGTGGTCAGAAGGCGCGCCTATTGATGGCGATGGCGGCGATTGATGCGCCGCATATTCTGATTCTGGATGAGCCAACCAATCATCTGGACATTGAGAGTCGGGAAGCACTGGTTCATGCGCTCAATGACTACCAGGGTGCCGTCATTCTTGTTAGCCATGACCCACATCTTGTCGAAACAGTGGCTGATACGCTATGGATCGTGCGTGATGGCCGGGTCAGCCTTTTCGAGGGTGATATGGACGACTACAAGCGCCTGTTGCTCTCGCAACGTGGCGGCGCGCAGGCCAAGACAAGCAATGGTGCCGACACCACCTCACCGGACGGCCAAACGACCAACGCTCGCGGCGCCTCCATGAGAGAGCGCCGTCAAGGCACAAAACAGCTGCGAGTGGCGGTGAGCAGGTGCGAGCGCGAAATGACGGATTTGCAGACGCGAAAGGACAGACTTCAATCCATGATGGCGCGGCCCGGCTTTTATGATAGCAAATCAGCTGAGGAAATCGCCAAAATAGGGCAGGAGATGGCCAACATCAGTGAACAGCTGGCGTCTGCTGAGGAAGTCTGGCTGGAGGCTCAGGAAGCGCTTGAACAGGCCTTGGGTCAATAGTGCCACAACCTGTCCGGTTACAGGCTGCGGGCAAATTTGCGGATATCCTCAATCAAAAGCTCCGGTTGTTCCATCGCCGCGAAATGGCCACCATGTGGCATTTCTGTCCACTGTGTGATGTTATAGAGGCGTTCAACGTAGCTGCGCGGTGGCCAGTTCAACAGTTCCTTGGGAAACAGCGCGCAGGCGGTTGGCACCTCAACGCGCCGCCCTTTGGGTGACAGGGTTCTTCCACCTTCCTCGCGCCGGCCATAATATATCCAGGAGGCGGTGTTGAAAGTGCGGGTAACAATATAGACCATGATATTGGTCAGCAGCTGGTCTTTGGAATAGACACTTTCAATATCATCGCCAACCGTATCCGACCATGAATTCATCTTCTCCAAAATCCAGGCGGCAACACCGACCGGACTGTCCATCATCGCGTAGCTCAGTGTCTGCGGTTTTGTCGCTTGTTGCGTGCGGTAACCATCCTCCATGATCTGATCTTCCTTGAACTGCTCCTCCCACCTGATCTCTGCGGGAGTCTGCGGGCCATCTGGATGACGCATCGTCAGGATATTGATATGGATGGCACGGCAGGCTGATGAGTGATGAAAGCCGAGGAAGCTGGATATTGCCCCACCCCAGTCGCCGCCCTGCGCGATATAGCTGTCATATCCCAGAGTGTTGGTCATCAGACTGTTGAAGGTCTGTGCCATGCGTCGTGGTCCCCAAGGGCGGGGAGGGCGGCCGGAAAAGCCGAAGCCGGGTAAAGAGGGAGCGACCACGTCAAAGGCATCCTCGATATTGCCGCCGTGCCGTTCAGGATGTGCCAGCAAATCGATGACATCGATGAATTCAACCACTGACCCGGGCCAGCCGTGACTGATGATCAACGGTCTGGCGGACTCGCCACTGCCCTTTTCATGAATGAAATGCAGATCGATTCCATCAACGGCTGCGGTAAAATGATCGAAGCGATTGATCGCATCCTGCTGTTTGAACCAGTCAAACCCGTCAACCCAATACGCGCAGAACTCGCGCATATAATCAAGATTGACGCCATACTCCCAACCCCCGTCGTCAGGCATTTCATGCCAGGGGAAAGCAGCAACCCGTGTTCGGATTTCGGCAATTGTCTTTTCTGGAACATCAAGGCTGAAGGGTTGTGGCAGAACCATTGCGATGCCTCCTTTCCAGTTTGATTGTTTCTATGGTGGAATATTGGTAACGATGACAGATAAGAAAATCTGATGCAAACACTGGGAAGCCGCGCTTATATAGCTCCCGTAAAAGCAGGTATTGAGCAGGGAGCTATGGCAACATGAAAGCTGGTGTTACAAGATTTGCAACGGCGATAACACGTCTGCCCTGCAAAAATGCTGTTGATGGTTTGCGGGCCGTTGATCAGGGGGTGCCGTCCATCGATCAGATGCTGGCTGATCATGCCGATTACTGTGCGGTGCTTGCCAGTGCTGGTGCCAATGTGATCACCCTGCCGGCGTTGCCAGCTTTTCCCGATGCGCATTTTGTTGAGGATACGGCGCTTTGTCTTCCCGAGGGGGTCATTTTCATGTCACCGGGTGCTCCATCGCGTTTTGGTGAGGTTGCATCAATGCGCACCGACATTGCGCATCTGTCTTCAGAGACGCATCAAATTTTTCCTCCTGC
Organism: Alphaproteobacteria bacterium; assembly: GCA_038107835.1. GTDB lineage: Bacteria > Pseudomonadota > Alphaproteobacteria > Puniceispirillales > Puniceispirillaceae > MED-G116. The sequence goes on from JAYNHH010000047.1 coordinate 5,556, forward strand.
CCATATTGAGGGTGGCGACATTCTGATCACCGGCACGGAAATCCTTGTAGGCACATCGGACCGAACCAATGCTGCAGGGATTGCCGCTTTGACACAGATTGCAGCCAACTGGGGCTATCACGTCCGCACGGTAAACACGCCGCCGGGTGTGCTGCATTTCAAGACCGACTGTTCTCTGCTTGATGATGGCGTTGTCCTGTCGACGCAACGGCTTGCTTCTTCTGGCTGTTTTTCTGCCTATGACGTTATTCTGACCTGCGCAGGAGAAGAGGCAGCAGCCAATGCCATCCGTTTCAATGATCTGGTGATCATGCCAGCTGGGTTTCCGGCGACCAGAGCACGTCTTGAGGCCGCTGGCCATGATGTCAGGTCGGTCAACAACAGTGAATGCGCAAAGATTGATGGTGGCATGTCCTGTTTGTCGCTCAGATTGGCATAATCCCCAATTGTTTAATTCTGCTAGTTTTGAACAGGAATGTTTGACAAGCGGTGAAAAGCGCGATCAAGATTGCCCGTTGATGTGGATGCAGGGCTTAACGCGCCTTGCACCGCTTAGCCGGGGGACTATTTATGGACGACAAACTGCCTGATGTTGATGGTGGCCGTGCGGCACGCAGATCGCGCTCGGGAGGCCGTGCGGCAAACGCGGCACGACGCGGTGGAGACTTGTTCAAACAGATGCCGTGGCGTCTGCCAGTCAATCATGATCGACCGATTGAACCCCTGGACGAGCAGGGTGTCGCGGCGATCCACAATGGTGCAATGCAGATACTCGAGGAAACGGGGATTGAGTTTCTCAATGAGGAGGCGCAGGCACTTTTCCGGGAGGCCGGATGCCGGGTTGACGGCACCAATGTGAAGATGGGCCGGGAGTGGGTGATGGAGATGATCCACAGGGCACCGGACAAGTTTACCATTACCCCCCGTAACCCTGATCATGAACTTGTTATTGGTGACAAACATATTCTATTCGGTAATGTGTCGTCGCCACCAAATTATTATGACATCGATCTCGGCCAGAAAGTGCCCGGAACCCGCGAGCAATGCGCAAACCTTGTCAAACTGTCTCAATATTTCAACTGTATCCATTTTGTAGGTGGCTATCCGGTGGAACCGGTGGATATCCATGCCTCCGTGCGGCATTTGGATATACTCTATGACAAGCTCGTTCTAACTGACAAAGTGGCGCACGCCTATTCCCTTGGCAAGGAACGGGTCGAAGATGTTATGGAGATGGTGAAGATTGCAGGTGGATTGAGCGAGGAGGAATTTTCTGCAAAGCCCCACATGTTCACCAATATCAATTCGACCTCGCCGCTCAAGCATGACCATCCGATGATTGATGGCTGCCTGCGTCTCATCCGGCGCGGACAGGCGGTCATCGTAACGCCTTTCACCCTTGCGGGAGCAATGGCACCTGTCACCATGACTGGCGCGGTAACACTTTCCATTGCTGAGGCTCTCGCGGCGATTGCTCTGTTTCAGTATGTGCGGCCGGGTAGCTGCTGTGTCATTGGGACTTTTACATCAAATGTGGATATGAAATCAGGTGCGCCGGCTTTCGGCACGCCTGAATATATGCGCGCCACCCAGATTACCGGCCAGATGGCACGGTTTTATGGTTTGCCAATGCGTGCATCGGGTGTCTGTGCCGCCAATGTGCCGGATGGACAATCCATCTGGGAGACATCAAACTCGCTGTGGTCAGCAGTCCAGTCTGGTACCAATATGGTTTATCATGCTGCCGGCTGGTTGGAGGGTGGCCTGATCGCATGCCCCGAGAAGCTGATCATGGATTGTGAAATGCTGCAGATGATCCAGCGTTACATGGAGCCTGCTGTCTGGGACGCGTCAAGTGACGCCATCGCTGTTGATGCCATTAATGAGGTTGGGCCATCAGGTCATTTCTTTGGTATTCAGCACACCCAGGATCGTTATCAGACTGCCTTTTATGAGCCATTTGTAAGTGATTGGCGGAATTTTGAGGCGTGGAACGCATCAGGTGGTGTACGAACACCCGAGCGGGCAAACAAGCTGTTCAAA
>JAYNHH010000047.1:7698-11251 GCA_038107835.1 Alphaproteobacteria bacterium
CCACCATGTTCGGCGATGCTGAACGAGGTGGCGTTAAAGCGTTTGGTGACATTGCCCGCCTTGTCCACGCGAAGAAAGAAGAAGGGAACGCCGCGTCGTCCATCGCGTTGCAGGGTGGTTAGTCGCTGCGAAGCCTGCTCGCAGGACACCGAAAAGGCCGACGCAATGCGGTCAAGGTCATATCGTGTTTCCTCTGCCCGGGTGATGAAAGCCTCATAAGGCATCAGAAAGGCAGCAGCAAAATAGTTGGCAAGTTCCACATGACATCTTTTCACGTTCGCTGGCGAACGTAGATTGGCATCCGTTGTCAGCGTCGTAAGAATGTCCCCAAATTCTGCGAAGCAAAGTATGTGGGCAAGCTGGAAGGTTCTGTTCTGGTGATCTAGCGCTTCTGAAAGTCGAATAATTTTCTGTTCGTCGTCAAAGATCCTTAGCGAATCTCCCATCGTTTCGACCGAGCTGGTCAGGACGGAGAAACCGTGCCTTTCCTGCAACCGCCGCTTTAAAACAAACTGAACGTCGTCTGGTTCGTGTGGTTCTTCGCGCGCGAGTTCTTCTGCAGCGTGTTCCAGCACATCAAAGTAATTGGAATTGCTGCGAAAAAAATCATGAATGTTGGTCTCAGTCGATGAGCGGAGCAGCTCTTCTGGCATTCGCTCAGCTCCAATACGCATCATTTTTTCCAAAGTAGAATGATGGCTTTTATAGAGTTTTAAAAACGCCTCTACCAGATGCGGTGAATGATCTATTGCTGCCCGTAATTCGTCCAGATCAGGTCGGCTTGCACTGAAAAACGGATCCTGAATGGCTGCCCGAAGATCTGCAAGAATAGCTGAGTTTTTGTCGGCTACCAGCTCCCTCCAATTAACGCCATAATTATCGGATAAAGCTACAAGCACGCTTACCGAGAGACTACGTTGGTTCTTTTCCAGCATGTTGACATAGGCGGCGCTGATCCCGAGCGTAGCGGCCATTTCTGCCTGAGTTTGGCTTCGGTCCCGCCGAAGCTGGCGTAATTTTGAGCCGATGAAGGCTTTTTGCATGAAACTATCCAGCCATTCAACAAAAATATATTAACAACATCACATAATATATATTTTGTTAATAACACAATAAACACAAAAACACTAAAAAAATAGAAATTGTCGCTCACTCTCGCAATAGTGATCGTGAGGAAACAAAAAAGGAATTATCCAATGATTGGTAATAGAACACTTGCGGTACCCGGTCCCACAAACATGCCAGCGCGAGTTGCGCAATCGATGGCAATCCCACTAGAGGATCACCGAGCTCCAGATTTTCCTGACTTTGTTAAACCTTTGCTTAGCGATTTGAAGAAAGTTTTCAAAACCGAAACGGGTAATGTTTTGGTGTTCCCTGGTTCAGGCACTGGTGGATGGGAGGCTGCGCTCCGAAACACACTTAGTTTTGGTGACAAAGTTTTGGTGTCGTCGTTTGGTCAGTTTTCGTTTCTTTGGGCGCAGATGTGCAGAGAGCTGTCACTTAACGTCACGTGCATTGAACAGGAATGGGGCAAAGCTACCCCGCTTGAAGAATACAGGCGCGTTCTAACGGATGACCGCATGCACAAAGTAAAAGCTGTTTTAGTTTGCCATAACGAAACAGCTACTGGTGTAACGAGCAATGTTGCTGCAGTGAGAGCGATTTTGGACGACCTCAACCATCCAGCGCTCCTCTTTGTGGATGGTGTCAGTTCAATAGGATCTCTTGACTTCAAAATGGACGAGTGGGGCGTGGATGTAGCCGTATCCGGCTCGCAGAAAGGTTTCATGCTTCCAACTGGTCTCGCCATCGTGGGCGTTAGCGAGAAAGTGCAGTACCAAATTCAAAACGTGTCACGTAGGCCAGGTGATACCTACCTAGGCTGCGGTTATTTCGACTTTGCAAACATGATCGCTGCAAATGAGAGCGGTTACTTCCCCTACACCCCGGCAGCCACTCTACTCCGTGGTCTGCGGACCTCTGTGGACATGCTACTCGAGGAGGGGCTGGACAACGTATTTGCGCGGCACACTCGCTTGGCTAATGGTGTGAGAGCCGCAGTTCACGCTTGGGGGCTCGAGACCTGCGCGCGCTCTCCAGATATTTTTTCTGACACCGTAACAGCAATCGTGGTGGGCGATGACTGCGACGCAAATATGGTGATACAGACCGCTTACAAAAAGTATGGCGTATCGCTTGGTGCTGGTTTGAGCAAAGTGGCTGGTAAAGTGTTCAGGATAGGTCACTTGGGCTGGTTGAACGAGACGATGGTTCTTCAGGCCCTAAGCGGAGCAGAGTTGGCGATGAGAGACGTGGGTATTGATTTTGAAGCTGGTAGTGGTGTTGGTGCTGCCATCAAGCTTTATTCGCAATCTCCCCATGAAATTGCAATCGCAGCTGAATAGGACTTTCGGCTGAACACAAGGAGTTGGGTTTTGGATCAATCTTGTTGGCTTTTCCGTTCGTGTAAAAAAAAGCTTTCTGGGGCAGCAGTGCTGTTTGCAATCCTGACGCCCCCCACGGCGGCTTTGGCTGGTGAGAGTGGCTTGGGCCTGGGGCTGTCTTTGATGCAACGCATATGGCAAGGAAAAACTGAAATCCGAACGACGACAACTTGTAGGATAGCGCGCACTATTGTTGTAGGCATGGACAAGATGTGTGCGTACCGCGGAGCGAATGGCACTACGTTAGCAGTTTACAACGACAAAGGGGACTATTGCCCGGGTAGCATGAACTGCAGATACTCGCCATTTTCGCAAAAATCGGTCGATGAATTGGCCGCTGCCTTCCGTAAATCAAAAAAAGATAAATAATTCTAAATTCAGGCGATTTTCATGATGGAACAATTCAAATTGAAAGAGGGACAATCGGTGTTCCAGGTTGGTGAGCAATCAACCCACGTCTTTGTAATTTTGAATGGAAGTGTGGCAATGTATTCCCCAGTTGACCTGATGACCCCATTCGCGCGATTGAAACAAGGCGATGTTTTTGGTGAGACCGGTTTGATCAAAAATCAGTTGCGTTGCTCTAAGGCCGTTTGCCTAGAGGAATGCGACCTTGTTAAAATAGACAAGAATGATTTTATGAGAAGGCTCGACGGTTGTGACCCGTTGGTTAGACGTTTGTTGGATACGATGGTGGGGCAATCTCTAAAATCAGAGCGCTCTGTAAGCCACGCAGGTGTGGCTGAGGCAGCATAATGTACAAAGAAAAAGCTTATAAATATCCAAACATGAGCAAATTATATGATGCTTATACAGGTATTTGTTTTTTACTCGTCCTTAAAATTTTGAGAGGGTTTGCAGTAAAGAGCCCGGTCGGCAATGGCTTTGATATCGCATCCGAATGAAATTATTTTCATAAAGGTGTTTACTATTTCTAACTGAAGACTCTGCTTAGTGAGCAGTTAGCCCTGCCAAAGTAATGATAATTTTTGTTTTGATAGTGTTACTGTGTTGTAAAATATCAATCGAAGCGTCTCTGTTGGAGCCGGCGTGGCCTTACAATCGGAAAATTTGCGCGGCATCCTCCTGATGGTTGCCAGCATGGC
>JAYNHH010000048.1:0-9960 GCA_038107835.1 Alphaproteobacteria bacterium
AGAAACCCGATGTTGAGGAGCTGATCACCAGCCATATGGAACTGGTGCGCCAGATTGCCTGGCATATGCATGGCCGTGTTCACGCCTCAACCGAAATTGATGATCTGGTTCAGATAGGTTATTACGGGCTGGTGCTGGCAGCCCAGAATTACACCGTGCAGGAAGGGGCGACTTTTGCCAGCTATGCCAGCCTGCGCATCCGCGGCAGCATCGTCGATCATCTGCGTAAGAACTCCAATCTGTGCCGCACCACAATTCAGATGCAGCAGCAGGCCAACAGGGCCGAACGCGAGCTGCAGACTCAGCTTGGCCGCGCTCCCTCGAAAGAGGAAATCGCGAGGAAAATCGGTATTACCGAGGACGAGATGATGGGCTGGGAACAGGCCTTTCAGGCAAATGTCCATCAATCACTCGACAGCGTCTATGATGATTTTTCGATCTGGTTTGTCTCGCCAGAGAACACGCCTGAGGAAAATATCAGTGACAGCCAGTTGCGCGATGTGCTGAAAAGCGCCCTCAAGACCCTGCCGGAACGCGAAGCGTTGGTCATCCAGCTCTATTATGTCGAAGAGTTGAACGTCTATGAAATTGCCGAGGTGCTGGAAGTCACCACCGGGCGCGTCTCGCAGATCAAGAAGGCAGCCATTGGGAAATTGCGCAGTTTCATGCAGCAGGTGGATGGGGACGAGTTGACCGAATGACTGATAACTGGGAACAGACCAACGAAATCAGCATGACCGTCCAGAGTGCGGAAATGCGTGTCCCAAGCCTGGCTGGCGGTCGGCATCTCCTCCTGTCATGCCGCCTGGTGAATATCGCCCGCGGCAATTGCCGGCTGGAAGTTCACCCGACGCGTGATGGTGAGGCAGGTGAGAATATCCTGCATATCCCGGTTGACCGGCCAGTTATGCAGGGCGTTCTGCATGTTGCACCGGACTTATTTGCCAAGATGAGTACAGATGTCATGCGCAGCGGCAGCCGCCCGGTCAATATCGTGGTGACGCTTGCCGATGCGCTGGCCGTCAACATTGCCGGCGATTTGCGCATCGACGAGGAAACCAGCATCAAGGTTGCTGATGCCAGTTTCGTCTTTTCAATGAAATAAGGGGTGGGGCGGGATCAGCCGATCAGCCGCTTCGACATATCAACCGCTGCCTGCAGCAGACGTGAGGACGCGGAATAGGCCTGTTGAGCCTGCATCATCTTGGTCAACTCATCTGTCATGTTGATATTTGACGCCTCGAGATTACCGCTTTGGATGTCGCCAAAATTCGCCTGACCCGCAATTCCCAGCTGCGGCAGACCTGATTTTTCAGTGGTTACAAATTGACCACTACCAATTGATTTCAACGCTCCAACGTTGCCGAACCGTGCCAGAGCAATCGTACCTAAATCAACAATTTCCGAGGGTGCTGCGCTTTTGTTCGGCACAGCTGTTCCATAAACCGCTTCAATTTGGCCCGCTATTGAAATATTGACCGCTGTCAGCAACTGCCGGTTACCATTTTCATTGGTGCGCTGAATTGGGATATAGATTGGCTGGCCCTCAGAATCGATCAGTGACCGCCCATCCCATGTGACAACGCGGCCATCATCCTCCAAGCGGAAAGACCCGTCACGTGTGAACACCACCGGATTTGCATCATCCGCTTTTGTCGTCACGAACATGCCAAGACCGGAAACGGCAATGTCCAGTTCAGACGCCGATGGTTTGAGCGACCCCTGCGAGTGCAGGCGGCGTGGACCATCGGTGCGCGCACCCTGTCCAAGGTCAATCCCGGGAAGTGAACCCAAGCCCACACCATAGGTATCATAGAAATCTGCACGGCTTTTCTTGAAGCCGTTCGAGCCCGCATTTGCAATATTGTGCGAGACAACAGACAGATTGTGCGATGCGGCTTCGAGGCCATTGCGAATCGTTGGTATCATGGTGGTCCTTCCTTTTCCTGCACCCTGTCTTCCAATTTTCATGCCAAAACAGCCCGGAAGCGGTAATTTTGGTAAAAATCGGCAAATTCTTCATGAATTGGCGACGCAAGCCGCGCCAGAGTGGCAAAGCGGTTGCAAAATCTGCAGAATACGGCATTCTAGTACCGCTAATTTAGACATTCATATTTCACCGCAAATAGGGCATGCGATGAGCAGCAACCCGCCTAATGCACTTGTTCCAGCTGGCAAGAACTCTCCACCGATGGTGCGTGAGGAGTCGGCGCCTGGCGGTTTCCGCCTGGCTGCGGAAGATGTTAGATTCGCCAGCCGTGAAGAAGTGAAGAACCGGTTGCCGGATATTCTTGGCAAGGCGCTTGCGCTGATATGGATTGATCGCGAGTTTCATGACACCTTTGCCCGCGACCCACAGGGAACGCTGGAATCCCAGGGCATTTTCCTGCCCGACAACATGGTGATCGAATTTCAGAAACCCAATAGCGACAGGCCGCGTATCGTTGTCTATGAAACCCGGCCGAATTCCAAATTCAAGCTGCGTGTTTTCTATCTTCAGCTTGTGATGATGGCTGGCCGGTAGGATGTGCAGGACGTGGATGCACGCCATCCTTATTGTGGTGGTGGCGCTGTGTCTTTCAACATTGACCGGCACACCGGTCAACGCCCAGACCAATGACAGCGATGCGATCTTTGTTGAAGCGGTAGCTGCCGTGAAAAACAAGGATTATGGACATGCGGTAAAGCTGTTTTCGAGCCAGGCCGAAGCCAACCAGCATGATGCACAATATAACCTGGCCGTGCTTTTAAAAGCTGGTAAAGGCGCACCGCAGGATTTTCTGAAAGCGCTTACCTGGGCATGGGCAGCACATCTTGGCGGGATCGAGGCAGCCGAGGATCTTTCGGACGAACTGCTCGATCTCATTCCCGAAAAATCCATCGAGGCCGCAAGAGAGGCCGTTGCCAAGCGGTTGCGTGCGCGCATCGATGACGGTGAAAAGCCAGCCGTCATGCAGTTCGCCCGCTTCCATGCCGAACTGCGCGAGGAGGCTGACTACGAACGGGCCTATATCTGGTACTCGATTGCCGCAGCCATTGGGCTTGATGGCGCCTTCGGAGCCCGTGACGACACACGCGGCGATGTCGACGAGGAGAAAATTGTGGAGCTTCAGGTCGAAGCTGGCACGATTTTTGAAACCCTGACATTTGATTAGGGGCGGCAGAACCGCCCTCACCTAAACGCGCCGGATGGCCTTGGAGAATATGATGCAGGTGAAAGTTCACTGGATTATTGACGGCGTTGCCGAAATGGATGTTGAGACCATTGAGGACGCCGAGAAAAATGTTGAGACAATTTTGGGCAAGCTGATTTCAGACAATCCGCAGCTGGTGGAAACACTGGGTGCGCGTGCGATTCAGGGCAAGGCCTATTTGCCTGGCTCAGAGGAAGATGAAGATGTCGAAAACAGCTAGAGCGTCAGCGAAAATCACACTGACACTGGTTGTCTCCAGCCTGATTGCCGGCAGCGCCTTTGCCGCCGCACGCACCTATGTTCCCAAAAATGCGGTGGACAAAAAGGAGCTGGAGACATGTCGTCTGAAAAAGGCCAGCCCCTTGGGCAAAATCACCGAATGCCGCTATCAGCGCCAGAGCCGGGGCAAGGATGTGTTCATGACCATCGAAATGCCGAACGCCGACTGCATGCGCGAATTCCAGTGCGAGCGTGAAAAGAAATAGCCACGAGCCACGACGCCTATCTGGTACGGCAGTCAATACCGTTGAAATCGCCGAGACTGTCGAGGTCATCGACATATTCAAAGCCAGCATCGGCAAGACGCGGACGCATATTATAAAGATCAAGCCCAAGCTCGCCATTGGCGAGTTTGCGACGCTTGCCCTCCTCGTCATCAATCCGCTGCTGCGCTGCCACCATCACCTGATCCGCCTGTTTGCGCGCAACAATTGTCACCCCATCATCATCGGCGCAGACCACATCACCGGGGAACACAAGCTGCCCGGCGCAGACCACCGGCACATTTACCGCGCCAAGCGTATTCTTTACCGTTCCCTTTGACGAGATGGCGCGGGACCAGACGGGGAATTCCATCTGTTGAAGATCGGCGACATCGCGAACGCCTGCGTCAATCACCAACCCCTTGACACCGCGCGCCTGTGCCGAGGTTGCGAGCAGATCGCCAAAGAATCCGTCGGTATTATCCGTGGTCAGCGCCACGACAAGAATATCCCCCGGCTGACATAGCTCGATCGCCACATGCACCATCCAGTTGTCGCCGGGCTGTGCAAGGATGGTCACCGCTGTACCACCAATCCGGGTGCCGGGATAAATCGGGCGCATATAGGGTTTCATCAGCCCGGTGCGCCCCTGCGCCTCATGCACGCTCGAGGCACCAGCCTCACCAAGCTGCGCTGCCAAAGTGGCCGGAGCCCGCTCAATCTGTCTTACGGCTACTGTTTTCATGCCGCTCTCCTCGGTAAATGATCCCTGCGCCAAGCCTAGATGATCAGCAAACAGGGGCAAGCGTGAAATTTGATGTGCTTTGATCACCAAAACCACGATAGGCCGCGCCCGGCATCAGTCGAAGCGGCTGAGGATCTCATCCAGCGGTTTTTTCACCTTCGCCACCGCCGGGATATGGGCATCTGCTGCCGGATGGCCGACGGCAAGGATCATCAGCGGCTTGTTGGATTTTGGTCGGCCGCAGATATCGGTGAGAAACTGCATTGGATTCGGCGTGTGCGTCAGACAGGTAAGGCCGGCCAGATGCAGTGCCGAGATCAGAAACCCGGATGCGATGCCGACACTTTCCGGCACATAGTAGTTCTTGTACCGGGTGCCATCATCGAATTGTCCGTAGCGCTCGGCAAAAATGACGATCAGCCAGGGGGCGTCGACCAGATGTGGCTTGTCGGGGCCGGTGCCAATCGGTTCAAGCGCCCTGATCCATTCGTCCGCACTGTCACGGCTGTAGAATTTGCGCTCCTCTGCCTCCGCGGCCGTGCGGATATCAGCCTTCATCTGCGGGTTGCCAATCAGCGCAAAGTGCCAGGGCTGATGGTTCGCTCCGCTCGGGGCCAGACCGGCCGTCTGGATGCAATCCTCGATGATGCCGCGCGGCACTGGCCGGGGATCAAAATCACGCACGGAGTGACGTTGCCGCATAACCGCCAGATGCGCGCTGGCAGCCGCGATCATTTCGGTATCACTGCGCTGCATACGGTCGGGAAGTGGTTTGGGTTCGTAGGACAGGGTGTCACGGGCAAACATCATCGCTCCTGTGGCTCGTCAATTTGTGCCTGCTGGACATTCTGACGCGCTTTTGTCGGCGCATCAACTCTGCTACCTTTGCGCTCGATGTTCGAATGCTGCAGAGAGCCATCTGCCTTTACCCTGTCACAGAAGAGTTTTTACCAATGTTCAACCCTGCGATTGCCACCCTGACCGCTCCCCCTGTCTCTGTCGTTCAGGATTGGCGTGCCTCCTACAACGGCGACAGGGGGGCGTTGATCGACATGAGTCAGGCTGTTCCGGGTTACGCGGCCCATCCCGATATGCTGGCAGCGCTGGCCGAGGCGGCTGCAACGCCCGACGCGGCGCGCTATGGTCGTGTTGAGGGCGATGACGGGCTGCGCACCGCCTATGCGGCACATCTGAACGAGATTTATGACAGCGCAGTCGAGATGGGCGAGACCCATATCACCTCTGGCTGCAATCAGGCATTTGTCGCCGCAGCGCTGGCGGTGGCTGGCCGTGGTGATGAAATCCTGATGACACGCCCCTGCTATTTCAACCATGAGTCTGCGCTTGGCATGCTCGGAGTCGATATTGCCTATGTCGACTGCCATACGGAAAATGGCATGCGTCCACTGGTGGCGGATATTGATGCCGCCATCGGCCCCAAGACACGGGCGCTTGCCATCGTCTCGCCAAACAATCCCTGTGGCACAATCTATCCGGCCGATCTGCTGGACGGGATTTTCAACCTGTGCCGCCAGCGGGGCATCTGGCTCATTCTGGACGAAACCTATCGTGACTTTCTGCCTTTGAACACGGGCCAGCCGCACCGGCTGCTGGGCCATGATGGCTGGCAGGATACGCTGATCCAGCTCTATAGTTTTTCCAAATCCTACTGCATGCCCGGCCACCGGCTTGGCGCGGTGACCGGCGGGACGGCTTTGATTGCCGAACTGGCCAAAATCATCGACAACATTCAGATCTGCGCGCCGCGCGCACCGCAAATCGCCGTTACGCCAATGCTGCCTCAGCTTGCCGACTGGCGGCAGGAAAACCGCGAGCGCATCGCCGCACGCTCGGACCTGTTTGCCAAGATCATTGCCGGCATGGACGGATGGACCCTGCTCAGCACGGGAGCCTATTTCGGCTATGTGAAACATCCCTTTGCCGGCACCGCCTCGATCGAGGTGGCGCAGGAAATGGCCCGAAAGATTGGTGTTCTGACCATTCCGGGAACATTCTTTGGTGATGGACAGGAGGATTACCTCAGATTTGCCTTCGCCAATGCGGGCCGGAATGTCATCGCTGAACTGCCCGGCCGGCTGGCGGAGCTATAGGCAAAAACTGAAACATCAAAACCCATGCGGTGGCAGATATGGTCTGTCCACCGCCAGGCATCACCCGTACCGGGTGACAATGAGCCTACATATCAACTTCATGAATTTCCGCCACCTCGATAGTGCCGCTTGACAGGATGGGGCAGGTCTTCGCCATGGCAATTGCCGCGTCAATGCTGTCCGCCCTTACCACGGTGTAGCCGGAAACAGGATTGGTGCCTCCATCATCTGCGACCCCATCGGCGCTTACTGTCCTTGACATGCCGACCGGATTGCCGGGATCAACCACCGACGCGCCGATATCATCAAACCAGCTCTTCCAGCGATCCATTTCGGCCTGCATGTCTTCGGGTGCCTCCGGGGGTTTGCCGCCGTGATAGGCAAATAGAAAATCGGGCATAAGAATGTCTCCTCCAAAAAGTTTGAAATTGTTGCTACCGCTCAGATCAGCGCGTCAATCCGGGCCAGTGACGAGGTCCAGCCCTCACGATGCAAAGCAAGTGACTCGTTTGTTGGTAGACCGATCTGAGTCATCGTCAAAAGGCATGCGTCATCTTCATCCGGCACAATCTGAAACAGCAAATGGCTTTCATGGCCACGCTCGCCTGTGGTCTGATCATGCCACCCCCAAGTCAGGCTGACCCTGTCAGGCGGTTCGGTCGTCAGCACTGTCCCGCTGACCTGATGGAGGCTTCCATCCCCATTGACCATGACCGACATCCAAGGTCCACACCGGGTAAAATCAAGATCATTGTCGCCAATATGGACACCTTCCGGCCCCCACCATTGCAACAGATGCGGCTTTTCAGTGATCAGGGAGAACAGAAAGCCCTCATCAACCGCAAAACGCCGCGCCAGAACAAGGTCCTGTGTCATCACCCCTGCCCTTCCTGCATTCAAAATTCAGTTTTTGCACTCCATCTGCGAAAATCAACAACGCCAAGCATTATGCAAGCGGCAGACAGCATCTGTCGAATAACAATGGCGTGAGGTGGATGGCACCCATCTGGGCAAACTGTCCAGCCTGATCGATGCTGGTCAAGCCACCACCAAACGGATACAACAGGCAGCTAGGCGCTGGCAGCGCCCACCCTAGATCGGACAGAGGCCACAGATATTGGACTACGCTGAATTTTACTCTCCTGATCTGCTGCTGATGATGGCGGCGGCCTTGTTGCTCACCGGAATTTTTGCCGGGCTTCTGGCGGGGCTGCTTGGTGTGGGCGGCGGCATCGTCATCGTGCCAGTACTGTTCATCCTGTTCAGCTATATGAAGGTACCAGCAGATTTCATCATGCATATGGCGGTGGCAACGTCATTGATGACGATCATCCCGATATCGCTGTTGTCCGCCAGATCACATCATCGCCGCGGCGCTGTCGATCTTGTCATTCTCCGAGAATGGGGGCCGTTCATTCTTGCTGGTGCGGCGCTTGGTGGCGGCCTTTCGGGCTATCTGGACTCGCGCTATCTGCAACTGCTGTTCAGCGTGATCGCTCTTTATGTCGCCGTCACGATGATCCGGGGTCAGGCGCGGCAAAAACCACCAACCTCATCCACCACCAGCACGGCAGACAGGCCGCATCCGCTGACCCCGGCCGGTCGGGGCAGCACAGGTGGGCTGATCAGTTCTGCCATCGGCCTTGCCTCAGCCCTGATGGGCATTGGCGGCGGCACCATCGCCGTTCCAGTTCTCAGCTTTCTGTCGCTGCCAATGCACCGGTCTGTCGGTACGGCTGCGGCCTTCGGCATTCTGATCGCCGTCCCGGGAGCCATCGGCTTCTGGTGGGCCGGCACCAGCGTTGATATGCGCCCGCCCTATTCACTCGGCTTTATCAGCGTTCCGGCAGCGGTGATTATTTTTTCAACAAGTCTGTTCACCGTGCCGCTTGGCAGCCGCATCGCCCACCGATTGAACGCGGCGTTGCTCCGCCGTGTATTTGGTTGTTTTCTGCTTCTCAGCGCGCTGAACATTCTGCGCGGGGTGTTTGGGCTATGAGCGGGTCACAGACACAGCGCTGGAACAACAGCCTTGCCACGCGGGCAATCATCTTTGACATGGACGGTCTGCTGCTCGACAGTGAAACCCTGTCCTATGAAACCTATGTCGAAACCGCGGATCGCTATGGGATTACCGCCGGATTTGACAGCTACAGCCGGATGATCGGGCTGAACATGATCGAGGGGGTTGACGTGTTGCGGGACATTCTGCCGGCGCGCATTGATGCCGCAATCTTCAAGGCTGAGTGGGTTGCGCAATATCGCGAAAGACTGGCAGGCACAGTACCGGTGAAGCCTGGTGTTGTCGATGTCATCAACCGGCTTGCCGCGCGCAACATACCTATGGCCGTGGCGACATCGTCACAGGGTGAAAAGGCGCGCGATGTTCTGGACCGAGCCGGTCTGGCGGCACATATGCTGGCAATCACCGGCGGCAACGAAGTCGCGCGCGGCAAACCAGCACCGGATGTCTATCTCGCCAGCATCGAAAAGCTGGTGACAGTGGGCGGCATCACGGGCGCTGATGATTGTGTCGCATTCGAGGACTCGGAGGTGGGCGTAAGGGCTGCACTTGCTGCGGGCCTGCGCGTCATCCAGATACCCGATCTGGTGCCAGCCGCAAAACCATCATCACCACCCTTCCATCTGATCGCAGATACGCTGGCAACCGGGATTGGGTGGCTGAAAATTGACGCATGACTGGCTGGCTACCGCGCATGATGTAGTGGACGCGCCAGGCTGAAATGCCTATCCTTTCCAAAAGAGAAGACGTCAATCTGGAGGCTGAACATGCGCTATCTTCACACCATGGTCAGGGTGCAAAACCTTGAGGACTCGCTTGATTTCTACTGCAACAAGCTCGGGCTTGTTGAAACACGGCGCAAGGAGGTGGCGGCAGGCAGGTTCACACTAGTTTTTCTGGCAGCAGGCAAGGATGCCGACAGCGCGCGGGCAAGCGGATCACCTGAACTGGAACTGACCTATAACTGGGATACGGAAGATTATGACTATGGCCGCAATTTTGGTCACCTTGCCTACAAGGTCGACAATATCTACGAGATATGCCAACGCCTGATGGATGCGGGGGTGACGATCAACCGGCCACCGCGCGATGGCCACATGGCCTTCGTCAAATCACCAGACAACATCTCGATCGAGTTGCTGCAGGATGGCGATGCGCTGCCGCCCGCCGAACCATGGGCGTCAATGGAAAATTCCGGCAGCTGGTAACGGCAAAGGCAAAAGCAGAAACCAGAATGGAGGGGGAGCGTGCAGATGCTGGACATTCATCAATTTCCCTATGGTGACGATAATTATGGCGTGCTGCTGCATTGCCATAACAGCGGTGAGACGGCCATGGTCGATGCGGGTGACGCCGATGCCGGCGAACAGGCGCTTGCCAGAACCGGCTGGTCGCTGAGCCAGAT
>JAYNHH010000049.1:0-8956 GCA_038107835.1 Alphaproteobacteria bacterium
GTTGAATATTCAGATGACGGCAGCTTGCCGACGCTACCGCGCTCCTGAACGTAATCGACGAACGACTGCGCATAATCAAGATAGGTGTCTGTATAGCGTCCGTCGTTCTTTACTGTCTTAAAGGTCAGATAGCCATCACGGCCTGCCGCAATATAGTTGTTAGTTACAAGGCGGTATGTCTTATCCATATCCAGCGGAGCCCAGGACTCATCGTTTCGACCCTTAAACTCCATCTGACTCAGACGCTGCCCAAGTGGCGCCGCCACCTCGATATGCCAGCGCAGACCAGCTGCATAGGGATAGGCACCGGTAGAGCCATCTGGCTGCAGAGCGTAGTCGAGTGCCTCCTCGAGAACAGTCTTTATTTCTGCACCGGTCATATCCATTTCAACAAGCGTATTGGCGAAAGGCAGCAATTTGTAGGCGTCACCCATGGTCAGGGTACCCTTGGCGATGTCAGTTCTCACACCACCACCATTCTGGATGGCGATGTCGCTGGCCTTTGCCATCTCACGAAACGCATGTGCCACCAACATGGAAATATCGGAGCCGTTCCTCGCCGTATCTTCAGGAGAACAGATCTTTGACCGCTTGTCCCCGGGAATACGTGACAGGCACAGGTTTTCCGTAACCTCCCCGACTTTCACCGAGCGCATCTCCTCAACTTTTACATTGAAGGATGCAAGCAATGCCGCAGCATCAGCATCTTCCTTTACGATGGAAAGCTTGGGATCAGCCTCGATTTGCGCATAGATTGCATCGCGTGCCGCACCCTCAACCTCAACACGGTCCCCGTCGGCGTTTTTACGCTTGAAGCTGTCTGCAAGCATTACATGTGGAACGCCACGGCATGACTGGACTTCACCTTTGTCATTGAATGAGATGTCGAGCTCGCCAACGATTTGACTATATTGCCAGGCGGTAGCAACACACACAATGTTACCACCAACGCCGCGCACCACTGTCGGGTAAGGGCCGGATGCGTTCAGGCCAAGAGCGTCAAAATCACCCAGAAGTGTGTGTGAATCGCCACCAATGATCACATCGACCCCATCAATTTTGGTGGCAAGCTCCAGTTCATTTTGATACCCGTAATGTGTCAGCAGAATAATGTGGTCAATGCCCGTTTGTTTGAGTTCATCCACCATTCTCTGAGCGGTTTCAGCCTCATCAAGAAAGATTGTTGTCTCATCGGGGCTGGAAGAAAGTTTCGTTTTCCGGACAATGTCGATTCCCACGATGCCAATCTTCATGCCATCAATCTGCATCACAGTATATGGCTGAAAATAGTCGGTCTCGCTGTTTGGCGTTAACGCGGAAACACCAACCTCCGGCTTGATATTGGCGGCAAGGACTGGCGTGTTACATTTGTCTGATTTCAGAAAATCCAGAAATTTCGCAAGGCCTGCGTCACCCTCATTGAATTCATGGTTTCCAAGTGCGAAAGCATCAAAGCAGACCTCATTCATCAGGGCAGCATCAGCCTCACCCTTGAACAAGGTAAAGAACAGTGATCCGGATACAGCATCGCCAGCATGCAGTTTGAGCAGGTTATGATTCTTGTTCTGGAGGTCCTTGATTTTGGCCACGACAGATGGCATTCCACCGGATTTAACCCTGGTAGATTTGCCGCCCAAATTTAGACTCATCCGTCCATCGGGCTTCAGGTGCGAATGGTGATCGTTTATGTGAACGATCTTGAGTTCGCCTGCCTGCGCCACCCCCATCGATAGAGCTGCGAATAGGGTTGCGATCACACCATAGTGTCCGAGTGTCCTGCCCCTTTTAAGCCTGAGGAATTTCATATCTTTCTCCCTGTGAGTTAAACCTTCACCGAAAACAGCTTACAGTTTTTACATTATCATTGCAGCATTTGTTCCCGTCATACGGGTCAGTTTTCGCTCTGCTGAACCAGTGAGCTGAAAACACTGAGAGTTGTTATGGGGATCTGGCAGAGGGACGGGATTCTGTATTTCAAAATAATTCTCTGGATGGAATCACAGGTATCACGCCACCAAAATCCAACCCCACATCTTCTCCCACATGCTATTGAGGGGTTGCTGATACTGTTTGCTGGTTGAGACTGTCTTTTGATCAAGGGGGCAAGTTCATTGGGTGGAGGTGCTTGCGCCTTGGGCCTCGGTTGCTTGATTATCCCCTCATGTAGCCCGAACAGAAAAATCATTGCTATAAACTTCAGTATTGCTGAATCCACAAATCAGTAATTCTTGCTTGCTCTTTCGCTCGGCATTTCCCAACGTGTAATTACATTATTCTTGATTTTTGAGGGAAGTTCAAAGTGACTAAAATCTCAGAGATGCCAGCTGTAGGCCGTGGTTTTATTTCAAATCTTGAACTACCCACCTTCGATAATCCTGCATGGACAACCCCAGTGCCAGCAGACCAACGGCGCATTTCAATTGTTTCGACTGCAGCTGTATCACGGCGTGGTGACAAACCCTTCTCCTGGCTTGCAAAAGACCATAGGGCTTTTCACAAGAACGACCGCGATCTTGTTATGACGCACGTGGCCGTCGAATTTGACCGCTCTGCATGGCAGCAGGATCTCAATGTAATCATCCCACTGGACAGGCTCGACGAGATGGCAACGGATGGCGAGATTGGGTCTGTTGCTGATATGCATTATTCATTTATGGGGGCTGCCGACCCAGTCACGATGGAGAAATCCGCTCGTGAAGTTGCAGAGCAGATGAAGCAAGAGGGTGTCAATACAGTCTTTTTAATCCCTATATGACCGTTTTGTACGCGCGCCGTGTGCGGGCTTGCTCATTATTTTGAATCAGAGGGTCTTTCGACTGTTCTCGTTGGTTTTGTTCGTGAACACATGGAAGCCATCAAGCCTGCACGCGGACTGTTTCTGGATTTTCCAATGGGACGGGGAATGGGTAAACCAAATGATCCTGGGTTCCAAAAGAAGGTGATCCGCGCCGCATTTAATTTGCTCGACGCAAAAACTGGCCCAGTTCTGGAGGATTTTCCCGAAGTCATCCACGTGCGAGACGGGCGCATGGGCTATGCGTTGCCGCCAGAGCTTGTTTTAAGCACGAATGATATCGGTGATGTAGACGCGTTGGTGGCCGCAGTTCAGGCCGAGATGGCCGCATTGTTGCCAGATTATGAAGCGGCGGTCGCAGCTCGCGGGCGCACAACCGTCGGGGCTAGCGAACTTGAGATTACGGATTTTGCACCTTTTGTTTCTGAATTCATCAGGGGTGAGATACCAAAAAGCCCCCGAAAAGGGTTGCCGGCCATTCCCCTCTTAAAACTGGTTGTTGAAGATTTGGAAGCCTACTACACCGAGACAAGAACCCATCGCGACGGGATAGATGATTTGGAATTGATGGGAAAATGGTTCTGGGAAGAGACCAAGGCTGGCCGCTTGCTTCTGTCTCTCGAAGCAGTTTCGATCGCTTCTGAGAACAAGGTCATGTTACAGATCGTTGAAATGTCTCTCATGGCACCCAGATTTTGGTCTGAAGGTCCGTTACCCGGATCGTCAGCGGCGGGGTGGTGACACCTAGGACGTCCACATTTTTTTGTGATTATATCGTGTCGCCATAACATCAGAAAGTTCAGGCCATGTTGAAATTTTCCGAAGATCATGAATGGGCTCGTCTTGATGGCGAGATATGTTCTGTTGGCATCTCACCACACGCCGTTGAACAGCTTGGCGATATCGTGTTTGTTGAATTACCTGAAATCGGCAAAATCGTCGATAAGGGCGATGCAGCCGCTGCGATTGAATCGGTGAAGGCCGCCTCTGATATCTACAGCCCTGCTGCCGGTCAAATAACCGAAATCAACGATGCGCTTCTTGATGATCTGACTTCAATTACGCCAGAAGGCGCGATGGGAAACTGGCTCTTTAAGCTCAAGATCACTGACATTACTGCCCTCGATCATTTGATGGATGAGGATGTTTACAAGGCATTGGTTGGCTAGGTCCACTGGCTAACGTCAATCTCTTCGTTGACAAGTTCCACCAACATATTCTGCCAGCGCCGCCCATGCTCAGCCTTTTTCGTGTGTGGCATTTCATCTTGTTCGATGATTGGCGAAAGAGCGTGGGAGTCGAACCCACCAGGGACGTTGAACGCCCCTCACTAGATTTGAAGTCTAGGCGCCCCACCGGGGTGCGATCCTCTTCCATATTAGTCTTTACTCTCTAACAACAAAATACTGTCTGCAGAACACCGGACACGACGGTGATTGCCGACCTGCATGGTAAATCCTATTCGGTCGAAATATTCCAGAACAGCAATTACGAAATTCCGTCCCAAATTTACCTCATCCCGATAATCGGCTGTCGTGAACAAACCATCATCTGATCGCGCCGCAAGCTGCTCGGCGATGATGACAAATTTTGTCAGCAAGGATTTGGGCAGGTAACGGTTTTTCTCAATCATTGCAACATCTCCCAATTTGACACCAATTTTCAGGGCTTTTTCGAGTGAGGAAACGTCAACGCCGATATCTTTGGCTGCCTGATAAAGGCCGGGGGGAGTGCCGGATGGTGGGGCCAGAATCACCGTAGCACGGGCCAAAAGACTCTTGTCCTTCGCCGAGATATGAATAGCGTGAGAGGGCAAACAGAATTTTTTTCCCTGCGCACCAAGCCGATTTTCTGCAACCAACAAATTAAGAGCTGCATCAAGCGTCACCATCTCAACAAAAGGGGTCAGCAGTGTCTGTATGTCTTTGATGCTGGCGCCAAAAAGGGCCGGATTGGACCGGTGAAACTGGACTATGATTTCTTCAATGTGACTCAGTAGCTCTTGCCATCTTTTCTCGCAGAAAACCCGTTCCTGCGCTGCACTGCCAACAAGCCTTAATCCTAAAGACACAATCAGCGCATTAACTTGAGGGGGTCGCAGGTTATGCGCTACAGCAAATGGTTGAAATGGCACACCGGTCTCACTCAGGTCTGTCAGTTTTTTCAATATTTTGGCGGGGGTATCACAACACATTGCTTTCAAGCTGGCTATTCGTCTTGTTTTTGCACGGCCGCGTTTAGGCGAAAAGGGATCAATGACGCGCCCTCCTGCAATGGTGCGTTGTGCAGATTGATCCCTTAATACAAAACGATCGCCGTGACAGACGAATATGTCGCGATCCAACACCAATTGAGCCAAACCACGTTTGCCCGCTGCAATGCCGCCCCCGGACAAAACAGCAACCCGTGCTGGCAGATGATCCGAGCCAATATGCAAATGCGTTGGCGTCCAGTGTTTCAACACACCTGCCTCGCTCTGCAACACCTCAAGATCAACATCTATGCGTTTTGTTGGACTATAGAGGCTTTGATGCATCAACCAGTTGCCACGCCTGACTGAGTGTTCGCCAATACCGCGCCCAGTGATATTCAGCGCACAACGGTCTCCAGCCTTTGCGCAGTCACTTGTCTGGCTATTTACCCTGATGCCTCGTATTCGGACTTGCGATCCGGTCGACGAGAGCGTCAGACTTTGTGACGTGTGAATCAAACCGGAAAAAACCATACCGGTGACGATCAAACCCACTCCCTTAAGAGAAAAAACCCGGTCAATGGCCATCCTGAAATTATGATGAGTGGCTCGCGCAATGTTGGCTTTGGAGCTACTGGCTTTGGCGTGCCGGAAAAGCGCTTGGCCGAGCACATCAATTCCCTCGCCCTTGGGAGCACAGATGGGGTAGACATCACACCCCTCTCGCCCTGCATCCGCAAGAAGCCGCTTCAGCTGCAGCTGCACTTCGCTAATACGGTCTGGTTGCACCCGATCAAGCTTGGTCAGCGCTACCAGGCATTTTTCGACGCCAAGCAGGTTGAGTATGGCCAGATGTTCACGTGTTTGCGGCATTACCCCATCATCAGCAGCCACTACGAGCAAGCCCAGATCAATCCCGGCAACCCCTGCCAACATATTGCGGATGAATTTTTCATGGCCAGGAACATCTACAAAGCCAAGGATTCCTGAATCTGGCACTGCTAGGTAGGCAAATCCCAGATCTACGGACAATCCGCGCGCTTTTTCCTCTGGCAGGCGGTCAGTATCAGTCCCGGTCAAGGCCTTGATAAGCTCCGTCTTGCCATGATCTACATGGCCTGCCGTTGCGACGATCATGCGAGAGTAAGCTCCTTGAGATTCTCGATGAAGCTGCCTTCATCTTCGAGACATCTCATATCAAACCATAATGCATCATCGGTAATGCGACCTATCACCGGAATAGGCAGGTCCCTGAATGCTTTGGCTAACCTGATCAATGCTTTACCCGGTCGGCGTTTGCCAGACACCGTTATTTTCAGCGCTGCACTTGCCAGCGTGTCACTTGGCAATGCGCCACTGCCTATCTGGCTTTGGACAGGTGCAGCAATCACCTCGAACCCCTCGCACTGATCTTGCACGGTGGCGGCCATGCGGGCCGCCAATTGCGCAATGTCAGCATGGTCACGCGATAGCAGGCGCAAAGTTGGCAATTCCATCGCTAGCCGCGACGGGTCGGTATATAAACGCAGCACCGCCTGCAAAGCGGCCAAGGTTAATTTATCGGGCCGCATCGCCCGCGTCATCGGGTTGCGTTTGAGCTTGTTGATCAGGTCGCGCCGGCCCGCAACAATTCCAGCCTGCGGCCCGCCAAGAAGTTTGTCACCGCTAAAGGTCACCAAATCCGCGCCAGCCCCCAGAGCTTCGGCGACAGTGGTTTCATGTGGCAATTGATGGCTTTCCAGATCAATCAAAGTGCCACTGCCAAGATCCGTTACCAGCGGCAGGTTATGACGATGCGCGATCTCAGCCAGCGCCTGTTCAGATACGCTTTTCGTGAACCCTTTAATTTCAAAATTGCTGGCATGCACCTTCATCAACAAGGCGGTTCTTGGGCCAATCGCCAGCTCAAAATCTGTGCCATGTGTCCGATTTGTTGTGCCAACTTCCAGCAGCTTGCATCCCGCCTGCGCCATGATGTCAGGCATGCGGAACGCACCGCCAATTTCGATCAACTCACCACGGGACACCGGGACTTCTTTGCGTTTTGCCAGGCTATTGAGTGTCAGTAGCACCGCTGCGGCATTGTTGTTTACGACAAGCGCAGCCTCTGCTCCCGTTAGGTAGCAAAGCAGATCTTCAGCATGTTTATGACGATCACCGCGCGTGCCTGTCTCCAAATCAAATTCCAGATTGCTGGCACCCCGCGCGACGTCGACCATCGCCCTGATGGCAGATTCTGGCAAGGCGGCACGTCCAAGATTGGTGTGCAGCACTGTCCCCGTCAGGTTGATCACTGGTCGCAGCGAGGGTGTTATCGTGTGCGTCACCTCTTCTGACAGTGCTTTTAAAAGCGAGTCATACTCGATTGTGGTGCCTGCCAACACCTGCGCCCTTGCCTTTGCAAGGACGGTTTTTACAGATCGGGTGACAAGAGGCCCGCCAAATTCACAAACCAGCTCAGCTCCGGTGGGATCGTTTAACAGACGATCAACCGAGGGTAGTTTCTCCGGCTTATCAATTCTTGTCATATCAAACCTTTGGCAACGAACGGTGCTTATAGACCCCGATCACTTGCCTGTGTCGTGGAAGCGCTCCCAGCCTTTGGGTGTGAGGTCTGAGGTCTGCACCAGAAATTGCATCTACGGCAGAGTGACGCAATCTTCAATATTTTGGCAAGCTTATTTTCTTTACACATAAATTCAGAAATGCTTAATTTTTCACAAGAGAAATTCTTTGATCTCAAATGCAATGCGCCTCGAAATTGACGTACTCAAGACATTTATTGCAGTTGCTGAAACCGGTTCGGTGAAATGTGCAGCAGAGCGCGTTGCGCGTTCACCTGCGGCCGTGTCCATGCAGATGAAAAAGCTGGAGAGGCTAGTTGGCGCGCCCGTGTTCCATCGCTCCGAGGGCGCCATGCGGCTGTCAGATAGTGGCGACCGATTGATGCCGCATGCACATCGCATCATTGAGGCAAATGACACAGCGCTGGCAGCATTGCTCAGCCCAGATATTAAAGGGATGGTTCGCATTGGGTTGTGTCTGGAGAATATTGAAACACGAATGCCCGAAATTCTTGCTGGATTTTCGCGTGTGCATCCCGGCGTCACAGTCAACATTAATGCTGGTGATGCAAAAGATCTATCTGCAATGTTGGCCACAAACGCATTGGATATTGCCATACTAACCACCGGTGGTGGCGTAACAAATCTCGAGAACGACCGGCTCCTATATGAACAGCCTCTGGTATGGGCAACACACAAAAACAGTCGTCGTGATGGTGAAAGCCCCTTGCAGGTAGCTGTTGCACCCAGCGGATGTCCGTGGCGAGATGCTGCACTCGATGCTCTAAAACGCGCTGGCATTGAGTATAGAATTAGTTATCTGTCAAACGTATCTGAGTCCCAGCTTGCCGCTGTTCGTGCGGATCTGGCAGTTGCAGCGTTACCTGCGAGCAGAGTTGTAAACAGCACCCATCCAATCTGCGTTAGCAGTGATCTTCCTGAACTGCCCTACACAAGAATGGTACTTCGAATGTCTGATAGGCCTGATGCCAATACAAAAGCACTGGCATCACAGATTTTATCAGCCTTTAACAGGCCAGTTTAGTTTGCCTGAAGTCGATGACCAGGACACGCCAGGATCGACAAGGCTGGCGCTGCCAAGCCCCATGTCGCGGCGCTTACCATGGGCAAAGATTCTGCGCAGCCAATGTTTTGCGCCGCTCGCACCAACAACCAGATAGGGACAGTTTCCATCTGGATACCGCCCTTGTGCATTGGCTTTTTTGACTTTCAGTGCTGTCAGCCTGTTCAAACCACCTGAAGCCACATCCGACCCCACATTTACCCTCACACAAAAGCGTGCATTGGGCTGGATGGAAATAGCCACTTCATCACCTTAATGCCGGGAAAATCCCATATTGTCAGGGATAAATGGCCATTAAAGCTAACAACCAAAGATTTAAGAAT
>JAYNHH010000050.1:0-8718 GCA_038107835.1 Alphaproteobacteria bacterium
GTGAGGTCGAGAAAGACGTCTTCCAGGTCGGGTTCAACGGTACTGACCTCCTCGACATCGAGGCCGGCAGCCGTAACCGTGGCGATAATGCTGGCAGCGGTGATTTTCTGGGGGTCATAGAGGATGGCCAGATGGTCTGTTTGCCAGCGTGCGTCGATACCCTGCAGAGAGTCTGGCAGTGTCTTTGGCGGCGGTGCCGTAAGCGTGAGTTTCAACTCCTTGCGACTGGCCCCGTCGAGCAATTCCTGCTTGGGCTTTGAGGTGATCAGCCGCCCCTCATCGAGAATGGCGATGTGATCACAGAGCGTTTCTGCCTCATGCAGATAATGGGTCGTCAGGACGATTGTCACGCCGCTCGCATTGAGCAAGGCAATATTGTCCCATAATTTCTGTCTGAGGGCGACATCAACACCGGCGGTTGGTTCGTCAAGCACAAGAATTGGCGGGCTGTGAACCATCGCCTTGGCAACAAGCAGCCGCCTGCGCATGCCACCCGACAGGCGCCGTGCATAGGTGTGCGCCTGCTCGGTCAACCCGACCATTTCCAGAAATTCATCTGTCCGGCGCTCATCCTTGGGAACGCCGAACAGGCCAGCCGTCATTTCCAGCGTCTGACGCGGCGTGAAATAGGCGTCAATGTTCAATTCCTGCGGAACAATGCCAATATTGGCCCGTGCCTGGCGCGGATCAGCGTCGATGTCCGTTCCCCAGACCGACAATGATCCAGCTGTTTTGACAACGGTACCCGCCATGATGTTGATGAAGGTGGATTTGCCAGCTCCGTTTGGCCCAAGCAGACCAAAGACCTGGCCGATGGGAATGTCCAGATCGATCGACTGGAGCGCCTGTTTGGCCAGGCTATCAGTGGGGTTACCATAGGTTTTGCACAGGCCCTTTGCCCGGATGGCATAGCCATCTGCTGGCCGGCTGGAGAATTGTACTGTGTCGATAACACTGGAATGTGGCTGCATGAAACACCTCGTCATATAGATAACAGCTGAGCGTGCTGGCATAAAGACCCCACTCATAATTCCGATGTTTCCCGGAATTATTCGCAAATGCCATGGTGTTGCTGATTGCATCGCTGCGGTGATGCGGATAGATTTCGGGTACGGATTTCAAAACGCTCTTGCTGCCCTTTGGCAGATCGGGCGGCATGGCGATTTCAGGCAGGGAAAGACAGATGAACAGTGCCAATCAAATGATTGATGACGAGGCCATCCCAACGACAGACCAACGCGTATCGTGCAATGGCGGTGGTGGTCCCCTTGGCCATCCACAGGTCTGGTTGACGCTCGGCACCGATGGTGAGGTCGTCTGCCCCTATTGTTCGCGCCGCTATGTATTGGCTGGCACTGAGAATGACGCATAGGCCCGTTGGCCGACAGGAGATTTGATGGCCGAGAAGCTGCTACTGGTTGACGGGTCGGGTTATATTTTCCGGGCCTTTCATGCGCTTCCGCCGATGACCCGCCCGGATGGAACGCCGGTCAATGCGGTCTACGGGTTTACGTCAATGCTGATGAAGCTCGTCGATGACATGCAGCCGGACCATATCGCTGTCATCTTTGATACGTCCCGGCAGACATTCCGGTCTGAAATCTATCCGCAATACAAGGCCAACCGATCCGAGCCACCTGATGAGTTGATCCCGCAATTTGCGCTTGTCCGTGCCGCCACTGAGGCGCTCAGCCTGCCACAGCTTGAGGCACCCGGATTCGAGGCGGATGATCTGATTGCCACCTATGCCACGCTGGCTGAGGCGGACGGTTTGGAAACGGTCATCGTGTCATCTGACAAGGATCTGATGCAGCTCGTCCGCGGCAATGTCTCGATGCTCGACCCGATGAAACAGCGTCGCATCGGCGCCGATGAGGTGGTTGAGCGGTTTGGCGTGCTGCCGGAAAAGGTGGTTGATGTGCAGGCGCTTGCCGGCGACTCGACCGATAATGTGCCTGGCGTTCCCGGCATTGGGATCAAAACCGCGGCAGAATTGATCAATCTCTATGGTGATTTGGAGACCCTGCTTGCCAGCGCTGAGGAGATCAAACAGCCAAAACGGCGGGAAAATCTGATCAATTTTACCGAACAGGCGCGCATTTCGCGGCAACTGGTTTTGTTGCGAGATGACGCGCCAACGCCAATGGCACTGGGTGATTTGCGGCGACCTGAACGTGATATGGACCGGTTGAAGGCCTTTCTTCTGGAACAGGATTTCAAACGGCTGCTCGTGCGAATTGGTGCGCCTGGTGATCCAGCCGCGCTACGCGGGACAAATGAAGCGGTTCCGGCAATCCGGTCAATGGCGGCAAGTCCAAGCCAGACAGTCGCGTCAGCTTCGCCGCCGCCTGCTGATCAACCAACTGGCACCATATCCTACAAGTTGATTTGCGATGTTGCTGCGCTTTCGACCTTTCTCGATCGGGCGCGCCAACAGGGCTATTTGGCCGTTGATACAGAGACAACAGGTCTGAATGCGGCGGCGGCTGATCTTGTCGGCATCTCGATGGCGCTGGCGCCCGGTGATGCGTGTTATGTGCCGCTGCGTCATGGTGCGGCATCGCCGGCAGATGGGCAGGAGGGCCTTGATTTCTCGGCAGTGCCAGAACAGGCACCACCACAGATTGCCTTTGATCAGGCAATGGCGTTGATCCGGCCAGTTTTTGAGGATCCGGGCATTTTGAAGATTGGCCACAATCTGAAATATGACACTCACATTCTGATGCAGGGCCGAAACGGTGGAATTGCTCTTGCACCGGTAGATGACACCATGTGCCTGTCCTACGTTCTTGATGGTGGACGTGTTGAGCGGCACTCAATGGATTTTCTGGCCGGACATTGGCTGGATCACCAGACGATCAAATTCGAGGATGTCTGTGGAAAAGGGGCAAAACAGGTCCCGTTCAATGCAATCAGCCCTGAGGCGGCGCTAAACTATGCCGCTGAGGATGCGGATATCACCCTGCGTCTATGGCAACTCCTCAAGCCGCGCCTTGCTGGCGAGGGTGTGGTCTCGGTCTATGAACGGCTGGAACGGCCGCTAATTCCGGTTCTGGCAAGGATGGAGAATAACGGCATCACCGTTGATCGCAGCATTCTGGCGCGCATGTCGAATGATTTTGCAGCCCGTATGGGTGTGCTGCAGAGCGAAATCCTGAGGCTTGCTGGCGAGGAATTCAATGTTGCGTCGCCGAAGCAGCTTGGCGAAATCCTATTCGACAAAATGGGCTTGTCCGGTGGCGAAAAGGCCAAGACTGGAGCCTACTCAACATCGGCAGATGTGCTTGAGGACCTCGCCTCGGACGGCATTGAGATTGCGCAAAAAGTTCTCGATTGGCGACAATTGGCAAAGCTGAAATCGACCTATGCAGATGCGCTTGTTGAATCGATCATTCCACTGACTGGCAGGGTTCATACCTCGTTTTCCATGGTTGGGGCCTCAACCGGTCGTCTGTCATCCTCTGATCCGAATGTGCAGAACATACCCATTCGCAAAGCCGAAGGTCGACAGATCAGAACCGCCTTTGTTGCGGCGCCGGGCCACAAGCTGATTTCCGCTGACTACTCGCAGATTGAGTTGCGTCTGGTGGCACATGTTGCCGGCGAGGCCACGATGATCGAGGCGTTTCATAATGGGGTGGACATTCATGCGCGGACGGCATCCGAGGTTTTCGGCGTGCCTCTGGATGAAATGGATGGCGAGACAAGACGGCGCGCCAAGGCCATTAATTTTGGCATCATCTATGGCATTTCGGGTTTTGGTTTGGCACGGCAACTTGGCATTCGCCAGGGTGAGGCACGCGATTACATCGCCGCCTATTTTGAGAATTTTCCGGGGATCAAGGGCTATATGGAGCGCATCAAAACCGAGGCGCGTGAGGATGGGTTCGTTGAGACGCTCTTTGGGCGGCGCATTCATATCGGCGGCATCAAGGCCGGAAATCCCGCAGCACGAGGTTTTGCCGAACGACAGGCGATCAATGCCCCCATTCAGGGGACGGCGGCCGATATCATCAAACGCGCGATGGTCAGACTGCCGGCGGCGTTGGCCAAGGTGGGGCTTGATGCCGATATGCTTCTGCAGGTGCATGATGAATTGATCTTCGAGGTTCCCGATGATCAGGTCGAGGCAGCCCTGCCAATCATCACCTCGGTCATGGAGGCGGCGGCCGATCCTGTGCTGAAACTGGCAGTGCCGTTGGTGGCCGAGGCTGGGGTGTCTGACAGTTGGGCCGGCGCACACTGACTGTCACAATGCGGCAGCTTTGGGGCAGGATGCAGATTAAACTGCCCTAGATTGGCCAAGTTTGGTGGGCAGTGTGTTTCCGTCTTGATGGTGTGTCAGCGCTTGGTTTTGCATCCTGTTTGTTTGAGCCACCATTTTGCATTACAATGGCCGGGCGTCGCAACCGTCCGGGCTGGCAATCGACAGGGAGGGGTGACCCAATGGCAAACCGCATTGCGCTCGTTGATGACGATCAGAATATTCTCACATCTGTGGCATTGACCTTGGAGTCTGAGGGTTTCGACGTCGATTGCTACAATGATGGCGAGACAGCCCTCCGGGGAATCGTCCGCCGCCCGCCTGACCTTGGTGTTTTCGATATCAAGATGCCGCGCATGGATGGGATCGAATTGCTCCAGAAAATCCGGGTGTCATCGCAATTGCCGGTGATTTTTCTCACCAGCAAGGATGATGAGCTTGACGAGGCTCTTGGTCTTGGCATGGGGGCTGATGATTACATCACCAAGCCATTTTCACAGCGGCTCCTGCTGGCCCGGATTCGTGCTGTCCTGCGTCGGGCTGCGAATGAGGGGATGCAGACCCAAGGCCCGAACATCGTCCGTCAGGGAGAATTGCTGATGGACCCTGATCGCCATCTCTGCAGTTGGAAAGGCACGGAGGTCAAACTTACGGTAACAGAATTCCTGATTTTGCAGGCGCTGGCGACGCGGCCAGGAATGGTCAAGAACAGAGACCAGTTGATGGATGCTGCCTATGGCGAGTCCATCTTTCTGGATGATCGTACAATTGACAGCCACAT
This sequence comes from Alphaproteobacteria bacterium, assembly GCA_038107835.1. Taxonomy (GTDB): domain Bacteria; phylum Pseudomonadota; class Alphaproteobacteria; order Puniceispirillales; family Puniceispirillaceae; genus MED-G116. The sequence continues at coordinate 5,046 of JAYNHH010000050.1, forward strand.
CAAGCGGTTGCGCAGGAAAATCCGTGCGCATGACAGGGATTTTGATAATATTGAGACGCTCTACGGCATAGGTTACAAATATCGCGTGGGGTGACAGCGTCAGAGACTGACTATGTCTGGCACCATCTGGGAGCGGACCCATAAACTCTAATAGATCCGAAAAAACATCTACCTCCAACTGGTCGTGGCGTTTCCGGCGATGGCACCCGGTCATGCGCATTCGCTTTGGCATGAGTCGGCTGAGCACACGCATTATGGTCATCATGCTGGTGCCGCTGCTGCTTTTCTTTGTCGGTTTGTTCAGCATCGATCAGTATCGCACCACCTTGATCCGGTCAGAATTCACAGCTCTTGAACGGCAGGGCTTCACTCTTGCCCGGTCATTGGCGCTGGCTGAGGCTGAGCGGGACATCGGAGCCGTGCGGCGACGCCTTTCGCCAGAGACGATGAATCATCTGCTACCACTGGTGGGCTATGGCACCGAATTGCGGGCCCGTGTTTTTCAGCCCAATGGCCAGCTGCTGGCCGATACCGCGCTTCGCGGTGGTCGTGGTGGAGCCGTCAGCATGGAGCGCAACCGAGGAGAGGGCTGGCGGACAAGGGCTCAGGGACGTCTGAATGCGCTGATCTTGCGCGCTGCTGCCATGCTTGGTGATGATTATCATCTACCTCGATACCGCGAGCGTGCGCGGCAACATGCGGATAATTATGTTGAGGTGGTGAGTGCGCTTCGCGGCGACCCCGCGCGCCAACTGCGCCGCGACCGCCGCGGCAATATGGTGCTGTCAGTCGCTGTTCCGATTCAGGATTTGCGTCTGGTACGCGGTGCCTTGCTGGTATCAGTCAGTGGCGGCAAGATAGAGCAGGAAATTGCTGAGGTGAATATTGCCTTTATCCAGCTGTTCGGGGTGGTATTGCTGGTTACAATCGGCTTGAGCGTTTATCTCGCCCGCTCAATCACAACACCAATCACGCATCTTGCCAGAGAGGCTGAGATGTTGCGCCAGAGCCGCGATCTATCAGCCCGCATCCAGCGTTTGCCGAAACGCCGCGATGAAATTGGGCGCCTGTCGGAGTCACTCATGGACCTGACAGATGAATTGCAGCAACGGATGGCCGCGACCGCTGGTTTTGCCGCTGATGTTGCACATGAGCTAAAAAATCCCCTGTCGTCGCTGCGCAGTGCGGCTGAAACCATCAGCCATATCAGCGACCCGTCGCAACAGCAAAAGCTGATGGATGTGATCCTCAAGGATGTGGCGCGTCTTGACAGATTGATTTCGGATATCTCACAGGCCAGCCGCGTCGATAATGAAATTGCCTCTCACAGCGGCCAACTGGTTGATCTGTGCAAGCTGGTGGATAGTTTTGTTCAGACCCGGCAGGCAACCACTGACAGTCATATTCTCGTCCACCATATGCCAGACTCGCCAATTGACGTTCTTATACATGACAGCCGTATCGTCCAGGTGCTGGATAATCTGCTTGGAAATGCTGTTTCCTTTGCGCCGAAAGATACAGAAATCACCATCGATCTCTCGGTTGATGAGGGCGCGGCTCAGGCAGTTCTTGAGTTTCAGGATAGAGGTCCGGGAATTCCGGAAAGCCGACTGGAGTCGATTTTTGATCGATTTTACTCGGAGCGCCCCTCTGATGAAGCGTTTGGCGAGCATTCGGGGCTTGGGCTGTCAATCGCGCGCCAAATTGTTCGCGGACATGGTGGAGAATTGACAGCCAGCAATCGCGATGGTGCCTGTTTCACCCTGGCGCTGCCCTTGGCGGTCCGGCGAACAGCGGAGTGATGACGCATTGGTCAATTATGTCCTGTTGCAACGGGTTTCGTGCTAGACTTGCCTCATGGAAACCATTCCAGAATCGAAAAAATTGATCCTTGTCACCGGCACGTCGGGTGCAGGGCTGTCAACTGCGCTGAAAATTCTCGAAGATCTTGGCGTCAAGGCGGTCGATAATATTCCACTTGCATTGATTGACCAGCTTGTGGCCCTCGAGGTGGAGACCGCCGGGCGTCAGCTTGCCGTGGGGCTGGATGCCCGCACCTCCGGCTTCAGCGCTGAGTCAGTTGGTCGATTGGCGGCAAATCTGCGGGACCGGCTGGGAAGGAGCTGCAGCATTGTTTTTATCAGCGCGGCAAAGCAGGATTTGATGCGACGTTTCAATACAACACGTCGACAGCATCCTCTGGGGGAGGGGTTGTCGCTTGCTGATGCCGTCGCTGCTGATCTGGCACGTATGGACGAAATTGCCTCGCTTGCCGATGTTCACATCGACACCTCTGGATCGAAGCCGGCTGATATGCGACGGCATTTACTCGATGGTTTTGGTGTCAATGACCAGAGCCTTATTCCTGTTAGTATTGTGAGCTTTTCCTATCGTGATGGCCTGCCCGAGGGGGCAGATGTCGTTCTCGATATGCGTTTTGCTGACAATCCACACTGGATCGATGATCTGCGGGAAAAGACTGGCCGGGACGCAGAGATTGATGCCTATCTGCGGCAGGATGAAATTGCCCAATCAGTTCTTTCAGACCTGAAGAGGATGTTGACCCCGATTCTCGGCAGAATGTCGGCTGAGGGTCGACCCCTGATTACGCTTGCCTTTGGGTGTACCGGGGGACGGCACAGGTCTGTCTGGGCGGCGGAGGCCATTGGCAAATGGCTGCGAGTCCAGGGTCATGATATTTCACTGAACCACCGGAATCTTGATGGCGGGAGATAGATGCGGCCTCCCTTTTAACGCTTTAAAAATCTATGCTTATCTGCTAAGTCAACGCGACCTATCTACAAACGGAAAAAATTATGTCTCAGGATTATATTGTAACCGACATCAGTCTTGCCAATTGGGGTCGTAAAGAACTTTCGATTGCCGAAACTGAAATGCCAGGTCTGATGGCTCTGCGTGATGAATTTGGCGCGCAGAAGCCGCTCCAGGGTGCCCGGGTTGCTGGTTGTCTGCATATGACTGTCCAGACAGCTGTTCTGATTGAAACGCTCGTTGCTCTTGGCGCTGACGTGCGCTGGTCATCATGCAATATTTATTCGACGCAGGATCAGGCTGCTGCCGCGATTGCCGCATCGGGCGTTCCAGTGTTCGCCAAGAAGGGTGAAACGCTGGCTGAATACTGGGAATATGTTGACCGGACCTTCGATTGGGCAGATGGTGGTTCGGCCAATATGATCCTCGATGATGGTGGAGATGCCACCATGTATATTCTGCTTGGCGCCCGTGCCGAGGCGGGAGAGACCGTGCTTGCGAACCCAGCCAGCGAGGAAGAGGAGTTTCTGAAAGCGCAGTTGGAAAGGCGTCTTGCCAGGAGTGATGGCTGGTTTACACGTCAGCGCGATGCCATTAAGGGCGTGTCCGAGGAGACAACAACTGGCGTGCTGCGTCTTTACCAGTTGGCAGAGGCAGGCGGCCTTCCGTTTCCTGCAATCAATGTGAACGACTCGGTTACCAAGTCGAAATTTGACAATCTCTACGGATGCCGGGAGTCACTTGTTGACGGTATCCGCCGTGCCACCGACGTGATGCTCGCTGGCAAGGTTGCCGTTGTTGCGGGTTATGGTGATGTTGGCAAGGGTTCTGCCGCCTCCCTGCGGCAGGGTGGCGCCCGGGTCATGGTCACCGAGGTTGATCCCATCTGTGCCCTTCAGGC
>JAYNHH010000051.1:0-7125 GCA_038107835.1 Alphaproteobacteria bacterium
GAATATGCGGCTGATCCCGATGGCTATATTGACACTATCTGTATTCCTGCGCTGCATCAGGCTTATGCACAGGGGCTTGTTGACGCGGTAGATGGGTTTTGTGAGACAATCGCCTTTACCGCAGCACAGATTGACCGTGTTTTTGCTGTCGCCCGGGAACTTGGCCTGCCGGTCAAGCTGCATGCTGAACAATTGTCCCAATCCGGTGGCTGTCAGCTGGCGGCGCGATATGGCGCGCTCTCGGTTGATCATGTCGAATATGCCGATGCTGCGGATGCCCGGGCGTTGGCGGCGGCGGGCAGTGTTGCGGTGCTGTTGCCCGGAGCGTTCTACACGCTGCGTGAGACACAGATGCCGCCGATTGACCTGTTTCGTGAAGCCAATGTGGCGATGGCACTGGCCAGTGACGCCAATCCCGGTTCCTCGCCGCTGACCTCGCTGCTGCTGGCAATGAATATGGGCTGCACCCTGTTCCGGATGACACCGGCAGAAGCGCTGGCAGGTGTGACCAGACATGCGGCACAGGCATTGGGCCAGTTGGATTGTGGCAGACTTCGCATCGGCCTGCGCGCCGATCTGGCATTGTGGAATGTCCAGCATCCCGCGGAACTGTCTTACCGCATTGGGTTCAATCCATTGAAACATCGGTTTTTTGGGGGGGTGCGCAATGATGATTTTGCTTCCGGGTGAGGCCAGCCTTGCCCAGCTGGAGTCCCTCTGGCGCGGCGAAGATGAGGTGGCACTGCATGCCGATATGCGGCGCCCGGTTGAGGCAGCGGCCTCCTATGTGCGTGCAGCGGCAAATGGTGATGAGGCTGTCTATGGTGTGAATACTGGTTTTGGCAAGCTGGCAAATGTTACGATTGCCGCTGACGCCACCGCCACCCTGCAGCGCAATCTCATTCTCTCGCATTGCTGCGGTGTCGGTGAGGCGCTGGATCTGCCAACAACACGGTTGATGATGGTGCTGAAACTGCTCTCATTGGGGCGCGGTGCGTCGGGGGTTTCCTGGGAGACGGTGACGCTGATCACGGCGATGATCAATCGGGGTGTTCTGCCGGTTGTGCCCGTTCAGGGATCAGTCGGTGCGTCGGGTGATTTGGCTCCACTGGCGCATATGGCTGCGGTGATGATTGGCGAGGGCGAGGCCAGCTATCAGGGACAGGTGATGTCCGGTGGTGCGGCACTTGCCGCCGCCGACCTGACGCCGTTGACATTCGGTCCCAAGGAGGGGCTGGCCCTGATAAATGGCACGCAATTTTCGACTGCTTGTGCTTTGGCGGCGCTGTTCGGGGCGTGGCGCAATGCCAGTGGCTGTGTTGTCACTGCGGCGCTGTCCACCGATGCCATCATGGGGTCAACTGCACCGCTCGTTGATGAGATCCATACGCTGCGTGGCCATCCCGGGCAGATTGCCGTTGCCCGCGCCCAGCGCAGCATCATGCGGGGCTCCAAAATTCGTGAAAGTCACCGTGACGGTGACTCCCGTGTGCAGGATCCCTATTGCATCCGCTGCCAGCCACAGGTGACTGGTGCGGCAATGGATCTGCTGCATTTTGCTGGCCGCACCCTGACCATCGAGGCGAATGCGGTGACCGATAATCCGCTGGTTCTGACTGCGGCTGGCCGCATCGTGTCAGGTGGCAATTTTCACGCCGAGCCGGTTGCCTTTGCCGCCGACCAGATCGCGCTTGCCCTTGCCGAGATCGGGGCGATTGCTCAGCGGCGCGTGGCGTTAATGGTTGATCCGTCACTCAGCTTCGATTTGCCGCCCTTCCTAACCCCCGATCCCGGTCTCAATTCCGGATTGATGATTGCCGAGGTGACAACCGCTGCCTTGATGAGTGAGAACAAGCATCTGGCCAATCCCTGCTCGACCGACAGCACGCCCACCTCGGCCAATCAGGAAGATCATGTCAGCATGGCTGCTCATGCGGCCCGCAGACTGGCACGAATGAACACCAATCTGAATGTCATTCTGGGGGTTGAGCTTATCTGCGCTGCACAGGGCATCGGGTTTCGTGCGCCGCTCTCCACCAGCCCGCAGTTGCAGGCGGTGATTGCCACTGCACGAGCGGTGATTGCCCCGTTGGAGGAGGATCGTTACATGGCGCCTGATCTGGATGTTGCGGCTGCCCTGATCAGGGACGGCCAGCTGTTGGCGGATCTTGATCTGCCCGCCTACATCCTTGGCCAGAGTCAAGGTCGGACAACATAATGATGACCCCGAACAGGAGATGAGAGACATGCAGAATTCCCGTCATAACATCCGCGATATCTTTCCGCCAACTGGCAGCGAAATCAGTGCGAAAAGCTGGTTGACCGAGGCGCCGATGCGGATGTTGATGAACAATCTGCACCCTGATGTTGCGGAAAACCCGCATGCGCTCGTGGTTTATGGTGGCATCGGCAGGGCCGCGCGCACATGGGAAGATTTTGACATGATCGTCGCTACCCTGCGTGATCTCGAGCCTGATGAGACGCTGCTTGTGCAATCGGGAAAACCGGTTGGTGTGTTTCGCACACATGCGGATGCCCCGCGGGTGCTGATAGCCAATTCCAATCTGGTGCCGCATTGGGCGAATTGGGACCATTTCAACGAGCTGGATAAGCGCGGCCTAGCCATGTATGGCCAGATGACAGCGGGGTCATGGATCTATATCGGCACACAGGGGATCGTTCAGGGCACCTACGAAACCTTTGTTGAGGCGGGCCGGCAGCATTATGAAGGCAATCTGACCGGTCGTTGGATTCTGACAGCTGGTCTTGGCGGCATGGGTGGGGCGCAGCCACTCGCAGCGGTTATGGCCGGTGCCTGCTGTCTGGCTGTCGAATGCGATGAGACGCGCGCCGATTTCCGTTTACGCACACGCTATGTCGATGAAAAGACCCATTCGCTGGATGAGGCGCTGGCGATGATTAATGGCTGGACAGAGGCCGGCGAGGCAAAATCTGTGGCATTGATTGGCAATGCGGCGGATGTGTTTCCTGAGCTTGTCTGCCGCGGGGTCAAGCCGGATATGGTCACGGACCAGACTTCGGCGCATGATCCGCTGCATGGCTATCTGCCACAGGGCTGGTCGGTTGCTGAATGGCGAGCTAAACAAGAAAGCCACCCAAAGGAAGTGGAGAGCGCTGCGCGCGCCTCAATGAAAACCCACGTCGCCGCGATGGTCGATTTCTGGAATGACGGTGTGCCGACGCTGGATTATGGAAATAACATCCGACAGGTGGCGAGCGAGGAAGGGTTGAAGACAGCATTCAGCTTCCCCGGTTTTGTTCCGGCCTACATTCGGCCTTTGTTTTGTCGCGGCATTGGACCCTTTCGCTGGTGCGCACTTTCAGGTGATCCTGAAGATATCTACAGGACAGATGCCAAGGTCAAAGAACTCGTCGACGATGCGCATCTTCACAAATGGCTGGACATGGCGAGGGAGAGGATCGCCTTTCAGGGTCTGCCGGCGCGAATTTGCTGGGTTGGACTTGGCGTTCGCCACCGGCTTGGCCTTGCCTTCAATGAGATGGTTCGCACGGGTGAATTATCGGCACCGGTAGTGATTGGCCGTGATCATCTGGACAGTGGTTCCGTTGCCTCACCTAACCGCGAGACTGAGGCTATGAAAGATGGCTCTGATGCTGTCTCTGATTGGCCATTGCTCAATGCTTTGTTGAATACGGCAAGTGGTGCAACTTGGGTGTCACTGCATCACGGAGGCGGTGTTGGCATGGGCTTTTCTCAGCATTCAGGGATGGTGATATGCTGCGATGGCACTGAGGATGCAGATAGGCGTATTGCTAATGTGTTGTGGAATGATCCAGCGACCGGTGTTATGCGTCATGCCGATGCAGGCTATGACGCCGCAATTACGTGCGCCCGGGAGCAGAGCCTCAATCTACCGGGGATACTCGACTAAGCATAGCATTCGCGACAGAGCATTTAAATAAATTAATCAATGTTGCAATATCTTTGACAGGAACACTTGAGCCCGTTCACCTCGTCCGCCGGCAAAAAATTCGTCTTTGCCGCAATTCTCCTCAACACGACCTTCATCCATAAAGACAACACGGTCGGCAACTTCTCGGGCAAAACCCATTTCATGTGTAACTACCATCATGGTCATACCCTCACCGGCTAGCTCAGTCATCACATCGAGAACTTCATTGATCATTTCCGGATCCAGAGCAGATGTTGGTTCGTCAAAAAGCATCACCCGTGGCTTCATTGCCAGGGCTCGTGCTATTGCAACGCGCTGTTGCTGCCCACCTGACAGTTGGCTTGGAAATTTATCTGCCTGATCGGCGATTTGCACTCGATCAAGATAATGCATTGCAATCTCATTTGCTTCAGATCGTGATAGCTTAATGTTTCGAATTGGCGCAAGTGTTACATTTTGCAGGATGGACATATGCGGGAACAGGTTGAAACTCTGGAATACCATGCCAACTTCACGGCGCACTTTTTCCAGCTCTTTCATGTTGCCGTAGACCTCACGGCCACATACCTGAATCACCCCCCGTTGATGGTTCTCAAGTTGATTGACACAACGGATCATAGTCGATTTTCCAGACCCAGAGGGCCCGCAAACAACAACACGCTCTCCCTGTTTGACCGAAAGATTAATGTCTTTTAGTGCCTGAAAATTATCAAACCATTTGCTGACACCATCAAAGGAAATCAGAATATCGGGATCTATTTTTGAGGCTGTTACTGATGTTTGTGACATTATGCCTCCTAACGGCGTGCCCGCATCGAGCGTTTTTCAAGATGGCCAAACAGTGTGGCAAAGGAATAGCAGAGAACGAAATACATCGCCCCTACAATGATCCATGTTTCAAAAACTTTGGTTGTGGTTGATGCAACCTCTGTTGCTAAGAATGTCAGCTCTTGAATGGAGATTAGCGAGACAATTGCTGAGTCTTTAATGAGGGTAATGAATTGACCAGCAAGAGGTGGCAATATCTTGCGAATGGCCTGCGGGAAGATGATGTCACGCAAAACATTCAGTGGCGACAGGCCGACAGCGCGTGCCGCCTCCCACTGGCCCTTAGTAATGGATTGAATGCCAGCTCGCACAATTTCGGTGATGTAGGCACCTTCAAACAGCGCAAGACACAAGGCTCCCGCTACAAAATTTGAAAATAATCGTGGATCACCAAACAGTGTGTAAAAAAGGGAGGAACTAACAAAAGCACCATTCCTGTCAATGTCGTCAATGCCGACCAGCGGCATCAACTGACCTGACAGAAAAAAATAAAAGATAAAAATAAACACTACGGGCGGGATGTTGCGCACCAGCTCCACATAGCAGCGGCTAATCATTCGCATTGCAAGGTTTTTGCTGGTTCGCATATAGCCCATGACAAGGCCAATGGTGGCGGCGGCGATGGTGGCCCAAAAGGCGAGCCGCAATGTCGTTGCAATACCTTCGAGCAGCAGGTTGGGCACGTAGCGTGCCGTTTCCTCATCAAAATAAATGACAAAATTAAAAACGCGAGACCAGTTCCAGTTATAAACAAGAACGTCATTTACCCGGTAGACCGCATAGGTGATAACAAATCCAACCAGACCAAAACAAATATAATCGACAGCCGTCAATCTGCGTCGTGTCTGTAAAGGCGGTTGGGTCATGTGGTGTCTCTTTTGGTGAATTCGATCACCGGCAGGAAAACCCACCGATGATCAAAATTTTAAAAATTTTTGATGAAAAATCGTGGATTACTGTTCCAGCTTCACCATGTCTTTCCAGCCTGAACGATTCTTGAACCAGAAATCATGACGTTCTTTAAGCCATCCGCTACTGGTGTTCACAACAATCCAGTTGCTAAAGAAGTTCATTGCATCTGCATCACCTTTGCGGAGAGCAAAGCCCTCGTTGCCACGTGTCAAATTCTCACCATCAAAGGCAACAAAAACGTCATTTGGATAGGCCTCAGACCAAAAACGTGGCTTTGGCGCGCTTGAAATCATCGCATGCGCATTGCCGTTCACAACTTCCTGGAAAGCCTGTGCATCATCGTCAAACTGGCGCAGGGTTGATTTTGGAAATAGCTTTTGTGCTGCTTTACATGGCGTTGCACCACGTCGACAGGCAATGGTTACGCTTGCTTGGTTGAAATCGTCCATTGTTGTGTAATTGCCAGCGAGCTTAGTATTTGCCGCCATCATCTGGCCTGAATGTGCATATGGAGTTGTAAAGTTCACAGTCAGGTTACGCTGTGGGGTAATCGACATACCCCCAATAATGACGTCAAATTTTTTCGCCAGAAGCGCAGGAATGATACCGCTCCATGCAGTTGGCACAAATTCAACTTCAACACCCATATCGGCTGCCAGCTTGGAGGCAACGTCAATTTCAAAGCCAATCAGGTCGCCTTTTTTGTCACGCATTGCCCAGGGAACGAATGTTGACATGCCGACTTTCAGGGTTCCACGTTTTTGGATGTCTGCAATCAGATCATCAGCCACAGCGGGTAGTGACGTTGCAACAACGCCAAACATTGCCACAAGGGCCATAATAACCCGTGCTTTTAATATCTTTGTAAATTTCATTTGTCTCTCCTTTTCATGGTTGGTTGTTTATATTTTTAGACTCACTTTGCCCTGTTCATCTTTACTTCGAGGATGTTGACCAGCACGGAAAGGCTGGTCGTCAGGACAAGGTACATTCCGGCTACGATGAACCAGATTTCAAAAGCCATATATGTGTCGGAGATCAGGTTGAGTCCCTCTGTTGTCAGTTCGGCAACGGCGATGACGCTAACAATGGCGGAATGTTTAATCAGGGATATGAGAAGCCCAGTCAATGGAGGCAGGATAAGCGGAAGTGCCTGCGGGACAATCACATAGCGATATTTGTCAAATTTCGAGAGACCGGTTGCATCGCCAGCCTCATATTGGCCGCGGTCAACGGATTGAATACCGCCCCTAATGATTTCTGCGGCGAATGATCCCTCAAAGGCGGCCAGGCACAACACGCCTGCCCAGAAACGGTCAATGCCGAAAATTGGCGCTAATACGAAATAGAACATGAACAGTTGAACAAGCAAGGGAGTGTTGCGAATGATTTCTAGATAGACGGTGGCAATAGCGCTCCCTGCAATCGAATTTGACATTCTGCCAATGGC
>JAYNHH010000052.1:0-6644 GCA_038107835.1 Alphaproteobacteria bacterium
CCGAAATGATGCCCGCTTTTCGTCGCCGCGTTGCCGGTGAAGAGGGTACGCCGGCGGACCAGCCTGTCACCCTCGATCACCGCGCGGTCGATGGCCGTCGCCGATCCGCCCGGCAGGATGGCGCTGTAGCAGAGATAGACATGACCGTCGATGGCGGCGACATCCAGCAACCCGCCCTGGCGGTGGGCATAGACGTCGGGCGTGCCGGTGATGCGTGTCGCCGCGCCGTCGGCAAGCCCGATCTTCCACAGCGTCCCACCGCGTGTCGTGATAAGCAGGCTGTCGGAGGTCAGGAATTCCATGCCCCAAGGATGCGCCAGTTCAGGTCCAACCCTCTCGAGGGTCATCTGTTGGGCCCGTGCCATTTGCTGCACGCCCGGTGCCATGAAAATGAAAAGGGCCGCGGAACACAGCGCAGCCCCTTTCACAATGGTGCCAAAGCCAGTTTTCATCAAGGTCATGACGGCGGTCATGAAAGACCTCCTATAGCTTGTTGATCCTGACGTTCAATAATCCTACAGCTTGTTCAGCGCCGAGACCACAGCCCGGATCGGTGCCATGGTGATCGAGGTGTCGATGCCGACGCCATAGATTGATTTGGCGTCACTGCCGTCGCCAACCACCAGCTCGACATAGGCCGCGGCCTCCGCCCTCGAGGTGGCTGAGCGCGTGTTCTGGCCGAAATCGGCAAGTCGGAATTCCAGCCCGAATTCATTGCGCATGGCATCGACAAAGGCCGAGATCGGGCCGTTGCCAGTGGCGCTGATACTGACCTCTATGCCGTGATGGCGCACTGTCGCGACAACACGCTCGGAGCTGCCATCGGCTGTCGCCTTGCTGACGTCAAAAGCCAGAAGCTCGAAACGGCCAGTCTGCCGGATGTAATGCTCCTCGGCCAGTTCCCAGATTCGGGCGCTGGTGATTTCCTTGCCAGTGGTATCGGCCTCACGCTGGACAATGCCAGAAAATTCAACCTCGGCTCCGCGTGGCAGGCGGACATGGTGGTCCGCCTCCAGAAGATAGGCCGACCCGGCCTTTCCGGACTGCGAATTGACCCGGATAATTGCTTCGAAAGTACGGCCGATATCACCGGGATCGATTGGCAGATAGGGGACTTCCCAGATATCCTGATTGGCATCGGCCAGCGCGTCCATGCCTTTGCGGATGGCATCCTGATGGCTGCCGGAAAAAGCGGTATGTACCAGCTTGCCCGCATAGGGGTGGCGCTCATGGATGGGAAGCTGGTTGCAGAATTCTGCTGTCTCGACAAGATTGTTGATGTCGGAGAAACTCAGCTTTGGATCGACACCCTGGGTGAACATATTGAGCCCCAGCGTGACGATATCGACATTGCCGGTGCGCTCACCATTGCCGAACAATGTGCCTTCCACACGGTCGGCGCCAGCCATCAGCCCTAGCTCGGTCGCGGCCACCGCACAGCCCCGATCATTATGTGGATGCAGCGAAAGGATCACCGCGTCCCGGTTGCTGAAGTTGCGGTGCATCCATTCGATCTGGTCGGCATGAATATTTGGCGTCGACATCTCGACCGTCGCCGGCAGGTTGATGATGGTCGGGTTGGTGGCTGTTGGCTGCCAGACATCCATCACCGCCTCGCAGACATCAAGCGCATAATCCAGCTCGGTGCCGGTGAAACTTTCGGGGCTGTATTGCAGCCGCAGATTGTCTGCGCCGCATTTCGAAATGTGATCAGCCACCATTTTAGCGCCATCAACGGCGATCTGCTTGACGCCATCGCGGTCTGATTTGAAAACAACACGCCGTTGCAATGTGCTGGTCGAGTTATAGAGATGGAGGATGGCTTTCGGTGCGCCGTCCAGACTCTCGATCGTGCGGTCAATCAGATGCTCGCGCGCCTGGGTGAGCACCTGAATGGTGACGTCATCCGGCACATGGCCGTCCTCGATCAGCTCGCGAAGGAAATTATAGTCGGTGTCTGATGCCGAGGGGAAGCCAACCTCGATCTCCTTGAACCCCATGGCGACAAGGAGTTTGAACATGCGCATCTTGCGCACACCGTCCATCGGCTCGATTAGCGCCTGATTACCGTCACGCAGGTCGACTGAGCACCAGACGGGTGCTTTGTCGATATGCTTGCCAGGCCATGTCCGATCAGGCAGATCGGGGCCGGCAAAGGGACGGTATTTTTCATGGCGCCGCGCTGGCTTTACGGCGGCGGCATGATCAGTGCTGGTCATCGGTTTCAAGTCCTCTTTTGATTTGATGCGCTGTTGATTTGCGCCTCGGTCAATGATGCCCGACTATATCGCCAGCCGGTCTGATAGGACAGCGAAAATTGGGCCTCCAGACGAGAAAGTTCCGTTTCGGCCCTGTCTTTGGGAGCATGGCAAGGATGTGATTATGATGAAATTCATATTCCTCCCTGACGCCGCAAAATTATGGGTATTTTCCGATGTTTTGTTGTATAGAGGCAGTGACAGTCAAGCGGGTGTCTGCGCTTGCAGAGAAGAGATGGAAAAATCGAAAAGATGACTGCACCTGAACAAATTCGAAATTTCTCGATTATCGCGCATATCGACCATGGCAAATCGACCATTGCTGATCGGTTGATCCAGATGTGTGGTGGGTTGAGTGAACGCGAGATGACGGAACAGGTGCTCGATAATATGGACATCGAGCGCGAGCGCGGCATCACCATCAAGGCGCAAACGGTGCGACTTGATTACATGGCGCAGGATGGCAGGGAATATGTTCTCAATCTGATGGACACACCCGGCCATGTCGATTTTGGCTATGAGGTGTCACGCTCACTTTCAGCCTGTGAGGGATCGCTTCTGGTTGTCGATGCCAGTCAGGGCGTTGAGGCGCAGACGCTGGCCAATGTCTATCAGGCGATTGAGGCTGACCATGAGATTGTACCCGTACTGAACAAGATTGATTTGCCGGCTGCAGAGCCTGATCGGATCAAGGCGCAGATCGAAGAGGTGATCGGCCTGCCAGCCGATGACGCCATCGCCGCCAGCGCCAAGACGGGTGCCGGGATGGCGGAAATTCTGGAGGCGCTCGTCACGCAGTTGCCTGCACCGTCAGGTAATCGTGAGGCGCCTTTGAAGGCGTTGTTGGTTGACAGTTGGTACGATGCCTATCTTGGGGTGATGACGCTGGTCCGGGTGCGTGATGGTGTGCTGAAAAAGGGCATGAAAATACGGATGCTGGGTACGGGCGCCACACATGTGGTTGAACGCGTTGGTGTGTTCTCACCAAAACCAACCCCGGTGGATGAGCTTGGCCCAGGGGAGATTGGTTTTATCAATGCCGGTGTAAAGACGGTGTCGGATGCCAAGGTCGGTGATACCATTACTGAGGAGCGGCGCCTGTGTGATGAAGCGCTACCTGGATTCGCGCCCTCAGTGCCGGTGGTGTTCTGTGGTTTGTTCCCTTTAGATACCAATGAATTCTCGGCACTCAGGGAAGCGCTTGAAAAACTGTCATTGAATGACGCCTCGTTCTCCTTTGAGGCTGAAACCTCAGCAGCGCTTGGCTTCGGGTTTCGCTGTGGATTTCTGGGATTGTTGCACATGGAGGTAATCCGCGATCGCCTCAGCCGTGAGTTTAATCTGGAGTTGATTTCAACGGCACCATCGGTTGTCTATCAGATGCATATGACCGATGGTTCACGGTTTGACCTGCATAATCCAGCTGATATGCCAGAGGTGACAAAAATTGCCGAGATCGAGGAACCCTGGATCAAGGCGACGATCCTGACGCCGGATGAATATCTGGGACCTGTATTGACTTTGTGTACTGAGAGACGTGGTGAGCAGGTGGATCTCACATATGCAGGCAACAGGGCGATGGCTGTCTATCGTCTGCCGCTCAATGAGGTTGTGTTTGATTTCTATGACCGGCTCAAATCAGTCACCAAGGGTTACGCCAGTTTTGACTATGCTGTTGACAATTACCGGGCTGGGGATCTGGTCAAGGTCTCCATCCTGGTCAATGGTGATCCGGTCGACGCCTTGTCGATGATCGTGCATCGCGATCAGGCCGAGGGCAAGGGGCGTGCCATCTGTATCCGCCTGAAGGATCTTGTGCCGCGCCAGATGTTCAAGGTTGCGCTGCAAGCGGCGATTGGTGGCAAGGTGATTGCCAGAGAGACCATTCAGGCGCTGCGCAAGGATGTGACGGCGAAATGCTACGGCGGTGACATCACGCGCAAGAAAAAGCTGCTGGAAAAGCAGAAGGAAGGCAAAAAGAAGATGCGTCAGTTCGGCAAGGTGGACATCCCACAGAACGCATTTTTTGAGGCGCTGAAGATGGGTGATAACTAGACCAGCGGGGTTGTCCGTACCCGGTTCCAGACAGCGGCAATCCTGCCAGCTAGGGAGCGCGCCTATCTTTCACCGCTTCTTTTGAGTGAACGGCCAGTCGTCCGGTGCAGGCTTCGCCCGCCTATCAGTCTGGCCAACCCGAAAAAAATCAGCATCAGAAAAATAAACATCAGCGCCGCGGGCCAGCCAAGCGTGGTGGCGATCAGTGGATGCCAGAGAAAGGGTTCACATCCGATGCCGACAAACAGGCCACATGGATCCAGATAGCGACTGACAATGGCTTCAACCACCTGCAATGAGGTGGGGCTGTACTCGAACCAGAATTGACCAAATGCCTCGCTGACCTGACCCGGCGATGTCATATCCCGCCAGATGGCGTAAAGCGAGAGCAAGCCAAAACAATAGCCAATAATGCGAAAGCCTGAAGCTACCACTTTCCTACCCCGCGTTCTTTGGTGCTGTTACTGTAGTGCATTGTGACAATGGCGACGGTTGCTTGCAAGCCAAATTAGCCAGATGGTTTTGCGGAAAATGTTAATTTCAGCTACACTGAAATACTGTATTGTTGAAATAAAAAATACCAATGGTGGCACCCAAGGGCTGCCAAAGGGGGACAGCTCACGGGCTGCAATTGTAATGCTCAATCGCGCTTATGGAGCGCGGATACAGAGTAAGACTGCAAGTAAGATTATTAGTATATCCGCGCCGACACATCCGGTCGGCCGAAAATTGCTGTCCGGTCTCCCGGGAGGAGGGCTTTTGTTGCTGCTCGCCGCCTGTTGCGGCGGCGGCGGCGGTGGTGGTGGTGGTGGTGGTGGTGCCAAGCTGGTAACTGCCTCAAAACCCCCACTCGGAATTCAGCAAGAAGAATCCGGCAGCACGGCAATTGAAGGCGACCTGCACGACCCACCGATTCAAAATGCGAAAATCTATCTTGATGTCAACTTTAGCGGGCAGGTTGATGCCGGTGATGTCTTGGTTGATCCGGAAACCGATGAATAGGGGCAGTTTGCGGGCGAAATTCCTGATGCACATCTTGATAAACCGCTCATTGCCGATAACAGGCAGGCCGTGCTTCGTGGCAATGGGCAGCCTTTGCCTGATTATTTTATGGCACCACCGGGCTCTACTGTCATTTCACCAATGACTCATGCCATCTATATCAATGCGTTGGACCCCAAAATCCTGCAAGGCACCTTGGTTTTTGCGAGACACATGCCGCTTACCGACAATACCTACGATCCGCAAAGTGATTCCATTTTTGCGTATGAAAGCAAGATCAAGCAGTTTCTGGAGGATCTGACCAGGCTGACTCTCACATACAGGGATGTGGAGGTGTTGCGTCAGGAAGTCATCAAACTTACACGACAATATGATGAACAAGTGCGTTCTCTCGTTGAGGACACTGCTCCGCCCACCAAGCCCACCAACGAAAATGAGGACACTGCTCCACCCGCTAAAGAAGAAATGGTATTTGAACTTGATGTGCCCATCAAGGAGCTGAGGGAGAGTGCGGATACCAACAACTGAACAGAGCTTGCAGGCCTGAAGGTGAGGAAACTGGGTGAGAGGGTGGAAGTTTCCCAGCTCGGTTTCACCCTGTCGGATAACGGTTTGTTCGAGATTGAGGATGGGGTGCTGTATCTCAAAGCTGGTACGGTGCTTGACGCCGAATCTGACGCCGATCCTCACCAGATCGAGCCGCCGGAATTTCAGCAATCGGACCAGAAGGGACCCCTCAATTCAGGACATATCGGGGCAGAAAAGCCGTCAAAAATGGAATTCAGGGATGCAGACCCGCAGGACAGGAACGGCGTGGTGATGGACAACAGCTGAATATGTGTGGTGCGACCAGCAATGGATTCTGAAAATACCGTCAGGAAAGGTGCAGTCGGGCTGTGGTTCAGAGACGACGCCCCCTTGGGTGAAGGCGAGCATCATGTCACGATAACGCCCCAAATCATGGGCGTGCAGCCTGAGCCGCCGGAAGCAATGAATTACATTTTCAATGTGGCGAGATCAATTGAGACGAAGCCGACTCGAAAGAGCAGCGTTCAGCCTTTCATGGCGTCGGACCATGAAGAACCGAAACTGCCCGAAATTCAACATGGCCAACCGGAACTGGCCTGTATGGTTCCGGGTGAAATACGGCGTCTGGCAAGACCCGGCGGTTGATCAATTCAAGGCCACCTGCTAGTGTCCCGCCATCCATGAATGCGGGCTTCATCTCCCGCCGTTGCAGGAGGGGTGGCCGAGCGGTTTAAGGCGCACGCCTGGAAAGCGTGTTGGGGTTAACGCCCCTCCGGGGTTCGAATCCCCGTCCCTCCGCCA
>JAYNHH010000053.1:0-5263 GCA_038107835.1 Alphaproteobacteria bacterium
GCGCCTGATATTCCTTGTCGGTCAGGGTCAGCGCGGGTGCCACGGTGATCGAATCCCCCGTATGCACGCCCATCGGATCTATATTCTCGATCGAGCAGATGATGATGCAATTGTCGGCGGTGTCGCGCACCACCTCCATCTCGAACTCTTTCCAGCCCAGCACCGATTCCTCGATCAGCACCTCACTCACCGGCGAGAGCCGCAGGCCGTTGCGCACGATCTCCTCGAACTCGCTGCGGTTATAGGCGATGCCCCCGCCTTCACCGCCAAGCGTGAAGGATGGGCGGATGATCGCCGGCAGCCCGACAAAATCCAATCCGGCCAGCGCATCCTCGAAATTGCTGACTGTCCGGGCTCTTGCGCATTCCAGCCCGATCCGGCCCATCGCCTTGCGGAACAGCTCGCGGTCCTCGGCCATCTCGATCGATTCGGTTCGCGCCCCGATCATTTCGACACCATATTTTTCCAGCGTGCCGTCATTATAGAGTGACAGCGCCGTATTCAGTGCGGTCTGCCCCCCCATTGTCGGCAACAGCGCATCCGGCTTTTCGGCGGCGATGATCTGCGCCACTGTTGCTGGTGTGATCGGTTCAATATAGGTGGCGTCGGCCATCTCCGGGTCGGTCATGATCGTCGCCGGGTTGGAATTGACCAGAATGATGCGATAGCCATCGGCCTTGAGCGCCTTGCAGGCCTGCGCCCCGGAATAGTCGAACTCACAGGCCTGGCCGATGATGATCGGTCCGGCACCAATGATCAGGATGGATTCGATATCATTGCGGCGTGGCATCTCTAGCTCTTTCTGGCTTTCATCAGATCGGTGAACCGGGTGAACAGATAGCGGCTGTCATGCGGGCCGGGCGATGATTCGGGGTGATACTGCACACAGAAAGCTGGCTTGTCCCTGTGCCGCAGCCCCTCGATCGACTGGTCGAACAGCGAGATATGTGACACTTCCAGCGTGTCCGGCAGGCTGTCCGGATCGACCACGAAGCCATGATTCTGGCTGGTGATCTCGATCTTGCCGGTTGCCAGATCCTTGACCGGATGGTTGGCGCCGCGATGGCCGCGTTCCATCTTGTGCGTCTTTGCCCCCATCGCCAGCGCCATCAGCTGATGCCCGATGCAGATGCCGAAAATCGGCATGCCGGCGTCAATCAGGCTGGCAATTTCCGGCCCGGCATAGGCGGCGGTTGCTGCCGGGTCGCCCGGGCCATTGGACAGGAACACGCCGTCCGGGCGCATTGCCATGATCTCGGCGGCGCTGGTATCGGCCGGCACCACTCTCACATCGCAGCCAGCGTCGGTCAGGCAGCGCAGGATATTCTGCTTGCAGCCAAAATCCATGGCCACCACCGAGAAGGCGGCGTCGGTCTGCCGGTGCGCGCCTGTGGCAATCTCCCAGCTTCCCTCATTCCAGTCATGCGTTGCATCGGCCGTGACCTCGGTTGCCAGATCCATGCCGGTCAGGCCCGGCCAGGCGGCGGCGAGGCTGATCAGCGCGTCGATGTCTATATTGCCATCAGGCGCATGGCACAGCACACCATGCGGGGCGCCGGCGTCGCGGATGCGGCGCGTCAGCGCGCGGGTGTCGATGCCGGCAATGCCCGGCAGATTGTGCGTCGCCAGCCAATCACCAAGATTGGTCTCGGCGCGCCAGCTTGCCGGTGCGGTCACCGGCTGGCGCGTGATCATGCCGAGCGCGGCTGGCCTGTTCGTCTCGAAATCCCTGGCGTTGGCGCCGACATTGCCGATATGTGGAAAGGTGAAGGTGATGATCTGCCCGGCATATGACGGGTCAGTCATGATTTCCTGATAGCCGGTCATCGAGGTGTTGAAGCAGACTTCGCCGACATTTGTCGTCGCGGCACCAAACCCAATACCTGAAAAAACCGTTCCATCAGCGAGAACGAGGACTGCCGTCGGATTCTCCCGAGCGGCGCGAAGCGCAGCAAAATTCTGGCCAGAGTGCGTCGTCTGCCCCATTGATTCCCTTGCCATTCAGTGATGTGACCGCGTGTCGGCATCCCGGCCGCCCGTGCGAAACGCGGGGTGGGGCGCAAACGGCTGTTGTGATACAAGAGCGCCCCCTGCGGGTCAAGCCTCCAGACGCCAGATTACCCCCGATCGCAGCCGATTTTGCCAGCTTTCAGGATCTTTGTCCTGAAATTGGCTGTTTTCCTGTAAAATTTCGCTATAATGTCTGACTTACATGTTTGACTTGCAGCTTTCCCCCGAAGCGGTTACAAGCCTCGCACTTCCAGCGCGGGGGTGGTTTGACACCGCAACAGGGTGTCAGTGTGCAAGAGGGTAGCGGGACCATGCGTGACGAGATTTCAACGGCGATGAAAGAGGCGCTGAAGGCAAAGGACCAGCTGGCGCTTGGTACCATGCGCCTGATCAGTGCGGCGCTCAAGGACCGTGACATCGCCGCACGCTCAAATGGCAATGCCGAGGGCATTTCCGATGACGAGATTCTCGGCCTGCTGCAGACAATGATCAAACAGCGGAACGAGTCGGCAAAGATGTACCGCGATGGTGATCGCCCTGAACTTGCCGAGACAGAGGAACAGGAAATCGCCATCATCCAGCAATTCCTGCCACAGCAGCTTGATGAGGCTGGCATGCAGGTGGCGATCGATCTGGCGATTGCCGAAACCGGGGCCAGCTCGGTCAAGGATATGGGCCAGGTCATGGCCTTCCTGAAAAAGGGTTATGCCGGCCAGATGGATTTCTCCGCCGCCAGCAAAGCTGTCAAAGCGGAGCTGATGGGCTGATCTGCCGCGCTGTAGCGTCCTGACATCCGGACCGTGA
Organism: Alphaproteobacteria bacterium; assembly: GCA_038107835.1. GTDB lineage: Bacteria > Pseudomonadota > Alphaproteobacteria > Puniceispirillales > Puniceispirillaceae > MED-G116. The sequence continues at coordinate 2,815 of JAYNHH010000053.1, forward strand.
CCCGGACCCAGATCATGACCCGGACCATGACCCGGACCCAGATCATGACCCAGAGACCCAGACCATGGCTGCGCGGGATTTCTGCTGAAAATATCTGCCCTCGGCCTGCTGCGATCTGGCATCATCGGTTGCGGCGCGCTATCATCACGCCTCGGCTTTGCTTTTCACGCCGCATGTTCAGGAATTTTCACAGATGGCAGTGCCACCGGAATTCATCGAGGATCTGCGCCAGCGCATTCCGCTGTCCGACGTCATCGGCAAACGCGTCAAGCTGATCCGCAAGGGGCGGCGCTTTACCGGCCTGTGTCCCTTCCATTCCGAAAAGACACCCTCCTTTTCGGTAGTTGATGATGATGGCTTCTATCACTGTTTTGGCTGCGGTGTGCATGGCGATGCCATTTCCTTCCTGCGCGAGACAGATGGCCTCGATTTCATGGAGGCGGTTGAACGGCTTGCCGATATGGCCGGCATTCCGGTGCCGCACAGCACGCCGCAGGACCCGGCCAGGCTGCAGCAGCGAAAGGCCGCCCTTGATATTCTGGAGACGACCGCGCGCTTCTTTCAGGACGCCCTGCGCCGGGATGATGGCGAGGCTGCCGCGCGCTATATCCGCAGCCGCGGGCTTGCCGCCGAGACGATCAGTACCTACCGTCTTGGCTATGCGCCACGCGGCGGGTTGCGGGCGGCACTTGCGGCGCGGGGGTTCAGCGATGCCGACATGCTGGCCGCTGGGGTGATTCGCAAATCTGACCGCGATGGCTCGCTGTTTGACTATTTCCGCGACCGGGTGATGTTTCCGATCGAGAATCAACAGGGCAGGGTGATCGCCTTTGGCGCGCGGGCGCTTGGCGACGCCCAGCCAAAATATCTGAATTCGGGCGAGGGGCCGACATTCTCCAAGAAAACGATCCTCTATGGTCTGGTGCAGGCGCGTGAGGGGCTGCGTCGCAAATTGCCGCTTGTCGTTGGCGAGGGCTATATGGATGTCATCGCCATCCAGCGCAGCGGCACGGCCGCCGCGGTGGCGCCGCTTGGCACCGCGCTGACCGAGGAACAGATCGCCCTGCTGTGGAAGCTGCATGATGAGCCGATCCTGTGTTTTGATGGTGATGCTGCCGGCCAGCGCGCCCAGATGCGCGCGCTTGAGCGGATCCTGCCGCTGCTGACCCCGGGCAAATCGGCGCGTCTTGCCGTCATGCCCGAGGGCAGGGATCCCGATGATGTTCTGCGCGAGAGCGGCAATGACGGCTTTTTGAAGCTGCTGGCGGTGGCGCGCTCGCTGGTTGACAGCCTGTGGGACGCGCTTGCCGGCCAGCATGATCTGCGCCAACCCGAATCCCGCGCCCGTTTCTGGCAGGAAATCCGCGGCCAGGTCCGTCTGATCGGAAACAATCAGGTGCGCAGCGCTTATGGTGACGAGATCGAAGCACGCATTGCCGCGATGCGCAGCGCTGGCCGCCGGCAGGAGGGCGCGGCGCCGCTTCGTCCGGTGCCGGTGCGCCGGCCACGTGCCGGGATGATCAACCGGCATCGCGCTGTTCTGGCGCTGTGTCTGGCACATCCGCAGCTGATTTCCGGCATCTATGAACAGCTGCTGTCTATGGAGTCGGGCGATGCTGGCCTCGAATCGCTAAAAAAAGCGGCGATTGACGCCGTTATTGGTGATCCGGACCTTGACGTGGCGGCGTTAACCTATCATTTACAGGGTTTAGATTTGACAGAACAGGTGGCAGCGCTGTCGGGGGATGAAATGAGGGCGCGGCTCGGGTGTGACCCGGCCTCTCTTTCCAGTGAAGACGCCAGTCGGCAACTGGAGGAACTCTTAAACCTCGTCAGCGGAAAATCAGGAGTATTCTCGACCACAGTCCAGACCCCGAAATGATCGCGGCCGGCCGGCCGTTGATTGCGCCGGGGTGCGATGGCAGGCAGGCACAGGCGGGCAGGGTAGACAGCCACTCTCCCGCCCCGATGAATGCAGCAGGCCCTCGCATGATGGATTGTCGGTGAGGCGTTATTGATTGACGCGGCGACGTCCCCCCTCGCAACTGGGACAGTGCCGCAGATCACGGAGACAGTTGGACTCGATGGCAGCAAAAGCAAACAAACAGGCGGAACCAGAGGTTAACTCAGCTGATGCCGCCGTTGAGGCCGCGAATACCGACGCCGCCCAGCAGACAATCAAGACGCTTCTCAAGATCGGCAAGGAGCGTGGCTTTGTCACCCATGATGAGCTGAATGCCGCCCTGCCGGCTGAGGATTTCACCTCCGAGCAGATTGATGACGTGATGTCGACCCTCTCCGAGATGGGCGTGTCTGTCGTTGATAACGCCGAGAGCGATGAAAATGGCGAGGAGGCCGAGGAAGAGGGCCGTGCTGCCGGCAATCTGTCTGACAGCGATGTTTCGGGAACCGATGATCCGGTGCGCATGTATCTGCGCGAGATGGGCAG
>JAYNHH010000054.1:0-4313 GCA_038107835.1 Alphaproteobacteria bacterium
TATCACCGGCGGCGACATTTATTTCACTCGACAGCAATGTGGCGGCGAGCTGCAGCCCGTATTCATCACAAATCGCGGTTACGGGGTCAGATTTTGGCAGCGACAGCCTTACCAGCTTGCCACCGAATTCCTCGGTAATGGCGAAGGCCGGTTGATCCTCAGCGACAATCATCAACTGTCCGGCGCGCATCGAGCGACCCTTGGCAACAACGGCTTCCTGACCACCCAGCTTTTTCTCGAAAGCCGCGCTGCAGACAAAGATGGATGAACGACCGTCAGCCGCATCACCGCCTGCCATGGTTACCGGCACCATGCGGCAGGACAGGATTGTGGCCAGCCTTTCAGCGGCGGCAAATAACTCTTTCTCTAGGCAAATGCTGTTCATGGTATGTGACCCAAATAAAGTTTCCACTGCCCCCACAGAGGCAGGAAGCGTGCCAAACTGCTTTTTTGGTCAAAAAAAACGTCCAGCCTGCCGAATGCTCAAAAAATTCCCAGTTTTTCGGAAGAATCAGCGGTTCAAAATTTTGACAACCCAAACAGATTGCCGTTAAAATTAATCAAATATTTGACGCCGCCTTTGTTTTTCGGTCTTTGTTAAGTGAGTGTGGATGCCGTGGCGCAGACAGTAGATGACATCATCATCGGGCAATCAGCACCGGTAAAAGATCTGAAACGGCTGATCGAGGTCGTTGCGACGGCGAGCACCAATGTACTCGTATTGGGAGAAACGGGAACCGGCAAGGAGCTGGTGGCCAGAGCTTTACACGCCGCGTCCGGCCGCACGGGCAAGCTGGTTTCCGTTAATTGTGCGGCGATCCCCGGCGAATTGCTCGAATCTGAATTGTTTGGCCATGAAAAAGGCGCCTTTACCGGCGCTGACAAGGCGCGGGCCGGCCGGTTCGAAATGGCCAAGGGCGGCACATTGTTTCTCGACGAGATTGGCGATATGCCTCTGGCGCTGCAGTCAAAGCTGCTGCGGGCGCTTGAGGACAAAGCCATTCAGAGAGTCGGCGGCGGTGAGGATGTGCCGGTTGATTTCAGGCTGATCTGTGCCACACACCAGAAAATCGAACAGAAGGTCGATGACGGAAGTTTCCGGTCCGATCTTTATTTCCGGATCAATGTCTTTCCGGTGCAGGTGCCGACACTGGCTGAGCGCAGCGTTGACATTCCCCTGATTGCAGAGGCCATCCTCGGACAGATGGCCGTCGACCAGAAAATCGTCAAGCCAAAGCTTGATGACTCCGCCTGGAGCGAGTTATCCCGCTATCCCTGGCCCGGAAACATCCGTGAACTGCGCAATGTTCTCGAACGTGCCGCGGTGCTATTTGCTGGCGAAACGATCACTGGCGCGCATGTGAAGGACAATCTGCTCCGCCTGAAGGTGCCAGACCGCCGCGAGGAGCAGGACGCGCTGTGGGCGGCATCTGAAGATCTGATGGGCATCGATGGTGGTGTTTCGGCCAGCGTTGAGCAGCCATTACCCCACCCATCGCATTACGCCGACTGGTTCAGCTATTTCGATACGATTGATCTGCGCCGCCATCTGCGCGATGTCGAGGTGGTTCTGATCGAAGCGGCGCTGGAGAAATCCGAAGGCATGGTCAGCCATGCTGCCAACGCGCTGAAGCTGCAGAGAACGACGCTGATCGAGAAGATGAAAAAACTGATGATTGAGCGGCCGACACCACCAAAAAGCGAATCCGGGACCGAATTAACCCCCTAGCCCCACAGTTTTGGGGCTAGTTCCGATAACCAGACAGCCCACGGAGCTTGGCGCCGGTTGCCTTTTGCAGCTGGCTCATCTCGCGGGTCATCTGCGTAATTGCCCGGGCGTTGTCAGCAGCGCAGGCTTCCAGCGCCTCGAAAAAATGCTGGTCATCATCAGGGGCGTTCGTCGCAGTGAATTCATGCAGCATGTCGCGCCTGGCAAGATCCAGATTGACGACACGGTCAAAATTCTGCGCTGCCAGCGCGGCTTCGATCTGTTCGTTGAATGCCGTGAATTGATTGAGAAACTCAGATTTTGTCATGATGCCCCCGTTTGCGTTGCGGCCGGTGAATTTCCTGATGCTTCGCCTGCTGTCTGACCAGCTGTCATCCGCCAGGCATCACGAATTTCCGCAAGTGAGTCGATGGCACTTCTGATACCCTCTGGTTCTTCCGATTTGGCGCTGGCAAGCAGCTGCCGGCGGGCATATTCATAGAGCCGGAACAGATTCTCAGCGATTTCGCCCCCCGCCTCAAAATTGAGGCTGGATTGCAGCGCATAGATGATTGTCAGTGACCGTGACATGGATTTGCCGCGCAGCTCGAGGTCAGCGTCGTTCTTTTCAAGATTGGCGAAAAAACTGTTCATGGAACGGAGCAATTCATCAAACATAACCGCAATCAACGCATGCGGATTGTCTGATTCGACCGCTGCCTCACGCTCGGAATTTGCATAGGCATGCATCATTTTCCTGTTTTTCATTTGGTCTGCTGACTCCCGATATAAGGTCCTGCAGCGAATCCAGTTGGCTATGACGCCCGGTTATGCTAGGATTTCACACATGACACCTTTGGTTCCAGTTACAACTCCCCCGTCAACCGCGGCATCAATGCCGGCGGCTATGGGTGCTTCCGTGAATGCTTTCGATGCAAACATCGTGCCAAGCGGACGGCAAACAATGCTCGGGGTAACGGGCAAACCGGCTACTGAAACCCTGTCACGCGACTATACGCGCCAGCCACAACCAATGATCATCAGCCACCCAAGACAGGCACCATCTGCCGTCTCGAGTGAGCAGTTTCTGGCAGCGCGCAGCCTGATGGCTCCGGCCTTTCAGCACAATATACTGGCAACCAAAATGGCCCGTATTTCCAACCTGCACGCAGAGGCACCGCGCTTTCGGGACCAGATCGACCTGCTGGCCTAGGCCTCAGCTTCGCTCTAGATCGGTGACTTTTGACTGTAACGTCAGATACAGCTTGAATAAATCCGCCTCGGTAACGACGCCCTGAAAAACCCCGCTATCGCGGTTGACGATGGGAATGCTCTCACCGACAAAATTACTCGCCACCTCAATGGCCTGCTGCAGCGACGCATCATGCTTGATCGAAATCGGCTCCTGCATCAGGTGCTGGCCCGCGGGTGTGCCGCCGTCTGCGCCCAGAAGCTCATGCAGCGCTACCTTGCCGATAAATCTGTCATTATCTCCGGCCAGCACATAGCCCTCGGTGGCCTCAGCAGCGACAAGGGCGGCAATTGCGCTGGTGACACTGACATCATCAGCAAGGCGGACATAATCAGGGCTGACAACATCCATCACCGGTGTCTCCATCATTTCGATATGGCCACGCCCCTGGGAGACGTCGATCTTACGATCAAGCAACTGCCGGTCAAAGAAGGAATGGCCAAAAATGACGTTTGAGACCATGGTGCAAACCACGACGCTGAGCATTGCCGCAAGGGCAAATTCATAGCTCATGGTCATTTCCAGAATGATCAGCACACCGGCAACCGGTGCGCCGATCACCGCAGCCGCCACCGATGCCATGCCGCAGATGGCAAGACCTGGCCCTGCCACCGACAGACCCAATAGGGCCAGCAGCCTACCAGCAACGGCGCCTGCCGTCACACCAACAAACATGGCTGGAGAAAAGATACCACCAAACATGCCAAAACCGATACAGAGCGCCGTCACGCCAAGTTTCAGAAACAGCAGAAGCAGAAGGTAGATTTCGTCATAGGCACCCTCCAGAACGGCGGCAACCGTGCCACCACCAAGCCCGAGCACCTCGGGCACGAACATTCCGACACATCCCGTCAGCACAGCGGCAGTAAAGAGCAGGCGCGCCGGCGACCAGCCGGAACCAGCAGCAAAGGCAGCGCTGCGGCGCAAACTCTGCATGAATAACACCGCCAGCAGGCCAAAGACCGGACCCGCTATGAGCGCGGCTGGCAGCAGTTCAATCAGATTTGGCGTCAAATCACCAAGCATGAACAGCGGATTTGCGCCGAAGACCCATTTGCTGACCCAGGCTGCGGTGATGCTGGCGATCGCAATGGGGGCAATTGCCCGCAGAGAGAAATGTCGCAAGATCGCCTCATGCGCAAAGACCACACCGGCAATTGGCGCATTGAAACCAGCAGCAATCGCACCAGCCACGCCGCAGCCGATAAAAACATCTGTTGTGATCTTTGACCCGGTAATCTGGCGGATGAAGCTGCCCATGGTCGCGCCAAAATGCACCAGCGGCCCATATTGACCAACCGACGCCCCTCCACTTGCCGAGATAAAGGCGGCCAGCGTCGAGCCAAAGCCATG
>JAYNHH010000055.1:0-3632 GCA_038107835.1 Alphaproteobacteria bacterium
AACGGCATGTCATTCAACCTCGTTGCCTTTGAAAAGGCTGACGAAGTTGTTGCTGCCTATGACGCTGGACGCTGTGACGTTTACACAACTGACCGCTCAGGTCTTGCTGCCCAGCGTGGCAAGCTGACGGCTCCGGACAGCCACATGGTTCTGTCTGAGATCATCTCGAAAGAGCCTCTTGGTCCTGTCGTCCGTCAGGGTGACGATCAGTGGTTCAACATTGTTCGCTGGTCACTGAATGCGATGATCAATGCCGAGGAAATGGGCATTTCATCAGCCAATGTGAACGCGACAACATACAATGACGTGACACCTGGTGTTGCTCGTCTGGTCGGCAAGGAAGGCAATTTCGGCGAAGAGCTGGGTCTGTCAAACGACTGGGCATACAACATCATCTCACAGGTTGGTAACTATGCTGAGAGCTACGAGGCAAATGTTACACCACTTGGCCTCGCACGTGGTGTGAACGCCCTGTGGAGCGATGGTGGCATCCTGTACGCAGCGCCAATTCGCTAAAGCCTAGATCTAGACCTGATCCCTCCCCTGAGGGGTCAGGTTTTTTTTATGTTGGTTTCACGTCGCCATGCAACAATCTCAACTGAAATCCATTATCTATGACGCCCGCCTGCGGGGGTATTTCTTTCAGGTTTTCATTCTTGGCTGTCTTGCCTTTGGCCTGTGGTGGCTGATTGACAATACCGTCACCAATCTGGCCGACCGCGGCAAAACTGTCGGTTTTGGCTTTCTGGGTGAAAATGCCGGCTTCCAGATCAGCGCCACGCTCGGCACCTGGCTGTTCGATTACAATGTCGGCGAGTCGAACTATCTGGATGTCTATTTCATCGGGATTGCCAACACTTTCCTCGTGGCCATTCTCGGCATCGCCGGGGCCACGGTTCTGGGGTTCACTGTCGGCATCATGCGGCTGTCAAAGAATTTCATCGTCCGCTCCTTTGCCACCGTCTATATCGAACTGCTGCGTAACATTCCGCTGCTTCTGCAGCTGTTTTTCTGGTATTTTGCGGTTCTGCGCGCCCTGCCCTCAAAGCGCGACAAGATCGAGATCATTCCCGATGCCGTCGCGATGAACATCACCGGCCTGTATCTGCCGGCACCGGTCGTCGAGCCGGGATTCATCTATTCGGTCATTGCCTTTGTCATCGCCATTGTCATTACCTTTGTGATGAAAAACTGGGCGCAGAAACGTCAATATGAAACAGGCCAGCGCTTCCCCCTTTTCTGGACGGCGCTTGGCCTGATTGTCGGTCTGACCATGGTGACCTTCTGGATCACTGGCAGCCCGCTGAACTGGAGCTATCCTGAATTCAAGACCACCGGCGCGGTTTTGCGGCGTGGCTTCCAGAGTGGCTCTGGCATGGTACTTGTTCCTGAAATGCTGGCGGTGTGGCTGGCACTGACACTCTACACCGCGGCCTTCATTGCAGAGATTGTCCGCGCTGGCATTCTTGCGGTTGCCAAGGGGCAGACCGAGGCCGCCTACTCGATCGGCATGCGTCCCGGCATGACCCTGCGCCTGATCATCATTCCGCAGGCGCTGCGCGTGATCATCCCGCCATTGACCTCGCAATATCTCAATCTGACCAAGAACTCATCACTTGCCGTGGCCATTGCCTATCCCGAGCTGGTGTCGATTTTTGCCGGCACCGCGCTCAATCAGGTCGGCAAGGAAATCGAGATGATTTTCATGATGATGATGGTCTATCTGACTTTCTCAATCGCCACGGCCGCCTTCATGAATTGGTTCAATGCGCGCGTCAAGCTGGTTGAACGCTAGGCTGTGGGTGGAACAAACTGATGACAACACCTCGTAAATATGTCCGCACCGAAAATGCCCCGCTATTGCCACCACCGGCAACCGAGGCTGGCATAACCGGCTGGCTCTGGCAGAATATCTTCTCCAGCATGGCCGATTTTCAGTCAATCGGGGCAGGTGTCCGCTCGCTGTTCATGATCCTGTTCTCGCTGCTGCTCGTCTATGTCTTTATCGACCAGACCTATGGGCTGATTGATTTTGCCATTCTCTCGGCTGTCTGGTCCGATCCGGAGGGGCTGAAACGCGAGGCCTGCTGGACGGTACAGCAGGGTGGCGCCCTGCCCGATGGGTGGCATGGTGCCTGCTGGCCCTTTATCTGGGCAAAGCAGAAATTTGCCTGGTTCGGTCCCTATCCGAGCGAGGAACTCTGGCGCATCTATCTGGCGCTTGCCGTTGGCAGTCTCGGCCTCGTCTGGGCGCTGCTCGAGCGCATGCCCTATCACCGGCAGGTTGGTGTGCTGATGCTAACCATCTATCCGCTGCTTGCCTTCATTCTGCTGACAGGTGGCAACAGCGACGCCAGCCTTGCCGGCATCGGTGTCTGGATCATTGCCGGCCTTGCGCTGATCTCTGTCGGCCGAATGGGTGCCGCCGGACATCTCGGTACGGTCTTTGCCGAGCTTGCCAGCATTTTTGGCATTGTCGGCTGGGGCATCATTGCGCTCAATGTCGTGCGCGGTGTCGCCGCTGTCGATTTCAATCTGACACCTGTTGGCACGGGGGATTGGGGCGGTCTGCTGATCACCCTTGTGGTCGCGCTGACCGGAATTGTCGCGTCGCTGCCGCTTGGCATCATTCTGGCGCTTGGTCGGCGTTCGCAAATGCCTGTTGTCAGCATCCTGTGTACCATTTTCATCGAATTCTGGCGCGGCGTGCCGCTGATCACGGTGTTGTTCATGGCCTCGGTCATGCTGCCCCTGTTCCTGCCGGCCGGGGTCAATTTCGACAATCTGCTGCGGGCGCTGATCGGCGTCATGCTGTTCTCGGCCGCCTACATGGCCGAAGTGGTGCGCGGCGGCCTGCAGGCGATCGACAAGGGCCAGTATGAGGGCGCCCAGGCGATGGGGCTGTCCTATTGGCAGACGATGCGTCTGATCATTCTGCCGCAGGCCCTGACCCATGTGATCCCGGGGATCGTCAACACCTTCATTGGTCTGTTCAAGGACACGACGCTGGTCTCGATCGTTGGCATCTTCGACCTTCTCGGTGCTGGTCAGTCTGCGATTTCCGATGCTGCCTGGTCAACCCCTGTGCAGGCGATCACCATGTATCTTTATGTTGGTGTCATCTTCTTCATCTTCTGTTTCGGGATGTCACGCTACTCGATCTTTATGGAAAACAAGCTCAGTAAATCCCGCCGGCATTGATGCCAACGGGTGAAAGAGAGAATAATGTCTGCTTCTAGTGCAACAAAAATGCAGGTCACCGATGAGGTGATCATCTCAATGTCGCAGGTCAATAAATGGTTTGGCACCTTCCATGTGTTGCGTGACATCAACCTGACCGTCAACAAGGGCGAGCGCATTGTCATCTGTGGTCCGTCCGGGTCAGGAAAATCGACGCTGATCCGCTGTCTGAACCGGCTTGAGGAACATCAGTCAGGTGATATCAACGTACAGGGCATCACCCTCAACAATGATCTGAAGAACATCGACGAGATCCGCCGCGAGGTTGGCATGGTGTTCCAGCATTTCAACCTGTTCCCACATCTGACCATTCTGGAGAACTGCACCCTCGCCCCGATCTGGGTGCGCCGCATGCCAAAGGCCGACGCCGAGGCGATTGCGATGAAATATCT
>JAYNHH010000056.1:0-2737 GCA_038107835.1 Alphaproteobacteria bacterium
GGGGATTGCAATGGTGGTGAGGGTAGGATTCGAACCTACGTACGCTACGCGGGCAGATTTACAGTCTGCTGCCTTTAACCACTCGGCCACCTCACCGGATTGCCTTTTCGTCTGATTGTCTCTACAAAAATCTGTGTAAATCTTCACCGAGAAAACAGATGTCATGCGGCTTAAGAAAGCGGCGCGCGTTTGTCAACAAAGAAGTCACTTCATGACCTCAAAAACCGGTAAAAAGCGTTATCAGGACCAAAAGCGTCCTGCTCGCCCACGTCCCCCGCGGCAAGGATTGCATGCCGGACAGGAGAAACGCGGTCCAGCGAGGCCTGGCAAAAACGCGCCCAAGCCCCCACCGAATGGGTTTTTCATCTGGGGCCGGCATGCGGTGCTGGCTGCGCTGGCCAATCCAGAGCGCCGCGTGGCCACACTTTATGCGACAGCCGATGCGGCCGAGGACCTGCAGCAGGCAATCACCACCCTGCCCTCCACGCGCAGCATCGAGCTGCCACCATTGACAATCACAGAACGCCAGCGCCTCGATGGCATCACAGCCGATGGCGAGAAAGCCGTGCATCAAGGCATGGTCGCGGCGGTGTGGCCACTTGATCCACCGCAGCTTGAAGACATTCTGGCCAGCGCCGGCAGGACACCACTCAGGGTGATCCTGCTCGACCAGCTATCCGATCCGCGCAATGTCGGTGCCATCATGCGTTCAGCGCGCGCTTTTGGCGTGACCGCAATGATCGCCACCCATCGCAACGCCCCCGAGGAGAGTGGCGCGCTTGCCCGCACGGCAACCGGCGCACTTGAGCATGTGCCACTGGTGCGTGTTGTCAATCTGGCACGGGCCATCGAAATGCTGCAGGCCGCAGACATTACCGTTGTCGGCCTTGCCGGCGATGCCCGGATGGGGGTGCAGTCTCTCTCGCAATTTCCCCGTCTTGCCATCGTGATGGGAGCCGAGGGGCCGGGGCTGCGGCGCTTGACGCGGGACCATTGTGATCATCTTGTGCAGATCGAGATCGAAAGTGACGCCGATAGTTTGAATGTCTCGAATGCTGCCGCCATCGCACTCTATGTGGCAAAGACGGGGGCTTGATAATTTATCAGGCTGTGCATCGGGTGACGCAACCACCGCTAGGGAACATGAAAGCGATGGTTGCGTCGTCGGTGAAACGGGTCATTATTTCATGTTACTGTCTAGCACCATGGGTGCAGTAATGATGACCCGGCATTTATGGCTCAGGGGTGATCGCTGATCACGGGCCGGCCTCGTTCCCGATAGAATGACCGGACCTTATGCAAAGGCCGCCCCCGCAGATATATCTCGCCATACCGCACATCCACATCGGCCGCCCAGGGCGCTCTGTCTGCCCAGAAAGGGCGGTTGATCTCACGCTGCACATCCTCACTTGTCAAACCGATATCCAGAAGCTGGTCGTCACTGAGATCGGCCAGCGCCCGGCGCGAGCGCCATAGCGCCACCGCATCACAATACCGAGCCAGCGCAACAGAGGGGTGTCGTACAGAACAGATACTCAAAACAATAAAACGACGGAAGGTATGAACGATTGATGACATTCTCTGATCCTTTCCATTTCGTTATGTGATGGATCAAACCCACCACCAATATTGATGATTATGGTTAACGCCACCCAAAATGAAAAATGATCAATTGTGCAGTGACGCATAAGGAGGCGTGATATGTATCGGAATCTCGATCTGACGGCATTGCAGTCATTTGTGGCGGTTGCCGAACTTGGCGGCGTAACGCGGGCGGCCAGCAAACTGCATCTGACCCAATCGGCGGTCTCCATGCAGATCAAGCGCATGGAACAGAATCTTGACCAGACCTTGCTGAAACGTGTTGGCCGCACGGTCGAACTGACCGGACAGGGCGAGCAGCTGCTGGGGTATGGTCGCCGTATGGTGGCGCTGAATGATGAGGCGTGGGGCCGCCTGACATGTCCACAATTTGAGGGTGAGATCACCTTCGGCGTTCCCTACGACATCATATATCCGCATATCCCCAACATTCTGCGCGAGTTCAATGCCGCCTACCCGCGCGTGAAGGTCAGGCTGAAATCCTCAAACACCTGCTTTTTGAAAGAGAGATTTGCCGCAGGCGTTCCCGACATCATTCTGACAACGGAATTGCCACAGGCTGGCACAGGTGATCTGCTGTGTGTTGAACCGTTTGTCTGGTACGGCGCGCGCGGTGGAAAGGTCTGGAGGCGGCGTCCCCTGCCAATCTCATTTGATGCCAAATGTATTTTCCGGCAGTCCGGCCTGGCCGCGCTCGATGCCGAGGGCATTCCCTGGGAATACGCCGTCGATTCGACCGGTTTTACGGCTTTCAGTGCCTTTATCAGCGCTGATATCGCCATCGTCTGCGCCCTGCGTGGCTCGCAGCGGTCTGACTGGACCGAAGTGCCAGCAGAAGCCGGGCTTCCCGCTTTGCCGGAATATGGCGTCTTTCAATATGTGCGCAATAATGTCAACAACGCGCCGATACAGGAGCTTGCCACCATGGTTCGGACAGCCTACCGCCAGCCCGCACTGCCAGGTGGCAAGGGGCCAGCAGAATGGTGGGGAACGGGCTGAGCTATCTGGCGGGCAATCAGGGCGCAAATTCTCAAAAAGACGGTCAAAGCTATTGACGCTGGCCAAAACTCTGGTAAAACGCAGCGCAGTGCTGGTGTGGCTCAATTGGTAGAGCACCCGATTTGTAATCGGGCGG
>JAYNHH010000057.1:0-2610 GCA_038107835.1 Alphaproteobacteria bacterium
ATTGCTGGAGTCAGGGCCACCGCTGGTCTTTGCCGCGATCAAGGAAGTTGCCCGTGAGGCTGAAAACATGAAGTTTCAGGATATCCTGAACAAGGTCACGAAAATGCAGCTGGCAACTGTCGACAAGCTCTATAATTCGGAGGACGGACTTGAGGGTTTCAAGGCCTTTGCCGAAAAACGTGACCCTGTCTGGAAAGGCCGCTAGGCGAGGGCTGACAGCTATTTCAGCGCAGTGATGGTCTCGATCAGGGTCGCATTGATCTGGCGCGGACCTTTATCAAGACGGTTTTGATGCCGGCGCGCACCTGGAATGCGCACACCGTCCAGCGCGGTCAAACGGTCCATGAACCCCTCAACATGCGCCTGCCAGCCATCCCCGGCAATCAAGTCTGGCGATAGACCGATCACCATCTCGCCGCCACGCGGCGGGCCGCCATCACCATTGTCATTTTCCCGCGCCTCAAAGCTGAACTGCTCGCCCGTCAGGCCCGCCGCCAGCAGCTCGACCATCATGGCGATTGCTGAGCCCTTGTAGCCGCCGAAGGGCAACAGGACACCCTTGGCGATGGCTGCCGGGTCAGTGCTTGGCTGGCCATCGGCATCGAGACCCGTTCCCGGTGGAACGCTCCTGCCATCACGCGCCGCAATCTGCACGTCACCCATCGCCATGGCAGCCGTTGCCATGTCATAGCAGACCGGCGTCTTTCCCGGACGTGGCCAGGCAAAGGAAATGGGGTTGGTGCCAAACAATGCGGCCTTCGATCCGGCTGGCGCAACCATCGGCATATAGGCCGTGCAGGCAATGCCGACGAGACCACGATCCGCCAGATATTCGGTCTCCGGCCAGAGCGCGGCGAAATGATGAACCCCTGTGAGTGACAGCGCGGCGACGCCGATCTCAGCTGTGGCCTCGGCAAGAACGGGTAGCCCAGCAGCCTGGGCCAGTGGGGCAAAACAGCCCCGCCCATCAACGTGAATGATGGCGGGCGTCCTTTTGGTAACCACTGGCTTTGCTTTGCCATCAACCTTGCCAGAGCGCAATGCCTTGACATAGCCAGGCACACGGAATAGGCCGTGCGAGTGAGAGCCATCACGCTCTGCCCGGGACATAATATCAGCAAGGGCTGCGGCGTTTGCATCGTCACAGCCATTGGCGATCATCACCTCGTAAATAAGAGCTGAAATTTGCTCTAAGGTTAGTTCGGCAATTTCAGTCATTTCACCAACCAAAATGTTTTTTCAACTTACTTGTAGCGAGGCGTAGCGCCAGACCTGTCTGGACGGGCAATAGCCGTAATTGCCGCGTTCATTTCAATTTTTCCCACAGTCTTTCCAGAGCCATCAACAACTGCGCCTGAACCTTTGTTCGACAATGCCAACGCCTGGAGTGCATCCTCCAAAGCCATATCCATGGCCAGTTTTGGACCAGATGCGCGTTGGGCCTTTGTCATTACAGACCGAACCTCAATAACCCGGCCACGATTAATATCCTTGATGAAGTCAGAAATGTAATCATCTGCAGGCCGCATGATAATATCCTGCGGGTCGCCCTGCTGGATTGATTCACCGTCACGCAGGATGGCAATCTGGTCACCAATCCGCAGCGCCTCATCGAGATCATGCGTGATGAAAACAATCGTCTTGTGGAGCTCTTCCTGCAAATCAAGAAGAATATCCTGCATATCGGTACGGATCAGCGGGTCAAGCGCTGAGAAGGCCTCATCCATCAACAGGATTTCGGCATCTGTTGCCAGTGCCCGGGCAAGTCCCACACGCTGCTGCATGCCGCCAGAAAGCTGCGCTGGAAAATGATTTTCAAACCCTCCCAAACCAACTCGATCAATCCAACGTTGTGCACGTTCCTGAGCTTCACCCTCGGAAATGCCCTGAATAGTAAGTCCGTAAGCCGCATTCTGAGCCACAGTGCGATGTGGTAACAATGCAAATTTCTGAAAAACCATTGAAGATTTGTGGCGGCGAAACTCTCGCAAATCTTCCTGTGACATGGCAAGCACATCCTCACCATCCACAATAACCTGGCCCTCAGTTGGCTCAATCAAACGATTAATATGCCTAATCAGGGTTGACTTTCCAGACCCTGACAAACCCATTACCACCTGAATTTTTTTCTCAGGAATGTCCAGATTAATGTCTCGAAGGCCGAGGACATGGCGGTGATCATCAAGCAGGCTTTGCTTGCTTGCGCCATCCCTAACATGTGCCATGGCTGCTTTGGGGTTATTTCCAAAAATCTTATAAAGATTTTTGATCTTAATTTTCACCTTAGCCATGATCTGCTCCCTGACGGTGTGCCTGCAGACGCCGTCCATATTCTTGAGAAACGCGGTCAAAAATAATCGCAAGGGTTACAATTGCCAGCCCATTTAAAAGACCCAGCGCCAGGTACTGGTTGGAAATCGCCCGCAACACCGGCAGGCCAAGCCCCTTCACTCCGATCATCGAGGCAATCACGACCATCGCCAGTGACATCATGATCGTCTGGTTCACACCGGCAAAGATATTCGGCAACGCCAGCGGGATCTGCACCCCGAACAGGCGCTGCCTGTAGTCGGCGCCAAAGGCGTCGGCCGCTTCGAGAACTTCCTTGTC
>JAYNHH010000058.1:0-1956 GCA_038107835.1 Alphaproteobacteria bacterium
CCGTCGGAATGATCGTACTTGCCATGTTGCTGGGTGGTGGCGTGTCGCCATTTATTGACCCACCATCGCTGGCCATTGTTGGTGGTGGTACGTTCTTCGCCGTAATGTACAACTGTCCCCTGCCCGCTTTTCTCGGCAGCTTTGGCGCAATGGGCAAAGCCTTTTTTCCGCCAGTGAAAAAACTCCCAGATATGGTTGAGCGAATGACTGACCTTGCCGGCATCGCCCGCAAAGACGGAATGATGGCGCTGGAAGGTCAAGACGTGCCAGACCCATTTTTTGAAAAAGGCCTCCAAATGCTGGTTGATGGTGCCGACGAGAACAAACTTGCTGGCCAACTGACAATGGAGATCAAATCCATGAAATCACGCCATGAAGCTAATCAGACAATCGTTAAGGCCTGGGTTGATCTGGCCCCAGCGATGGGAATGATCGGCACACTTATCGGGCTCGTTCTGATGCTTGGCAACATGGCTGACCCAAAAGCGATTGGACCGGCGATGGCGGTTGCATTGTTGACGACGCTTTATGGAGCCTTCATTGCCAATATTGTTTTTGCACCAATGGTTCTTAAGCTCGAGGGCTACACAGCATATGAAGTTGTATATCGTGAGATGGTGGTCGAAGGGCTCCGAAACATTGCCCGGGGCGAGTCACCAAGAAACATTCAGGATATAATGCTGTCCAGCCTGCCGCCAAAACTTCAGGCCCAAATGGCCGATGCCTAAGCTGAGACAGGCACTGATGATTTTGCTGGAGATAAAAAATGGCTGATGCCGCAGAAGTTGATGGTGAAGAAGAAGAAGAGGTAGTCGAATTTGAGGAAGGCTGCCCTGAATGTAAGAAGTGCCCCCCTGTAGGGGCGCCAGCCTGGATGGCCACCTTTGCCGACATGGCCACACTCCTGATGGCGTTCTTCGTTTTGATACTGTCATTCGCCGAATTCAACGTGCCGAAATTCAAACAGATTTCAGGATCGCTGAAAAACGCCTTTGGTGTGCAGCGTGTGGTGCCGATTGTCGAACAGCCTAAGGGAACGACAATCCTGTCACTGAATTTTAGCCCATCGCCAAACCCGTCAATCTCGACAGATATGACGCAGCAGACAACCAGCACAGCGCAACCTGATCTCGAGCTGAACCAAAAGAAAAAGGACGATAATGGCGGCGAGAGCGAAGCGGCGGAGGACATTGTCCGCGCACTCGAGGACGCCATTGCTCGCGGCGAGATTGAGGTGGAGACACTCGGCGAGAAAGTCGTCGTCAACTTCACCGCAACTGAGTCCGAGCAGAAGGATCTGCCACAATTGCTGCGCCAGACGATGAACGCCATTGAAAAGGCGCAGGACGCCAATGGTAAAACCGATCAGGAAGTGCTGATTGGTGGGCTGAATGAAGAATTAGGCCAGTTGATGGCTGATGCGAGTGCCGCGCTTGAGGCACTGACTGCTGCCGATCAGGCAACGCAAGATGCCGCATCCGAACAGCAGAACAAGAATGAAAAGGCCAAGGTCGCCGAGGATGAGCTGAAAGTTGCCCTGCGTCAGGAGATCGGTGAGGGACTCGTCGCGGTTGAGCGCGAGGAGGACAAGGTGATCATCACGGTTGGTGCCGGCGGCGCTTTTCCGTCGGGATCAGCTGAGCTGACAGATTCGGCAAAGGAAATCATGGCCAATATTGCCGGCGTCAATGCCGAGGGTAGCGGCAAGATCACCGTGTCCGGCCACACTGACGATGTGCCTTTGATCTTTGGCTCGCAGTTCCGCGATAACTGGGACCTGGCGGCCGCGCGCTCAGCCAGCGTTGTTCAGGCGCTTGAGGATACCGGCATGATTCCGGCAAGCCGCATGCAGGCCGTCAGCTATGGCGAGTCAAAACCGATTGAGAGCAACAGCACCGCCGACGGCCGGTCGGTGAACCGCCGGATCGAGATCGAAATCAACTATTAGATTGATCG